>RPGO01000031.1 GCA_004193545.1 Candidatus Argoarchaeum ethanivorans | reverse complement strand
GAAGTGACAGCGTGGACCAGGAGACGGAATGACGATGAAAAGAAAATCAACTGGGGGTTTACGAGTGAGAATGCTAACGAGAAATTGTCCAAGCATTATGTATAAGAACTAAATTGTCGAGACACTAGATTTAACTAAACGAAAATTAATGTTTTTCTCTCCGAAGTGATGAACAATTCCATCCAAAACCCCTGGTTCATCTTTTAGTATAAAGTATAATTTATACAATGTTTCTTTTGGATCAAGAAATGAGATAGAAAGCTGCACTTTCTCTGAATCTGCTGTTATAGGGCAGTAAAAAGTAACCTCATTTTCTTCTGTTTCAGTTATTCCAAACCATTCTTTTATCTTTGAATATATATTTGCTCCACCCATCACTTCTAATTGAATATCAAAATCACCAGCATCTCTTTTTTGTAGAGTTGCTTCTCCTCCACTCACTCGCCAGTTTGCAAAACGTTTGAAGTGCTCTTCTGAGGTCAATAATCTTTTAGCAGTAGAGAACAATCCTATAAATTCTTCTTGATCTTTTTCCTCGTAAAATTCAGGGAAAAATTCTTGATCTTTTTCGACTTTGTCTCCAGATCGCTCAGTATTAATATCTAAACTGGGTTGTGGTTTAACATATTTTCTGAAGTCATCCTTGTTCTCATTATACGCAACTTTATACAATTGATCAAAGTATGAAACAGGCAGTTCTCCCTCCTTAAGGTTTTTGCAATACGGAAGATTTGATTTTTCTAACTCAGATAATTTTGCATACCATTGCCAGAATGAGGTGGTGTCCACGATAACTTCCATCTCTCCGGTTGTTCCGGCTAATGAGTCTGTAGCTCTGCCTGATTTTATATCAAAATTATTTCTACTTAATACACGAACTGCTTTTGCCATAGCTTTTGGAATGTTACCTAACTTGACATTTAAATAATAAAGTCGCTGCCTGGTTGCAATGTCAAATGGTGAAATAATTATCTCATGTATGTCTGCTTCAGCAGTTTCTTCCCTATATTTATAATAATCAAAATATAACTGGGCTTTGTCCCCCAACCCAAGTGTGTCAATGACGTGTTGGGGCACTCCTGATATTTTATTTTTTTCCAATTTTCCTATAAAATAAGTCTTCATCATCTCACTCTTGCTTTTTCAACTCATTCTTGTCCAGAGTTTTTAAATTTTTTTGGTCAATTTCAATTCCAACCGTTCCTTTCCTTTACCAACATTCTTTCTTTTCACAGATACTTCCCCAATTTCGCTGGTTTTTTTCGGATGTGTTCCGCCGCATTTTAAACACCAGGTAGGTTTGTAAGACTCCAGTTTCCACCACCATATTTCTGCATCTGTTTTATCTGGTTCGACTATAATTACCAAATCATTGCTAATAATATTATTAATTTCTTCATTTATTTGTTCTAAATAGGGTTGGATCGATTCTTTACTAAAAACGTCTATTCTTCCTTTGTGGGATGAAACATTAGCTCCAGCCTGACCACCTGTTTTTCCAATCTCCTTCAAAAGTAAATAGGCAATATGAACCGCACTGTGTAGTTTCATAATAGAATATCTTCTTTCCCAGTATAGATTTACATTTACCATATCCCCAACCCCAAATGACGGTGGCGATTCAAGTTCATGATAAATATTGCTTAGACCAACTACAGATGAATCAATTACTTTTAGGTCTGAAATTAAACCCAAATCTCCTTCCTGACCACCGGAAGCCGGATATAAGATAGTTTTATCCAGCATAACTGAATTATTTTTTATGTCCATGACTTTAGCATGGACATCGGTTAGATAGGGGTTTTTTCGAAATAATTTTTCTGTCATGAAAATAGCACCTTCAAAATATTTATCATAAACCAAACCACCTTTATTAAGTTTTTCTATGTGGGGCTATCAAATTAGATTTAAAAGTTCCGGTTTCTAATACCCATGAATTCTTTCGCATTCACTACTGAGTTTGCATGAGTCCGGAATGTTTTGTTTTTCAGGTTCTGGTTTTATTAAGCATCTGCTTACCTGCTACTGCCTTCCGTTCTCATACAGAAATTTTAGCTTATCATCGATTTTTAGTAACTACTCGACCACCATAAAGGTTATTACCTTGCCATCCGTTTTGTTTTGTTTAATGAGTGTAATTGAAGATTATTTTAAAAAGGTGCAAGACCAGTTAAGCTTTGATGACTTTTTGAAGCGTGTCGAGGAGAAAAGAGAGGTCATGGCAGGTCTGTGCGATGATGATACTTTATGCAGCATGGTATTACAGGAGCTCGGTGTCGACTCGATAAAAAAAATTTCAGAGATAACAGTTGATTCTGGAAAAGTTAGTATAAAAGCAAAGGTATTATCTGTATCAGAGGTTAGAGAATTCTCACGTGACAAGGGAAATGCAGGGCATGTATCAAATCTTATTGTAGGGGATGAAACTGGCAGCATCAGGACGGTATTGTGGGACGATGCAGCAGACTTAGTAAAAACCAAAGAAATACAGAAGGATAGCAACCTGAACATATTCGGCAGTGTGCGAAATGGACAGAATGGACTTGAGATACATGTTGGGCGTGGTGGCAGAATAGACCTGCTTAACCAGGACATCAGTGCACATGTAAACAAGTGTCAGGTGGCAGACATTGGTGAAGGAACGGCAAGCGTCAATCTCACAGCAAAAATAATTGATGCAGGCAATCTCAGGTTCTTCAAACGCAGGGATGGAAGCGAAGGAAAGGTGAGAACTGTAACACTGGGTGATCAAACCGGTAAAATAAACCTCACACTCTGGGACGAATCTGCAGAGACAATGCTTGTGGAAGACGAGGTTATTGAAATAACAAATGCATACTCAAAAAAGAATAATTACACCAACAACATAGAACTGCAGTTAAGCCGTGATAGCCTGATAAACAAGACCGATGATCATGTGGACTATAACGAGAAAATAACACCCATCAGTGACATTGAGTTAGACAACACCTACAGCATACAGGGCTTTGTGAGTGGTATTGGTGAAATCAGAGAATTCACACGCAGGGACGGCAAAACAGGGCAGGTTGCAAACATCCACGTTTCAGACGATACAGGACGTGTAAAAGCAACACTCTGGGGAGATCAGGCTAACATAATCGATGAAATCGATATTGGAAGTGAAGTAACGATCACCAGTGCGATGGCAAAGACAGGGCTAAACGAAGAAATCGAACTTAACCTTGACTGGAATAGTAAAATCAAAATACTGCGAAAATAGCCAGCACTGCAAAGCTTGCGCTTTGCAGAGACAACTTTAACTTTCGACTGCACAACCTCGTTGTGCAAGACCGCATACTTCGTATGCGGAAATAATTCTCGAGTGCGCCAGCAATCGAGTATCGAAAATTTTATAAATAGAAATAGTGAAAGTAACTAAAAAATGGAGAAGAAAGAAATGAAAAGCAAAAGAAACATATCTTGGAAGATACCGGTGTTTGCACTTCTTTTCGCAGTACTGGCAGTTATAAGCATTGGATGTGCATCCGCTGATACGATTTATGTGCCTGAAGGCGGGAATCAGACAATCCAGCAGGCTGTGAATAATGCTACCGAAGGCGATACGATAATTGTCCGCGACGCATACACCGGAACGAAAGAGAATATTGATGTGACTGTAGCTTATTTGACGATTCAGTCAGAGAACGGCTCAGCAAGCTGCATCGTGAACGCATCGAATTCAGATGACCACGTCTTTGATGTGCAGCAAAATTACGTGAATATCACCGGGTTCACGGTGGAAAATGCGACTGGAAACTGGAAGGCTGGAATATATCTTAACGGCAGGGAGCACTGCAACATCTCCGGTAACAACGCCTCGAACAACGACCGCGGCATCTTCCTGGAATCTTCGAGCAACAACACACTCACAGACAACACCGCCTCGAACAACGACTACGGCATCCACCTGTATAAATCGAGCAACAACACGTTCACAGAGAACACCGCGAACTCGAACAACTACTACGGCATCCTCATGGAGTCTTCGTGCAACTACAACACGCTCACAGAGAACACCGCGAACTCGAATAGCCGCCACGGCATCTACCTGCATTATTCGAGCAGCAACACGCTCACAGACAACACCGCGAACTCGAATAGCCGCCACGGCATCCGCCTGAGTTCTTCGAGCAGCAACACGCTCACGAACAACACCGCGAACTCGAACGATCTGTACGGCATCTACCTGTTGCATTCTTCGAGCAACAACAACGTTTCCTGCAACTGGGTGCAGAACAACAGTGTGAATGGTTTCCGACTATACGATGGAAGCACAGGCAACACGATCGAGAATAACAATATTATTATGAACGGTGAGTTGCAAGGCGATGGGAGTTACCACTACCAGTTCTACAATAATCAAGTAAACGAGGTGGATGCGAAGAACAACTACTGGGGTCCGGGACTGAACGACACTCAGATAGATGCGAGCATTTACGACTGGCAGGACGATCCAAGCAGGGGCAATGTGACATACCTGCCGAGACTCGGGCAGCCTGCTCCGTGCACCCCGACCCCGGAACCGCATGTGTTCACCACCGCAGACGCCGCAATTGCGCTCCAGATCGCAGTCGGCAGTCGCCCGTACGGTTCCCGCTGGGATGTGAGCGGCGACGGGCAGGTCACTTCGCTTGACGCTCTTATGATTCTACAGATGGCAGCATGAGTAATCATAAGAGCACTGCACAACGAAGTTGTGCAGAGACAACTATTAACCTTTAATTCTTGATTGCAAAGCAATCAAGGAGTGATAATGTGACATCAGAAGACGGACTTTCAATAATCATCAGGTACAAAACTGAGATTGTAACAGTTACTGCTGTTTTTTTGCTGTTTTTGCTGTTTTTTTTTGTGCTCTCCCCACTTCTTGATGGTATCGTGCTTGGGATTGTATTTGCTTATGTTGCCCGTCCAATAAAGACTGTCTTTAATCATCGTTTCAAAACTGGTTCTGCAATCATTGCTACTTCAGCAATTACAGTGCCTATTTTTTTAATTCTTGGTCTTGGTCTCATTGAAATTAGTAATGAAATCGTATGGGCAGTGCGTAATAAGGATGTGTTGATAACCGAACTCAATACACTCTATTCAAGGCTGGACATTCCTGAAGTGATATATACTCAGATTCATTCTGTTCTTATAAATCTTTCAAATACTCTTATTCCTGCCCTGGCACAACTTCCTTTGTTTGACTATGCCAAGTTTATTGGTTTGATCACTGTTAATGTTGTGATTTCTGTCATAGTGTGTTTTTATCTTTTAAGAGATGGTGGGGAGGGTATAAATCGTTTTCTTGATCTGATACCATCAAACAGGCTGGATATCACAAAAAAATTCCTTGCCGAACTTGATGGGATTCTTACTGCCATTTATATTGGTAATGTATATACTGCAATCATTGTTGCTGTTGTATCGTTGTTTATATTTTTGTTCTTTGGTTTTTCAAGTGTACTTGCACTGTCAGCTTTGATCTTTCTTGCAGCCCTCATACCATTGTTTGCTGGATGGATGATACTTCTGCCACTTGCGATTTATAAGTACCTTCTCGTGGGACCTGTCGAGGCAGTAATGTTTTTTATTGTTGCATCCATCATTATCTATGGTCCCCCTGAACTTATTATTCGCCCCTACATTATTGGTAAGAAATCTGGCATTCATCCACTGTTAATCATTCTCACTTTTATCGGTGGTGGTTTTGTTGGGGGTATTTCAGGATTCTTCCTTGCACCAATGCTTCTTGGTGCACTTGTTGCTGCATATCGCGTGTATATACCCTGGAAAAAAGGTTACATACAGTCGGATTAATCAGATACTTATTTCACCTTTGCAGAGCATAAGATGAAGTTATCATGCCAGAACTAATCGATACTTACTGTACAAACTGTAAGTACGTTACTATTCACACAATACTCAAAGGAGCACCAAACCAGGTGGTACAATGTACAGAGTGCGGTAGCATTCACCCCATGACTGTCAAAAAAGAAAAAATGCATGCAATTAAAGTGGTTGTAAGCGGCGTTGATAAAACAACACATTACACCATTTTAAAACCAGCAGATGAAGAGCTAAAAATAGGGGATGAATTTATCATAAAAACAGGAAACGGGGGTGCGACCATCGTTCATGTAACCTCCATTGAATCCGAAGCTCGCAGACTGTCACGTGCTACTGTAAAAAACATCAAGACGGTCTGGACTCGAGATATAGAAGAGATTACCTTAAAGGTGGCAATCAATCTTGGACAGAAAACAAAATCCATCAAATATAAAGTACAAGGAGATAAAGAATTTATCATCGGTTCAACAGAACATTACAAGAACGGGGCATACATAATAAAAAAAATAAAACTCCGAGACAGGGGTTTTGTGTTTAGAGAAGGCAAGAGAGTACTTGCAAAAGACATACAGCGCATCTTTGCTGAAGCCGGGAAGAGGAAAGATATGCAGCAAGATTAACTGGAGACGTAATGGAATTTAGCAGAAAAAGAACACGACTTGTGGATGGACTTAAGTATCACGGCATAGATCGCCGTGTGCTTGATGCAATGAATAGAGTGCCGAGGCACATATTTGTGTTAGATTCACAAAAGGAATATGCATACCAAGACACTCCTTTAAGTATTGGATCCGGGCAGACCATATCAGCACCGCACATGGTTGCAATCATGTGCAATCTTTTAGACCTTGAGGAAGGTATGAGTGTTCTTGAGATCGGAACAGGCTCAGGATACCATGTAGCAGTAATTGCAGAACTGGTTGGAAAAACAGGGCACGTGTACACAGTAGAGCGCATCGAACAACTCGCATATTTCGCAAGAGATAATCTCAAAAAAACAGGATATGCTAATGTTACTGTAATAATCGAAGACGGCTCTCTTGGTCTTCCGGAATATGCGCCCTATGATCGAATCAGTGTTGCTGCAGCAGCACCAAAAGTGCCACAGACGCTTATCGACCAGCTTAAGGAGGGCGGAAAAATGGTAATACCAGTAGGTTCATTCCCGCAAGAACTATTCCTTGTAACAAAAAATATTGAAGTAACAATGGTAAAAAAAGGGGGCGTTTCCTTTGTACCTCTAAAAGGCAAATATGGATTTTAGTTTCTCTTACCAGGGATACACTGGAAAAATAAGGGGATATAAAAAATGATAAATTGAACAACCAAAAATGCAGTCAAATCATTTGAAAGTTGTTCATTAAAATAAAAAATAAATGTTATAAAAATATTTAGAACATAAAATTTTATGTTCCAGCAATTACGTCTTAATGATTATATCAATATCGTCTGAAGCTACCTCTGCCCCTTTTTTCAGCTTTTTTCTTGTCTCTGCACTCTTTGCAGCGTTTAGGTTCGTCAAATCCTTTTTCTTCAAAAAATTCTTGCTCTCCTGCTGTGAAAATGAACTCTTCACCACAATCCTGGCAATTTAATGTCTTATCTTCCATATTTCAGTTCCTTTTTAATTTTTTATCAGTATTTTAACATCAGTCGTATTCACATGTATGATCGATAATCAAAAAGACTTCGAAGGATGCAAAAACACTTGACCGTTCAGTATTCTTCCAGGTTTGTCTGATGTTAACTTACTTCACCCGTATTAACTCATCACTACTTAATAAAGCTATCCTAACAGTATCTCCAAACAATATGTCTATATGATTTTGCAGTTGTATTTCTACTTTCTTCATAGATATCTCATGAATATCCCTTGTATATAGAGATTATGATAAAATCTGCTTGGGGTTCAATCGAATAGAAATGACTAATTTCAGATTAAAGAAGAATTGAAAGAAAATTTAAAAGTTTTTCGGAGATACTGCAAATGTCGAAAGTTTTTTATAGCCGTCAGACGTATGGCATATTTACGGCAGACACTGGTATGCTGTTGTGGTACCTTTGTCGCTGTTGTATACCCATACAGTGGACATGTGAGTAAAACAAATGCAAAGAGTAACAATTAGACTCCCAGAGCAACAATCAACAATGATCGACTGGTTAGTTGGAAATGGTGAATTTTCGTCTGTAAGTGAAGCAATCAGGACGGCTATAAGAGATATGATAGATCAACGCACTGAAAAAATAAAAGGTAGGTTAAACCTCGTTGGAGAAATGCAAAAAACATCTCCAGAGAGTGCTATGACCTACCTAAAACAAACAAAAAAAGGTGAATAGGAATGAAATCATTTATAACTGAATCACAGAAATATGATAAAAAAGAGAAAATTGTGCGAACGCTTGCAGATGACGATCTTGCCAAACAGCCAATAATACCGCAGATAATCGTTGTGGGCTGTGGCGGCGGCGGAGGCAACACAATTAACAGACTACATACCATTGGCATCGCAGATGCTCAAACCATCGCTATAAATACCGACCGGGTACATCTTGCAAATATAAAAGCTAACAAGCGGGTACTAATTGGAAAAAAGCTAACAAAAGGACTTGGAGCCGGAGGATACCCAGAAATGGGACGCAAAGCTGCAGAAGCGGCAAAACATGAACTTGAACAAATGCTGACCGGTGCAAACCTTGTGTTTATAACAGCAGGCATGGGTGGCGGCACAGGTACAGGCTCAGCACCTGTAGTAGCACAGATAGCCAAAGAACGGGGCGCAATAGTAATAGGAATGGTGACCAGCCCATTTAATGTAGAGCGTGAACGAAGGATCAAAGCAGAAGAAGGGCTTGAAGAATTGCGAAAAATAGCAGATACTGTAATAGTACTGGAAAATGAACGATTGCTTAACTATGTGCCAAACCTGCCGATAGATCAAGCATTTTCAGTGATGGATCAACTGATTGCTGTAACAGTAAAAAGCATATCAGAAACCATCACCCAACCATCACTAATCAACATCGATTACGCAGATGTGCACGCCATAATGAAAGATGGTGGTGTAGCAGTCATGCTTGTAGGAGAAGCAAAAGGACAGGATAAAACCAATGAAGTCTTGCGGCAGGCACTCAACCATCCACTGCTCGATATAAACTACTCTGGTGCAACAGGCTGCCTGCTTCACATGACTGGCGGTCCTGACATGTCTCTCCAGGAAGCAGAACAGATTGCAGATGCTCTTACTTATGAACTTGATTCACGAGCTAATGTTATATGGGGTGCAAGAGTCTCACCGGATTACGAGGACAGAATACAGGTACTGGCAATAATGACCGGTATCACATCACCTATGGTGCTTGGCTCTACTGACAAAACTAGGTCAATGCATTCAACTGGCATTATGTCAGAGTCTCCATTATCTATGGTTGGGATAGTAGATGTAATTTAGATTTAGCTTGAAATACACACACCTGAACAAAATTAATTTTTTTGTTGATGTGCTGAATTTCCTTGACGTATAGGGAAATATAAATGCAACCATGTTCTCTTGCCTTGATTACTTCGTAATCAAGAATTATGCAGTTGATAGTTATTTTCTACACAACGAAGTTGTGCAGTTTCTTGACGTATAGTAAGGTATAAACGCAACCATGTTCTCTTGCTGCTGGTATTCAATAATGAATCCTGACCACGAGACCTCATGCCTAAGCTCTTTTTTTTGATTCGCCGCAGATAACTCCAGTAGCAATTAAATGTGCTGCTCTTAGTGGTTCAGGGATGTTACTGCGGGTAGAAGACATCTTTACGATTTTTATCGCATCTTTCTTCTGCAATCCTGCACACTGGATATATATTGGCTTCTCTGGATCTCTGGTGAATACGTCAATAATTTCACCTGCACTCTTGAGCAACTTCCAGCGTTCCTCCGGGTAAGCTAAATTAGATAAAGCTTTTTTTATTTTTTTAAAATCAGGTTTTTTTCTCATTATCACAATAACCGGTATATTTGTTCCAGTGTACAGTTTTTTTATGTTCAGGATGTTGAATCCCGCATACGTGATGCCATCAAGAATTATAGCCCGGACCTGTTTATAATGACGGCTATTTATAATCATATCGATCAGTTTTTCTGTGCCGTCCATGCCGTCTTTTGTGATTGTTGTGCGCATCACGCCATCCATCCAGTGGCTGCCTCTAAAAACAGTTCCGATGATAAGTACATCCTTTTTTACAAGTTTTGAGTCGTCTATTCCAAGTAGCCGTATTTCCGGTTTAATCGTGATTTTGCCATAAAGTTCTGTTACCATATTTATATGCCTGTGTGGTATCGAAGTATTGCAGCAATTCCACCAAAGGCATTTAGTAGTTGCTCTCCCTCTTCAAAGTCTGCTGATATAAACACTACTTCTGTACCCATCTGGTCGGCAATTACAGAGAGTTCTTCCACCATATCAACAGCCTGTGTTATTTTTGTTGCACTTTTGCATTTGCTGCATGGAGGCGATTCTATGTCAAGTTTCCCTGGTTTTCTGGCGTATGTTTTTTTCTCCTCGTGTTTGCATACATCACAGACCATGGTAATTCTTACTTTTTTTAGATCCTCTGATAGAAGCAGTGTCTGGACTGCCCCCATTTCAAGGTTCTTTCGTACCTGTTCTTCCCCGTATGTCGCAGATCCTTTATCTTTTACCAATTCTTTCATGAAGTTTTGCATGTATTGTTTTTCTTTTATAATATCGAGTCCCTCGAGGATGTCCTGTGCATTTTCAAGCAGTTCATAGAGCCCGGACTCGTCTGTGTACGATGTGTCGACAAGTCCAAGAATTTTTTGCTGCAATTCATGGTGAAGATATTCTCCATGTTCGAACTCCTCTTTTGTGGGAGATGGTCCCCCTATGATAATACCTTCAAGATCATGGTGATCTACTGCCAGGAATACACTATTTGCCTTATCCCCAATGCGGGTGTAAAACTCGTTGATAGCTATCAGCCGCAGTTGTTGAAAACGGTGTGCGCTCTGCCCGCCTTTTCGTTGTTTGCCAGGAACATTTGATGTGAGGCTTGCAGATGCTTCGATGCGTTTACCATGCAAAAGCCCTATATTTGCCTCTCGCCTGTCAAGTACAAGTAATCCATAGATCCTCTTATCTTCCAGCATTTCTTCAAGCGTCTGCAGGTAGAACTCTGAATCGCAGTGATATTTATAGGAAATAAGTGGTTCTGGCGGTTCAATGATTGTTGTTTGCATATCTGTTTTGTTTGCCCCGATATCTATAGCCCCTGTAAATATGACAAAGCCGTTTTCTGGTGCTCTTTGTATATATTTAAGTCTCGAGAGTAGAGAATCAATAGCACTTTGCACGTTTCCGCGTGTGAGGCGTGATTTAATATTACTTGCCTGTCCATATTCATCTCTGAGCTGTGATGTTACATCTGAAATCTGTTTGTCGTATGGTATGTAAAGAGAAATCAGTTCTGTACCTCTGCCGTGTTTCTCCCTTAGTTCTTCGAGTTGTTTTTTAAATTCGTATTTTTTATGAGCATCTACCATATATATCACTGTAAATTAAACAAACCTAATACATGACTTTCGGGTATCCGGATTCTGCTGCCAACTCGATTGAGACAAAACATCTACATGCCAAATTTTATAGAGTGACAATAAGGATCGCTGATATCCATTGTGTTCAATATTCAAAGACCTTTGCCTAAGTTTATCCATCAACTCTGGCTCTTTTGGATTCATCTCTGATTCCATTCTTTTCTCATCATTGGCAATAAAAGCAACGCATCAGGGATGGAAAATCGATTCGAATAGTGGCTACAATTCAAATTTTTCATGATCCACAATCTTCGATTTTTCGCGAAACGTTTTTTCCTGCTGGCATATGTCGGCAAGTTGCTCTTTTATCACATCTATTTTCAAGAGTGGCTTTTCTATTTCCGCTTTGAGTTGTGTTATTCGTTTATGCTCTTCAATCTATTTTGGGTACAGAGGCGACTGCGGAAGCAGCCTACTAATGGCGAAAAAAATCCAAGTCACTCTTCGACGCTATGGTTATTTAGCACGTTCACAAATTAGCTAAACTATTCACTGGGCGTTCCCAGGAACCTGATTCATATTGCTGTTTTCTTGTGGAAATCTGTGTAATCTTGTGGTTAGTTCGAGTCAGATAAATCTAAAACCCACAACGTAATCTTGTGGTTCGAGCTAAACATGTACCATTTTTTTATTTATACAAACATCTCTAATGGAAATCAAGGGGTCCTGAGCAACATCGTTAATAAGCATTATTTCTATTTCAGTTCTGTAAACAACAGGGTGATTGGTGTTTTTGGTATGTTCTTGAGGTTGTTTAAATGGTTGTAGTAAGTAGTCTATTCGAAAAATTCCTCTCCAATGTTCAAATCTTTGAAAACAGGGAAGTGTTGCGTCACACATATACTCCTGAACACCTACCTCACCGTGATGTACAGGTGGAAAGCCTTGCTGCTATCCTGGTTGCTGCTCTTCGAAAAGATACTCCGTCAAATGTTTTGATCTATGGTAAGACTGGAACCGGGAAAACAGCTGTTACAAAGTATGTAGGAATGGAGCTTGAGAAAAGCGGTGAAATTCATGGAGTTCCTTGCTATGTTATTTATATAAACTGTGAAATCGTTGACACACAGTACAGGCTGCTAGCGCATCTTGCAAGGCACTTTGACAAGGACATCCCTATGACTGGTTGGCCAACAGATCAAGTGTATGCTGAGTTTAAAGAAGCTCTTGATAGTGAAAAAGCAATCGTTATTGTCGTTTTGGATGAGATTGATAAGCTCGTTAAAAAGGGAGATGACGTATTATATAATCTTTCCCGGATAAACGGGGATCTGCATAAAGCTCGCATGGCTATTATTGGAATCTCCAATGATTTAAACTTCACCGAGTTTTTAGATCCAAGAGTTAAAAGCTCGCTTGGAGAAGAGGAAATAATTTTCCCCCCTTACAATGCTGAACAGATAAAAGATATCTTGAGTCAGCGTGCTGTCATGGCATTTAAGACAGGAGTTCTCGAAGAAAATGTCATACCACTGTGTGCTGCTTTTGCTGCACAGGAGAATGGTGATGCACGCCGTGCTCTTGATTTACTTCGAGTATCTGCTGAACTGGCAGAACGTGAAAAATCATCCACGGTACGGGAAGAGCACGTGAGGGCAGCCCATGAAAAAATAGAACTTGATAGAGTTGCTGAAGTGGTGTGCACTCTTCCAACCCAATCAAAGCTTGTGCTACTTTCAGTATTGAAATTGGTTGAGGGTGGGGGGAATCGTTTCATTACTGGTCAGGTGTACCATACATATTGCCAGATGTGCTTACAGATCCAAATGGATGTCCTGACTCACCGTCGTATCACCGATCTGATTTCAGAACTGGATATGCTTGGCATTATCAACGCGATGGTTATAAGCAAAGGCAGATACGGTCGTACCAAGGAAATTTCTTTGAGCACCCCTCTTGAAAGTACTATGAAAACACTCTTCAAGGATTACAGGCTGCAACCATTAATCAACTTTAAAGCACCTGTGGTAGCACAGACGAAACTTTATTAAATAGTTAATTTTTTAAAAAACGTATAGGGAAGTATAAACACACTTCATTCTCTTGCTATTGAAATTCGATACATGACTTGCTGCACTCTATTGCTGCGTAATCGAGAATCAGAGGTTGTCGATAATTCTGCAAAACGAAGTTGTGCAGTTTTTCATAAATTTGGTAGGGGTAGCACTGAATGAGCAAGAAGTGGTAGATACCCAATATAAGGAATGCGACAGACTGCAATTCCTACAACCCAGTCCTTTTTTACAGGTGTATGATAACAGATATTTCCTTCCTGATCATAGTATTGATTGGTTATCTTGTTATCCCCTTTTGTAATATAGCCGTCATGGAGTGCAGGAGGCCCATTCTCCCACATGGGTTCACCCTTTTTAACATAGTACATGGCCCGGTGAATAATAGGCGTTATATCAGCACGCCCGTTTTTTTTATATAGAATGACATTTCCGTAGTTGTTAAAAGAATTGTAACCCTGCTCCATCCCATCCGTGTATGTGATAATTTCCCCACGATTCAGAGTTTTTATAAAAATAATATCTCCAACTTCCATATTAGGCTCCATGCTGCCGGATTCCACTGCTACCATCGGATGATATGTTCCAAATACGACCTTGGATGCAGATGTAAACACTATAAGAATAAACACCACAAAAATTAGATCGTTGGCAAGCCTGATCCAATAGTTATCACTTTTTCTAAATTTTTTTATTGCATCTTTCATTTAAGAACCTTCTGTGCTGCTGCATAATATATAGATTATGCCGTGTATCACTATTTCCAATCTACCCCAACTTTCCGGGTGAAGCCGTCAAGACCTCAAACAATAAATCACCAATCATTGGCGCCGAGGTTGGGATTTGAACCCAAGCATCCCGCAAGGGACAGCAAGTCTCGAGCCTGCCGCGTTTAGACTCCTATTTTTATTGGATTAGTCCGCTCTGCCACCTCGGCACTGTGTTTCAGTGGTGCTGTGTGAAAGATTGAAGTCATTTATGATAAAATATACATATTTCAATCGTTACAACTTTGTACTGGTACATTAATGTATTGCTGCTAATGAACTTTCGAACCAAACAATTCGTAAGAAGCAGATTCCAACATTATTATAAGACTCACGAGATATATCTTCCACCAGGCTTTGATGTACGTGAGTGGGGCTTTATCATGTTTGATGAACTCCCTGAAGTACGTATGCGCCGCCACAAAGCTTTCGGCTCAAGAGGAGAACTAAGTGACTATCTAAGTGGAATGGTTCCGTCTCATGCGTACTATTCCACTGCATATTACACATACCCTGCTGCACGAAACATGAAGGAAAAGAGATGGCAGGGTGCTGATTTAATTTTTGATCTTGATGCAGACCATCTCAGAAAACAGGGTGCGGATTATGCAGAAATGCTTGAAAACGTCAAAGAAGAAACAATAAAACTTTTAGATTTTTTGACAGAAGACTTTGGATTTAGGAGTGAGCATATCGAGGTGGTATTTTCCGGGGGTAGAGGTTACCATATTCATGTA
Source organism: Candidatus Argoarchaeum ethanivorans (assembly GCA_004193545.1). GTDB lineage: Archaea > Halobacteriota > Methanosarcinia > Methanosarcinales > EX4572-44 > Argoarchaeum > Argoarchaeum ethanivorans. Next base: position 17,156 of record RPGO01000031.1, on the reverse strand, counting down.
CGAGATCAATCGGTGCTCAAACTTGAAAGTGGTGCAAGACGCGAGATTGTAGATTACCTTACATGCACAGGGTTTGATTATAAAAATGTTTTTGAAAATGATTCAACATGGAAAGTGCGTGTCTCAGAAAAGGTGATTGATTATTTCTACAAACTCAGGTTTTCAGTAGATAAAAATGAAGCACTCTTAAGCTTGCAACGGTTCACTGGTGTTGGTAAAACGAGAAGTAGTAAACTGATGGATACACTGTATGGATTTAACACGCGTGATGAACTTGAGACATATTTTCGTCATGGTGGCTTTGGCTTTGAACAGCACAGTGCGCTTAATGTAAAACAGGTTGCTGAGAACATCACAAACCTTGAGGGCATTGCTTCGCTGCGTGGTGAGACTGACGAGCCTGTAACAACCGATATTAAACGATTAATCCGTCTTCCTTTAAGTCTTCATGGCGGCAGCGGGTTTACAGTAACCCCTGTTGCGATAGATGCTCTTGAATCATTTAATCCATTAGTTGATGCGGTTACGTTTGGGAGTGACATGACCAGTGTTACTGGCATAAAACCATTTGAAATCCAGATGCACAACAATACGTACACAGTAGAGCTTGGAACATCTGTTCTTCCGGAGTGTGCTGCAATATATGCAATGTGTCGAGGAGCCTGTGAGTATGGTGAATAGAAGAACGATTGACGATGCTGTTCGGATGGAAAAAGAAAATTCAAAACTCTCTGCGCTGGATGATGATTTCTACCAGCAGTCTCGCACATTTCTACAAAGTCTGTATGAAGAACTGAAAAACTATGAACCCGGTAGTTCAAAATATAATATTATTCAGCGTGGACTAAAAAACGCCAGAGATCAAATAGAGAAACTCTTTGAGCTTAGAATGTGGAAACTACTGAAAAAATCAGCACTTAAAGGCGAAGACGATGCCACATTTGACACAACAACATTAACTGTTGAAGAACGAAAAACATACAACGAACTGAGAAAAACAATAACATTGCACCAGCAACTGATATTTAATATTACAGAACACAAGGAAACTGACCTAGAGCCAGTAACCGAAGACGCCGCGCAGGAACAAAACATTAAAACTGAAACGTCTGACAATAGTAAAAGGAATATAACCGATGAATACATTGTTGTTAGAGTTTTGCAGGATATTCCGCAGTTTCGAGGGATTGATATGCATGATTATACCCTGGCGAAGGACGATGTTGCTGTTTTACCAGGTATAAATGCAGATGCATTATGCAAACGTGATATTGCAGTTAAAATTAATTTAAGTTGAGATAATAACCTATGTCAAATTTGCTTCCTTTCATAAAAGATCAATGGATACTTGCAGTTTCAGATCTCACTTTTAGCATCAAACAAAAGTTCCAACAGGATAGTGATATGCAGGATGTGTGGGTAAAAGGCGAGATCTCAAACCTGACAAACCATCGATCAGGCCACAGCTATTTTACCCTGAAAGATGCGAAAAGCCATATTCAATGCGTGATGTTCAAATGGTATGCAAAACGGCTTAAATTCAAACCATCACCTGGTATGAAAGTAATAGTTTTTGGAAGCGTCGAAATCTATGAACAACGGAGCCAGTACCAGATCCAGGTGATGACAATTCGACCTGATGGCATTGGAGAGCTTTATAAAGCGTTTGAACAGCTTAAAATCAAACTTGAAGCAGAAGGGCTCTTTAGCGAAGTACACAAAAAACCACTGCCAAAATACCCATTAACGATTGCAGTGGCATCCTCTCCTACAGGCGCTGTTATCCATGACATTATAAACATTACCAGGCGCCGTTATCCAGTGCACATTATTCTTGCACCAACGCTGGTACAGGGAGCAGAAGCAAGAGAGAGTATTGTAAAATCTATTCAACTGCTTGACAGTATGAATGTGGACGTGATCATTCTTGCACGCGGTGGCGGCTCAATCGAGGATCTTTGGCCATTTAACGAGGAAGAAGTAGCAAGAGCAATATACCATTCCAAGATTCCCATAGTATCAGCCATTGGGCATGAAACTGATTACACTATTGCAGACTTTACAGCAGACCTTAGAGCACCTACCCCATCTGCTGCTGCAGAACTAACCGTACCAGACACGAGCGATATACGACAACAATTGAGTCAATATGATGTGATTCTTGACCACACGATAAAAGAAAAAATAAGCGGTATCTCTCAGAGGATTGCTCAATACGAATCCATTGTGTCCATTAAACGATTAGATGAACTTGTAAACATCAAACAGCAGAGAATGAAAGAAATGAACAAGCACCTGCAGCGATTGATGCATCATAAAATTGATATAACAAATAGTCACTTTGATTCAGTGTATACCTATCTGGGTGCAGTAAGTCCGCTCCACACCATTAAGCGCGGGTACAGCATAACACTGAAAGGCAAAACCATTGTGAGCAGCATAACACAGATTAAAAAGGGGGATGAGATTGAAATCATGGTAAAAGATGGTATGATTGAAAGTACAGTCAATGCAAAGAATAAGAGAGAGGTTGTATGATAAATGAATGAAGATATAAGAGAGAGCAAAGAAAACGAGATTGATGTTTGGAACTTAAGCTTTGAAGAATCACTAACAAAACTTGAAGAGATAGTCAAACAGCTTGAAGATGGAAACCTTCCACTCGAAGACAGCCTCAGTTTGTTTGAGTGCGGCATCAGATTCTCAAGACGATGCAGAGAACTATTAGAGAATGCCAAACACCGGGTAGATATACTTACTGAAGAAGGATTTGAGCCTTTTGAAGATCTAAAAGAAATCGACCAGTAATATTGCAGCAGGCAATGTGTGACAAATGTTTGCATTCTATCTGATCTTGTAGTTGCAGGATTCAGCCTCCAGAGTGTCCAGCAGCTTCTTACGTTTCAAAAGGTTTATGTTTCCTCTTGGGAATATCGTAACCTTCTGGGTAATCTATTAATGGTTGAGTTTCCCCGGGATAAATAAAATGCTGACACATCCAAAAACAAGGTCAAAAGCTATAAATAGTGTGAGGATAATACACTGAAGTGTGAGGATAATACACTGAAAACAGAAAATGTGGAGAATATATGAATTCGAATTATAGTATACCGAAAACAGAAAATGTGGAGAATATATGAATTCGAATTATAGTATACTGAAAACAGAAAATGTGGAGAATATATGAATTCGAATTATAGTATACTGAAAACAGAAAATGTGGAGATGGTTTTTAAATGAGTATTGTTACTGTTACCACGACCACAGTGGTTGTACTTACCACCACTACCGCGGGGCATATCGCTATACTTGGTGTCGGTGGAACGTGTGCACTTATCATTGCTTTGATAGCGAAAGAACTCTTTTCATCCGCATCAGAAGAAGTGAGTCAAAGAGCGAGCCTGATGGATGCAATAAAGACGCTTGACAGCAGTCTTGGAATAGTGATTATACCTATGATCATCAGTTTTGCAATGGTTGTGGCGATGAAGGTAGTTGAAGTTCTTCAGTAGTTAATTAGTTGCTGGTTTACTTATTTCGATGGACAGCAATCTTGTCAACCTTGGTGCCAGTTCCTACTGGATTGCACCTGCATGCAGTGTATAGAAATGTGGTGTTCTACTATTTTGTAAAGGATGAGACACGTTTTGTTCCAACCTCGATAACACTTATCAGAATATCCATGGAATCGCTATCGAATGACACGGATGAATATGCAATTGAGTTATGTAAGAAACTCGCCGGCGATACCTTTCCACTGATGTTCGAGCCAGGACCGCCCCAGAAGACACTCTGCGAGATGATTATTGCAAAGAACGGAGCTGTTGGGTATCTGATGATTACAGCGATGTTTCTTACGCCAATTGGAATCTTGCCCCTCTCTTTTGCAGACATAAGAAGGAAGCTATGGCAGTTGATAAGATGAGATCCTGGTTTCAACCAGCCAACAACCAACCTTTTAGTTACATAATCCTGGTTGCACTTGCTGAACTTCTTATTGCTCACTATCATACAGGCATGGGTCTTGCCTTACACATAATCACTCTTTTTGCTCTCTTCACACACGCAGCTTTTTTACACCACAAAGAAAAAGAAAGGGCTCAGCTACTTACAGTTATGGCAATGGCTCCACTTATCAGAATTGCCTCACTTTACACCCCCCTTTCAAGTTTCCATTTCATACACTGGTTTCTGATACTGAGCATCCCTTTGTTTTCGTGTGCCTTCACGATCATATTAGTCCAGCATCTCCATGCACAGGACATTGGTCTTGTTTTTAATTTTAGAAAGCTTCACATACAGCTTGCAATTGCTTCAACTGGCATACTCTTTGGCATTATTGAATATTTTATCCTGCACCCTCATCCTTTAGTCATTGATCTCTCATTCAGGTCTTTAGCTGCTCCGATTTTGATCATGTTCGTTTGCACAGGTTTTCTCGAAGAAATGATCTTCCGTGGCATTATCCAGCACAATGCAGTCAAATATTTTAATGATAACATCGGTATCTTCTTCACAGCAACCCTCTTTGCTGTAATGCATATTGGAAATCTCTCTTTAATTGATGTGGTTTTTGTCTTTTTTGTTGGTTATTTTTATGGATATGCTGTGAAGTTTACCAGATCAATTATTGGTGTCAGCATCTCACATGGGTTGACCAATATCATTCTGTTTCTAATTATGCCGCTTGTGTGGACAGTTTGAATCTATGGGGTCAAAACGAGGTTGGATTTTTAGGTTACTAAAATCACACTACAGTGTCTCATATAATCATTTATATCCTGACTTTCCGAGTTTTATAGGCTACACCCCAAAACAATCCCCTTCAAACCCCAGCTGCTCAATAATCTCCTTTTGCTCCTTTGAGGACAGTGATTTTGTCGATCTTCTCGTCCCCAAAATCAACGGTAGTCATCTTAACCCTCCCAAGTTCATCCAAACTACCCTACACTCCTTCCCAGCCAATAACGCCCAGATGGTGTTTATACAGCGCCAAAACCAGGTATGCAAGATAGCAAATGAAAACATAAGCATCGACCGCGCCTTCCTCAAAATGTCTCACCGGTTGCAGGTCTAACCAGTTTTTAAAGCAATTAAAAATCTTTTGGGACCAGTTTTTACTAGGGCACAGTATTCATTCCCATGTGATTCGTAACAAGTCTTAATAAAAATGCCGCCAGTTCAATCGTACATGTCTGAACGAAAACTGACAATCGTTGTTGACATCAACGGATGACAGAGTCAACAGCATAGAAGACCTCGAACGGGAGACTCTTGCCCAAGACACCTGCGAGCAGGCGGCAAGGAAATATCTCGATAGTTTACAGGACGATATGGCACAACAAGTGGAAATAAGGAGGGGGAGCAAAAAAATACATATCAAAACACCCCATTTTGAATTTAATTTCCATGCAAAGAGAACACTCGATGAAGCGGGGAAAAAACGTTCATAATACCTTATCTGCACAACCGAAATAAAAATTTGCTGGATTTCATACACTACCCTTCATGGAAATATCTGTGCACAATAGTCTCGTTTTCGGAGGCATCTTTTCTGATTGGCATCTTACAAGGGATCAAAGTTGGGTTCTTCCAAGTTAAAGAAGATATTCTATGAAACCGACACGCTTCCAATAAAAAATTCGATTTATTCGAGATATGCTGGTCAAACAATCGATGCTATAATCATAGATGACACCAGATCGTTGAGAAGGTCGGGCGGCCGTCCCAGCATCAAAGGCGCGTTGGGGCTCGATTTGGAAACCGGAGAAGAGTTTCTACTACACCTGGATGCGGTAAGAGTTGGTCAGAGTTTTTATACTATATCAAGAGGAATTACAACATTTCTGACGAAATGTACGCTATTTGTGACGGAGATGCTAACTTACAACAACATTTAGAGGATTACGGCTACAGAATCCAGCAGTGCACGAATCATTTTGTTAAAACATCGATGTATTACCTGTGGAAAGAGCAATATCCAAAAGAGGAGCGAATGAGGATCAAAAAAGAGATAAGCGGGATAATTTCTACATTGAAGAACTCGGTGAAAAAGCATAGAATGGATCGTAATTTTGCAAGACTCGAATGGAGAATAGACAAGACTCAAAAAGAGTTACTTTCAATAGCGAGTGGGCTGTTATCAAGGAACACAGACAGCAATGCTGCTAAATTCATTATCAGAACCGCTGGTAAAGTAACCCTGTTCGCAGAATTAACATCAAGAGGAATACAGATCCCTGACAACAATGATCACGTCGAAAACCTTATGGGGATCGTTGGGCAGAGAATAAAGAAGAATCGCCAGTCATGGGTCGATAAGAATCTGGAAATTATGGTGAACACCATCTGGCAGATAATCGCGTAGGCGACGGTTTGGAACATGCACTATGTGGCATCCTGGATCCCTTCCGGTGTTACTGGAATTTTCGGATAGATTTTTTGTGCCCCAAATATAGACTGGTCCCAATTTTTCCGAAATCCAATTGGCTCTTGACTCGCCCCATGCTTGCTAACTCACATTTTCCCCCTCAAAATACGAATCGGGAAAATCATAAAAGACGATGTGTATGCTGTCCTCATCCCGTTTTTTCAGGGCTTTGTATATATAATGCTTTTATCCTCTTTTCTATCCTCGATGATATCAAGCTCACGAAATATGGCAGATTGTTGGTCGTAATAATGATGAAATATGCCTAACGACATGGGGCGTATATTGGTGAGAAACGACCTGACGTATCTGATTTTCTACTACAATGCCATCAAAAAGTAGCGATCAAGTGTGGGAAAGGTGGAGTTAAAGCTAATTTGACAGCCTCCGGGAGGGCAGTTTCCCCTAAGCACAATACTTATATACTGTACTGTACGTATGTAGTAATTCCCTGAATGTTTCTATTCAGGTTTGTCCGTAGTTGTTTTTGATGTCAGCTTGGATTATTGACTTTTGTCAGTGTGTGATGAGTTGTTTTATATGCTACGGTATATGTTTTAATTTAATGGAGACAGGAAATATGGTATTTTTTGTCTGACGTTTGTTGTGGCAGTTCGGTTTATTTCAGTTCAATGGAATAAATTGAATTATATCTTTTGATGTGTGCGTTTTTCTTTTCCAATTCTGGTTGATCCTGCCAGAGGTTACTGCTATCAGGGTTTGATTAAGCCATGCAAGTTATGTGTTTTTTGTAAACACGGCGAACTGCTCAGTAACACGCGGATAATCTGCCCTCAGGTTTGGGATAACCCCGGGAAACTGGGGATAATACCAAATGTTTCAAGGTTGCTGGAATGCTCTTTGATTGAAAGCTTCGGTGCCTGAGGATGAGTCTGCGGCCTATCAGGTTGTAGTGGGTGTAATGTACCTACTAGCCAGCGACGGGTACGGGTTGTGAGAGCAAGAGCCCGGAGATGGATTCTGAGACATGAATCCAGGCCCTACGGGGTGCAGCAGGCGCGAAACCTTTACAATGCGCGAAAGCGCGATAAGGAGACCCTGAGTGCTAGCACATAGTGCTGGCTGTCCAGCTGTTTAAAAAGCAGTTGTTAGCAAGGGCCGGGCAAGACCGGTGCCAGCCGCCGCGGTAACACCGGCGGCCCGAGTGGTAACCGATTTTATTGGGCTTAAAGCGTTCGTAGCCGGTTTAGTAAGTTTCTTAGGAAATCTAGCAGCTTAACTGTTAGACGTCTAAGAGATACTGCTATGACTTGGGACCGGGAGAGGTAGGAGGTACTCCAAGGGTAGGGGTGAAATCTTGTAATCCCTGGGGGACCATCGATGGCGAAGGCATCCTACCAGAACGGGTTCGACGGTGAGGGACGAAAGCTGGGGGCACAAACCGGATTAGATACCCGGGTAGTCCCAGCTGTAAACGATGCTCGCTAGGTGTCAGATACGGTGCGTCCGTATTTGGTGCCGTAGGGAAACCGTGAAGCGAGCCGCCTGGGAAGTACGGTCGCAAGGCTGAAACTTAAAGGAATTGGCGGGGGAGCACTACAACGGGTGGAGCCTGCGGTTCAATTGGACTCAACGCCGGAAAACTCACCAGATCAGACAGCACTATGAAGGTCAGGCTGAAGACCTTACCTGATTCGCTGAGAGGAGGTGCATGGCCGTCGTCAGTTCGTACTGTGAAGCATCCTGTTAAGTCAGGCAACGAGCAAGACCCGCGCCTACATTTGCCAGCAGCTTCGCAAGAAGGATGGGCACACTGTAGGGACCGCCACCGCTAAGGTGGAGGAAGGTGCGGGCAACGGTAGGTCAGTATGCCCCGAATGATCTGGGCTACACGCGGGCTACAATGGATAGGACAATGGGCACCTACCCTGAGAAGGGACGGTAATCTCCTAAACCTATTCGTAGTTCGGATCGAGGACTGTAACTCGTCCTCGTGAAGCCGGAATCCGTAGTAATCGCGCTTCAACATAGCGCGGTGAATACGTCCCTGCTCCTTGCACACACCGCCCGTCAAACCATGCGAGTGAGGTCTGAGTGAGGATGCGGAAATTTGTTGCCGTGTTCGAACTTGGGCTTCGCGAGTGGGGTTAAGTCGTAACAAGGTAGCCGTAGGGGAATCTGCGGCTGGATCACCTCCTAACGTAATTGAACTGAATGCCGAAAAACTGCTACAATAATGATATTTATAGTGGTTCTCGTAGGGGCTTTGCGAATTTACTTAAAAGGGGCTCGTAGATCAGATTGGAAGATCGCTGCCTTTGCAAGGCAGAGGCCCTGGGTTCAAGTCCCAGCGAGTCCAGTTGCCAATGCACCTATACAGTTGTATGATTGTATGGGGAAGGGCTGAAAACCAATCTTTTTCCTCTTTTTTGAGGAAAGGTGTGGTTTTATGATGCTATGTATATGTGTGATTCTTTGGACGCTTACTGGATGTAAGTGAAATAATTGCTGTATCTGGTATAATTTGTGCCATTCAATGGATGGCTTGGCTCAAGCGCTGATGAGGGACGTGCCAAGCTGCGATAAGCCTCGGCGAACTGCATGGACGTGTTGAACCGAGGATTTCCTAATAAGACCTCTTACTGTTTTAGCAACAGTAACCACGTGCCTTAATATGGTGTGTGGTTGGGAACGCCCTGGATTGAAACATCTTAGTAGGGGCAGGAAAAGAAATCAAATTTGAGATGCTGTAAGTAACGGCGAGTGAACACAGCACAGTTCAAACTGAATCCACCCAGAAATGGAATGGAGATGTGGTGTTGTAAGGATTAAACCTCTTTGCAATCTTCTCAGGTGAAGCTGAACTTGTCTGGAATGACAGACCATAGAGTGTGATAGTCATGTAAGCACAAGCTTGAAAGATTGTGGTTTTGTCCTTGAGTACCGTGAGTTGAAATTCTCGCGGGAATCTGGGAGTCATCAACTTCCAAAACTAAATACGTCTTGAGACCGATAGTGCATTAGTACCGTGAGGGAAAGCTGAAAAGTGCCCTAAGAAGGGAGGTGCAAAGTGCCTGAAATTGAATGGTGATAGAGCGATGTAGCATGAAAGGATCTCTGCAATGAAGGAAGCAGTCGCGAGGCTGTAGTACGAGTTGTGGTGCCAGTGTTACATCTTACGTTTTGAAGAACGGGCCAGGGAGTGTATTCGAGTGGCGATGGCTAACCTCATTATGGGGGGAGCCTTAGCGAAAGCAACATGCACACAACCCCTTTCAGGGGCGAGGTGCGACGTGTACAAGCGCGTGGAGTCACTAGATTACGACCCGAAACCCAGCGATCTAGGCGTGGGCAGGTTGAAGCGTGGCGAAAGCTACGTGGAGGACCGTTAGCGGTATTGATTTGCAAATCATTCGCGTGACCTGTGTCTAGGAGTGAAATACTAATCGAGCTGGGAAACAGCTGGTTCCTTCCTAAACATGTCGCAGCATGACCCTGCTGGAGATCGTCAACAAGGTAGAGCACTGATTGGAGAAGCTGGGGGGGAAACCCCCTACTCTCTTGTCAAACTCCGAACTTGTTGTCGTCGTAGAAGGCAGGCAGTCCGGGCTACTGGGGTAAGCTTGTAGTCCGTGAGGGAGAGAACCCAGACCATGGTTAAGGTCCCTAAGTGTCGACTAAGTGTTAATACTAAAGGGTGTCCTAAGCCCAAGACAACTGGAAGGTGAGCTTAGAAGCAGCTATCCTTTAACGAGTGCGTAACAGCCCACCAGTCGAGGTTTAGGGCCCCGAAAATGGACGGGGCTCAAGTCGACCACCGATACCATGGAGCACCGAGAGGTGATCTGGTAGGAAGGCGTCTGGCATGGACAGAAGCAGGGCTGTGAAGTCCTGTGGACCGTGTTGGAACGAAAATCCTGGCAACAGTAGCAGCATAGCTGGGTGAGAATCCCAGCCGCCGAAGGGGCTAGGTTTCCTCGGCAATGTTCGTCAGCCGAGGGTTAGTCGATCCTAAGATATATCGTAATTCGAGTATGTCAAAAGGGAAACAGGTTAATATTCCTGTACCAATCTAACAATTTGAATGTTGACGCATCCGGGTAGGCTGAGCAGTGTCATCGCACTGTCCAAGCATTTAAACTCTTGGAGTGCTGTAATAGCGAGAAGAGAATGAAGATGTGATGGAGAAATTCAGCTAACCCCAGGTGCCCGTGAAAAGGCCGTTGGATTGATCGTACCGAGAACTGACACAGGTGCCCCTAGCTGAAAAGGCTAAGGCGTGTCGGGTTATGCTGGCTAAGGGAATTCGGCAAATTAGCTCCGTAACTTCGGGAGAAGGAGTGCCTGCCAAGAAGTTGGCAGGTCGCAGTGACCAGGGAGCTCTAACTGTCTAATAACAACATAGCTGACTGCAAATCCGAAAGGATGAGTACAGTCAGTGAATCCTGCCCAGTGCAGGTACCTGAAAGCTCGGTTCAACGGGAAGAAGGGCCTGTCAACGGCGGGGGTAACTATGACCCTCTTAAGGTAGCGTAGTACCTTGTCGCTTAATTGGCGACTTGCATGAATGGATCAATGAGAGCTCTACTGTCCCTAGCCAGAGCCCGGTGAAGTTTACATCCCAGTGCAGAGTCTGGGGACCCCCAGGGGGAAGTGAAGACCCCGTGGAGCTTTACTGCAGCCTGCAGTTGGATTGTGGTTTTGATTGTGCAGAGTAGGTAGGAGACGTCGAAGCTCGCGCGCCAGCGTGAGTGGAGTCAACAATGAGACACTACCCTTTCAAAATTATGATCCTAACCCAAAGTTTTTTTGGGGACACCTGTAGGTGGGCAGTTTGGGTGGGGCGCCACGCCCTTGAAAAGATATCAAGGGCGCCCAAAGGTTGACTCAGGTGGGTCAGAAACCCACTAAAGAGTGCAAGAGCATAAGTCAGCCTGACGTTATCCCGCACAATGAGGGATGACGAGAGGAAACTCGGGTCTAGCGAACCACTATGCCTTCTTGATGAGGGCTATTGATGACAGAAAAGCTACCCCAGGGATAACAGTGTCGTCACCGGCAAGAGCACATATCGACCCGGTGGCTTGCTACCTCGATGTCGGTTCTTTCCATCCTGGCTGTGCAGCAGCAGCCAAGGGTGAGGTTGTTCGCCTATTAAAGGAGATCGTGAGCTGGGTTTAGACCGTCGTGAGACAGGTCGGTTACTATCTACTGGGGGTGTTTAAGGTCTGAGGGTAAGCTGCTTATAGTACGAGAGGAACTGAGCAGCGGCGCCACTGGTCGATCGGTTGTCTGACAAGGCATTGCCGAGCAGCTACGCGCTACAGAGATAAGGGCTGAAAGCATCTAAGCCCGAAACTCCACCCGAAAAGAGACTTCTATGAAACGCTCATAAAAGATGAGTTTGATAGAATCGGGATGTACGCACCAAGGGAAACCGAGGTGTTCAGTCCGCGATTACTAATTGTTCTTTATATCCTTGCTACAGCTTTGTGAAACTTGCATCCAGGCGATATCCATTGGATCACTAATATACATAGCATAACCTTTGTTGACATGGTATGGCGGCCATAGCGGTCTGGAAACTCCTGTACCCATCCCGAACACAGAAGATAAGCAGGCCCACGTTCTGTACTGTACTGAGGCGCGCGAGCCCTTGGGAACTACAGATCGCTGCCAGCCAAATCAATTTCTTCTTTTGTTTGCATCATTGCAAAGTTTGAAGTAATATACCTAAATATAATACGTAATGAGGTTCTTCCGGTGTTTCCTAATAAAAAAATACAATCGTTGGTTGGCTCCAAGATTCAAGTAGAAATGAAAGGCAACAATCATATTCTCGAGGGTACTCTCTCAAGCGCTGATGAGTACCTGAACATACATCTTATTGATACTGTTGAAGTTGAGGATGAAAAAAGGATAAAATCTCTTGGATCTGTGGTTTTACGAGGTAATAACATCATTTTAGTAAATCCTTTATAAATGAGCTCGATCATGAACAAGGATACGCTCCTTGATGTTATAAAGACACGAAAAGACGGCATCCTACAAAATGAACTGTGGAAAGTAGTTGGTATAGACAGTCCCAAGTGTTCACGACTGGTTAAGCGATTGCTTAAAAAAAACCTGATCACACGAGAGAAGGTGATAGCAAAAGGTTCCCGAACATTTTTAATCCAGTCAGTTGAAGAAGGGATGTTCGGAGGTATTGAAGAGAAAACATTAGGATATCCTTCTATTGGAGCGGATACGCTCCTCGATGTTATAAAGACACGAAAAGACGGCATCCTACAAAATGAACTGTGGAAAGTAGTTGGTATAGACAGTCCCAAGTGTTCACGACTGGTTAAGCGATTGCTTAAAAAAAACCTGATCACACGAGAGAAGGTGATAGCAAAAGGTTCCCGAACATTTTTAATCCGGTCAGTTGAAGAAGGGATGCTTGAAACCGCGAAAAAAGAGAGCCTAATATATTTGATTGCCAATGGACATTTCAGTCCATGCACGGGCTGCAGGCTTGAATGTGAGCCCGAGTATTGTAAACATCTTACTGACTGGATAGATGATCTACTTGCAGAAGAGATAAAAAATAAAAAACTTGAGGTTTGTTTGTGATATGAAGAAAGTTGTACTTGCTTATTCAGGTGGTCTTGACACGTCGGTGTGTGTGCCAATACTTAGAGAGCGATATGGCTATGATTATATAATAACAGTTGTTGTTGATGTTGGGCAGCCAGAAAGCGATATCGATTCCGCGGTGGCACGTGCACAGATGATCAGTGATAAGCACATCACCATTGATGCAAAAGAGGAATTTGTCGAAGAGTATGTTTTCCCATTGATCAAGGCTAATGGAAGTTATGAAGGCTATGTGATGGGCACAGCCATTGCCCGCCCATTGATTGCAAAGAAAATTGTGGAAGTTGCAGATAAAGAAGGTGCACAGGCATTAGCTCATGGGTGCACTGGTAAAGGTAACGACCAGTTACGTTTTGAAGCAGTGTTTCGCTCCACCTGTTATGATGTAGTAGCACCGGTGCGGGAACTTGAATTAACCAGGGAATGGGAAATTGACTATGCAGCGAAAAAAGACATTCCTATAACTGTATCAACGAAAAAGCCATGGAGTGTGGATGAAAACCTGTGGAGCCGCAGCATTGAAGGAGGTCTTCTTGAAGAACCGTCTTATGCGGTTCCCGAAGAGATATACACATGGACAGTATCACCATTAAAAGCACCTGATGAACCTGAAACTGTAGAAATTGAATTTGATCATGGCGTGCCTGTTGGTGTGAATGCAAAAAGATTTGGCAGCCTCTCTCTTGTTGAACACTTGAATGTTGTTGGGGGGCAGCATGGTGTGGGCAGGACTGATATGATAGAGGATCGGGTGCTTGGTTTAAAAGCACGAGAAAATTATGAACATCCTGCAGCAACCATTTTGCTTACGGCACATGCTGACCTTGAAAAACTTGTGCTTACAAGGGCAGAACTGCAATTCAAAAAAATGGTTGATGAGGCATTCAGTGAACTTGCATACATGGGGCTAATGGATGAACCGCTGTATCTCGACCTTAATGCGTTCATAGACAAAACACAGGAGAGGGTGACAGGTACGGTAAGCTTGCGACTTTACAAGGGAAGTGCTGTTCCGATTGCACGCTCATCATCGTATGCATTGTATTCCAAAGAGCTTGCATCCTTTGACAGCACCATGCTAAACCAGAAGGATGCAGAAGGTTTTGCCATGTATCATGGCTTTCAGGCACGTCTGTATAAAAAAGTAATGAGCTAAAAGGCGATCTTCTGATGCTGATTGGAATAATGTCTGACTCTCATGACAACCTTCATGCACTTAAAGCTGCCATTCAATTTTTTAACGACAAAGAAGTTGAGCTCGTGCTCCATGCTGGCGATCTGGTATCGCCTTTCATGATTGACGCATTATCCAGACTAAACTGTACGTTCAAGATGTGTTTTGGCAATAATGATGGCGATAAAATAAACATTAACAGGTTGGTTTATAGAATAGGTGGCAGTGTTGGCAATTTTATTGAGACCGTCTGCGATAATAAAAAAATCGGGATGTTACACGGCACAAGCAAAGCCGTTGTCGAAGCACTGGTAAAAAGTGGAAACTTTGACATTATGATAAGCGGGCACACCCATATACCAGTGATCAATCATGGCTCAACACTGTATATCAATCCAGGTGAAGTATCGGGTGTGCTGACAGGTAATAAAACAGTAGCATTATTGGAACCAGAAAAACTTCAAGCAGAGATTATCGTTCTGTAGATGCAAGCCTGCAAAGCTGCGATTTGCAGAGACAACTTTAACTCTCAATTGCGTAGCAATCGAGACTCGAAGAACGAATAGGGTGTTGATATTTAATGAAAAAAATACATGTTACAGACGCAAATACGCTCAAGGACAAAACTGTTGTTCTGGCTGTTACCGGAAGTATTGCTGCGGTGCGTTGTGTAGAGCTTGCACACAATCTCATACGGAAAGGTGCAAAGGTAATTCCTGTAATGAGTGATGCTGCCACACGCATACTTCATCCCGACGCTATGCATTATGCAGCAGGGAACCGGGTAATTACAGAGATTACAGGTGGGGTAGAGCATGTGGTGTGGTGTGGTGCAGATGGCGATTCTGACCTGCTTTTAATTGCACCAGCGACCGCGAATACGATTAGCAAGATAGCATGTGGTATCGATGACACAGCAGTTACAACCTTTGCAACTACTGCCATTGGCTCTGGAAAGCCAGTGCTGGTTGCCCCAGCCATGCACGAGGCGATGTATAACCATCCAGCAGTTGTTGATAACATCAACAGACTTGAACGAATGGGTGTGACTTTTGTTGAATCGGTATTTGAAGAGGGCAAAGCAAAAATTGCACAGAACGAAGACATCATTCTTGAAACTGAACGTATTCTTGGCTCACACTCTCTTGATGGAAAAAACATACTGATCACAAGTGGCGCTACAAGTGAACGCATTGATCCAATACGAATCGTCACCAGCCGTGCTTCAGGTCGCACTGGTGTTGCGTTAGCTCTTGAAGCCTACAGACGTGGCGCGAGGATGGTTACGATCGTGCACTCGAAAAAACAGGGTCTTCGTGCCATAAGAGAAATCATTGTCGAATCTTCAAAAGAAATGACAGATGTAGTGTTCAAGGAAGCAGTAAATACTGATGTGTTAATCAGTGCTGCTGCAATATCTGATTTTACCGTAGATAGGGCAGCGCAGACGAAGATAGATTCAAGTTCAGCCCGTACCATGGTGTTAAAACCTGTAGTAAAATTATTAAGCAAAGTCACAAGAGAATATCCACATCTTCCTGTCATCGGTTTCAAGGCTGAGACCAATATATCAACAGAAGAGTTAATCACGCGGGCAGGGAAATTAATGGACAAATACAAGCTTGCAGCAGTCGTAGCCAATGATGTAGGAAGCGGTGGCATCGGAGAAGAAACAAACCGTATTCATATTATACAGAAGAACAATGGAATTACAGCAGTAGAAGGAAGAAAAGATAAGCTTGCAAAGCGCATCATTGACGTAATAGAGGGAGTAGTGTGACAATAGCTTTACTATCTTTAAGTTTATGAAAAAAATAACAGCTTTTGCACCAGCACACATAAGCGGGTTTTTCATACCCAAGATAACAAAAAAACCAGAAGAAAGCGGGTCACTCGGGGCAGGTGTATGTTTGGATGCTGGAATTATTGCAGAAGCAAGCTTTTCAGACACCACCCGCATACTCTTGAATAATAAGCCTTTCGAGTGCAGCCCACTGGTTGATGCCATCCACCTTCTTACAGATGCACCCCTGAAAATCAAACTTAATTCTGCTGTACCCATTGGGACAGGATTTGGAGCAAGTGGAGCAAGCACCCTTGCATCGGTGGTAGCAGCAAACCAGCTACAGGACATTAACCTCACGAGAAATCAACTTGCTCAAATTGCCCATACAGCAGAAGTAATAAACCGGACAGGACTTGGAGATGTGCCAGCGCAGATAACCGGTGGACTAGTAATACGACTGAAAGAGAGCGTTCCACCACGTAATAAAATAGACAAAATATTAACACCTCCGATTTCTGTTTCGTGGGTAAGCTTCAAAAACATATCAACAAAAAAGATACTTGAAGACGACACGCTTCAAAAGCAGATAGTTACAAGTGGGGAGAACGCTTTAAAAAATCTCATCCGCAAACCAACGGTTGAAAACTTCATGATACAATCCAACAAATTTACAAACGAGGTCAACCTTGCAAGCAGCCACGTGCTTGATGCAATAGAAGCAGTAAGAGCAAAAGGATACACTGCCGCACAGGCAATGCTTGGAGACACAGCATTTGCCATCGGAAAAAACGTGTTCAGCGAATATGAACACGCAGGAACAAGCCTGGTAAACCACACAGGAGCAACACTGTTATGAAACTGCAAACCACTCCTCTAACAACTTAGTTATGTTACATATTTATATGCTTGATACCTTTACATAAACCCCTCTTCAAAACACCTACAATATCACTTCCATAAACCGTCCAATTTTGAATTTGAGAAGAGAGCTTACCTTGGGAAGTAGAGTTCAAAGACGATAAAGGCATATATTCACTACAATGAAGATCCCCTAAATTTTACTTGGAAAAATCTGAAGAAATTGTCAATGGCGATGTAAAAGACTATCTATTCCACCCGGTAGAGGAGAAGAAATTTTCTACCTCAGTACCAACTATCAATGTTGA
>RPGO01000030.1 GCA_004193545.1 Candidatus Argoarchaeum ethanivorans | reverse complement strand
ACATCACATCAGGAATTTCGGCGCTTGCGATTCTCGTCTTCCTTGGCAAACGGAGAGGGTATGGTGTGGATGTGATCAAGCCGCATAATGTCACACTCACGCTTCTTGGTGCAGGGCTTCTCTGGTTTGGCTGGTTCGGGTTCAATGCCGGATCTGCGCTGGCTGCAGACAAGATTGCAGCGCTCGCGTTCATGACAACGTTCGTCGCACCAGCAGCAGCCGGGCTCACGTGGATGATTGTAGAATGGTTTGGCACCGGAAAACCGACTGCACTTGGATTTGCAACCGGAATCCTCGCTGGTCTCGTGGCAATCACGCCAGCAGCAGGATTCGTAACACCGATGGCTGCAATCGCTATCGGGATTGTTGCAGGGATTGTCTGCTACAGCGCAGTGATGCTGAAAGGAAAGCTTGGATACGATGACTCGCTCGATGTCTTTGGTGTTCACGGTGTTGGCGGAACCACCGGTGCACTGTTGACCGGCGTCTTTGCAACCGTAGGCGCTACAGGACTACTCTCAGGCAACGCACACCAGCTCTTCCTGCAATTCGAGGGAGTCGTGATTACGATGGTGTACGCAGTTGTCTGCACCCTTGTGATCGGTTTTGTCCTGGATAAAACGCTTGGACTCAAGGTTTCTGTGAGCGAGGAGAATATCGGGCTCGATCAGACGCAGCACGGAGAAAAAGGGTATAATTTCTGACCTGGCTGGCGATACCAAAAGCTCGATCATCTTGAAATCTGAAATCGTGCTGCAGAGACCAGACATCCTCAATTATGTTGAGGTCGTGGACTCCCAGCGATGTGACCAGAGTCTCTGCGTGAGTTACCCAAAACTCCTTGCAGGGCAGGAATCAGTCAACGTTTATGCTGATTTAAAGGTTTGTGTTTTAGAATGTTTTTATCGTGCCCTCTGCCAGCATTTCAGTTATCCTGGTTATATCTGCGAGCCATTCATCCATTATGACCGTAGCTTCGCGCTCAATTAGTGTCATATCCGCACCATCCTCTGGTATAATCTGTGCGCTTGCTACAAGAGGCTGATCAATGGGGCGACCGATGCACGAGAGGATGCGTATATATATATCCTGGATTCCAGGTACTTTCTTTGTTACCTCATGTGCTATTTTGTTTGAGACAAGGTTGTATATCTTACCAGAGTGATTGATTGGATTCTTGCCACTTGCTGCTTCCATGCTCATCGGGCGGTGTGGTGTTATCAAACCATTGCAGCGGTTGCCGCGTCCAACAGAGCCATCATCACCCATTTCAGCAGAAGTGCCTGTAACGGTTAGATACACTGAGCCTTTTTCAATGTTGTCTGCAGCATTCACAATAACATTAACATCACGGTCTGTATATTTCGCTGATCTGTCAAGGATTTTTTCTGTAATCTCTTCTTTGATGCTCAGGTAAGAATCAAGATCGTCCACGTATTTTCCAATGATTGCACAGGCAATAGTAAGATTAATGGCATTACCCTCTCGAAAACCCATGACTTTTATGTCCTCGCCTATGGCAGCAAGTCCTCTTTTTTTAAGGGTTTCAAGCATGAATCGCTCTGTTGTGTAGGTGAGGTTTTCTGTTTCAGATAGTGGTGCAAAACCCACACCAAAAGAAGTGTCATTTGCAAGAGGCGCACGCCCGCGTTTGAACACATCCTGAAGGTCTGTTGATCCAGCCCCAAGCTTACAATCAACAATTATGTGCTTTTCAGGATTGATGTTGGGAATGGTCTCTTTAAGAAATATTCTTGCAGCTTCGATTGCTGTTGTATCAGTTGCTATGACTTTACCCTCGAATTCATTGGTTGCACGACCGTTCAATAATACATAAATAGGAGATATGAGGTCGCCACCTTTATAAGCCGGTGCAGAACGACCAGCAACAATCTCCACCTGGTCAGTGTTGTGGTGAAGTATTGTGCCACATGTATCGTTATATAGATTGCACAGTGCACGGCTGACCGTTTCAGCCAGTCCATCAGCAATGCTATCAGGATGACCTATGCCTTTTCTCTCAACTATTTCTATCTCCTGCTGTTCGATTGGGGTTTCAATGAGTCTCTCAACTCTTATATTGCGATCCATAGAATTACCTCATAATCAAATAATTTAAAAACGGATAGAGCTTTTTAGCTATAAGCTTTATGACTTGAGAAAATGAAACATAAGGTATAAATATAATCAATATAATTATCTATAACAACAAAATATATGTGCAGGTGAGTGATTGATGAAGTTAATGAATAAGGTAGTGCTTTTGATTGTGCTGGTGATGGTCTGCTTTGCAGGTGGGTGTGTTGATAAAACAGAGAAGGCGGTGACGCCCATAGCCAATGAAACCACAACTCCAACAGTAACAGTAACTCCAACAGTAACAGTAACTCCAACAGTAACAGTAACTCCAACAGTAACAGTAACTCCAACAGTAACAGTAACTCCAACAGTAACAGTAACTCCAACCCCTTCGCATGAACCTCAAACATATCGCATATTTGTTGATAGCTATTATGGCTTTTCCCAGGTAAGACATATTTCTGATAAACCGCGTACCGATCTTAATCCTAAAAACCTGAGCATACATGTTGGAGATACCGTGATCTGGCGAAACGATGATAAAGACGATGATAAATATTATCGTCTCGATATTGTCAGTAACGAAGGACTCTGGGACCCGGTAGCTGGCGTGCTGATGTGGTACGGCAAGGAATTTTCACACACCTTCAAAAACAAGGGTGTATACACTGTTGCAATCAGCAATTATCCTAAAACAAAAGATCAAACGATAATTGTTAGTGAATAACACATCAATGTTTATCTGATGCGTACTTGTTAAGTATTGTATCTTTTATCTTTTTTATACTCTCAACAGCTTTTCCACCAACATCAATAGGTGCTAATCCATTGATATCAGCTTCCACGAGCATAGGGTCATAAGGTATGCTTCCGATTGTCCGGATGTTTAACTCAGACAGTCGTTTTTTGATTGGTGCACTCTCTTTTGATTTATTTATTACAGCAGCAAAGTGTTTTATTCCGATTTCCTTCCCAAGTTCTATTACTCTCTGTGCTGTCTGGATAGAGCGCGTTCCAGGCTCTACTATGATTACCATCAGGTTGATCCCCCGTGTAATACCTCTTCCAAGATGTTCTATTCCTGCTTCCATGTCGATGATTACTGCACTCGTATCTTTCAGTATCACATGCCGAAGGAATGCTTTGAGAAATGATGATGCAGGGCACATGCAACCACCACCACCGTGCACAACTGTACCCATCGTCAGCAATTTAACACCATCGGGACCGACTACTCCAAACCGTTCTGTAATATCGTCTACTTTTGGATTTATTTTAAACATGCCATCCATGCCGCCAGCACGTTCATCGATTAACTCTTTGTAATCTGTGAGCGGCTGTGGTTGGTTGGTTATTCCGAGACTTGAAGCAAGGTTCATACTTGGATCGGCATCGATTGCCAGAACATCGTATCCTTCACCTGTTAACAGGCGAGCGAGTGTACCTGCAAAGGTTGTTTTCCCAACCCCGCCTTTTCCTGAAACTGCGATTTTAATCATACGATCCACTAATTTTTAATAGTACATAAAATATAACTTTATGTTCGCGATCACTTTGTAATCGTTCAAGTTGATTATTATGTCTGAAGATGAGATTCTTAATAAACTACTATCACACAAGCTCAGTTTTTATGAAATTGACAAGATTGTTGGTGTTTCTGAAGCGGTAGCACTTCGGAGAAGAGCGGTAGAAAAGCTTACTGGTGTAAGATTGCAGCACGTATCACGTTTTTCTGTTGATGCTTCTTCTGTTGCCGGGCGTAACATTGAGAATATGATTGGCACTGTGCAGGTTCCGCTTGGAATCGCAGGACCCATTCATGTAAAAGGCGAATACGCAAATGGTGATTATTATCTTCCACTGGCTACAACAGAAGGTGCGCTTGTCGCAAGTGTCAATCGGGGCTGCACTGTGATAAGAGAAGGAGGTGGTGCAGTTGTCCGGATACTTAAGGATGAAATGACTCGTGCACCGGTCTTCGTGTGTGAAAACATAGAAGGTGTTGTCAAATTCATCAACTGGGTGAAATCCAATATCAATCGTATGAAAAATGCAGCAGCCACCACCACCAGTCACGGGAGTTTGCTCGGCGTTGAACATTTTGTTACCGGTCGAAACGTGTGGCTTCGCTTTTCCTTTGACACTAAAGATGCCATGGGCATGAACATGGTAACGATTGCAACTGACGCTGTCTGCAATCTCGTATTAGAAGAAAATGCAGATGTGAAACTTGTATCAGTTTCTGGCAACATGTGCGTGGACAAAAAACCTTCAGCGGTTAACACCATCATGGGGCGTGGCAAGACTGTAGTTGCAGAAGTGGTAATACCTGATAAAACCGTTGAATCAAAGCTTAAGACAACTCCAGAGAAGCTGGTTGAAGTAAACTATAGAAAAAATCTTCTTGGTTCTATCAGGGCTTGTTCACTTGGATTTAATGCACATGCAGCAAATATCCTGTCAGCCATGTTTATTGCATGCGGGCAGGATGCAGCACATGTGGTGGAAGGCAGCACCGCAATTACCACTATTGAAAAAACAGATATCGGTGTTCACGTTTCTGTCACATTACCGTCACTCCAGGTTGGTACGGTGGGCGGAGGCACACACATTGATACACAGCGCGAGAGCCTTGAAATACTTGGTGTGGCAGGCGCAGGAGAGCCTGAAGGAAATAATGCTAAAAAACTTGGTGAGATAATAGCATCAGCAGTTTTAGCAGGCGAAATATCTCTTATCGCTGCACAGGCAGCACACCAGCTCGTAGATGCACATAAAAGACTTGGACGATAAAAAAACTGCACAACTTCGTTGTACAGGTGTTAATCTCGTGGTTTTTTCTGCCTCAGCTCGAAACACATACAAAAAAGGTACTTGCTTAAGTATCGTGTGGAGTTTTTACAGAAATACCGCCGAGAGCGCAGAGATCGCGGAGACTCTGCGTTCTTTGCGTACTCCGCGGTAAATTGCCACAACTTATTGAGCATGTACAAAAAAAGTACTCCATAGAAAACTCCTGGTTACGCAGTACGGCAAAATATATCTGCTTTTAGAATGCAAACGGTACAAA
Source organism: Candidatus Argoarchaeum ethanivorans (assembly GCA_004193545.1). Lineage (GTDB taxonomy): Archaea > Halobacteriota > Methanosarcinia > Methanosarcinales > EX4572-44 > Argoarchaeum > Argoarchaeum ethanivorans. Next base: position 73,661 of record RPGO01000030.1, on the reverse strand, counting down.
TAACCATGACACTAACCGAAAAAAAAATAGGATTTGTTGGTACAGGCAAAATGGGCTCAGCCATCATACATGGGCTTACTGCCAGTAGTCTCATCGAACCTTCAAACATCTATGCAAGTGATATAGACGAGACGGCTTTGAATGGGATTGCAAATAAATATGGCATCACCCCCTGTGCAGATAATAACGAGGTTGTTGATCAGAGCGATGTGATTATCCTTGCAGTAAAACCACAAATATTAGATACAGTTCTCTCAAGTATAAAAAACCACGTGCAGGCGAGGCACCTTGTAATATCAATAGCAGCAGGCATACCAATACAGTTTATAGCAAAATACCTGCCAGCATATACGAAAATAATTCGGATCATGCCAAATATCACTGCAACTGTAAGAGCAGCACCATCGGCACTGAGCGCAGGAAGTGGTGTAACACAGGAAGAAATACAAACTGCAAAATACATCTTTGATTCAGTGGGCAGCACTGTTATTGTCTCAGAAGATTTGATGGATGCAGTTACAGGCTTATCTGGCAGTGGACCAGCTTTTGTATCTATTTTCATTGAGGCAATGACTGATGCAGGTGTGTACTGCGGACTTAACCGGAACACGTCACTCACACTTGCAGCACAAACCGTGCTTGGCTCAGCAAAAATGATACTTGAAACAGGCGTTCACCCGGCAAGCTTGAAAGATATGGTAACGTCCCCGGCAGGAACAACCATTGAAGGAGTCCATGAACTCGAAATGCACAAGGTCAGGGCTGGAGTAATGGGGGCAGTGATTGCAGCTTTCAAGCGATCAAAAGAACTTGGAGGCAAATGACAGTGAACGCAGTAATGATACTTTGCAATAGAAAAAGAAAACAGTTGCTGCACTTGATTTCCAACTGGTGTGATGTGTGACTTTAAATGTGGCAGCCGAGCTTCAAATCGTGGTGCTTGGCACAGATGATACAAGCATGAGCGATTTTGTTGCAATTGCAGCAGCAACCCTTGAAAAGCAAAACATAAACTACCAGATAACTCCAATGGGCACAGCAGTCGAGGGGTCACTGGATGACATACTCGAAAGTGTGAAAGCAATTCACGAAGCAATAGTAAGTACAGGTGCCAAACGAATTGTAACCCATCTTACCATCGATGATAGAAGAGACAGGCCAAAAGGATTGGATGGAAAGGTTGCATCTGTTAAGGCGAAACTGTAAAGGTTACAAGGCTTGCAGACACAATTCAAGTTCACTTGAGTCGAATCCAATTTTAGTTTTTAGAAGCATTTAACTATTACTCTCTACCATCTAAAACTATGAGCCTTATAAGAGATGCGCAGAGCGGACAGATCACAGAAGAAATGAAAGTGGTAGCAAAGGTGGAAGGTGTTGAGCCTGAGTTTGTACGAAAGGGAGTAGCAAGCGGAAGGATTGTAATCCCGCTAAGCCCATACCGGGAAACGATGCCGTGTGGTATTGGGAAAGGGATGTGCACCAAGGTGAACGCATCGGTCGGGACCTCGTCTGATATCGTGGACATTGATCTTGAGGTGAGAAAGACAGAGGTAGCAGAAAAGGCAGGTGCTGACACCATTATGGAACTCTCGACAGGTGGCGATCTCGTGGAGGTCAGGAAGCGCGTGATTGAAGCAACATCTCTCTCTGTCGGGAGCGTTCCATTGTACCAGGCATTTATCGAGGCGATCAAGAAGGATGGTGCTGTCGTTAACATGAATCCTGATGACCTGTTTCGGATCACAGAAGAGCAGGCAAAACTTGGAACAAACTTCATGGCGATACACACCGGCATAAACCTCTTGACAGTCGCACGTCTCAAGAACCAGGGGCGGTACGGCGGACTCTGTTCACGTGGTGGAGCGTTTATGACCGCGTGGATGCTTCACAACGAAAAAGAGAACCCGCTCTACAGCGAGTTTGATTACCTACTTGAAATCATGCTTGAACACGAGGTTACGCTCTCGATGGGAAACGGGATGAGAGCGGGAGCAGTCCATGACGCGACAGACCGGGCAGGAATCCAGGAACTGATCATGCACGCGGAACTCGGCGACCGGGCGTACGATGCTGGCGTGCAGGTTATCGTTGAGGGTCCAGGTCATGTGCCGATTAACGAGATCAATACGAATATCACGCTTATGAAGAGCCTGACAAACGAGAGACCATTTTACATGCTTGGTCCGCTTGTAACTGACATTGCGCCAGGTTACGACCATATCGTAACCGCAATCGGTGGTGCAATCTCAAGTTCCTGCGGCGCTGATTTCCTCTGCTATGTGACGCCTGCTGAACACCTTGCGCTTCCGAATGCGGAGGATGTCTACGAGGGCGTGATGGCTGCAAGGATTGCTGCGCATGTCGGCGATATGATCAAGTACGGCGACCGTGCACGAGCATGGGACCTCGACATGGCGCGGGCGCGACGTGATCTCAACTGGGGCAGGCAGTATGAGGTTGCAATCGACGAGGGTCGCGCACGAGAAATCAGGAACAGCCGGCTTCCGGAGGATACGGAGGCGTGCACGATGTGCGGAGACTTCTGTGCGCTAAAGATTGTGAAGGAGAACTTTAATTTTGATCGATAGGTTGAATAGATGGTTAATCTGATGGAGCTTGGGTTTCACTGTCACGGGAGATTTCGGAGCATTGTCCTTGGCAAGTCTCTCTGTCAGTACTCTTCTATCGATATCCTTAATCATTCTTCACGATTTTCCACAATATCGTTAAGCTTGAGTTAATGATACTTGATATTTTCCTGTGCCAGTAGGGGGAGTTTTTTATTATTTTCTGGACGTATAGGAAAGTATAAACGCACTTTCTTCTCTTGAATCGGGTTTTGGAAAACCACAGAGAGCACGGAGGACACATAGAAAAATAACAACTCTCTGTGCCCTGCCAAAAATTTAAATATTAATGGATGGACTGATGATATACGATCATCAAACTCCAATGATTTAAAGAATAAAGGATGCGGAATCATGACTGTATATAACACAACACAAAATTAGAAGATTGTGAGCAGAGCGATCATCGGCGCGTTTGTGATGTGGCTCGCATTCTCTGGCGTGGCGGCTGCCGAGCAACTTTACGTCAATGAAAGCGGCTGGTGGCGTGATTGTGGTGTGTTCAATGCAAACGGGACGCCGATACAGGCGGCGGTGGGTGCTGCGAGCGCCGGGATGTGATTGCTATGTGGAACTGCAGTCGTGATGAGAACATGACCACGGAATTGCTGTCACTCTCGAAGCTCGCGCTCATAATAAGAAAGAATATGTAGCAGGATAGTCAAAGTCACAAAGTAATGAGGCGAAACCATGTTAAGACATTTTACACTTGAGTATTGGATAGATGAGAGATGGTATGTCGGCAGGCTCAGGGAAGTTCCCGGGGTGTTCAGTCAGGGCGAATCTCTTGAAGAAGTGGAAGAGAACATTCAAGATGTGTACAGGCTGATGATGGAAGAAGCGAGGGTTCTGGCATTGCCGCAGACTGCCATCATGACCAAGGAACTGGGAGTTGAGGCGTGAAACGGCGTGATTTCATACGCGAACTGGTAGACGCGGGATGCTATCTGAAACGCCATGGTGGAAGACACGACATATATATGAATCAGATGAATAGAAAGAAATCACCCATCCCCAGACATTCCGAGCTCAAAGACAGCCTTTGCGATCTGATAAGGAAACAACCTGGGCATCAAGCAACTGTCACAGGTTATTATTTATGTTGAGTCGCACTTAATCAAATATTGATGAAGAGGAAGTGTGAGCACAAATGAAATGCCAGTACAAACACCCATGGAAGGATGATTATGTTTGCCCTGAAGAAGCCCTTCCAGATTCAAAAGAGCACTTCTGCATTTTTCACGAACGGCGGAAAGACAAAGATGTAGGGGAATTTTACAAAAAAATAGATGAAAAAATAAAACAAGAAGATTTTAATTTTACAGGCTATTTCTTCCCAGATGATGTATCTTTTGAAAACGTAGAATTCACAAAAGAAGTTAACTTCGGATTCGCTACATTCAAAGAAAAAGCTAACTTTAGCCATGCAACATTCAAAGAAAAAGCTTACTTTAATAGTATCAGTTTTAAAGGAACAACTAATTTCCGGTCTGCCACATTCACAGAAGGAGCTTACTTTAGAGATACTATATTCACAAAGGGAGCTTACTTTAGAGATACTATATTCATAAAAACAGCTGGTTTTGAAGGTGCCAAATTCACAGAAGAAACTAACTTTATGGCCGCCACATTCGCAGAAAAAGCTAGTTTTAAAGGCGCCAAATTTACAAAAAAAGCTGACTTTAGATACGCTACATTTTCTGGGATAACATATTTTAGAGATGTTTGTTTTAACGAAGAAGTTTTCTTTGAACGTACGTTTTTTTCTGATAGCACCCACATTCGGCTGCACTCCGAATGCAATCTCAGCAAAGCCTCCTTCTATGGTTCTAACTGCGAACGGGTGGATTTTTCAGGCTCGAAGTGGAACGAGGATGACAAAGAAATTATCATTTTCGAAGAAAAGAAGGGTATCAGACGTGGCGATGAGCGCGCGTTTGATTTTCAGGTGCTTGAAGATATTTACAGACGACTGAAACAGAGCCACCAACGTTTTGGAGACCATGACCGTGCAGGCAAGTTCTACTATCGGGAAATGGAATCTCGACGTAAACACCAGAAAGAAACAAAACAACGGATAAACCACCTCTGGAGTGAGACACTCCGATTAACCTGTGGATACGGTGAGCGTCCCAGAAGAACAGCGATCCTGGCACTCGGCATCATCACGCTATGGGCGCTCTTCTACTTCTTCGGCGGAATTGTACACATCACAAACGGCACAGAAACAATCATAAACTACGACCTCGCAACCAGACTCACACCCAACCTGACACAGCTATTCTACGACTTCCTCTGGGCGCTTTACACAAGCATCGTCACCTTCACCTCACTCGGCTACGGCGACCTCCACCCAACAGGCTGGAGTAGATTGGCAACATCAATTGAAGTCTTCATTGGAGTATTTATGGTTGCACTCTTCCTCTTTGTATTCACACGAAAAATGGTGCGATAGGACAAAAAAAACCATTATGCCTCATATAGTGATCAAGCTGTACAAGTCTTGTGGTTCGAGCTAAAGACGCCGCGATCGCTCTCGAAATCGCGGTCGGCAGCCACTCGTTCGATAGGCGAAACTAACTGAAAGGAGATAATTATGTATAAGTTTTTAATTGTTATCGAAAAAGCAGACGGGAACTACTCAGCATATTCGCCAGACCTGCCCGGTTGTGTGGCAACTGGCAACACATACGAAGAAGTTAAGCAAAATATGTATGACGCAATCGTACTGCATGTGAACGGATTGGTGGAAGATGATACGCCGGTTCCGGCATCACAAGCCTCTTCGGAGTACCTCGTGATTAGTGAGCCTGTCATCGCCTGACCGATATTTTAAATAGCGAGCCGCAAGCCCACCTGCCCGACCTGCGATGGAACGTGAGCGACGACGGCAAGGTCACACGAAAAATGGTGCGATAGAACAAAAAAACCATTATGCTCCGGATCAAAATCAGGACATCCTGTTTCAGCGCTATGATTTCGAACATAACTCCGGACGAACTTCAATCATCACATGCTCTCTTTCATTTTTCTCTTGTATTAAGTCACGAACCCAAATTCCAAAGAATAAGACATTTCCTATGATGTTATTCCACGATGATTCCTGCATATCCAACCACGCTGCTGTTATCTCCTGTAGCATCGCCGCTTGTCGAATAATCAAGCAGTTCTGAAGTTGATGCACCAAGTTTTTTAGCAGCATACAGCATCGCAGCGATCGCACCATAGCCACAGACAGTGGCATTTAATTCATATAATATGGAATACATCTTATGTATGTCAAAATCAAGTATGGCATTTATAACAGGCATGTCTTTTTTGTGTGCAATGTCTGCTGGTTGGTAATGCGTAAAATCGCTTGATGCTATTATTATTACCCTCTTGCTGCTTTTTTGAGCGGCTTCCACAATTTCTTCCCCGATTCTCAGTGCCGTCTCTTCATACTGATTACTGATACATATTGGTACGATCTTAAAATCTTTCTGGGTATATTGTAGAAAAGGGAGCTGTACTTCAATGGAGTGCTCTCTCTGATGTGCTATCTCATCATAATCGATGACATTTCCTGGAAGCATACTCACAAAGTCCTGGTCCACATGCACGTCACCAAGAGGAGTATTCCACACATCAGTGGATACTGCAACCTGCGAACCCATACCGGTATGGTTTGGCCCAAGAATCACGTACGTGTCGGCATGAGGTAGTGCAGCATACACACATCCGGCAGTTCTGCCTGAGTATATATATCCAGCATGAGGTACCACCACACCAAGCGCATTTTCATGTTTTGGGATGTCTGGTATCAATTGTTTTATTGACTTTTTTAGATCATCCGGGTTTCCCTGGTAGAATCCTATTGCTGTAGGACTGCGCCGCATGCCCACTCACACTCACAATTCTGTTTCAAAATCCGAAAGCTCGTAATTAAATGTAGTATCGCCTTTCTCTGCTTTTATAGTCTTTGCTAATAGCCAGTAGATTAAAGCAAGGGCTTTTCGACCTTTATTGTTTGTTGGTATGATAAAATCAACGTTTGATGTGGAGTTATTCGTATCACACAAAGCCATCACCGGTATGCCAATATTAACTGCTTCACTGACTGCTTGCGCATCCCCGTGCGGGTCTGTAACCAAAACAATGTCCGGTTCAATATACCTATCCAGTTTTGGGTTGGTAAGTGTGCCTGGTATAAATCTACCAGTGATGATTTTTGCACCGATTATCCTGGTAAACTGTGTGGCTGGGTAATGCCCATACTGTCTTGCTGATACCACCAGTATGCGTGATGGATTATATTTTGAGAGTAATTTTGCTGCCAATCGTGCCCGTTCATCAGTTTTTTGAATATCAAGCACATACAAACCATCTGCCCTGACTCGATAGACAAATTTCATCATTTTATGGTTCTTTTGCTGAGTGCCTATGTGAATTCCTGCTGACAAATACTCATCAATGGGAATTAGTGGTTCATATTCTATATCTGATACTGGTATAATTTCCTGTTCCATTTTATATCGCCTCATCTTTTTTTATTTCAGGTTCTTCAACCATACTTTTGGTAATTATTTTATACACTCTGTGTTCGTGCTTTGCAGTGATAGGAATAGCGCCAAGGCGCAGTTCTTCAATAGCGATATCGATTGGTTCACCTTTTGCATCCGGAATCAGCACCGGTGCACCCATCGAAATTTGCAAAGCACGTGCACCAACGATTCTGGCACGTTCATATCGTGTATATTTATCTATCTCCAATTAATCACCACATTTTTGAATCAATCATTAATTATATGTTTCTATAATCCCTCTGAAAGTGGACACTGCTTTATACTGGATTCCATCGCGATTTTGGGGTTGCTGAGATTCGAACTCAGGTCACAGCGTCCCGAACGCTGCAGGATGGTCCAGGCTACCCTACAACCCCTACTGGTAGGGTGAAAGTATATCCACGAGTTTAACATGAGAAAGGAGCATCCTTCGACAGCAATACCGATTAATCCCGAGATCGTCAAGCACCGCACCAGCATCCTCGCTCTCGCTGCGCTTTGTGAATTCTTCCCACACACTTCCAATAACCTTACCACAGGTAAAACATCTAACCGGTATCATTCATATTCACCTGTACGACTTTTGTCTCTTGGCTCTTGCACCAGGCCCTCCAAACTTCTTGGATTCTTTCTGGCGCGAATCATTAACAAGAAGAGACCTATCGTATTCAAGTAATGCATCCTTGAGTGCGGGGTCTCCACTCCACTCTACAAGTCCCTTGGCAATAGCAGTCCTGACTGCTCCAGCCTGGCCCATAATGCCCCCGCCTTTAACCACTACATTAACATCAATGCTGTTAATCACGTCATCGTTGCAGAGTCGAACAGGTTCAATCATCTTTAGTCTAACAAGCTCTGGCTCAATAATTTCGATGGGCACTTTATTAATCCTGATGCATCCTTTTCCCTCTTTTAGAGTAGCACGTGCTATTGCAGTTTTCTTTTTACCTGAAGTATTAATAATTTTAACCAAATACAATTACTCCTTTAGAATTTACCACCAAGTTGCCTGCTCAAGTCATCAAGTCCAATATGCTTGATGGTGCTGAGCCGTTTCATGGATGTGCCCTCTAATTTACTCCTTGCTTCCTGCTTAAGTTCCCCTGGTTCACCAACATAAACCTTGAGATGAGAGAGGGCATCTCTTCCGCGCCGCCGTTTATGCGGCAGCATGCCCCTGACTGTTCGTTTAAGAATCATATCAGGTCTTTTAGGGTAATATGGACCTTGTTCCTTGATACCACGCTGTGTTGCTTGTAGATATCCTTTAAACGTGGTTGTTGCCGAACCTGAAATAATCGCTTTTTCAGCATTGACAATAGAAACTGTTTCACCCTCAAGCAAACGTTTAGCAATCATACTTGAAAGACGTCCTAATATGAGTCCGGAAGCATCAATGACTATCACTACTACATCACTCCATTATCCTGACATTACTGCCTTTTGGATTTGTCTCTATTAGCTCTGCAATGGAAAGACAGGTTCCACCAGCTTTATGTATTTTATCTTCTGCATTGATGCTGAAATTAAACGCAGCAACAGTAACAGAATGGTCAATGTTTCCTGCACTAAGTACTTTTCCAGGAACGATCACAGTATCATTATCTGAAGCATATCTATTGATTTTACTGATATTTACTTCTGCAAATCTCCGGGTTGGACGTTCGAACCTCTTTGCAATAACTCGCCAGATAGAAACGTCCTCGATGCGGGATTTGGTTTTTAATTCGTTAATCAATTGTATCAAAGTTGGATTCGTTTTAGATCTTTTACTCATATTATTGTGCCCTCACATCGAGCCGCAGTTTTAGCCTGAACTTAGGCACAAAAACTTGCATCTTAGATAAGACTACCAGTGCATACACTTACTACTACATAAAGATTGTTCTTCATGTGTGTAAACTCTCCCAGGTGTTGGATTGTTTCGATTTTGAACGTCTGGAAAATTCAGAGTTCTGGTATAACACACGAGCAAGTCAACAGTCAATTTCCCACAAGTTTTTTACAGGATGGATTTTAACGCCTCTTTTTGGTACCCGCCAAAGTATTCTGTAGCTGTATACTTCCCACATCTGAAGGAATGGTGCCTCAATCACCTATGAGCCCCAGGATATTATCATGCCTCTGTAGGACACGGTTGGGAGGTAGTTGAGAAATATATCCATACACAGAACAAATAGAACGAAACCCTTATAAGCGAAAAACGCTAACAAGCTCTGTACCTATAATGGTATGTGCTAAAAGGAAAAACCGCGGCTTAAAATCTGAGATGCATGGAGATTTGCCCTTTAAAAAAGGCACGATGATAAGCGCATCGAGACAATACGCCAGCGGTGTTGTTAGGATAAAAACAGTTGGAGGAATGTGAAATGAAAAGTAAAATGAAAAGTAAAATCGTAGGAACTTTTGTTGTCGCGGTGCTTATCGTATCAACCTTTGCAGGTCTGGTAGTTGCACGGGAAAGCCAAAATAGTACACCGGTTTCGGTGATCATCGGGTTCAAAGAGCCCCACTCCAATGAGATGCGGGAAGTTGTAGAGTCTCACGGCGGAACGGTCAACAAGGTCTGGAAGATAATTCCTGCTATGGCTGCTACTCTTCCGCCAAAAGCTATCGAAGCAATACAAAAGAACCCTAACGTGATGTATGTTGAAGAGGATGCGATGGTGTATGCATTGGGCAAACCCGCATCACCACCAGGAAAAGACAAACCAAAAAAAGAACAACCACCACAGGAATTACAGTGGGGCGTTGACCGGATAGATGCAGAACTTGCATGGACTATGACCACAGGCACTGGTGTTAAAGTTGCGGTTCTGGATACAGGTATAGCGTACAAACATCCTGATCTCGATGACAATGTTAAAGGCGGTGTGAGTGTGATCGGGCCGAGAGAATCGACTAAACCAAGAGACTGGACAGATAAGAACGGGCACGGAACACATTGTGCAGGTATAATCGCAGCCGAAAACAATGATATAGGCGTTGTGGGTGTCGCTCCGGGTGCATCGCTTTATGGCGTGAAAGTTTTGCGAAACGATGGAAGCGGAACTTACAGTGATATAATCGATGGTATCCAGTGGTCTGTAGCTAATGGTATGGACGTAATATCCATGAGCCTTGGCGGTGGATTTGATTCGCAAGCTATGGAAGAGGCATGCAATACTGCATCCATAAATGGGTTGATTCTCGTTGCGGCTGCTGGAAACGATGGAGATGGAGATCCTGCAACAGATGAAATATCATATCCTGCTGCTTGTGGTTCGGTTATTGCGGTAGGTGCTATAGATCAGAGTAATGCAGCTCCTTACTGGAGTAATTCCGGATATTACCTTGAGCTGGCAGCACCAGGGGTAGATATAAAATCGACATGGCTTGACGAAGGATACGACACAATAAATGGAACAAGTATGGCATGTCCACATGTAAGCGGTACGGCAGCGCTGATATTGGCGGCCAATAATGAGAGCGATGTTAGAAGCGTTCTTCAGACAACAGCAGATCCTTTAGGAGATTCAAAGCTATATGGCCATGGCCTGGTAGATGCGGAAGAATCTGTGGCTGTAGTCTAATAGAGTAATAGACGAAGGAAAAAGCAAATAAATTAAAACGTTGAGATGAGCAATTACGCTCATCTTTTATTTTCTACACACGAAGTGTGTAGTTCTGCGAAAGCGAAGTTGTGTAGTGCTTGCGAGAGTCGAGAATTAAAAGCTACCTGTTATTTTCTATGCACTCGATTGCTTCGCAATCGAGAGTTGTTTCTGCACAACGAAGTTGTGCAGTTACGAAACTTTTTTCTACTTCTTATTACTGTGTAGTTTACTTGATGGAGCAAGTGTTTGCTGTTTTTGGAGATCCGATATCGCACAGTCTCTCGCCCGTTATACATAATGCTGCTATATCTGCTCTTGGTCTATCGGCACGCTATCATGCTTTCAAAGTTAAGAGAGAGAACCTTGGAAATGCTCTTTCAGGCGCACAGGCGATGGGTTTTGGTGGGGTGAACCTAACAATTCCTTTAAAGGAAGCTGCTTTGAAATTTGTCGAACCGGATCCTATTGCAGGGCAAATTGGCGCTGTAAACACCGTGGATTTTAAAAATGGTATGAGAGGATATAATACTGATGGAATTGGTGCAAAGAAGGCGGTTGAAAGTGCTGGTATTTCTATTAAAGATAAGACCGTGCTACTGCTTGGCGCTGGTGGCGCTTCTCGTGCAATCTCGTTTCAGTTTGCTCTCGCCGGTGCAAGACTGCTTATTGTAAATCGGACAGAAGAGAGGGCACAGTCACTTGCACAGGATGTCTCAGTAATTGGAAAAGCAGAAGGATTTAGTTTAACAGAACTTAAAAAGCATATTGCAGAGGCTGACATTCTTATAAATTCCACATCGGTTGGCATGTACCCAGATACCAATAACACACTTGTTAAAAAGGAGATGATGCACTCGAATCTTGTTGTTTTTGATATTGTCTACAATCCTCTGCATACCAGATTGCTGAAGGAAGCTGAAGCTTCTGGTGCAAGAATCATCACTGGTGAGAAGATGTTGATTTACCAGGGTGCTGAAGCGTTTAGAATATGGACTGGTATATCAGAACCAGTTGATGTTATGAATAAAGCACTGCTCACTGCACTTGGTGAGAAACAATGAAAATGCTAATCATTGGCGGTACTGGTGACACAGGTCAGTGGTTCGTCAAATTTTTTCAAAGCAGGGGTTTCGATGTTCATGTGTGGGGCAAAAACCACCGTCTTGATATTGCAAAAAAACTTAATGTGCCGTTTGCAGAAGACCTTGATGAAACCATACACACAAGCGATGTAGTGATGATTTCAGTTCCTATCAACAGAACAGAGGATATGATTGCACAGACTGCGCCAAAAATGAAGTCTAGAAGCCTTCTGATGGATGTTACTTCAATAAAAATGGAAGCTGTTGCAGCGATGGAAAAATATACTCCAGAGGATGTTGAATTTCTCGGCACTCACCCGATGTTTGGTCCAAGTATTTCAGATATTCGTGGACAAACCGTGATACTTACACCAACAGCGCGTTGCAAGCACTGGCTGCCGCTGGTTAAACAAATATATGCTGACAGCGGAGCTCACATTGAAATCATAACCCCAAGAGAACATGATGAAATCATGCGCGTGGTGCAGGGACTTACCCACTTTGCTTATATTTCTATCGGCACAACACTGGAAGCCATTAATTTTGATGTTGCAAAATCCAGAAGATTTATGAGCCCGGTGTATGAGATTATGCTTGATTTTGTAGGGCGCATACTTGCACAAAACCCTTACCTGTATGCCATGATACAAACAAATCCACAGGTAAATGATCTGCATGACATATATATCACACAATGCAAACAGCTATCAGACCTTATAAAAAGAGGCGATGTCGAAGGATTTGTGCAAAAAATGAAATTAGCAGCAGTGCATTTCAAGAACACTGAATCAGCACAGAGGCGCTCAGACAAACTCATACACAACAAAATAGTAGAGTATGAAACACTCATTCAACGAACTGGAAGACACTGTGCTGTCGAGCATCTCTACACAAACAAGATCCACACAGGTACTCTTACAGGGGTGACACCACTTACCATAACACTTCAAAAAAATAAGAAAAGAACCACCTTGAAAATTGAAAACATAAAACTTCTAAGAGATGAAGAATACCTGCAATGGAAAAAAGAGTACATGTCTCATGTTACAAAGGACATCTCAGTTTACGTTCCGGAAGGATCAAACCCTGGCACCATCAGGCAGATAATACAACAGTCCTTCCCAGATATAATAAACAGCGCAGAGATTATTGACACCTACCAGCGTCAAGATCAGGATAAGCAGGGTATTACTTACCGAATAATGATGATTGCAGAAAACCACAGGCAAACTATGCAGCAGATTACAGAGCTTTTAGAAGGTATTGGATGCACACTGCGTTAATAGAGAAGATGGTGGGACTGGATCATCTCATTGATGGGATTCAAATTTAACCAGAACAGTAGCGTCGCGTTTATAATTTCCTACACATTCAAGAAACTGCACAACTTCGCTTTCGCAGAACTACACACTTCGTGTGCGGAAACAACTCTCGATTGCGAAGCAATCGAGTGCATCATATTTCCTCAAGCAGTGTAAGCACTGCCTGCTGGCATCTTGATACTGCGAGTGGCAGATTCCATACCTGTTCAGACCTATCCACGACAAGATTACTGATTCCCCGAACTTCAACAAGTGGAACATCATAAATGGTGCACACATGAGCTGCTGCTGCACCCTCCATGTTTTCGCATATACCACCAAAAAGACGATGTAAGCGTTCACCTTGTTTTTGTGTGCCTGAGCAGCAAGACACAGTAACAAATGTACCAATACGTGGTGCATAGCCATTATTTTTCAAAACTTCCATAGCGCGTTTAGATAGCTCAGCATCCAGTAAAAATTCATTATAACAGGTGTTCTCTGGCGTATCAATAGTTGGCAGATTTATCTGTTGAAGATCGCAAAAACCATCTGGCGTGAGAATCCCTTCGTCACCATATACCTCCTTTGTAGCTACTGTTAAATCTCCAGTTGTTAGCCCTGTATCTAGATAAGCTCCAGCACATCCAAACAGAATCACCCTTCGAGGGTTTATTTGTTCCATGATTGCTGTTAACGTGTGCGATACATTGGTTTTTCCAACCCCGCTTACAACAAACATGATCTTATTGCCTGCGAGTTCTCCCAAGTGGACCTGCCTTCTTCCTATAGTCATTGAGGTAGTGTTTTTGATTTTATCCTGGAGGTGTTCTGCCTCAGCTTTCACAGAACACAGCAGTACGGTAATCTCGTGCATCCTTTTGCCGGTTTGTATCTTATTCATTCTTATAGTTTTAGCCCCTGTTGCAAACTGAGGTCATGGGAATGGTTTTCTACGGAAGATATGACTATAGGAACTATTAAATAATCGAGTTACATTATGTCCTGAAAAAGAGGTACTATTAACATAATTTTTTATGTGAGGACATGTTTATGGATTTTAAGGTTCTTGTAACTGACCAGATTGCAGAGGAAGGTATTGAGATACTCCAGCAGAAATTTTTAGTGGATATTGCAACCGATTTAACCTCTGGTGAATTGATTAAGAGAATACCCATGTACGATGCTCTGATGGTTCGAAGCCAGACGATGGTAACAAAAGAGGTCATCGAAGCTGGCAGTAAGCTAAAAATAATCGGTCGTGCAGGTGTTGGAGTGGATAATATCGATGTGGATGCTGCCACCCAGAAGGGAGTGGTGGTGGTAAATGCTCCAGAAGGAAATACCATCTCTGCTGCTGAACACACCGTTGCTATGACCCTTGCACTCTCAAGGGAAATACCAGATGCACATGCAAGTCTGAAGGCTAAAAAATGGGAGCGTAAGAAATTCCTTGGAGTGGAACTTCGGGGCAAGACTCTTGGAGTTATTGGACTGGGCCGTGTTGGTGCAGAGGTTGTGCGAAGAGCGATGGGTTTTGAAATGAACATTCTTGCTTATGACCCATATATTTCAGATGAAAGAGCTTCTGAACTTGGAGTAAAGCTTACAACAGTTGACGACCTCATTAAAAAATCAGACTACATCACAGTTCACGTACCACTGACCGCAAGCACCAGAGACCTGATCAGCACCGGGGAGTTTGCCAAAATGAAGCCTTCTGCGCGGGTGATAAACTGTGCTCGCGGCGGTATAATCAACGAAGATGCACTATATGATGCACTCAGACTCAAAAGGATTGCAGGAGCAGCTATTGATGTATTTGTTGAAGAGCCTCCACTTAAAAGCAAGCTCTTGGAGCTTGATAACATTGTACTCACGCCACATCTTGGAGCATCCACCGAGGAGGCACAGATAAAAGTAGCAATTACTGTTGCAGAACAGATTAAAAATGAATTATCAGGACAGCAAGTAAAAAATGCTATAAACATGCCCTATGTGCGTCCAGAGGTTGTGAATATTATCACCCCGTATGTACATCTGGCAGAAACACTTGGTCTTATTGGTGCACAGCTTGTTGGAGGCAACTATGATGCTGTGGAAGTCTCTTACCAGGGCGATATTGCAAACAAGGATGTTGATACTGTTACTATAGCTGCTCTAAAAGGATTGCTGGAGTCTGCTCTTGGTTCGGGCGTGAATTATATCAATGCACCGGTAATTGCAAAAGAGAGAAAAATAAAAGTCACTGAAAGCAAATCAGATACTACAGACTGTTACCCAAGTGTCGTAAGCTTGATTATTACTTATGGAGATGCTGCCAAGAAAGTAAACGGTATTGTTGTTGGCAGTGAAAATCACATCGTGCAGATAGATGATTATCACATAAACATCACTGCAAGCAAATATATGATACTGGTAATACACGAAGATCGACCAAATATAATAGGTCCATGCTGCGTGGTACTTGGAAAACACAATACCAATATCGCAGGCATGCAGGTAGGACGCATCAAACAGGGGAGTAATGCCATAATGATTCTAAACATCGACACACCCATAACCGAAGAGATTCTAAAAGAAGTGCAGGCAGTAGATGGCATCGTCAGTGCCCAGCAGATAGTATTATAGTCCTGTATTTTCAAAGAGAACATAATAGCAAGGTTGTGATACAGCACTGCACAACTTCGTTGTGCAGAGATAACGGTTAACGGCCAATTCTCGAGTGCGTTAGCAATCGAGTGCAGAAACCAATAGCAGGTATTTTCAAGGCACAAAATAGCCAAGGGTGATATAGCATGAGTAGGGATTTGAACTACAATCAAGAGTTATTTCCGTACACGGAGTGTGCGGGTGATACGGCATGAGTAGGGATCTGAACAAAGAGTTGAGTTTGTTGTTTGAGGGTCATGCGGATCAGTTGAAAGAGCAGTGGATATCTGAGATGAAAAAGCTTGGTTTTCTTGAACAGGTAAGCGATGATGAAATAGAAAAACAGTTCACTAATCTATATAATATAGCTGTATCAACCTTCAAAACCGGTAAATATGGCGATGCTGAAAAATATGCAAGAGATATAGCACAGAAAGCTGTGCTTCAACACATGGCTGTTGACCAGATTATAGGTGGCATGTTAAAACTTCGAGATGTGTATCAATGTTTCATATTTGAAAAATTCAAAGATGATAAAAGACTTTGCGATCTTATATCTGCTTGTGCAACCGTTATAAATAAAATTGTGTCTATCAAGGCTCTTGCTTTTGTAGAAGAAAGCGAGAAAGAGATTCTGCAACAGCAAAAAGAAGCGATGCTTGCTTTATCCATACCAGTACTGCAAATACGGGATGAAATGCTGATACTGCCCTTAATCGGAATCATCGACTCTGCAAGGTCACAGCAAATCGTGGAGGAACTGTTAAACAAGATTGCTGAATACCAGGCATCCATTATTATTATTGACCTTACGGGGGTTCCGATTATTGACAGTCTGGTAGCAAACCATATAATAAAAACTGTGCAGGCAGCAAAAATGCTTGGTGCAGAAACCATTATCACAGGAATAAGCCCACCAAATGCGCAAACACTGGTAAACATTGGTGTTGACATTTCAACACTGATTACAAAAAACAATCTTCGTACAGGGCTCAAGTTAGCTGACGAAATGCTTCAAAAGTGAGGTGCTCTGGTTGGATATTCCTATATTAAAAATTGAGAATTTTCTTGTTGTGACCATCCAGGCAGAAATGTCAGATGATGAGATATTAAAGCTGCAAAAAGACATATTATCCAGAATTAAGGAAGTTAGTGCATCTGGATTGATTATTGACATTACTGCCCTTGATGTGGTTGACAGTTTCATGGGTAGAACTCTTTCAAACATTGCAAACACCGCTGACCTCCTTGGTGCAAAGACTGTTGTGGTTGGCATCCGTCCCGCGGTTGCATTAACACTTGTAGAACTTGGAATACGTATCAAGTGGAATCTAAATACTGCATTGAACCTTGAAAAAGGAATAGATATATTAAAAAGACGTATTGAAATGTGAAAGGTTGGGTGGTTTCGTTTTGAGTGAGACAGAAAAAAGAATATCAATCAAATCCAGTGCAGACATCATTACTGCACGGGGTGTTGGGAGAGAAATGGCGAAACAACTTGGTTTTAACATCGTTGATCAGACAAAAATCACCACTGCTATCTCAGAGCTTACCAGGAACATCGTCACTTATACAGGCAAAGGCAAAGTGATCATAAAAAAGATACACAGTGATGTTGATAAAAAGGATGGTATGGCGATTATATGTACTGATAAGGGACCTGGCATAGAAAGCATTGAACTTGTTCTCAAAGCTGGATACAGCACATCAAACAGTCTTGGGCTTGGACTTTCTGGTGCAAAAATGCTCATGGATGACTTTGACATCAAATCAAAACCTGGAGAAGGTACCAGAGTAACGATTAAGAAATGGTTAAGATAACACGTTATGCAAGTTGCTACTGAAGTGCTGTATGTGAACAGTGAAGCAAGCATTGTAACTGCACGAGAAACGGTGAAAAAAATTGCAGAAAGTGTTGGGTTTGATGTTTACGATCAATATCGAATTGCTACCGCTGTCTCAGAACTTGCTGAAAATGCAGTAAAATATGCAGATGGCGGAACCATGGAGTTTCGTCCCGTCGAGAAAGGACTTGAAATTATCTGCAAGGATTCCGGCAGAGACATGATGCAAAAAAATACTGGACACGGTCTTGGAATAGGTCTTAAGAGCATTGAACATCTGATGGATGAAATGATTATTACAACAGAAGCACATGGAACACGCATCCTAACAAGGAAGTGGTTGAAATGAATGTAGGTGTAATCAGTCGACCAAAGAAGGGTTTTAGTGCAAATGGCGATTCCTACGTGATTGAAAAAATCGATCAGAAAATATTAATTAGTGTTATTGATGGGATAGGGCACGGAGTTCATGCAGACAATGCTGCAACCAAATGTGTAAACACCATAAAAAAATACATTCAATCCAGCGAAGATTGCAATCTAATCATTCTTTTTAATCGATGCCATGAAGCACTTAAAAGCACTGATGGTGTGGTCATGGCTTCAATTCTTGTCGATGCACCTTGTGGTACGATACGCTATGCAGGGATCGGCAATATTGCAACACGCATTATTGGTATGAAAAACATTTATCCTATACCAAGAGGGGGCATAGTCGGGTACAACATGCCGGCAGTAAAAGAATACACATATCCATACAAAAGAGGAGATTTAATACTTATGTATACAGACGGTATAATCTCACGAATCAACTCAGACCTGTGTATCAGACTGCAAAACCTTGAAGAACAAACAATAGCAGAAGAACTATTCAAACAGTATGCACGAGATGATGATGATGCAACGCTGCTTGTAGCGCGTGAGGAGAGTACATGAATCCTGAAGAACTGAAAGAGACATATATAACACTTCTTAATGACTATCTATTCGGGGGAGATGATGAAGCAGCACTCTACAAAGCCTATGAATTCAGCAGAGAGAGTATAAATGAAAGAGTTGGACTTGAAGAAATAGCTGCTGTCCATATAGATGGTATTGGAAAACTGATTAATAAGGTGCCATTCAATGAAATTCCGCTTATCATCTCAAAATCCTCTATTTTCCTTCTTGAATTCATTATGAACTTCAGCCTCCTCTATAAAGAATACTTTGAGCTGTGGGAGAGAACCGGCAGTCAGCTGCACGAGGCAATAACACAGACAGGGGATGCACTGACAGCATGTTTAAACCTCGATAAAACTCTTGAAATAATTTCAAGTTTAATACAAAAAACTACTGGAAGCGATTCCATATTAATTTATCTATTAAAAAACTCACACCTGAAACATACACATACAGAGAACATCGTGATAGGCACTATGCCCAAAGAAACTGCCATGCACAACACTCTTGCATGGGATGCCATATCTGATGCATCGATTAAAACCTCAATAACACCAGAAGATATGAAAAAGTATCCTACTCCAAAGATTAAAAACGGAATAGAGCCATTATCTGCTGTTGCAATACCACTCATTGGAAAAAATATGGTCATTGGTGCTGTCGAATGCTACTATGAACTGCCCCATAAATTAACCGAACTGGACAATAATACTTTACTAAATTTAGCAAGCAGTGCAGCAAAAAGCATAGAGAATATATACCATCTCGAAGGCACAAACGAACACAAGAATATGTTAACGCCAGATGAAGCAGCCAGTCGATGCAGAGTTGCACGAAGGATAATACTTGGGGAAGGAGTAGAGGGGTATCATCTTCCAAATAAAGTCTGCAAAGGGTTAAAAGGACTGATAGAACATCTTGACAGTATCAAAGAAGAAGATGTCAAGTGGGTAGTGAGATGGATAGAGTACCTTGGTGATACTGAACTTGCTCTCCGAATTAAGGCACATCCAAGAGAGTTTAAAGAAATCATCAACGACAGGTATGAACAACTTAAGAAGTTTGCTCTATAGCTTGAACTCCAGTAAACGCTCATGTTGTTTTACGTTTACCGGACTTCATAATTTTTCAGATACGACCTGACTTATTTCGATGTCCCTAAAACTGTCTCGTGGAGCTTATACACATCTGAACCATGACATTTGGTACAATACACATTTCGTGAAAGATGTATTTCTACTATGTCTCCATTGGATGGCTGGAATGAATC
This sequence comes from Candidatus Argoarchaeum ethanivorans, assembly GCA_004193545.1. Classification (GTDB taxonomy): domain Archaea; phylum Halobacteriota; class Methanosarcinia; order Methanosarcinales; family EX4572-44; genus Argoarchaeum; species Argoarchaeum ethanivorans. The sequence goes on along the minus strand of RPGO01000030.1, from coordinate 53,797 downwards.
TGGAGGTGCTGCATGACACTTTTCACATGTTACATGCCCGGCTTCTGCTTTTGGTATGCTGAGATCTGTTGCTGGGCCATGACAACTTTCACACTTAAGATTTACAGTGCCAGTTCCAATGTGTATAGGGTGCACATCACTGCCGTGACATTTGAAGCAGTATTTACCACCTTCTTTATGTGGTAACAACGTTCCTGAATCGACATGACACAAATCACATTTTATTGGCTGAGGAGCTGCGACAACCGTTGTTGGTTTTGGAGTAGGCTTTGGTGTTGGTACTGGTGTTGTTTTAACAGGAGTTTCCGGAGCTGTTTTAACAGGAGTTTCCAGAGGTTTTTCAACCGGTGTTTTTGAATCTATATCCGTACAACCCATACCTAATATCATCATTGCTGCAATAATGAGCACTGTACATATAATTGGACCTTTTTTTTCTAAAATCATAGCTATTTCACCTTGATAGTTATAGGAAAAATGTTGTATTTAAGTGTTTTGATATTGCTGCTGTGTTGAATAATTCTTTAGTCGATTCGCAGTTGTCTAATATCATTCTGATCTAAAATCACTTTTTTTGTGATTATTTCGGCTTGGTATTTTAACAGGAGATCCATTACTGATTTTGCATCTTCATTTCTAACGATTACTACACTCCTTACAATTCGAATACCATTGATTTTGTCAATTAACCCATCAATTCTACTACGGTACTTTCCATAGAATGAATAATTATTATATCCATACAATTCCCGATATAATTTGCATGCATTACTCATTTCAATTTTTTTATCTTTTCTATGCAGATGAAAAATAATGAGAGTAGCAGTTTTCATGTGGCTCCCGTATGCATTTAACAGATATAAATATATAACTGAATAACTATTCAGTTATGATGCACTATGTCAAAACGATGGGAAAAGAAAAGATGGGGCAAGAAATACAAAGATAACAGAAACTGGAAGGAATACAATGAAAGATTGGTTCAAAGAGGTGAATTGTATCTTTCTTTAGAATTCGTCGAGAACTGGGATCTTGAGATAGCAAAAATGAATAAAAACAAACGTGGAGCACCCTTCCAGTATCCTAAACAGTTCATATTGTGGATGGCATTTATTCATATTATATTTGCCATGCCTTATCGACATATGGAATGATTCAGTCGTAAATTATCCGAAATGATCCCAAAGCTAGAGCGCCGCAGATTATACGACGTTATTCAAACGGATTGAAAAATTGGAGCTGGAGCTTAGTGATACGATAAAGAATAAGGACGAAGATATTATCATTGCAGTAGATAGTTCTGGAGTAAAGGTTACAAACAGAGGAGAATGGATGCGAGAAAAATGGAGAATCCATAGAGGTTGGATTAAGGCTCATATAGCGGTTAATGTAAACACAAAGGAAATTGTTGCTATAGAGGTCACTGACGAACAGACCAGTGACGGGGATAAATTTGAAGATTTAATTGAAGTATCTGAAGAAACCATAGGTTATGATAAAATAAAGCGGGCTTTAGGTGATGGGGCCTACGATACTAAAGGCAACTTCAGTTTCTTGCATAAAAAGGGCATAGAATCAGGGATCAAAACGAGAAAAGATGCAAGTACCAAAGCAAAGGGTTCACCTTATAGGGCGAAATGTGTACGAGAACGAAAGAAACTTGGCTACGATGAATGGAAAAAGAAATATGATTACGGAATGCGATGGGTAGTTGAGGGCACCTACTCTTCTGTAAAACGAATCTTTGGTGAATCGGTACGAGCGAGTAGTAACTCTGGTATGTTCAAAGAAGTTATTATGAAGTTTACATTTTATAACATGCTATTAAATTGGGCGTAGGATAGAAGAAAATTCTTAGGAGAGTCAAAAAGGGACTATTTATTCAACAAAGCAGATATTGCGGGGCTGTCAACTTATTGGGTGTTATACCAGAACTCTAATTTCTTTCATGCGTTTAAACCCAGAACAGTAGACATTATACCTGAACTATACAACCAAGTCGAAACAATGCCAACACCCAACAACTTTACAACCACCAATATCGGGGCTGTAAACTCTCCGGGTGTTGTATCTTCCCATGTTTTGATGTCCAGTATTCCATTTTTCTTGTTAGAAAGGCGAGTATTCCTTGATATGTCTTGTATTTCCTTTTTATTTGGTTGGGATCGGTCTGTCGGTAGTAATTTTGGGCTGTCAACTTGTTGGGTGTTGTATCTTCCCATGTTTTGATGTCCAGTATTCCATTTTTCTTGTTAGAAAGGCGAGTATTCCTTGATATGTCTTGTATTTCCTTTTTATTTGGTTGGGATCGGTCTGTCGGTAGTAATTTTCAACTTGATTATTCGTTTTGGGGATTGACCCATCTCTCATGAAGATATTAAGTCGTTCAAAGTCAGGGATGATCTTTTTTCGTATCCACTTTTGTAAAACGCGTGAAATATCGTCATATTTATCTAATAATTTATTTAATCTATTTATTGCAACATTAAGGTCGTATGTCCTGAATATTTCCTTGATTTTAGTGAAGTATATGCATAATTTGATTTTATCTCGATATGGGATAGTTTTGGACTTTAAACGGTCGTATACATCTTCTCCTATCATTTCCTTTCCTATCATTTTGAATAGGTGGAATATGCATAATTGATGTAAAGCTCCCAGTTTCTCGATTATGCTATTGTACATCCTCTTGTGATCCGTTGTTATTGTAATAAGCGGTTTATCTGCAAGTACTGATTTTAAAAAGTTGTAAACTGTCGTGTAATCTATTTTCTTGGCTATCTCTTCAGCGATTGGGATATTCAATAAAGCGTCAAATAATGTCAGACGATAGCTTTTTCTACCATCAATCTTGATATATTGCTCATCATAGCAGTAATATCCAGAATAATCTGGTATATGGTTATTGATTCTCTTTTCATCCCCGATTCTTAGCCAGTTCTTTATCGATTGGTGTGAAGGTTATCGATTGGTGAGAGGGCGAGATTCCGAAGAACGTATGGAGATCCTCACCCAGTTTTCGCAAGGAACGGTAGCCTGTTTTGACTAAACCATCTATTTTCTCCTTGAATATCGATGCATATCGATGATTCGGCTATACAACCAGGTTTAACTGTGTTACAAACTTTCTGTGGCATTTTTTACACAAATAACGCCTCATATAAATCTCACAAGATCCAAACTCACCCAGTATCGGATTTCGCTCCTGAAATTCCTGCCGAATCACACAATAAGAACCACAAATAGGACAAATTGGGTTAACAAGTTCAAAATGGTTATCTGCCAGGAGAATCAATCCCTTGTTCACATGATACGGTTTATTATCCATCGAAAATCGCTCTGCTATGATCTTCTATGGTTCCGGGGTACCGTTGGAAAAATCAGACAAGAGAAGCTGAATCTGCGAGATGTTTGTTTTCAAAGTAGATAACATTGTAACACTCATTGTACATACTCTGTTTTCCTTATGCATAGATTTTTCGATTTATTTTTGGATAGAAACTTGAATTATAAGACAAAATCAGATTTAAAAAGAAGATACAGGTGTTTCAGCATGGATCTTTCTATAATGAGCGCCAACACCCGGAGAGTTTACAACCCCGATATTGCGTGGTTGTAAAGTTGTTGGGTGTTGGCATTGTTTCGACTTGCTTGTGTATTCAGGTATAATGTCTACTGTTCTGGGTTTGAACGCATGAAAGAAATTAGGGTTCTGGTATAACACCCAACAAGTTGACAGCCTCGATATTGCTTTAGAAAGATGGAAAAGTTGCGTAACTATTAAAAAAAAGAAAGATATTTATGTGATTATGAGTAGTAGTATTGATTGTCAGTAAACTAATTAAGAGGTGATAAAAAAATGAAAGGTAAATATATATTGTTGTTGTCTTGTAGCATTTTAGCTATTGGACTTTTTGTACTGCCTTCAACCATGTCAATGTTTGTAGGGCAGCACACATGGTATAGTGTTAAGAACCCGGATGATATGGTAGATTTATGTGCAAAGTGTCATCAGCCAGAGGTTGATGAGTGGAATGCAAATTTAGCTCGTGGTGGTGCACATGCAACTTTTGCTGTGAATTACTCAGGCACTTCAGGGTGCAGTATCTGTCATCAGATTAATGAAACAATACTTGAGACTGATTATGGCTTGAATATTACATCGTTGACAGGCTATAACTTTGAGGATTTCACACAAGAAGGTTTGAGCAATACAAGTTACTCAACTGCTTTCAATGGAACATGGCGAAGTCAGGCCACCCCCCATGCCGCAATAAAGGTAGATTGTGGAGACTGTCATTACAATGCAACAGTACAGTTAAGAAGTTCTAGTTCTGCACACAGTGATTTCTACAATCAATCCGAAGGTGCTGCAACCGACAGTTCCGCATGTATCGGATGCCATACTATGACCAATATCAATATCACATGGTACAAGTTCGGCGGGCTTGATATCAATGCAAGTATAAACACAACGACTGAGACATGGGATATTGGTGTCACCACGAATACAACACTTGTGATGGATTAAGATGATCATTGATATTGATCATCTTTAATTTTTTTAATTTTTAAATATTTGATATTTTTATATAATAAACCATGTCGTTTGTAGAAGATTCGATTGGTATATTATTATCTTCATTTTTTTATCTCTTATATATTAATCAAGTTTTATTAATCCTGTTTTTAGCCACATTAATCTTTTTTATAATCTTACGTAATATACATGTAAGAAATTCAACATTTTTTCCAAATGTTATCAGTACTTTAATAAAAAAAATCACTTACCAAAATCAGAAAAAATCTGTCGAAAGCAGGATGGGACACTATGGGGAGTTATCAAAAAGACAGAGAGTTTTACCGGTGCTTATTCCACTGTTAATCACGATCGTTATAGCATACATCGTCCTTAACCACTACGTATTTCTTGCTATCGTAACTTCAGGCAGCATGTCGCCTGCTCTTGAGGTAAAGGACCTAGTTCTCATACAGAACCTGCATGTCAACCCACAGCAGGGTGACATTGTCATGTTTAACACAAAAAAAGCGAGGATGCCGGTCATTCATCGGGTACACTCTGTATCAGGGGATGTCATCAAAACAAAGGGTGATGCAGTAGCATTTCCTGATGACTGGACACTGAAAAAAGAGACAATACAGGGAGAAGCCATATTATTCAAGGGTGAACCAATAATAGTTAAGAATATTGGTGAATATCTGCTATTTGATTCAGATAAGGTACAGATTACAAAATATGGGTCTGAAATGCACAGAGTAAGCCAGATTCTTAAAAATGTCAAAAAACTTGGATTTACAATATTTATAATCTGCATACTGCTCTACATTTTCTTAGCTGCAAGCAGCAAACACTAAATAATTATATAATCGTTGTTGATTGAAATGAGCGGAAAAACTGGTATTTCACTATTTGGAAAATTTGGTGCTATCTGCATAGTTATTGCTGGAATTTACCTTGTATACCTGTCCTATCAGCCAGTAATTGATCTGTTGTCTGGAGAAGAGTTTGAGCAAAGAGAGGTTATTATAAATCTAACAATCATACTGCTTGGAGTGGCTACATTGTGTGGTGGGATCAATCTTGTAAGAAAAACAATCGCACTTGAGCAACTGATTGATGTTGGGTTTGAAAATGGAATCTATACACGACTTGAACCAATCCTCAAAGAAATTGCAGGCACCCAGGTGATGATTGATAAAATTGAAGAGCGGATGAACAGTATGAATACCAATATCGATCGACTCGGAAAGCGTTCTGTAACTCTCACAATTCAAGGGGACGGATCAGCCTACGGCATTGATATTGCTTCGGAAGTATCGCGTTTTCTTCGATTGGTTTTGTTAATCAATGCCACTCTTGCAGTATTTTTATTCCTTTTGAGTTTTACACGTGCTTACACACCGTACTTGATAACAATGCTGTACATCGTCTGGTGGCTTGAAATCACATACGATTACAACCTCTGGCAGCGGTCATCTGCATGGGTTTGGGCATTTATCCCGATACTGACTATCCCAATCACAACGATTCTATTTGAGGTAGTCTATGGGGGCGGAACACTCATAGGCAGCATGACCCTTGGGCTTGTAGTGTATGCAACTGCATATTTTACATGGAGCAAGTATATTATCGAGGGATGCTTACCATTTGATTTAAATAAACTGACAAATAAAATTCCAAAAGAAAATAAAGGAATAGCACACCTGACGATACTAAAAGAAAAGTTTACTCGAAAGCGTCACTCAATTTCGACATCTTTAATTATAAGTTCACTCGTTTTTGGATTATTATTAGTCTTACAAATGATTAATATAAAATACAATCTAAAATGGATGCCTGCATATTCACCTGACTATCTGGTACTAACAGGTATTTTGCTTGTCGCATCGTACATTGTAGGTAGCAAATTGAGACGTGGGAAAAGATGAAAAACGCTTGCACTGGACGAACACTATTATTAATCATCAGTTTTCTTGTTTTAGTGTTCAGTGCTTGTACAGTTATTGTTAAGGCGGAAACGTATACAGTGACACTTGGCTACGGGCAGACACCTTATCAACTTGGATATCTCTCAAATGGTGATACCACTGGCTGGAACTGGTGGGATACTGAAATTGGAATGCAGCAGAAAAATCTGGTATTAGTAAGTATTATGGAAAACACTACACCAGTAAGCGGCCTTTCACCACAATCATGGATAAGAGATAGTACAACAAAAAAAAGCGGTGGGTACAGCTGGAACGCTGAGAAAGGCACACACAGCTGGCACTATCTTGATAACTATGATACCACTGGTGCACCATGGCAGGATATAGACCTGACCGGTTATCCGGAAACCACAAGCTTGTCAACAAAAATATTCAACTGGTTCAAGCGAATGTTTATCGGGGCAGAAACATCTTCAGACCAGACGATTAACCTGACATTCTGGAATCAGTACAGGATGATGGACAGCGGAGGCTTTGTTAAAGTATCGGTAGACATGGGGGCTACATGGGATACACTTGCAGAATATTCAGGCAACAGCAGCGGATGGACACAGGAATCAATCAATTTAACACAATATAGCGGACAGAAAGTATTTGTAGCATTTCATTTCATTTCAAATAATAATAATAACAATGGTGAATGGTGGATCGACGATATAACAGTTGAGACATCAGACGGTAATATTATTTTTAGTAATGGTGCAGAGACCAGAGCTCCTAAACTAACAGCAACAATTTACTATCCGCATTATGATTATGCAGGCGATCACTTCTCAACAAAATCAGAAACAATAGAGCTTAGTGAAAACTATATTCACCAGATATATTATGGAACATTCACGTACCCGAATGATGCTTATGCCGGCAGATACACAATTGAGTTCAGCACCACAATAGGTTCAGAGGATTTGTCAGCATCCACCAGTTTCAACACCACTTTATGGGGATGTCAAGCAAGAGGATGCCATGATTCGTGGAGTCCACAGAGCGATTTATCAGTGAGAAATCCGGTTACTGCAATGCACCCGGACAACATCACCTCTAACATAAAAGGTAGCTGCCTTACAATGTGCCACAGCACTTATTCATCGCAGTTCCTTCGTGCAACACCAATTCATCTGCATGACATCAAGTATGGCCATGAAGGTGGATTTATTTATGGAGAAAGTGGTTGGGTGACCATTTTTAATAATTCAAACACCAACGTGCAGTTGTATCGCAAAAGTTCTGTTGGGAGGAAAATTCCACAGACCAAGTTTAACATTCCATCGCACGTGACAGATGCAGACTGCACACAGTGCCACACAAGTTTCATTCACAGTCAAAGCGGAAAAGATACGTACGACATTGCAGTGCCGCATTCATTAAACGGGTCATATTTAGGTCGAAGTGGAGTACACTACAATGTATCATGTGAAGCATGTCATGGAATTTATTATAAAAGTGAAGGACACGGCTTGATTTATCCGCAATTCGATGGAGTAACCACACTAAATGACACAATCGGAGACTATGAACCAGAGTTTATGTCATACGAAGCAGTAACAAAAACATACATCATTGACGTTAACTCCGGAACAATCAATGTGACGGTAGATGGGGACGACCCACTGTATGAAATATTTCTCACGTTGGTTGGACCAGTAGATGATGTAAATGGTCTGCAGGATTTAAACACTGGAGACAAATGGCAGGGCACGTATACAGTTCCGAGTGTTAATGGGACTGCTGTATTTGCAGAAGGTTCGAAGATATGTTACCCTGTTGGTGATAAGTTACACACTACAAGTTTTAATGCTGTCCCGAAAAGCGGCACATGGATTGCGAAGATATTTTCTCGTTCACCGGGAATGTTCAATTACACAATAACGTCAAACCATTCCATACAGAGTAAGCCTATTATTCATATACCATGGAACTGCAGTGAATGCCACAATCCCGGGGCAAGTGGAGATTTATCAGGAGCTAAGACATCCAAACCGATACCTTCGTGGGACAACAATGGGCTATCACATACTCATGCTGATACTAATGATGATGGTATGGATGATGTTACATGCCGATTATGCCACAATTCATTCCATGATATTTCAATCAGGAACTGCACTGACTGCCACACACAGCGACCTGGTGGACATGCCGTGGCAGATTATTATGAAATGGAGTATACTGGTTGCATGCTCTGTCATAATGATCCGCATGTTGAACCTGAGGCGGCAGCTGGTGGAGACTGCACCGATTGTCATCTTGAAGGTGGTGCAAACGTAACTTCAGGTATACCGATAATTAATAAAACCGGATTCTTTGGCAGCATTCATCGTAACATCACCGGACAGTTCAGTCAAACAAATTATACCAGTATCAGCCGTGTTTGCTGGGGCTGTCATGTCAATTATACACAGCAGCTCATTGACTCATCTCATACAAAACGTGTTACTGATTTGCCAGCTTGCGAGGACTGCCATGATACCGGCACCCCATTAAACAGTGAATACCTCAACCAGACGCCGCTGCAGGTAAGAGAGCATCAGCCAAATGGTGAAGATATACAAACAGATTCAAACTGTACAATATGCCATAACAAATCATTGACAATTGCACCACCAACTGAAAATGTAAAATATCCACGGGCTAAAAACTACATATCTCACTATGGTAGACAGAGAACTGATATGTGGGTGGTTGAAAACAATCAGGTTATAACCAACTGTTCGTACTGTCACACAGGTGGTGGACGCGAGTTTTATTGTGTTTTTGTAGATCCAAGTAATGCTGATATTACACATGGGACGAACTGTACATCCTGTCATGGTTCAGGTAGAATCCATGATAAAAGCCTGGAAGTTCCAATTATGAGCAAAGACAATGAAGCATGTTTGGTTTGTCATAGCAACAAGACCGAATTTGAAGGGGCTGAATTTAGAACATCAGCGCATGCAAACATTTTTTGTGTAGATTGTCACACGCCACGCCAGGTATTTAAAGATATTATTGTCAATAGAGAATCGTACACGTATAACTTTAGCATGGTATCTAACATTACATGTCTAAACGCTACACTTGATTGGAATGGAAGTAGTATACTTAATCTGACCCTGTATGCACCTGATACGAACTATACAGGAACAAGGATAAACATCAGTTCACCACAACTGGGAAATTGGACTGCTATTGTATGTGATGTGAGTGGAGATACAGAGTTTACCTTAACAATCGATGTGGACATGAAACACGGTGAAGAATACAAGGCGAAAATTTGTGAAGAGTGCCACATCAGTGGTTTTGCTGATACGCCAATTGTTTACAAACACATTCCTGATCAAAGCAGTGTGCCAACCAATGCTTCATGTGCATTATGTCATGCCCAGGGTGCACATCATGCCACAACCATTGAAATCTCAGCATCCCATTACCTTAAGAAGGAATCTCTTGAGACAAGAGACTGCATCAGATGCCATACTGGTATTGTTGATGGCTGGGGAAACGCACCTGACCAAGGAGACCACGTGCACTACACAACAATTAACAAAACACTGGTAGCAAACCAGCAATGGAAGCTCGTTGACAACTATTCACTTACACTGATCGAGACAACACGTGATGCTGCAATATTTAAATTTGAAAAAGATGAAGAGATACTGCGTGAAGAATTGATTGTAAAAGGTGATGTATTTAAATATGAAGTTTGCGGCATTGCACCAGGAAAAACAACCATTGTCAACCTTACGGTAAACAGGTTATTCACAGCAAAAGATCGTTATGTTGCAGAGTTGTCAGGAACCATACTTGCATCACGCATACACCGTGAAACAGAAAACAAGGCTTGCTGGGGGTGCCATGACAGCCAATATCGTGCAAACGCGCCAGAAGGCACTGATTACTACGTTCTTAAAAAGGATATTGAAAACGTAACGCTTGCCCGGATGCCTGTTAACCTCACAGACAATGAAACCATCATGCTTGATATCGGAGAATCATTGAATCTTACATGCGGATACATTCTCTATGTTGCAGATGTAAACATTAAACGAGGCGGTGCAAAGCTTCGGTTGTACAAGAATGAAACACTGGTCGATGATGTAATAATAAATGAAGGATGCTACTTTACATACGAAGAACGGTTGCTTGATCGAAAGATCGATGTTATCAGAGTAAAACTTGACCGTGTTTTTATCGGTGCAGCTCCTTCTATCGTACTGAGTAATATTCGAGTTATTGCAGGGAAACAGAAAACATTGAGTGCAACAACACAGGTACTGCAATCTGGAATTCCTTTGAAATACCTGCCTCTTGATAGTTACATAACAGTTGGGGAGAAACCTGAAACATTCCATGTGTACACACTCACACCGGGTGGATACAGCTCTGACTGCATTAGCTGCCATTCCGGGGATGGAGTTGCACCAATTAAAATCGATATTGATCAGTTCAAACGCGGTGTGCATGCTGGTTTGAACAAAGATGCAGACTATTTCAGTTTCATCACCGATGATGCAAACAAAGCATGCTGGGCATGTCATGGCAATGGCAGCAGCGGTGAACCTGTCAGGCACCCGACACCATACTTTGGGAATTGCACGCCGCAAACCTGTATCCACTGTCATGGACACTCGAAGTTTGGGGCAAAGCAGGTTTACACACATTACCAGGGTGCTGAAATCTCAACTACTTCTGCATGCTGGGATTGTCATTCAAATATGTTACTGGAAGACAAGCACACACAAGCTTCAGCGTCCCATTATTCAACACGAGAAGACCTGTTAAACACATCAGATTGCAGTGTGTGCCACAACAACGAAACAAATGCACCGGAGTGGGGTAGTGCCCCGCAGGTTATAAAACACAATTCAAACAATACCTGTACACGCTGCCATGCCGGTGAAGGATTAACCAATTTCCATAAGCCCGGAATAACCATAACACGAGAGTGTAAAGACTGCCATGTGAACAAAGAACGTTGCGAGGAGCTCAATCTTACAGTCATTCGTACTCATTATCCAGGTGCACCAGAGGATAGTGCAGACACCCTGAAAAATTATAACTACACGTGTGAGATGTGCCACAATGCGACAAATACCACGCTGCATGAATCCCTTGAAGTCGTGCGCGGTAATCAGACAATGGGCTACTGCTTCCAGTGCCACAGCATTGAAGGAGAGTTTTCACACAAACCAGAAGCCCAGATAAAAATATTCAGGCATGGACGCGGGATAAAAGTAAAATCCGGTTGCGAAGCTTGCCATGATCCAAAAGGCGTGAGCATATTCCATGCACCAAGCATGGTCGGTAAAACAGGCATTATTGGTGCAAGAAATTTTGCACTTGACTGCATTGAATGCCATGAAGAACACGAGGGAAGGGAATATCAACCATTTGAAGGCATCAGGTGCATCGACTGCCATACCGAATATGGAGCATCCCATTACTCGACTGCAGAGATAGAGATTGTAAACAGAACTGAAACATGCGGGCTGTGCCACAACCCTGAAGCAGATTTATACCACAATCTTACGCACATCGAAGCCAATGTCAGTGAAGAAGCGTTACGACCGTGTTATGTCTGTCACGGCGAAGAAATCGATCTTTTCAATGAAACACAACAAAAAGCAGTAGGCATCACTCGTGGAACCATGGCAACGATAGGCAACGTCTCAGACGAGCCGCTTAGAACATGCAGCTCCTGTCATAATGCCACCGGTGAAAGCAGATTCCATTTTGACACATATTCGCGTGGTACTGTGCAGAACCCTGACTGGAAGGATTGGACCCCTGGAAATATAACAGGATGCAAGGACTGTCACACGTACCACGGCGGATGCTCACCATTTAATGCCACAAATATGGGAACAGAAGGAAGATCCCCAAAGGGTACGGCACACGGTTTTGCACCAAACTGTACAATCTGTCACGGTGGCGAGGATCCGATCAGCTTCCACAGTCTTGCAGCAACCGAATTCCTGCCACGCGTGGTGGTAACGCTTGAACCGAATACAGTTGCTATAGGAGAGGTTAGCGTTCTCAGAGTTACCGTGGTGCTTCCGCCTTTGATGAAGATCGTTCGTGCAGAGTACTTCATTGACATACTTGGAATCAAAGGCAAAGGAAAGCACCTGAAATACATAATAGGAGAAAATGGCGAATCATCGGCAGTTGTCGGTGATACGATAAATACTTCTATGATGTCTTATGGAGAGCATTTTATTTTCGTACGGGTAAAGGATTCGGCAGGACACTGGAGCAAAACAGGTATCGGAGTGCTTAAAGTAGTAAAGCCGAGGAAACTTGTGATAACAGAATTTATACTAAAAATTTGTATACCTGCTGTTATAATCATATTTGGTTTGTTGTATTTTGCCTGGAGACGATTTAGATGAATATTGGTGGAGCGCTTCTATACACCAGTTTCATATTCACAGTTCTTGCTGTTATATTTTTAATTATCAAACAAGTAAGAATTGGTCTCTGGTCTGCTGGAATAGCAGCCGTCTCCATTACAGCATCTGTATTAGCATTATCTTATGCATTCGTTTCACTTGATTTTAGCACATATTATGTCTGGATGTTTAATAGTGACGTGCTTCCGATTGGTTACCGACTCGCAGCCATACTGGTAGGGCAGGATGGAACGTATCTTGTATGGGCATGGCTCTCTATTTTGCTCGCATTTATCAATCTCAAGCGACATAGACAAAATACAAACCAGTACGATAGCATTTATGCACTTGCTGCATGCAGTTTTTTACTTTTTCTAACAATTATAATGAATCCATTTAGATCCATACTTATTGGAGAAGGTGCATCAATACCAGCCATCGGAAACAGCATCAACCCAGCACTAATAGACATACTGATGCCAATTCATATTTTCACAGCGTTTGCAGCATACGCCTTTGCACTGATTCCGGCAGCAGTTTCAGCAGCATATCTTACAACTGGCAAAAAACATCGTATTAAAGACTATCTACGATTATCTTGGTTATTTTTAAGTATTAGCATGATTTCAGGAGGAATCTGGGCAAACAGGCTTCTTGGGTGGACAGGCTTCTGGCAGTGGGATCCAATCCAATCAGTAACACTTGCAACATGGCTACTCATAACAGCAGCACTGCATGCGGAAATTAGGTTCAATGTCGGTGAGTACCGCAGACTGTTTCCGCTTCTTTGCATATACAGTTTCATAGGCTGCATATATACTACTTTCGTAGCACGAAGTGGCATATACAATTCAATTCACACATTTTTAGAAACACCAACATTTTTAGTGCTTCTTATTTTTATCCTTGTTGTGGCAATTATATCAGCATTACTTGCTTTACTGTTTGGTGAAAAAAGCGCTATAGAATCATCACCTTTGAGTGCAGCTCTTGCCCCACACAACACATTTTATTTCACAATTTTACTGTTGATAGTTCTTGCCTTTATAGCGTTCTGGGGACCAAACATCTGTATTGTTCTTCAATATATGGGATACTGGACTGTTGTATCTACTGAATTTTATAATGCCATGTCATATATTCCAACGATCCTTCTGGTGTATCTTACAGGTATCTGTATGTTGTATGGAAAAGTGAAAAATCAAATAATTGCCTATACAACCGCAATATTTTTTATCATAAATGTCTTACTTATATTTGTGGTACAATATAACCGTTTGATACTTATTCTTCCAGCATTTTTTTTTATTACAAGCAATACTCTGTTTAGAATAGTCCATGATATGAGGATAAAAAGCAGAGCAGTATTTATACATAGAGCCGGGGTTAATATCATCCATCTTGGTTTTGGTTTTGCACTTCTTGGAGCTGTCGTTAGCATGTCTCTATCAACGGTTGACAACTTCAGTTTTGCTTTGAACGAAGAAAATGTTTACAAAGAAAATGCAAGTGTTGGTGTGAAACTACTTGACTTTAAAGTTAACAAAGTTGGATCTGACTGGATTCAAACCGCTAACATTGAACTAACTGAAGGCGACAGAACAAACAACCTGACTACAACATTCATGAAGCACCGTCAGTTTTGCTTTGTCAGCAGACCTGCTGTAAAGTACAGCTTGCTGTCAGCCACCATAGTTGACCTGAAAGGAATGCCGCCGTGTCGACTCGAAACAGGACATGTTGACCTGATAGTTAACAAGTATCCACTTTTAAATGTATTATGGGCAGGATGTACTTTGCTGCTTGCAGGAGTTATTCTTACACTCCTATCCAAGTTCATGCGGAGAAGACGATGATTGATTTAGTGAATGATGTGATTCCGCTTATTATTATTATTATTATTATTATTGAATACCATAGTAATATGGCATACATCCTCATCAGCACTGAGTAATGCAGTAACACTCATCTTAGTCATAAAAGATAGTGCTCCTTCAAATAATCCATTGATATTTCTGCAATGAAGGTTTCTCATAGGTTCACTCCAACCTCCACATAGTTTTTTTATTATGCATTCGTTGATCTGTAGTTTTGCTGTATATTTCTTTTCCGTGTCTTTTTGATCTATAACTTCTATGGAATAGCAATGTTTGACGTGCTCAATAAATTCTTCGATAGCAGTTTTTGGGTGTTTTCCTGTTCCAAGTAGTTTCCCGATGCACTTACCCCTGCTTTTGCCGATATCATACAACAATTCTTCTGTAGCATCAATACCATTTATCTCCTCAAGTACATCAATCACTTCCCTAAGTAATTCGATCACTTCGTCTACAGGTTTTAAGTAGCCATTTTCAACAGCATGCTCGAGGTTTGAATGCGTGTTATTCTGCTGCGTATCAAAAGAGTTATGTTCTAACAATTTTCATCACCCAAAATTATTACATTCTACTCTGGTTAATATTCTTTATCTATTATAAGGATTTTGGCGTACTCCTGCCTATGAATTGCTTGGAATCTTTGTGCATATTCAAAATGAAATACGTTTTGAACGATTAGTGAATGATTGTGTTTATGAGCTATAATTTCAGGCAACAGAAAATAGATAATAATAAATCATAACACAGCGTAAAGTGAATTTCCAACACGTACTGATGAAACGAATTATGATGTTCCGACACCAGATAACCGGGATATGGCAGGATGGTAGAACATGTAGGACGCGTTTTATGAGCTGTGCTTCTATCTTTTTTTTACTCATAATCTTCTGCGGAATCGCCGGGGCTGTTGACTACGGCGAGATCATCGTAACCACTACAAATGATTCTCAGTGGAGTACAAATCTTAGCAACAACGTAAGCAACGTGGCAGGGGACATTATCGTGAATGGCGGCGCTGTGCTGGAGATTGAGAATGCGACTGTGAAGATGGATAGCACATCTTCCATCAAGTATTCGATCACCGTACACAATGGCGGCGTGATGAACATCAATGGTTCAGAGATCACCCATAAGGATACCAGTACATCAGACTACTACGGCTGGATATACGAAAGCGGAAGCCGGGGCAATGTCACGAACACTACTATCGAATGCTGTGTACACAACAATGGATTCAGTATCGAGACAAACGAGAGTGTCAGTATATACAACTGCACATTCAGACATGGGGATGGACTGAATTATGTTTATGTCACCACCACCACACATGGAATCTATCTCCATTCTGCAAGCAACGCAAGCATCAGAGACTGCACAATAGAGGCGGGGCACACCAAATCGCACAGTTATAACTATAGAGTCCGGTACTGGCATGGTATCCACATACATGACTCGAACGACAACACCCTCGAAAGCATCACCATCGCAGAAAAGAGCAGCTACTATCACGGTATTTACATCCAGAATTCAAACAACAACACATTAAATAATATCAGCATCACGCGAGGGTCGTACTCTATCACAACCAACGATGCCGTGCACCTCGAATCAACCTTCAACAACACGCTCCGAGATTTCAGCATTGCAGGAGGCAATAATAAGCATGGCATCCATGCATATTCATCCAACAACATAAACGTTATCAACAGCACCATCAACAGTGTCATAGATCACGGCATTTACATCCAAAACTCAAACTACTGCAACATTTCAGAGAATAACGTCACAGACAGCGGAGATTATGGAATTTTTATGCAGAGTTCAGAAAACAGCACTCTGCTTTCTAACGACCTTGCCTGCAATAGGGATGGGATGAACCTCAAATCCTCAACAAACAACACATTGACAGGCAATACAATCACAGACAGCAGCGAATATGGTATAAATATCACCTCATCCCATAGCAGCATCCTTAAATCCAACGATATAATCAACAGCACAGACTACAACCTCTATGTTAAAGGGAACTATGATCAGGACATCGACACAACAAACGAAGTGAACGGGGGGCGGGTGTACTACAATTGCACAGATAGTAATGTTACGATCACTGATGCCGACATCGGGCATGTCACAATCGTTGATTGCAGCGATCTGTGGTTTACTGGCTGCACGATACATAACGGAGATGGCATCCGGATCATCGGGTCTTCATCGAATGTGAGCATCAGGAGCAGCACGATTGAGAACAACACTGTGTACGGCATCAATCTCGAATCGACGAGTTGGAATAACATCACATCCGTAATCATTGAAAATAACACAAAACAGGGGTTTTATCTTGCTGGTTCGAGCAACAACATCATAAACGACAGCGATATTCTGAATAACAACAATTATGGAGTTCATTCCGAAGGATCGAGCAGTTACAATCATGTCAATTACAACAACATCACAAACAACACCAAGGGAGGTATCTGTTTGGACGGAGCCGGGCATGACGACATCACACATAATAATGTGTCAAAGAACCGTGGCGATGGCGGCATCTGCATAGGTACATATTATTATAGCTCTCTAAGCACGCAAAACACTATTGCCAACAACACCATACTATCGAACAACAACACAGGTATTGGGGCGTATACAAATTATAATTATTTAAGTAACAACACCATATCATCACTCAGCGGGCATTATGCACTGAAAGTCTCTTATGTTAGGAATTCTTTTTATAATCACATCTGGCGAAACAACACAGCAAACGGCGAACAAATAAACTACTATTACGATGAGCACGACAAGATCACCGAACTGGGCGATAACATCATCGAAAATAAGTATCTCTTTGCATCCAATGTGAGCAATGTCGGAAAGATCACGCTCATCGATTGCACCAACCTCACCATAAGAAACAGCGAATTTTCGAATAATATCAAATCCGGTTATGGCATATTTTTACGGAATTCAAGTAACAATAACCTGACAAACAACGCCATATCGAATAACTGCAATGGCATCTGGCTATACGGCTCATCTGAGAACAGCATCATTGATCTCGATACGATAAGTCCAAGCAACCTGTATGGAGCGCATTTCGAAGAGGATTCGGATCACAACAACATAACAGACAGCAGTTTCGCAGCCACAACCTCTAATGCAATGTACCTATCCTCATCAGATTACACCACAATTACCAACACAATGATCTCATCTGTAGATCGGTATGGACTATACACCATCGGTGCACATTACACCAATCTCACAAACACAACGATCACCTCAACATCATCACACAGCGCATATTTATCTACGTCCGATTATATTACTCTCACAGATTCCAACCTCACTGCAAACAACACATGTGTGTACTGTTCAGGATCAAACTATACCAAAATTCTGAACACCACGATAAGAGGTGAGGACGGGATTTATATGTCAGAGTCAAACCAGGGAAACCTCACGAATAACACAATCGATGCAACACTGAGAGGGATATTCCTGACAGAATCAAGGGATCACAACTTAACCGCAAACAACATCACAAACTATACGATTACAGGCATCCTCCTTGAAGAGCACTCAACGAACGCAACGATCATCGGAAACGATCTCACACGCAATTCGTCAGAGTTCGACATCCGCCTCAACGACTCAAACTATTGTGTGATTGTAAACAACGAGTCGGTGACAGCGAATTACACCTTCTACCTTACAAACGACACCAGACTCGCAACACTTGACACGGTATTTAACAAGACAGAGGTAGGCTATGAGGATACTTCAAATCTGACATTGATGTGGAGGATCGATGTGCTCTGCTGGGACAACTACCATATAGAGTTTGTCTGGGCGAATCTCACGGTCAGGTACGGCGAGTTTTCTGATATCGGGAATGTGACGGTCTGGGGTGAAAATGAGATACCACTTTCAAACCACGGCAGGTTGAGCAGCAATGATTTCGATTACTATGGGCCCCCTGCATCAGGCGATAACTGGCTTCCGATAATCGAGTACAAGGAGAACGTGACTGGAAAAACCACTTATCAGCCGATGAACTGCACTGCAATCAACAGATGGGACAAGATACAGGGTAAGAATATCACATATCGGAACATCACGACCGAGATTACAGGACCCGGGGTTACAATTCTCGTTGACACAGGCTACACACCGAACGGCAAGTGCTACTACTGCCATCTGGATAAGCTCAAGTTCAAGGACACACTACACTGGACGAACTACACCTCACAGGTATTTAATAGCCTCGATGAGCCATACACGCCCGGACAATGCATCGACTGCCATAACGAGAACGATTCCATTGCGATTCCACACGGAAACGAGAGCGGAAAGGATCTGTTGTACAATCAGAGCCCGCAGTTATGCTACACTGGCAAAACTGGTGGTCTTAACTGCCACGGCGCGAGTGCGACACAGGAACGGCTTGTTCAGGAGACTGAGTTCAACCAGACGACACATCATCCACTCGGGGATGGAAAACTTTCATGCAAGGCATGCCATGACAATCATGGGACGGAGTATGATTCTGATTTGCTGAGGTATTACAGGACTAACACAGAAGGTAACTATAACTCAGCCAACTATGCACTCTGCTTTGTGTGTCATCTTGAGGAGAAACTCGTCGCGAAGATGTCGGGCGAGACTAATTCGCATCTTCAGAATTACACGAATCAAACGAACTTTCGGGATGAGTATTATCATTGGGGGACGGGTTTTGGTAGTACTGGAACTCCAATGTTACAGAATATTCACTCTCCACAAGGCGGACAGGCAGGATGGACCGGTCATCCCAACTATCATTGTTACTCCTGTCACAATCCGCATGGTTCTGATTATCCGGCAACGACACGCCCACCGATAAAATATACCTACATCACGAATCTCACACTTCCAAGCGGGGCGGATAATGATGGCGATTGGGTAAATCAAACGATACTGGATCATGCGAACTGGTCGAATTCAACGATGAATCAGGCTGGCGGTCTTGATAATCCATCCTGTGGCGGGTGTCATGGATTTAAACTCCCAAACAGCTTCAACTACCGCCAGCCATTCGTCAACTACACCCCCGCTGGCGGTGCGGGTTGCCTCGAGTGCCACGACAACAACGCGTCCGCGTACAACACCGACCCGATCCGTCCGATCGTGAACCTGACCGCGGTAAAACTTGCGATGCACACCAATCTGAGCGGTGCGTTTAGAACAGGCAGCGATCTCCAGGGAACTGACAAAAACTTCACTGAATGGCTCGAATATCGCGGGTACACCGCCCCACAGATCGTAAATATCACCGGAGACAATGCGATCTGCTGGGCATGTCACTGCACCAACGGAACACCGCCAAGTCCATATTTCCATCCGGATCGGGCACTGAATCCATACAAATGTGCAAAGTGCCATGGACCTTACGATGGTCAGCCGCCGCACACGCAGGGGCTTGTTGCCGCGATCGATAACCATGGTCCGACCACAAAAGGCGCTGAATCGATACTCATCCAGACCAGTGTCGGAATTGGCGGCTCATGTGACGACTGCCATGCTC
This sequence comes from Candidatus Argoarchaeum ethanivorans, assembly GCA_004193545.1. Taxonomy (GTDB): domain Archaea; phylum Halobacteriota; class Methanosarcinia; order Methanosarcinales; family EX4572-44; genus Argoarchaeum; species Argoarchaeum ethanivorans. The sequence continues at coordinate 33,470 of RPGO01000030.1, read as the reverse complement.
CGAGCGTTCTCCCAAACAGTTCCATAGGCGAACTCAAGGTCTGGAAGTATACTCCATCTAAAAGTTTTATTACCTATACAGGCAGATCAACGATGGGCGACGTCTCGCACTATGGGCTGAATAAAACACAGGGGCTGGCATTTGGAATTGATAATCCACTATTCAACACCACAGACTGCTTATACTGCCACTGCGACTCGACCAACGGTTCGATCTGGGGCAATGCCACGTACATCGCCGATAATATGTACGGCGCTGACACAACAAATGTCTCTACGTGCTACACCTACTGCCATGTCAGACCTGATTGGGTCGGTAGTGTTGAAGAGAGCACACTTACACACTTCCACAACGAATCAATCTACGCTGGCGGAGGTCCCAACTGCACCTTATGCCATGATGTGAATAGCAAGTACGGAGTCCAGTCGCTTGTAAATGCCACTGCAATCAAGATGGGAATTCATGGAAACATCTTGAACAACACCCTCGTCCACGAGACGTATGGGATGGATAACAGGTCAAACCCATGCTGGGGCTGTCATCAGAGCGACGGTACGATTCCAGAAGGCATGGGTGATCGAAACGGGATCACTGATCGGAATGAGGATGGGATCATAACAGTTGATGAGCTGCCGTACACCTGCGAGGACTGCCATGCACGAAGCGAGGCATGGAGTGGAGCAACAGGTGATGGGCATACATGGGAGAGTGCAAGCGATCCTGCTCTCGGTCTGAACAGGCTGCCTCCTCTGATAAGTGACCATTATCCAAACTCGACATATGTCAAAACGAACCAACACAGCGACAATGGTCGGTGCGTGGACTGTCACAACAACAGCTTTAATTCCGATAACAATGATACCGCTTACAAGGAACTTGGACACACGATTTTCTCAGGTGTCTCACATTACGGTACAACGAGTAGTCTTCTTACTCCAACAACGAAATGTGGGTACTGCCACGATAATACAACAAGCGCAAGAGCCAACGCAACTCTCTATGGCAATGCAACCGCAAACAAGCACGGCAACTTCACAGACGAAGCAAATCCTGAGGATGGCTGCTGCTTCTGCCATAGCCACAACCAGACACCTGTTGACTTCCACAACATAAACGCGGTGAGCATCGTTGGTGATCCTGACTGCCTCAGGTGTCATGGCAGTAACGGTAGTGCAGAAAGGCGCAGGATTGATGAGATTGCATATATGGGTGCGATCCACGCCGGGATGAACAATGCGAGTGTCGATGGCGACATCAACAAGTCGTGCTGGGTCTGTCATTTCCCAGAAGGTGTTGGCATGGATGAGCACAGCAACCGGCTAGAGCCTGCCTACAACTGTTACGACTGCCACAACAAAGACAACACCACGTTATTCAGTAATGTGAGCGATGCACCCGAAGTGCACAATCACTTCAAGAGTGGAACCTGCATAGAGGCATACTGGACACGCCCCACAGATTTAGACTCATGCATGGGCTGCCACAACCAGTCAGAGATGCGCTACACATTCGATGAAAACGAGACAGATCCTTACTTCACGAACTTCTCACTAATATCCCATTACGGCGACAATCGAACAGATATTGTCACTACATATATCGAAAATGACCCGGGAGCTTATTGCGGTTACTGTCATGACAATCTATCGACTGTATTTGTAGAGCAGCAATCCATGAAAAAGGTCAACCACTATCAGATCCAGACGTGTGATGAATGTCATGGTGTAGGTAGGCTCCACAGTGGCACATTAGAACGGGTACTAACTGATGCGAACTGCACCAACTGCCATGCAACATACGGAGCTGATCAGCAGGGCTTGAAGTATAAAATTAATGTCACAGCAGTGAATTTTGGAGTGCATGCAAATGTGAATGACAACATGACTTCGGTTGCAATAACGGTGGGTGACGCGAACAACTCCAAGTGCTGGGGCTGCCATGTACCAGAGGGAGCGTGTCCAGAAGAGGGGCACAGAGGCACCTTCAACAATGATGCGTATCTCTGTTATGAATGTCATAATGGAACCTATGCATACCAAAACGTAAGTAATGCAACCGCTGTCTACAACCACTTCAAAAGCGGCATCAACATCTCTGCGCGCACCACCGCGGAGACGAACTCAGAGTCCTGTGGCTACGGCTGCCACAACCTCACCACCATGAAAGTTTCTGGGTTCGAAGGACTCGCTGGACAGTCTTCATATCGCCAGAATCTATCAGAGGCATCGCACTATCCTCGAAGCCGTCCTGACATCGCAACAGCAAGCAACCTGTCAGATTGCACATGGTGCCACAGGAACTCCACAAACGAGTTCATCGAGATATTTGAGCGTGCTGGTTCGCAGAATTACACCGAGAACATTCCGCATGCAACCAGAACAGAATCTTGCACCATTACAGAGTGCCACAACACAGGACGGATGCACGACCAGAACCTGACCATCCCAACCATATCATGGGAGCAGGACTGCGACAACTGTCATTTCGGGCTGGATGATTCTACTGCAAGTAAATATTATGTGAATGAGACGATGTTTAATTATGGCGTGCATGCAACTGTAAACTGTACAGAATGTCATATCCATACTGATCAGCCTGTTAACTGGCATCCACTCGAGGAGTACACATGGAAATGGTGCGAGTGCTGCCATTCATATCAGTTAGACTTAATCAACGAGAGCGATCGGCATAATGTGACAGGTAACCCGCTAACTTACATGGTTGGAGGAACATGCGTACTTGAGATTGCAAACTGCACAACCTGCCATGATGCAACAACTTATGAAAATGCAAAGTCAAACTTCAACTCAAGCGCCGAGCATGAATGCAGATGGTGCCATGAATATCCGGACAAAGGCAATAAAACAATCCAGAGCTGGTATTGAAAAACCATGAGGTTAAAAAAAGTAATTATAGCTGTAATTGTGGTCATGTTAATTATAGGCATAGCCGGTGCGATGTTTTCCAACAGCCATGAATTATACAGCTATAAAAATGAGACTGACCCATGGAAGTTTTGCAACAAGTGCCATCCCGCATCAGTAACAAATGTTAGTGCTGGTGTGCATAGTGATGTGAATTGTTTATGTCATGGATACAATCCAAACACAACTCCACAGGTTAATATGGTACACAATCTTACCAAGAAGATTTATTGTACCAATTGTCACTCAAATTATAATGAAACAACTGGTGATATTACACTCTATACTGGTATAAGTGGATTAAACCAGTCTGCACATTACATAATAGGCAAATCAGATTCTCAATTATATAATAATAGCATGGAGTTCTTCAATGAAACGTAGTAATATTATATTATTACTGCTTGCCTTAATATCGCTTACAATGTTTGTGGTGCCTGACATATTTTCAATGTTTAGTGGGCAGCACGTCTTTTATAATCAGATAAACTGTCAAAAATGCCATGAAGAAGAATACGGTGAGGTGTGGGCTACATCAGCAGCAGGAGATGCACACATCAGAGCTGCAAACAACACCAATTACACCACGTATCTTGCAATTGGCGGTATTGATTACCATCCATCAGGTGGCACCATTGACACAGTAGAAGATAAGATCTGGACATGGAATGGAAGTTCGTGGATCAATGACACAGAATCAAGATTGGAAAAGTTAGATGCAGATGGCAGCAATGAAATCGATGGAAATGAAATCTGCCACCTCTGCCACAATTCATCACTGGCAGATAAACACAGTCATGCACTTATCGTAAGAACTTGCGATGATGACTGGTGCCATGGAAATAGAAATTATACGTTCAATGATCCTCAGTTATTCGACACATTGCCAACAGTTGATGCTGGAAATGTTTTGAATGAATCAGGCAATCTTCATAATGCATTCTATCTAAGTCTGGTCAATGAGCCAACCGGATTTGTGGCAGGTGAACCATTCAACCATACTCCAGGAAATCTTGCAGGTGATTATACTTCAAAGAGCTATCTGGCATGTATTAGTTGTCACTCAACTGTCCCGATAGATATAACAATCGCCCAAAGCAGGTCCAATCATACAGGCGAAGAACGGCGAAAATATTCATAAATCGCTCTTATTTTATGTGATAGTGCTGATGCTGCAATGCCCCCGAATATTGTGCTTAAAATATCTGGGATTTTAAGCGTGTTTACAATAAACTGTGGAAATGCGATGAAGTTTTTTGGATGACACATAATACCATGAATAATCACTGGTTTAAAATAGTAAATAAGCAGATATCCAGTAAAAAGCGACATTACAGCAACCACTCCAAAATAGCATAGACCAACTGCTGAAATATCCTTGTTATTCTCTTTATTGCATCTGCTCAAAACCACAAGCCCTATTCCACTAACAAACCCGGCGATTACAGCAACAATTGGCGCAAAATAATTAACAAGTAAAACAACCAGGCTATAGATAATACCTCCAGCAACAACACTTGCTGTGGTTGCAATCAAAAAATTCTTTATCATTAAATCAACATCTGTTTTAACTTATTTATTAATCTTTTCAGTTTGAATTCATAATTTACAAAAGCTTATATTGTATTAAATATTATGTTTTGATTATGAGATCGATCATTGTTGTTATATTATTCATGGTGCTTGTCTTTGCGTCTGGTTGTGTTGATAAGGATAAACCAGTCATAATAACCAAAATAACAATCACAGAAACGGACGGGAAACCACAAATCACACAATTACTGGCGGAAGTAGACAGTGTAAACAGGTTAGAAGAATATCGCGACATGTCACCACCATTTCCATGTGTAACTCTTAGAATCATAAAAGACAAGCGAGAAATCGGCTACTTACGATACAGCAGCTACATAGGTGAGGGCGAATACGAGATAACAACAGACCTTAGAACAATACCAAATACTGGAGACACAGTCGATGTGATTGTAAAGGTAACTGATGAAATGGGCAACCCTCTTTGCAAAAAAAGCACACCACTAAAGTGGCAATGAAAGATACGCCATACATCATAACAATGGTTATAACAGGTATAATTCTCATAGCCAGTGCCGCGTATATTGCAGCCACGACCAACGTTTTTGCACCAAAGAATGTCACAAACCCACAAATAATAATACCTGAATTCGAAGAGATACAAGAACAAACAATTGAGTGTAATATCTGTCATAAGCAACCGGAAAACCTCACCAGGCACAAAGACGGGGGGAATTATTGTAAAGCATGTCATGGGGCAGACCTACATGACCTGCATACCAGTGATAAAACAGTGAACTTGACCTGTCAATACTGCCACACAGACAATGCAATCACACCTCAACGCCTGCCTGGTCATGAAATTATCTGTGATACCTGCCATAATTACGATGATCCGCTGAAGCCAAGCTCTGGGAACATCATAGATATACATATCAAAAAAGGCTACACATGCGATCTTTGTCATATACAGGATCTTCAAAGCCTCCATGAACGATCTTAGAATTCTAGCATCACGTCTGGAAAACAAAAACTCAAGATTTATAAATGATGGGGTTGGAACTACATAATTAAATTATAAAAGGTTATAAATTTCAATGAATAGTGTCAAAGGATTTAAAATAGGAATTATCGTAGTAATAATTGCTATCATCTTTACAGTAGTTATTGTGTATCAAACCGATACAGATAAAACACCAGTAAGCACAATAAAGGAAACAACCACACCGTTACCAACTCCAGTTACAACAGTAGTTACAATACCTTCTTCCACAACCACTTCGCAGACAGATGCAACGTATAATTCATGTGAGAATTGCCATTTAACAGATAAACGCAGCGTACCTCAAGCAGATAGCCTGCACAATGAAATGGCACGATACTGTATGCTCTGCCATACGATAGACCACAACTCCCATCCAATGGAAGATAGTGGTGTTTTATGTAACGATTGCCATGGAGAAAAGGGGGAAGTTCCCACTTTGGAAGGGGGTGCAGCAAGATGTGGAAAGTGTCATAGCTATCCAAATCCTATAGAATCGTGCGATGGTAACTTAATCACAGTGCATCGTCCACGTGGTATCGCATGTTCTGACTGTCACGGAAACGATGTGTTGGCAATACACCTATCTGGTAAGAACGTGCACATCGAAGACATGCTGCAATATCTTGAGCGAACATAGTATACAAGGGCACTTCTAAAATTAACACAACTTTAACAAATACCATTGTCATCTATACTTTTTCATTTTTCCATGCTGCTGCTCGTATCACCCGTATCTTCGCTGTAAGTATTATTTTCAATCATTGATTCGAACATGAAGTATTTTTCTACATAACCGCGCAGTTCCTCGTCTGAAATGCAGGACACTCGCTGCTCTGTATCATACAATCGGTGAATCTCTCTCTGGATTGCTTTTATACGCCTGTCATGTTTGTCAAGAGTAATTGTCACACGCATCAGTTTATTCAATGTCTCTTCTACTTTAAGGACACTCGCTGCTCTGTATCATACAATCGGTGAATCTCTCTCTGGATTGCTTTTATACGCCTGTCATGTTTGTCAAGAGTAATTGTCACACGCATCAGTTTATTCAATGTCTCTTCTACTTTATGCCGGATCACTTCAAGTCCAGAAGAGTCCCCAATCAGAAGCTGCCTGGTTGCTCCTATCAACTCTGGTGGATAAGGCTCATAGGTGAATGGATTTTTGATAACACCTGCTGAATGGATTCCACTTTCATGTGCAAATACATTTCGACCTACAAGTGCTTTGTTGCATGGTATGCGAATTCCAATTTCATCCTCCATAAAACGAGAGAATTCACTGATAGTGCTTAAGTCATATTTATCAAAACCTTCTACCCTCTGCTTTAAAAATAGCAATATCTTCTCAAGTTCGGCATTACCAGCACGTTCCCCGATACCAAGGAAGGTGACACTTGTCCAGTTAGCACCATGCCAGTAAGCTGAAATAGTGTTTGACACACCGAGCCCAAAGTCATCATGCATGTGTGATTCAATATTCTTTACCCCGATTTCCTTCAATCCATTGATAATATACGGTACCCCGTATGGTTCGCTAACATCCACAAATGGTATTCCAAAACCAAGCGTGTCACATGGTCTAATAATGCAGTTGGGGTCTATCTCAATCAGTTCTTTTACGAGCGGGAATACGAAATTATTGATATCTGAGCGGGTAATATCCTCGATGTGAGCACGTGTGCGGAGTCCATGATCCACTGCATACTGCAAAGTTTCAATATACTTGTCCTGTGCTTCTTCTCTATTTTTAAGACCCATCTTCTCAATAATGTGTGAATCTGACACCGACATGAGGATACCAGTTTCTTCTATTCCCTCCATACTCAATACAGAATCGATATCCTTTGGATTGGATCTTGCCCAACCTGTCACTTCGGGGCACTCATACCCGTAATCAAGCATGTCACGCACTGCTGCACGATCCCGCTCATTGAACACAAAAGCTTCAAGTTTTTCAATACACATTTTATGCAGGTAATCGTAGATCTTCAGCTTGTGGCGTTTCTTAAGTACGATTCCTGCCATTTGAGAGCCGTCACGGATCGTGCTATCGCTGATATACACGTCCTGTCCATGAGGCAGCTTAATCTTAGGCAAATCTTCGTATGAACGATATTCTTTCATATAAATCTCTCCAACACCACACAACTTCGTTGTGCGGAAATAACTCTCGATTGCGAACCACTGCACAACTTCGTTATGCAGAACCGTACACTCCGTGTGCGGAAATAACTCTCGATTGCAAAGCAATCAAGTGCAAGATAAACAAATGCGTTTATACTTCCTATACGTTTTAAAAAATATAGTAAACAATTACAATAGCCAGCATATATTATAAATTTAACCTTGGTTTTGAACTTTCACAATACCAGAAAAATCTCAAGGTCAAACCGTGGTAAGTGTGCGTTTGTTTGAGGGCTACGTTTTTAATGTTAGAGTGCTATGTATTAATTGCGAATATTTCCAAGTTATGGGTGTGATGTTGTTTGATTAAAGAAGCTAAGCTGTATACATCGATGGAAGATGGCAAAGTCAAGTGCCATGTATGTAATCGAGAGTGCATAGTCTCCGAGGGTAAGTATGGTTTCTGTAGAACCCGGCAGAATAAAAATGGCAAGCTGTACACATTGATTTATGGTGTTGTATCCAGTGCATCTGTTGATCCAATTGAGAAGAAACCACTGTACCATTTTATGCCTTGCAGTACGAGTTATTCTCTTGGTACCGTGGGCTGTAATTTTAGATGTAAGAACTGTCAGAATTATACTATTTCGCAGATGCGTATTGACGAGGTGAATACTGTTGAAATACTTCCAGAAGACGCTCTCAACCGTGCTCTGTCTTCAGGCTGCCGGAGCATTTCATTTACTTACAACGAACCTGCGATATGGTTTGAGTATACTTATGATACTGCAAAACTGGCACACGAGGCAGGGATTGCTATCGTGTATGTTACAAATGGATACATCAGCGAGAAGGCACTTCGAATGATTGCACCATATCTTGATGCTTTCAGTGTTGACATTAAATCATTTAGAGATGGTTTTTATAAAGAAATATGCAGTGCTAAACTTGCACCAGTACTTAGATCTGCAAAACTTGCAAGAGAACTTGGTATGCACGTAGAAGTTGTAAACCTTATTATTCCAACACTTAATGATTCCTTAGAGGAAATAAGAGAACTTGTGCAGTGGGTACGTGACAATCTTGGTGATTACACACCGATGCACTTTACACGTTTTTATCCTTATTATAAATTGGATAAATTACCGCCCACACCACTTCGCACACTTGAAGACGCTTATAGCATTGCCAAGGAAGAAGCTATGAAATACGTGTACATTGGAAATGTGCCTGGCACAGAAAAAGATAACACCTATTGTCCAAACTGTGGTGAACTGTTAATCAGACGGCATGGTTTTGATGTAACGTGTGATGGGCTTACTTCTGATAACAGATGCCAGAAGTGTAACACTGAGATAGAAATCAAACGTTAAATACTCCACCACTGGTTTTTATAGGTAACCGAGATCATTCGGAAGGATTTTGAGGAGTTGATGATCGTGGAAAATTACTGTGAACAGATATTGTTTTCTGAACAAATCATAAAAGATTTGCTTGATTGGTTTGATGGTTATGGGGTGAAAAGATGGTGAGCTGTTTCAGCAGTCGTAAAATATTAATTGCTGTTTTCTCGGCAGTCCTGATTTTTATTCTTGCAGGGTTAGCGAGTGCAGAGGACATCAGGATTGTTGATCTTTATTCGGATATCGAGTCGGCTGATGTTACACTTCACTCAGAGAGAAACTATGCGAACGTTACCATCGGTGCAGACCTGATATTTGGCGGAGACGTGCTGAAGTCAAAAGAATTTATTATTGGAGTGGATTTGCCTGATACTGATATAACAAAGGTAATGTGCTGGAATATAAGTAGCCCTGAAGATGGTTTTTATACCGTTAGAATGACTCTCTCAATCGACGGCGTAGTCTTGGAGAGAGAATATTACAACTTTTCATACGGCTGGGGCATACAGGAAATACCAAAGGTATTCATTAAAGATATTAACTCCGATTCCAGTGGTGTTAGCGTTATTTTAAGACCGAACACTCCCCGAATTGGTTCGGAACAGGAGTTTGTACTGGCAGATGTAGAATACATGCTTGTGGACGTGGATACGGTGATCTACAAAACCACAGATCGCCGGGTGACGGTAGTGCAGGCAATGACTCTCTCTAAAAACTGGAATGTGCGGCTTGAAAATAATAATAATTACTCAACAAGGGTGAAAGTCCGAGTTTCATCGCCAAGAGACTTTGGAATTCCTCCCGGTGATACTGTGATTGCCAGGTCTGAGGATTTTACTGCGATGGATGATGCCAGGATAACTGAGCTTTACAGGGATGAGACTGGGGCAAGTGCTACTGTTTTGGGATTGTCTCAGGTTCCGTTTACTGGCGAAATCGTCTTTACGGTGTCAAAGGATAACGAGACAGTAGAAGTAATTCAGGAAAGATCGCCGATCTTGATGTTAGAGGATGATGAAACTATTGAGGTTACGTGGAATAAGAGACTCCCGGCTGGTCTTTATGGACTCTCTGTAACGCTTCTGGGAAATGACGGTGATGTGGTGGATGTGTGGGACACCGTAATAGAAGCAGAAGAGAAAAGAGATGAAAACGAGTCTACTGTTCCGACTCCGGCAGAGACACCGGGCTTCAATGTCTATGGAGCAGCTTTTGCAATTATGGTTATATGTCTCTTGCCAGGGCTCTTGAATCGCGGAACCAGGTGATTTTTTCAGTGTATGAACTCTTCATTGCTATTCGACATCTTAGATCACGTCGCAGGCAGACGATTCTTTCCATACTGGGTATTGGGCTTGCAGTGATGATTCTCATGGTGTCCCAGGCAAGTATGGTTGGTTTTACAGAGGAACTGTATAAAAAGACAGTGGACAACATGCCTCATGTAACGGTTGAACCGAAATCAGACGAGGATTATATCTATTTATACCGGAGCCTTGCATACGATATTAGAGAGATCGAGGGGGTGACAGGAGCATCACCTGTTCTATCCGGGCAGGCAACCTTTGCATACAAAGACACGTCAAGGAATGTGCTCATGCAAGGGATTCTCGTAAAAGAGCACAACACAGTGCTTCACACTGAGAAAGACATTACCGAGGGAAGCTTCAGGGACCTTGAAGTAACACACAAGAGCGTGATACTTGGAGACTCACTATCTGAGAAACTGGATGTGAAAGTGGGTGACACGCTTGATGCAACCTTTCCTGAAGCAAAACCTACCACCCTTAAGGTGGTTGGCATATACGACAGCGGCACGCCCCAGGACGAGACCCTGGCATACGTACCACTATCTACTGCTCAACACTTTTTTGACAATTCCAATGTGGCAAACAGTATCCTAGTACGGGTTGAAGATCCTGATTATGCGCAGCCAATAGCGGATGAGATAGATGCTGTGGGGTACCAGGCTTCAAGCTGGATGGAGACAAATCCTGAGATACTGCAGATGATAATGATCGAAGGTCTCAGCAATTTCATCATTCTTGGCATGATTATTGTGATTGCGTCCTTCAGTATGGTGAGTACACTATTCATGGTGGTGATGGAGAAGACAAAAGAGATAGGCATGCTTATGGCAATGGGTGTTCCAAGAAGAAGCATTCTGACAATATTCTTACTGGAAGGTGGAATCATGGGATTGATTGGTCCTGTGGTGGGCGTTCTTGCAGGAATAGTAGTCTCCCTATATTTGGGATCTATTACTATGGATATCGGAGAAGAAGCCTATGGTGGTGTAAGTACTTTTCCGTTTGTGGTAAGGACAAAGGACGCTGTTATGATCGTCATTTTCACCTTTCTTTTGAACCTGGTTGCAGGCATATTTCCTGCAAGACGTGCCTCAAGACTTGACCCGGTGGAGGCGATAAGTAGTGAATAATCCTGGATGGATGGCTGAGTCATGTTCGAGATAAATATTGCCCTTCGGCATATCAAAGCGCGCCGCAGGCAGACCACGTTTTCAGTAATAGCTGTCGCACTCTCGGTAGCAATAATAATCGTTTCCATGTCAATGCTGACAGGATTTAGAGAAAACATCATCGAGACAACGGTTGAAAACCAGGCACACATTACGGTTTCACCAAAAGAGAATGAAGACTACATATCTCTTTATCACGGACTTGAAAGCTTTATACGTGAACAGGAAGGCGTGGCTGCCGTTTCATCCTACTACAAGAGAGGTGCTGCCATCCAGTACAGACATAACGTGGAAGGGGCTGTTCTCTCAGGCGTGAGACCTGTTGATGAAGATCATGTCCTGAATGTGAAAAAGGATATGATTGCAGGTGAATTTGAATCCATCCTGGGGACAGGAAACCGCATCATCCTCGGATCAAAGCTTGCAGACAAATTGGAAGTTGGAATAGATGATACTGTTACCGTTAGCTTTCCAGGATCAAAGCCATCCGATTTCAAGATCACCGGAATTATCCAAACAGGGACATCGGCTGACGAGACACTGGCGTACGCAAACCTTGAGCAAGTCCAGGATTTCTATGGAAAAAGTGGTATTGTGACAGGTATCGGAATACGTGTTTCTGATGTCTACGCTGTTGATCCATTGGCAGATAGAATTGATAGGGAGACAGGTTATGATGCAGAGAGCTGGATGGAACAAAGTTCAGAGATACTGAATCTACTGAACACACAGAGGCAGTTTGTCTTTATCTTCTATCTTATGATCTTTGCCATATCAGGATTTAGCATCGCAAATATTCTAAATATGATAGTGATGGAAAAGGTTGGTGAGATCGGCATGCTACTTGCCATGGGAACATCCAGAAAAAGCATACTCGCAATCTTCCTGCTTGAAGCAGGCATACTTGGAATAATAGGTGTAATTATCGGAGCAGTGCTTGGATACGTATCCTGCATATTACTCATATCCTATACAATTCCTGTTCCGCCTGAAATGTACTTTGGGCTCGACCACCTTCCCATCCGAATAGCATCTGAAAACTTCCTTATAGCAGGAGCATTCTCCATGGTAATCAACATCTTAGCCGGTATAAATCCAGCCCACAGAGCCTCAAAAATGGATCCGGTGGAGGCGATTCACAGTGTCTGAGAAAAACATAATCCAGATAACAGACCTGACAAAAGTTTATGGTGACGGTGTTAAAATAAAAGCCCTCGATAACGTCAACATGACGATTGGACGCGGGGAATTCATGGCAATCGTAGGTCCCTCAGGCTCTGGAAAAAGTACACTCCTGAACATGATTGGAATACTTGACACACCCACAAGCGGAACAATCACATTAGACGGAGTTGATATCACAAAAGCATCTGAAAAGGAACGCTCCAAAATGAGAAACCAGAAACTCGGATTCATCTTCCAATACCACCACCTGCTACCCGATTTTAATGCTGTGGAAAACGTGATGATGCCACTACTAATAAACGGAATCAAACCCACCAACGCCAGAGCAAAAGCCCATACAATGCTTAAAGAAGTAGGGCTTGGTGAAAGAATAAACCACAAACCAAGACAACTCTCAGGAGGAGAAAACCAGAGAGTTGCAATCGCACGAGCACTTGCAAACAGCCCGGAAATCGTCATAGGAGACGAACTCACAGGCAACCTCGACTCCAAAACAAGCGAGAAAATCTACGAACTGCTGCGCAAACTCAACAGAGAACACAACCAGACATTCATCCTTGTAACACACGACGAACAAATGGCAGAAAAAACAGAGCGAATCATTGGACTCGTGGACGGCAAAATCACAGAGGATAAATCAACTTAAAATCAAAACCTCATGAGTCGTTGTCTCACAAGGGTTTGATTTGATAAACAATATAAAGGATGGCGTAGATGTTGCTCTACATGAACACTGATACTTCACGCGTTATTTTTGATCGTGCAAACAGGCTTTTGTGTGGCGGCGTAAATAGTCCGGTGCGTGCTATTAAGCCGTATCCGTTTTATGTTAAAAGAGCAAGCGGCTCGAAAGTCATTGATGTTGACAGTAATGAATTTATCGACTATTGCATGGCTTACGGGCCAAAGTTCTTTGGACATGAACATCCTGCCATAAAAAAAGCAGTAACAGAGCAGCTTGAACGCGGCTGGTTGTACGGAATTCCAACCGAAGCAGAGGTTAACATTGCAGAGAAAATCACAAACCTGTATCCAAGTATCGACATGGTGCGTTTTGTTTCCACTGGTACCGAAGCTACGATGGGTGCTATCCGCATTGCAAGAGGTTACACAAACAAAAACAAGTTTATAAAAATCGAGGGCGGGTTTCATGGTGCACACGATTCTGTACTGGTAAAAGCAGGTTCCGGGGCAGCAACTCACGGAGTTCCGGACTCACTTGGAATACCTAAAAGTGTTACAAAAGACACGCTTCAAATACCTTACAACGACACAGAAGCACTGGTTAATGTGATTGAACAAAACAAAAATGATGTTGCAGCATTGATTATGGAGCCTGTGCTTGGAAACATTGGGCCAATACTTCCAGAAAAAGATTACCTTACAGAGGTTAGAAAGATTACAGCAGAAAACGACGTGGTTTTGATTTTCGATGAAGTAATAACAGGGTTTAGAATATCACAGGGCGGTGCACAGGAACACTATGGAGTAACACCTGACATGACCACACTTGGCAAAGTGCTCGGCGGTGGCTTTCCAATTGGCGTAATCGGGGGAAAACGCGAGATCATGCAAATTGTAACACCATCGGGACCAGTATATCAGGCAGGCACATTCAATGCAAACCCGGTGTCTCTTGCAGCAGCAGGTGCAGTGCTGAAGCTTATAGAACAAAAAGCAATATATAAAAACCTGAATGACACTGGTGACAAGCTCAGGGCAAGCCTTGCTGATATAATTATGGATAAAAAGTTGCCGTATAGTGTCGGGGGCACAGCAAGCCTGTTCAAGCTGTTCTTTGGAAAAAAGCCAAAAAACTACACAGAAGCTCTACAGTGCAACAAAGAAGCATACTACCAGTTTTTCCAAAGAATGTTAAAGAACGGTGTGTTTTTACCACCCTCGCAATTTGAGACTAACTTCCTATCAACAGCACACAGTGAAGAAGACATCGAAAAAACAGTTGAAGCATACAGAATAAGTTTGTGAGGTTGAAATAGGGTTTGGATTACTAAGGGCATGTAACGAAATAACATATCGATCCGGAACTCAAAAAAATTGAAACCGCGTGGGCTCGACTACTTCGTAGTCGAGAATTATTTTCTGCACTCGATTGCTTGCGTAATCGAGAGCCTCATCCACGCCACACTCGGAATAAATTCCGAGGCATCCCTTTGCTGCATTTCTCTCTTCCTGCGTGTAAAACATTTTTTTGGTTATTGCATTTATGGATCCCTGTCTCTTCAGCAATATCATCTAGGACATATATCTTACTGACCTTTTCTACAGAAAAAACATCCGCTTCTTCACATGTTGCAGGACGGATCATATGAGTTCATAGAGCGTATAGTAATGTGTTTAGTGAATACTTCTCTCTCGGTTTCATCAGAGAACCCATTGGTCACTCTTCTATGTGCCATTAGTCTAAACTGATAAGCACATTCTACCCACGCACACGTTTTAGTCGTGCGGATGCCACTTTCACCATCCCACTTTGGAGGAGTTATTCCGGGATATGTTGGGTATTCTCCGCATTCCAATTCTTTCTCACAATTTTCCCCCCAACAGGCAGTCAGTTTAAAATCTCTTAAATTTCCATGACTGTTATTAATATCAAAATCAACGGTGATATCAAATTCTGAAGTGGGACTCCCCCTATGGTCCAATAAACCACAAGCACCCGTTCCCTCAATATCCTTGATATCTCCAGTCAATGCAGATATATCATTATCTATCAGCAAATTGAACACCTCTACAAAGTCGTTGTCATCAGCATCAGCAATGCCTACATCCTCCATATCAGTACCATATGCTTCTACAGTTAACCTGTATCTTCCGTAGTTAAATGGTAAAGATGACGGATATATAACCATAAGCAATCCCTTAAACACCCAATCATTTATCTCTTTATCAGGATCTAATGCCGCGGTTTCATACGGATTAGCATATCTATACACTCCAATCATACCCCCTGTTTCACTTAGGGGCAATGGTCCCATTGTTTCAGTTATTAGATCGTCTCCTTCACCTTCTCTTGGTTCTCTTGCGTTTCCAAAAGGAGTTTGAATATAACCTTCAGCATCTGTAATGTAACCACCAGTACCATCTTCAACTAAATGTTCATACTTCACTCTGATGTACTGTATTTTGCAATCCCCTGTTGAATCATCAACCTGTAACTCTTCACCGATATTTGCATAGAGGTGTAGCTCTCCAAAGAATGCAAAATCTTTAACTTTGTGTGTTGCACTATCTGTCGCACCACTAGAATCGGCATATCCTGTGCTTTGGTCTATATAATCTATAGGGATATTACTCACTCGTGTAAATCCAAAGGAGTTTCCAACTCCAAGACCCTCCAGTTCGGGTATTTCAATTATTTCTACTTCATCTCTGTCAATACAAATATACTGCGGATAATTGTGTTCAAATCTGTGATTGCCACTATATAGTGTATTAGTGATCCCACCAATTTTTTGATAGACCTCCACGAGAGCTGTGTACCCTAAAGGGAATATCCACAAACCAGGTATTATTTCAGTTACACTAAACTCTCCTGATAAGGATTCTTCACTTTCACTTCCGTCACTCACCAGAATGTCATCCCCAATAATGTTATCTTCCCTGGATATTCGCACATATGCACGATGCTCGGATGTAGATAAGGTACCGGGATTTACACATCCAAGAGGACATGGATGCCCCGCATCTTCAATTAATGGCAAACAGGTTCTAATATATCCCATGTAGGTAAAGCCAGAGGCAAATTCCATGATAGTTCCCGCGTATATTCTCTTATCTTTCTTTGAGATGGGTATTGCCTCTTCAAACTCATACTTATACCGTGGGCTTGCTCTTTTAAATCCTTTAGAACTAAGAAATTTTCTCTCAAGTTTTGTTTTCAGTATTTGATCGCCAGGAAGTTTTGGCCCTATAATCAAGTATGCACCAATTGGTTTTTTCTCTCTACCAGAAACCTTGTACTTATATTTTATCTCAAAACTTCCATCCTCATTAACCGGTGCTGAACCAAGCACTCTTCTGTCCCTCGCGGCATACACCATAACAG
Organism: Candidatus Argoarchaeum ethanivorans; assembly: GCA_004193545.1. Taxonomy (GTDB): domain Archaea; phylum Halobacteriota; class Methanosarcinia; order Methanosarcinales; family EX4572-44; genus Argoarchaeum; species Argoarchaeum ethanivorans. Next base: position 16,709 of record RPGO01000030.1, on the reverse strand, counting down.
GTAATACATCTGGAAGTTTTCCCAGATCCTCTTTTTTAATCATTCCCTTAATAATATAATCCATCGATTTTTATCCCTCCAGTTTTTCCTTCCTTTATACTCTTTATTTTTTTCGATTTTTTCCCATGATATTATAAGTCACCAAACCCCGTACTTAAGTACAGAGCCTGTATGTGAGTTTCTTTGCATTCGGTTTATCTTGATTCTGTATATATCGCTCAACGACATCCTATCCTTGTCCAACCGATCCATGGTAGCAGCTTGGTGCCCATAGATGACCTCCGCACCACTTTTTCAGGTGTGGAAATTCTTTTCTGAGCACTCTGCTGCTTCTACCTTTGACCCTCTTGGCTTATATAGCTTACGGAATACTTCGGCGGATATTTTATGAAGAGGTAGACGTGATCTGTGTTCACTGCCATGTCTATGATTTGAATATCCATCTCCTTGCAGGTTTTTCGGATGGTGCCTTCGGTAACCAGAGCAACATCACCTGTTAAAATTTTACCGCGATACTTGGGTGAGAAGACCATGTGATCGGTCAGCAGTGACACTGTGTGTCTATCGTGGCGAAGGTCGTTTCTCTGTGCCATGTTAATCCTGACAATTGCATTGCATCAACCCTGCACAAACCTGTTGATCGGTGGGCATGTTTCGTGGTGATGATTCTTTGTAGAGTTGATTCAATTGATGCGAAGTATCAAGCCGCAGCCTTTGTTCTATTGCTTTGACCGCTACCTGATCTTTCATCCCAACCACACGCTCTGCTGCGGGGTATACTAATTAAATCAAGAGTTGTTTTCTGCACTCGATTGCTAACGCAATCGAGAATTATTTCTGCACAACGAAGTTGTGTAGTGCTTGCGTTGTATGCAGTTACTGTTCGTCTCTGCACACGGAGTATGCGGTTCTGCGAAAGCGAAGTTGTGCAGTGCTTCTCGCAATCGAGAGTTAAAAGCTACCGGCTATTTTGATCCAGGTAAGTGACTGACACCACACTTGAGACGATGCATCCTGCCAGGAGATATAGTGATACTTCCCAACCAAGTCCAGCGAAGCCATTTCCATTCATATACTGGATACCCCCGTAAACTGCTGTCACAATAAAAGTAACTGCAAGCGCGACTATTCCCCCACCCAGGAGTGACCATGGATATATAACACTGCGATGATTAGAAAAAAATATAGATGTGAAAACAAATGCAAGAGCAAATACGAGAACTACTATCGGTGCAGGTAGCATTACCTTTTGAGGAGTGTCTGAGGCCATATATATAATACCAAGAATCACTGCATACAGAACAAAGGCCATCAACATAACAAGGGCAAATCCTCGAACAAACTGATTATCTAAAGACTTAATGGTCATCCACTATATAAATAGATAAAGTGCTATATATGGTTTACTAAAACAAAACTATTTGTATAGGAGGCTGTCAAATTAGCTTCAAGAAGATTATAATCACCTTGATGTCGCAGCCATTACTGCATTCGCAAAATCCCCTATAGTTGCACCTGGCGAATCTACATTTTCTTTAAGATATACTTCTTTTAGTGTGTCTATTATTATCCTTTTATCTAACGCAGCATTTTTTAAAGATTGGGCCATTATATTCAACGAGTCTTCTGGAAATATGAAAAAATCACCGGTAAATAAAATATCATCAATTTTTCCATCTTTTTCTTTTAAAAAAACACGTATCAGTCCGCCTGCTGATTTATACAATCCTTGTTGATAGCTGGGTATATCGATTTTCATTTCTATAACCTGTAAATAAATTCTGTTGATCGATACTTGGGAAGTAAGTCTTGCACCAGTTCCTCTTCATACGGTGTCAACCCAGAGTCTTCAAATTCTATTCCAAAGGATTTCTCAAATCCCTTCCTAATCGCTGCTTTTAGTTCATCCAGATCGACATCATAACCTAATTCCTTATTTATCCAACTAACCCTGCTTTTCGCTGATTTCAATCCTTTACTTTCATATTTTATCGTTGGGACATTCAATACCTTAAAAGCGGTATCCATGTCAAAATCAACCAGTAGTGAACCGTGCTGTAGAAGAATCGCATTCTGGCGTGCCATGCATCCACCAGATATCTTCCCGCCATTTACAATTAAATCGTTTGTAGGCTTAAATTCTGCATCCAGTCCGATGTATTTTAATGCCTCTACGAAACCATCCATGATTCTCTCGTAGGATGCAACAAAGTCTGATGGAATGTTATGCATTTTTCTATCTACCACTACCTCATAGTTCAACTGTTTGGAATCCATATAACCTGCCCCGCCCCCGGTCGAACGCCGTACCACTTTAACATCATTTTCCCTGCAATAATTTAGATTTAGTTCAGCCTCTGCACATTGATGGTATCCAAGGAACACGGATTTTGATGTGTATCGCTCCAGATATAAAGTGTCCAGACTTTTTTGTTCTATACGAGATATAAACATCGCCTCGTGCACTGCCATCGCTTCATAAGGGTCTATCAAGCCAATATCAAGGTATCTCCATTTCATCGCTATTCAATCCATCATCAGTTATCAGTCACTATAGTGACCAGTCATAGATAAATACATTCCTCTTGTGGTTGTGATGCTTTACAGAAGCTATATTGGGTATGAGGTCACAATAATTCCTGCAGGAGAAGCTGGTTGGTACGTCGTCGAATGCCAATCCATAATAGGCTGTGTATCACAGGGGAAGAAGTTCGAAGAGGCGCTGGAAAATATAAAGGATGCAATTCAAGGCTGCTTAGCTGTCTTGAATGAAAAGATTGAAATAAAAGGCGAAGAGAAACTAATAGAAATAGCTGTCTGATGGCAAAACTACCAGGAATGTATGGCATAGAAGCGGTCAAGGCTTTTAATAACGCTGGATGGTTTGTGGCAAGGCAAACTGGTCATACCATAATGATAAAACCTGGTTCTATAGTTACATTTTCTGTTCCAAGACATAAAGAACTTGATAGGGGCACAATCAGAAAGCTTATAAAACTTGCTGGTTTAACCGTTGATGATTATGCCTGAAAATGGTAAATCTCCAAGATCAAAAAAGGCATTGAGAGTTTGTTGTCCTGTTTTTTCAGGAAAGGTTGCATCAAGCGTCACCCACTCTCACATCCAGTTTCTCAGATAGTGAGTCTCCAAGTATCACGCTCTTGTGTGTTACTTCAGTCCCGTAAGCCTCGGTAACGTCTTCTCAGTGAAGCACTGTGTTGTGCTCTTTTACGAGAACTCTTTGCATGAGCAATATTCCCTTGACGTGTCTTTGTATGCAAAGGTTGCCTAGTTCGATAGAACAGGTGATGCCCTGTCACCCCTCGATTCCTTAATACCGTATGCAAGGCTCCGCAACAGATATGTAACTGTCTGATTTCGGTTCAAACTGTTACATGAGGCATGTTGTCCACTTCGTCTTTTAAGGAAGTTCCTTCAGTTCAACCATACTTGCCTGGGACACCCATAAGAATCATCACTCGCAAAGCCCAATACCCAGTATATGGAAAGAATCGGGTCTGCCTGCGACGGGATCTAGCATGTCGAATAGCAATGAAAAGTTCATACACTGAAAAAAATCACCTGGTTCCGCTGATTCAAGAGCCCCCTTGGCAAGAGACACATACAACCCATTTTATCTACTTTTGTCCATGGAACAACAAAATATTCCACTCCAAGTTCTGCAGCATCTAAATACATTCTTTCAGGTGCTTCATTTGTCAGATACCCACCTTTACTAGTGTCTCGACAATTTAGTTCTTAGACATAATACTTGGACAGTTTCTTATCCGCCTTTCTCCTCGTAAACCCCCAGTTGATTTTCTTTTCATCGTCATTCCGTCTCCTGGTCCACGCTGTCACCTCATGAGTCAGTATCTCCATATCTCCAATCCGTCTGTCAGTGCATTCGATATCCATTACATTGATCTCGATTTCAGCGGCATTAAGCCAGCTTGCATGCTTTGGTGTGTAATGAAACTCGATCTTGCTCAAAATCATTTCCGCCTCCCCCTCGCCGAATGCCTCGTAAAATGACTTTTCCTTGTGAGTATTGAGATTATCCATGACCAGTCGGATGTTTTCAACGTCTGGGTATTCTTCATCGACAAGCATCTTCACGAATTGTGCAAAATCCACCATAGTTCTTCTTTTGGTGATCCTCTCGTCACCCGTTTCCCTGCTTTAAATTCGACCGCCATGAAAATGTTTGCTGTACCGTTCCTGATATATTCATAATCATATTTCACAGGGATTCCAGGCTTCATAGGGATGGAAATCCTTTTATCTCCAAGAAGTTGCTTTGGTTTCTCGTCAAAACAGACAATGGGACTTCCCGGGTCGTACGGTTCTTCGTACAGATCGAGAACATCGTACATCCGTTCTCTGTATTCGGTGTCGATCGTCTGTATGCACCACATCCGCCTTAACCAAGGTTTAGTTTTGCTTTTTTTAAAATAAGCCTGATACTCTCTTTGTTTATCGTTTCAAACCCATCCTTCTTTCGCATTTCTTCTGTTAGTAGTGTAAGTGTCCATCTCTTGCGCCCATCAGGTGATTCGGTGCATGCCTGCGCTATAACTTCCGCCGCATGTTTCTCTGTATACTTTTTAGGCTGACCGGATCTTGGTTTCTCCGCGAGGGCGTTTTGGAGACTTTCTTCGCGGTATTTCTTCTTGGTGTTGGAAACGGTTGCCCTGCTGATCCGCAGCGTATCTTTTATCTCCATTTCCTTTTTTCCATCATTGACCAGAAGCAAAATATGTGCCCGGGTCAATTCTCTCGCGCTTTTACGCCCCATTTTCACGAAATCGTTGAGATACTCCACCTCTTTCTCTGTAAGTTTTATTTTTTCCATAGAATATGGTTGGACTCACAGGTTTATAAACTTTGTCTAAAAATTAAGTTGCTGAGACACTAGTGTCTCGACAATTTAGTTCTTAGACATAATACTTGGACAGTTTCTTATCCGCCTTCCTCCTCGTAAACCCCCAGTTGATTTTCTTTTCATCGTCATTCCGTCTCCTGGTCCACGCTGTCACCTCATGAGTCAGTATCTCCATATCTCCAATCCGTCTGTCAGTGCATTCGATATCCATTACATTGATCTCGATTTCAGCGGCATTAAGCCAGCTTGCATGCTTTGGTGTGTAATGAAACTCGATCTTGCTCAAAATCATTTCCGCCTCCCCCTCGCCGAATGCCTCGTAAAATGACTTTTCCTTGTGAGTATTGAGATTATCCATGACCAGTCGGATGATTTTAACGTCTGGGTATTCTTCATCGACAAGCATCTTCACGAATTGTGCAAAATCCACCATAGTTCTTCTTTTGGTGATCCTCTCGTCACCCGTTTCCCTGCTTTAAATTCGACCGCCATGAAAATGTTTGCTGTACCGTTCCTGATATATTCATAATCATATTTCACAGGGATTCCAGGCTTCATAGGGATGGAAATCCTTTTATCTCCAAGAAGTTGCTTTGGTTTCTCGTCAAAACAGACAATGGGACTTCCCGGGTCGTACGGTTCTTCGTACAGATCGAGAACATCGTACATCCGTTCTCTGTATTCGGTGTCGATCGTCTGTATGCACCACATCCGCCTTAACCAAGGTTTAGTTTTGCTTTTTTTAAAATAAGCCTGATACTCTCTTTGTTTATCGTTTCAAACCCATCCTTCTTTCGCATTTCTTCTGTTAGTAGTGTAAGTGTCCATCTCTTGCGCCCATCAGGTGATTCGGTGCATGCCTGCGCTATAACTTCCGCCGCATGTTTCTCTGTATACTTTTTAGGCTGACCGGATCTTGGTTTCTCCGCGAGGGCGTTTTGGAGACTTTCTTCGCGGTATTTCTTCTTGGTGTTGGAAACGGTTGCCCTGCTGATCCGCAGCGTATCTTTTATCTCCATTTCCTTTTTTCCATCATTGACCAGAAGCAAAATATGTGCCCGGGTCAATTCTCTCGCGCTTTTACGCCCCATTTTCACGAAATCGTTGAGATACTCCACCTCTTTCTCTGTAAGTTTTATTTTTTCCATAGAATATGGTTGGACTCACAGGTTTATAAACTTTGTCTAAAAATTAAGTTGCTGAGACACTAGTGTATCGATTCCAAAATAATATAACAATATTTATTAACGATGGCTGCTAATTAATCTTGATGCCATTTATAAGCAAACGTCCAAAATTAGAGTTGACTGATAAAGAACTTGAATACTTAATTTCATCGACTCGTTCAAGGACCGAACCAGTGAGAACAGTTGAAAGGGCAAAAATTCTGCTTTTGTGTTATCAGGGAATGAATAATTCACAAATAGCTAATGAATTAAACACAAATCGTCAAAAAGTAATCCGATGTATAAAAAAGGCTCTCGCCTATGGGATTTATGAAGCGATCGATGATTTACCGAGAAATGGTAGACCAAAAAAACTCACTCCCGAAGGACGTGCGTGGATTATCTCTCTTGCCTGTATGAAACCAAAAGATTTTGGATATCCACATGAACTTTGGACACAACGACTATTGGCAGAATATATTCGCGATAACTGTATAGATAAAGGATATCCCGAGGCAGTGAAGATATCTTCAGGAACGATTTTCAAAAATTCTTAGTGCAAGCAACATAAAACCACATAAAATCTCATCATATATTAACCAAATCGATCCGAATTTCGAGTCGAAGAGTGCTGTTGTTTTGCATACATATAAGCAGGTAGAAAAACTTCCGGAAGTGAGGAAAAATGGCAAAGATGTGGATGTAGCAATTGTTTCGTATGATGAAAAACCAGGTATGCAAGCAGTTGGGAACAAATATCCGGATTTAATGCCAGTAGTTGATAAATATCCTACTATTTCGCGTGATTATGAATATGTAAGGAACAGAACTCTTTCTTTGTTGGCAGGAATCGACTTGTTAACCGGAACAATTCATTATCAAGTTTATGAAAAACACCGGAGTGCTGAATTCATTGATTTTTTGAAGATAATGGATTTATACTATCCACAAAAACTTAAAATCGTAGTCATCCTTGACAATCTGAGGGTTCATACGTCAAAGGAAACTCAAAAATATCTTGAAAGTGTTCCACAACGGTTTCAATTCGTCTTTACTCCGAAACACGCTTCGTGGCTGAATATTATTGAAAGTTTGTTCAGTAAAATGACAAGAAGTTTGTTGAGGGGGATGAGGGTATCTTCAAAAGAGAAACTGATTGATCGCATAAGTCAATATTTTGATGATATAAACGAAACTCCAGTGATATTTAAGTGGAAATACAAAATGGATGATATGCCTGGCAGAATTGTGGTATGATTATTGTAAGATTAATTTGGAATCGTTATACTAGTTCATCTTTGAGACTATCCATACTCTTCTTTCCTGAAGATGCCATGATTCGCCAGAAGGATTTTACGTTTCTTTGAAACTTAGGTTAGATTGTGTCGTCATCTAAATGTTTCATAGTTTCATCAATAAAATCTTTCACTTCAGATGATGTTTCTAATTTTTTTGTGTTGTTAGTTGAAGACCTGATTGCTTTAATTGAGTCTAAGTATATCTTTGATACACTCGCTGCAACTCTTTCGCCATCTTCATGTGTTATTTTCCCCTCACCAATTCGTCCAATCAGATCATTCATGGATTTGCTAAAACTATTACGTAAAGTTCTTTCATAAACTAAAGATGACAGATGTGAACGTACTACAGACAGAAAGTTATTAGGTAAGATTTTTAGAATAATTGCAGCTAAAACTAAAGCTTCAGGGCTAACAGAGACTTCATAGTGTGGAATTCTGGCTCGTGTTTCGCGCAGCAGGTCATCGATTGAAACCTCCTGTTGACCTAACATATTTTGAAATTCATTTTTCTCAATGAATAATTCTAAAGGAAGTAAAGTTGAGTGGTTATTCAGTATTTCAGAAAACTTCTGGTCACATTCTTCTGTACTTTTTGAATCAGTAACTGCGTACTTCATTTCGTTATAAATCGATGAAATTATACCTACGTCTAAGAATATATATTCAGAATGTTTTATTCCAAGTTTGTATATTGACTTTTGTGTAGCTATAATTAGTTTAATTGGCAAACCAGTCAATTCACTTATCTTTTTAGGACCTTGTTTTTCTATCTGACTTGCATCCTTCATACGAAGTGCCCCCAATTACAGGTAGTTCCAAATCATATAAAAGAGTTGGGTTGGGTTTTTTGTCCCCAATCTTTATTTTTCTCTTCCTGCTATGAGCACATCAACAACACTTGGATCTGCCAGGGTACTTGTATCACCGACATCTTTCACATCACCGGCAGCTATTTTCTTGAGTATGCGTCTCATGATTTTGCCGCTTCGTGTTTTTGGCAGACCATCTGCAAACTGGAGCACATCTGGCTTAGCTATGGGGCCAATCTCTTTTCGTACATGCTTTAATAATTCGTTTCTGAGTTCGTCGCTGGGTTCTCTGCCTGTTTTTAAAATAACAAATGCGTAGATCCCCTCACCCTTAATAGTATGTGGAAATCCTACTACTGCGGACTCTGCTACTGTTTCATGCGAGTCAAGTGAGCTTTCGATTTCGGCTGTACCCATTCGATGTCCTGACACATTGATTACGTCATCAACCCTGCCCATCAGCCAGTAGTAGCCGTCGCCATCTTTACGGGCGCCGTCCCCGGTGACGTAAAGTCCTGGGAATTTGGTGAAATAGGTTTTCTTGAATCGTTCGTGATGCTCGTACACGGTTCTCATTAGCCCTGGCCATGGTTTTTTAATAACAAGGTATCCACCCTCATTTACATCAGCAACGCTGCCATCTTCCCGAAGAATCACTGGCTCAATGCCCGGATAGGGCAATGTGGCTGAGCCTGGTTTTGTAGGTACTGCACCAGGCAGCGGTGTAATCAGTATGCCGCCGGTTTCTGTCTGCCACCACGTGTCTACGATTGGGCAGTTACCTTTTCCGATAATGTTGTAGTACCACATCCATGCTTCCGGGTTTATTGGCTCGCCAACGCTTCCAAGCACCCGAAGGCTTGATAAGTCTCTTCCAAGTGGCCACTTGTCCCCGTCTTTCATCATCGCTCTGATGGCTGTTGGTGCAGTGTAGAGTGTATTAACTTTATATTTTTCTACAATTGCCCAGAATCGATCAGGTTTTGGATAATTGGGTACGCCCTCGAACATGAGACTTGTAGCACCGGCGCTCAGTGGGCCATACACAATATAACTGTGTCCGGTAACCCATCCAATGTCTGCTGTGCACCAAAACGTGTCCTCATCCTTGTAGTCAAAAACCCATTTAAATGTCTGGGTCACGTAGAGCAGGTAGCCTCCTGTAGTATTAAGTACTCCTTTTGGCTTGCCTGTACTCCCGCTTGTATATAGAATAAACAGTGGGTCTTCCGCATCCATCTGTTCCGGTTCGCATACTGCCGGAGAGTCCTGCATGAGTTCATGCCACCAGTGGTCGCGTCCCTCTACCATATTGATGCTGTTCTTTGTCCTGTTTACTACGATTACATGCTCGATACAATCACATTGGGATACTGCCTCATCAGCATTTGCTTTCAGTGGTATCGTTTTGCCTGATCTAAAACTGCCATCTGAGGTGATAAGAAGTTTGCATCCAGGTCCAAGAATTCTATCGCGCAATGCATCTGCACTAAATCCACCAAATACCACACTGTGGATAGCTCCAATGCGTGTGCATGCAAGCATTGCTATCGGAAGTTCCGGTATCATTGGTAAATAAATCGATACCCGGTCGCCTTTTGTAACTCCCTGGCTTTTCAGTACATTTGCAAACTTGCAGACTTCGTGATGAAGCTGCTGATAGGTATAAACTTTTGAGTCGCCATGCTCGCCTTCGAAAATGATTGCAGCCTTATTTTTTCTCCAGCTTTTAAGGTGTCTGTCAAGGCAGTTGTACGATGCATTAAGTTTTCCTCCTGCAAACCATGTATGCTTTACATTTTCAGAATCCCATGTATGGACAGTATCCCATTTTTTGAACCAGTCAAGGTACTCTTCTGCTTTCTCTGCCCAAAAAGCCGATGGGTCGGCAATGGATTCATTGTAGATTTTCTTGTATTCTTCAAGAGTCTTTATATACGCTTTTGCACTGAACCCTTCTGGCGGTTCGAATTTGCGTATCTCTCCTATAACAGACGTGATGCTTGTTTCATCCATTTTATCATCCGTATAAATTGTTTTAAACAGAATATCTGATGTAAACACATCCAGATTCTGACGGCACTAAAAGCATCCATTACTTATATACTTGCCTGCCGTGCATGAGTAAAAAAAATGTTGTTCTTTAAGATGCGGCTGCCTCTCTCTTGACTTCAGTTTTTCTAATCTCCACTCTTCGCAGCGGGTATATTTTTTTCGTCTCTTTGTAGATTATTGAGGATAGCTTTCCATTAAAAGCCTCTTCCATGAATTGATTAAAGTTAAGATTCTTTGCGCGGTCAGTGATTATGTGATTCATCTGTTTTCGCATCCCCTCTATCTGTACCAAATGTGCTCTTTTGAGTGTGAAACATGTAGGTTTCACCCTGATTTTATACCCATCGCTTGTTGTCACATCTACATTTGAATCGATGGCAGAGCTTCGTCTTTTTACAAGAGAGCGAAGGTAATCCTGTGTTAGTTGATGTCCCATGAATTTGGTGTGAGCAGAGTCTCCTCCAATCCTTGAGATTTTAAGTTTTAATTTGATGTTCTGTTTTGAAAAATCTCTTGTCACATCTCCAAGCGTTGTCTCGATAACTCTTCCTATAAGATTGTCTGGATTGCTTGTTATGGTTTTGCCTACGTTAACTGTTCCAAGTATTTCAGGTGACAGTACCGAGTACCAGTTTTTTGATTTCCAATTATCAGTCTTTCTTGTTGGTTTAGCCAATTTTTTTCCTCCGAAATATATGACCTGAATGTATTCGTTATATATTTAACCTTTGGGACGTTAATATTAATTAAAGTCAGGTGATTCTCATTCAGGGCAACCATAATATAAAACTTCTCTCTGGCTGCACACCACTTGATGAACTTGTTGGCGGCGGTTTTGAAGCTGGCATTGTAACACAAGTATATGGCGAAGCTGGCAGTGGCAAAACAAATCTTGTAATTCAATTATCCATAGCCTGCGCTGTGCAGGATAAAAAAATCATATTCATCGACACCGAGGGTTTTTCACCGGAACGATTCAAGCAGATCGCAGGAAAAGATGCAGAAGAGATTGCAAAGAGCATCATCATCTACGAGCCTTCTGATTTTACAAGTCAAAACAGTGCTGTTAGCGACTGCGAGAGACTAATGAACAAAGATATTGGACTTATAGTGTTTGATTCACCGATCATGTTTTATCGTGCAAGCCTTGAGGATAGTAATAACATGATTTTTCGAAGACAGCTAACCAGCCAACTGTCCATTCTTCACAGTCTTGCACGCAGATACAAAATAGCTGTGCTGATAACTAATCAAGTCTACACTGACATCGATTCTAATTCAATGATGCCACTCGGTGGAAATCCTTTTGCTCACATATCAAAAACCATCATTCAACTCGAAAAGATCAGGCCACAGCGAAGACGTGCCATACTCCAAAAACACCGCTTTCGTCCTGAAGGCGTTTCATGTGAATTTACAATCACGCAGACAGGGTTAAGATGAGAACTGCCATCCAAAGAGTATCCAGATGCCTGGTACATTTCTACACACTGAGCATATAGTGATGTTACATTTCTTCTGGTGCTGCCATTCCAAGAAGGCAACTCGTGACTCTTGATTGCGCTAGCAATCAAGTGCAGGTTACATTTCTTCTGGTGCTGCCATTCCAAGAGTGTCAAGTGTTGTCTTGAGCCTTCTCCTGGCACATCTAACAAGCATCAGGCGAGACCTTCGCAGGTTTTCATCTGCCTGCAACACTGGCGAGTCCCGGTAGAACTGGTTAAACGCATCAGCAAGCTCACGAGCATAGATAGCGAGAATGTGTGGTTTTAATTCTTTTGCTGCTGTGTAGATAACATTAGATAGATATGCCATCTTTTTTATCAGCAGTTTTTCGTTTTTATGGTTAAGAAGATGCACATCAGCGTTTTCAAAGTCGCACTCTTCCTCTGCTGCTTTTTTAAGGATGCTGCATGCTCTGGCATGGGCATATTGTATGAATGGTGCGCCCTGTTTTTCAAAATCAAGTGCTTCTCGCCAGTCAAACACTGTTGATTTATCAGCAGATATTTTGATTACATCATAGCGTATCGCTGCAGTGCCGATCATCTGTGCCACCTCTTTTTTAAACTCTTCACTTTTTTCAGGGCGGCGTTCATTTACTTCTTTGTAAGCATGTTTTTCAATCTCATCAATGAGTTCATCAGCAGAAACGAACATACCTTTTCGTGTGCTCATTGAGCCCTCTGGAAGAGATACAAACTCGAAGATAATAACATCAGGCTGCTTTAATCCAATGGTGCGAAGCACGAGCTTGAGCTGCGTGGATATTAGTTTGTGATCAGCACCAAGCACATCAATCATCCAGTCGCAGTGTTGTGCCTTCCATTTATGATATGCAAGGTCTCTTGTGCTGTACAGGCTCGTGCCATCGCTTCGCTGCAAAACAAGACTTTTATCGATGCCAAAATCTGAGAGATCCACCACAAGAGCACCATTATCACTTTTTACTCTACCTGTTTTTTTAATATCCTCCACGATCTCTTTTACTGCACCCGAAAGCACAAAAGATGACTCTTCTATAAACCGATCGTGAATAATGTTCATTCGATTAAGTGTCTCACGTATTCCATCCATTGCAAGTTGTACTGCTTTGCTAAATCGTTGTATTACTGCCCTGTCCGCTTTTTCCAGTCGCTGCATTAACGTGTTGATTTCACTTTTTTTATTAACAGATTCCTCAAGTACCTGATTAGCCTTGATATACACGTCAGCTATGGCATGATCCGATTTCTTTTGACCATCAAAAACAAACTGTTCAAGTGCCCATGATACAACTGCAATCTGCCGTCCCATATCGTTAACATAATACTGCACCTCAACATCATAGCCAGCCATTCTCAGAATTCTTGCCAAAGTGTCCCCAATGATAGAATTTCGAATATGCCCGACATGCAAGGGACCGTTTGGATTGACAGAAGTATGCTCAATTATCACCTTTGTGTTAGTTACCATGCTTTCAAAATCATCTGATTGAATGGCGTTTAGTGTATCAACAAGATATTTCTCACCGACAAAGAAGTTGATATATGCTCCCGCGACCTCTATTCGATCGATAAGAGTATTCTCTTTTAGTTGTATTTTTTCTTTTATCTCTCCTGCAATCATTACCGGGTTTTTCTTGTAGATTGGTGAAAGACGAAACGCCACAGATGTTGCAAGGTCGGCATGCTCTGACTCTTCAAGTGGAATTGGCAGCAACTTAAAACCAGCATCTTTTAAAGCAGTCTTTAAAACTGATTCTACTTCATTTTTAAATCGTATGAACATTATGATTCCTCACTGTACAACTTCGTTGTGCAGAAATAACTCTCGACTGCGAAGCACTGCACAACTTCGTTGTGCAGAAATAACGGTTAACGGCCAATTCTCGACTGCAAAGCAGTCGAGTGCATAGAAAGTATGTAGCAAGAGGATATGGTTGCGTTTATACTTTCCTGTGCGTCAAGGATTGTTGCTAATCCGATTATCAAAGTTCATTATTTCTGCTCGCGTTGTGTGCAGTTAGGGAACTCCCAGTAAATAGTTTACCCAATTTTTGAAAATCATCAATCGTGAGATAACTTTTCTCACCGCGGAGAGCGCAAAGGCATCTCCTATTTCCCCTCTGCTTGGCTCCGCGATTAAATTCCCTATTGTCTCATCAATTTAATTTTTAGGCAGGCGAGAATCTGTGAAAATGGCAGTTGATCTGATAGTTTATATTTGCGAAACCTCTAAGAAAACTCACAAGTCACCAAACCACGTACTTAAGTACAGAGCCAGTGCAATCACGTTTTCCTTTTTTTTACATATAATTCCCACGTCTCAATATATTTCTCAACAACTTCCCATCCATGACTAACATATCCATGTGTAACTTTTTATAAATACATCTTATACAAGCTTACGGTTACAAAATATTTTGGTAAATATTTATACAAATCTTACGAATCTGCTTGGTTAAGAGCCAAAAACCGTGTGTTGATTGTGCTGCATTTTTCTTGTTGCTTAGGAAACTCATGGATATGGACTATATTGTGCCTGAAAATTAAATTGTCATGACATTAATGTCTCTACAATTTAGTTGTATCTCCAACCCGTTTGTCAATACACTCGATTATCCATCACATTCACCACAAGCACAGCAAACAACAAATTTTAATACAAACATAGTAATCTATTTATATAACTTAAAACAATATAGACCTATGCTTTTTAAAAGCTGTAAGACATTGAGTTTTTTGCTATATGAAAACTATTTGTCTGTTTTTTGGGAGGTGAAAAAAAATATGGAATTGGTTAATTATATTAGAGGGCTTATTGGGTCGTTTGTCGTGCTATGTTTTGGTGTAACTGCCATCAGTAAGGTTTACAATAGCTCATTGCTCACCAGTGAAGATGCATTATATCAGGTTCAACTTAATCTTGTAAACACGACTGGTATTGCATTTGCGGTTGCAATGGCTGGTTGTGGTTGTGGTGGCTTGTTATTAATTTATTGGAAGTGTGTCTAATCAGCCACACTTTTACCTATTTTTTTATTCTAAATCTCTTATTTTCTCTGTGGGTACCCGAGATTGTCCATGACCAGTTGGATGTTTTCGACATCCAGGTATTCTTCGAGGGCAAGTATCTTCACGAACCCGTGTGAAATCCACTATTACTCTTCTTTTGGAATATGTTTAGTTTTGCTTTTTTAAAATCAGCCTGATACTTCTCTTGTTTATTGTTTCAAAACCCCCTTTCTTCTTCATTTCTTCTATGGAATATGGGTGGACTTATATGTTTATAATCTTTGTCTGAAAATTAAATTGTCGTGACACTAGCTTTGATCCAATGCCTTTTTCGGTGCTAAAGGATGTTGACCACATAGTGTTCTGGCAAGTACAAATCTGGTTAATAGTTCCCTGATAAATCATTATTTGTGAGTTACCTTATGTTATCATATTTGTTATCATATTTGATAACTATGTGATAATCTCTGGTAACACATGATTTTTTATGGTATTCAATCATGCTGTAAAAAACCATTATTATACATTATGTTGATGTGAAGTGTATAACAAAAGGAGTAAAAAAAATGGATATTCGAGTATACACGACTGGTGTTTGCCCAAACTGCAAACAATTAAAACAGGCACTGGGAAAGCAAAATAAAACATATCAAGAAGTAAATATGACAACCGCGGAAGCTCTTACAGAGCTTAATATGAATGGTGTGTTCACACTGTCTGCACCAGTGCTTCAGATAAGAAACAAGTTTTACACACACGACAAACTGTTCAGGGATAATAATTTAGATATTAACTCACTAAACAATATACTTTCACAGGAAGAATCTGCATGATCCAGAAACAAGAATTAAAAATGACAACGAAAAATATTCAAGATGACTATACTACAATGGACTTTCAAAACCCAACCACACAAAAAACACTTGATGGTGCATCGGTGTCAATGCCAAAAGTGCGCACCACTGATGGACACTTTCTTGAATGGGATAAAAATCTCATCGTAAAACAGTTGCAGAATGAAACCAAATTATCAGAACAATTCTACAAACTACCAGCAATAAGCGAAGAGCAAGCAAAAGAGATAGCAAAGGAAACCGAGCGACGTATCCAAAAAATGGGTGTAAAATTCCTATCAGGGCCGCTCATACGAGAAATTGTTAACATCGTGCTCCTTGAACACGGGCATATAGAATGGAGAAACATCTCTACAAGAGTGGGGACTCCTGTGTATGACGCTCATCAAATAGATATTGGAGATGGCTTTGAGGCACGGGACAATGCAAATCTTCAGGAAAATGCAGAAACAAGCCACAAGAAAAAAGCAGATAAAATTTCAAAAGAACAATACCTCCTCCTCTTGCCGCCACAGATCGCAGATGCACACCTGAAAGGAGACATACACATTCACGACCTCGAATACCTTGGAACCCGTGCATTCTGCCAGGATTGGGACCTGCGTTATTTCTTTTACTATGGGCTCATGCCAGACGGCTCAGGTATTAAAGCAAGTGTTGCAGGACCAGCCATGAAACCGGAAGTTGCTGTGCTTCATGCAGTAAAAGCTCTTGGCAGTGCACAGACAAATTTTTCAGGAGGCCAGGGTTTCTATAACTTCCTGACGTTTCTTGCACCGTACGTCGAAGGCATGACTTATGAAGAAATTGAGCAGCTCATGCAGATGTTCGTCTATGAGATGACGCAGATGATGGTAGCTCGTGGTGGGCAGCCAGTCTTTAGCAGTGTACAGCTATCACCAGGAGTCCCTAAACTATGGAAAGACAAACCAGCAGTCTACAAAGGTAAAGTATGGGATGGAGTACAGGCGCAGCTTCGCACTTACAGTGAGTTTGAGCGTGAAGTCAGACTCCTGTTTGAGGCTCTGATGCAGGTAATGCTCAAAGGCGACTACTTTGGCAAACCATTCAACTTCCCAAAGCCAGAGATAAGCATAGAACCATACTTTATGAAAGAGGATGAAGAATTCAACAAAAACAACC
>RPGO01000029.1 GCA_004193545.1 Candidatus Argoarchaeum ethanivorans | reverse complement strand
GTTGATAGTCTTTTAAATATTCAAAGCACATATACTACTCCATAAGTATAATTTGGAATTTTTATGGCATAAACCACAGAGGGTACAGAGAGTGGTGGGTTTTTTGGTGGTAAAAGTGTGTATCGTGGTAAGGGTTGCCACATTACGTGGTGTTGCGGTTGAAACTTTGGAATCTCTCATATTCAAACCCGGAGCGGTGCCCGCAAGACTCAAACCAACAATAGCTTCAAAACACTATCAATACCAGATGACGTGACAGTCTCGAAGTTGTGGGAAGATACATATAGAATCAAGAGGAAATGGATGTTTATGACTAATGTCGCTGAATTAATAAATCAAGATCTAACCGTTGCTGAGGTGTATCTTGAACAGAAAAAATTTGATTTAGTTAATATAATTGGAAATCGAATTCTTCAAAATCTTTTTATAATAGATATAAAAGAATTAATGATAATCGGATTGATAGTTAAAGAAGTCTCTTCTGACTTGCAGCAAATCAACGCCGCAGAACATAAAGCAGATAAGAAAATTGATAAATGCAAACCTTTTGCAGAAGATTGTTTTAAAACTATAAAATTAACTCTTAGCGATGAACAACCTACAATTAAAATTTGGAATGCCTATCTCGATTTCGAAGATAAAATAAGAGAATATCTTTTGGTTCCCGAAGAGAGAGAAATATACAAAGATGATGACGAATTTACTACAGAGGCAACTATCAACTATTTAAATATTTTATTACTAAATAAAGAGTATTTATTGGACAAAAATATTTATCCTTTGGAAAGAACACGTGCAGAACTTGCAACTTTAACTAACACCCATGGTGGTAGGAGCACCATTTTAAGTTATATACTTAGTAGAGCATTTGAACATGTTTATAGATTTGCATTGCACGCAAAAGTTACTGATGAAGAGCTTGAATCCATAGTATCCACTAATATTAATGGACTTAGTGAAATAGTGACACTTATCCAAGAGGGAACTGAAGAAGAACTCATCGAGCGTGCAAACATTATGATTGGGGATTTAATGTATAATTATAGAAAATATTTCCTATTATCTGGGGAACGTGGAGAAATACCACTCACCCCCGAAGTCTCGCAAAAGATTCGTAAAATTATTGAAAAAAGTAAAGGAAAATGATTTTTTAATGAAAATCATGGATGCTGATATTAAGGAGATTTGCAATAAAATTGTAAACGATCCTGATTTACTTGGTGATCTTGTTAAAGGTTGGGTTAAAGAGCATCCAGATATATCGCCTGAAGAAATACTTTTTTACATAATAAAAATAGCAGGAGATGGATTATTACAGGAGGCGGATAGTGATAAAAAAAGACGCCAAAAAGACATTGCACGGGATAGAGCCATATCTAAAGTTTTGAGTAATTTACCCGATAGTGGAGACGTGGATGTCACAAAAAAACAAATAAAAAGTGCATCTTTTGCCGTTTCAAATTCAAGTACTGGTTATGAAAGAGAAACTCTTGCAGATTTGCTGATTGAATATTCAAACAGCGGCTTATCAATGATAAAAAAAATAAGAGAAACAAGCGATGACATGGGTAGGAATTAAAATGCTTGACAAAGTCCAAGTGATGGCAATTTCGCCTAAAATATTAACTTTAAAAGATGCTGAAATTTTCACTTACTTTAGAGATAAAAATGTAAATCATATTAAATCAGATGAATGGATATTCTTCGACGACGTCACTGGAATAAATATTAAAATTTCAAAAACAGGCATAGCTGAAACTACGCGGATTTTCGAAGAAATGAATGTAAAAGATAGATTGTTCGAACTGGCAAACACTACTCAAAACATTGCATCAGAGCTTTTTCGTACTAATGCTATATATGATGTGTTCATTTATCAGAATCTAAACACCAATTTAGAGATTTCGAAAAAAGTATCAAAGTACGGTGAAAAAATTGAATCATTATCATTTACTTTCAAAAATAATATATATGTAGATGTGAAAATAGGAACTCTTGGATATTGGATAATTATGAAAGGAATTTCTGATGTTGAAGATATTATAACAATTTATGATGCAATTCTAAATGATAATGGTAAATCACTAAGAAAATCTGGGTGCAAAGACTTTAAAGCAGTTGTGAGTCTAACTTAAATCTTCTTTATTAAGTCCGTTTGTATCCTCTCTAAGTCTTTTTTATC
The DNA here is from genome assembly GCA_004193545.1 of Candidatus Argoarchaeum ethanivorans. Lineage (GTDB taxonomy): Archaea > Halobacteriota > Methanosarcinia > Methanosarcinales > EX4572-44 > Argoarchaeum > Argoarchaeum ethanivorans. The sequence goes on along the minus strand of RPGO01000029.1, from coordinate 95,875 downwards.
TACCGTTTTTCCATCCAATACATCTTTCATAAATTCCACGATAAGCTTATAATTTTCAATTTTTCTAAAGTCCGGGTTTCGTTTTTCCTTATCATAATATTTTACCATTTTGTCTTGCTTATTTTCTTCTTTTGAGATATCGAGAATATCTGTGATTAAAGTATATTCATATCTACATCTTTCTTTATTTTCTCGTTTCTGAATCTGAAAAATATTGAGAAAATAAGTAAGTAAAGCGCCGATTATCAGAGTAATTATTGGAAAAAACTTTGACAAAACAGAAGAGTCTGAAACCAACTTGCCAGTTAAATTTTCAGCTATAACATCTAAAGTTAAATTAAGAGAACCATTCGTGAGTAAGATTGTTCCATTTTGCAGTAATGAATTGTTCAGTATCACCATTCCCACCATTTAACTCACCACACAAAACACTTCCGACCACGCGTCCGCCCATGCCTCCATATTTATTATGATAGATTCATGAAGTGACTCTCCTCCATCAATAAATTGATGAGCATTCGTCTTATGCACTTGCATGTGTTTTCTCCATGTTCATCTGCACTTTCAGCCAGTTATCTCGAAATCGTTACTTTCGTTTCACAGAATATATAGGTTATAGAAACACGGTTTCCAGAATATATTCTTAATGGAACTTATTAATTTATATGAATATCATACGCTACATTTGTTTTGGATCTTTTACAGGTTGTATCCTACATTTGAATGGGATTAGCTCTGAAGTTATCCTAATCCACACTAAAGAAGACTAACTTTCATTGAATAACTACTTCATCAATGTCATGGTGCCTGCTGACAATCGTTTTTACCCTGCCTATGTTTCGACCCCCCCTACCTATAGCGAAGCCCCTCTCTCCGGCAGATACGTTTAAATAAGCAATATGCTTACCTTTTTTCTCCTCTATATTAATATTTTTAATTGAGACTGGTTGGATAACATTTTCTATGAACTCACGCACATCATCAGAATACTCTATGATCTCTATCTGTTTATTGATCATTGACTTTACGCGATTAACATGGTCACCACTTTTACCAATAGCTGCGCCCATATCTTCACTTTTTACAACAAATGTTACTTTATTAAGCTCATCATCTATCATGCAATCTATCGGGGATGCCCCTGTTATCTGCTCAAACAGTACAATGTATCGCATCCCGTCAGTGTCAAGTTTAACTTCACTCAAGATGAGAGGCCTCTAAGTGCGGTAATATCGCTTTCATCACCTTCAAGTACTGCAAGGGCAGCTATTGAAAAAGGTTTCCCACACGCAGTTCCAAGTTCCACTCCATTGCCATTATATTCAATCAAATCGTCAATATTGATCTTATTTTTTAACTCTGGTGGGCAGGTTGAAGCTGTAACCACGATCTTTGCCAGACCGCTATCTGCATTTTTAATTACCTGTTTTGCACCAATTACTACCTTACCTTTCTTAATAACATTTCTCAGTATACTATCTATCTCAACCATAATAATTCAAACCTCTATGTTGTTTTTGCTACCAGTCTTACATTGCCTGTTCCAAGCTTAACCGGTTGCCCTACGATCACGTTTTCCGTCACACCACCCAATTCATCAATATCACCTCTTATGCCTGATTCCAACAGGTGATGTACAGTAACCTCAAAAGCAGCTCTTGCAAGCACACTTGCTTTTTCGCCTGATATGCCATGCCGTCCAATTTGTTTAACCTCGCCATCGCAGGTCATAATGTCTGCAACAAGCATCACATGACGGATATCAACGGTTAAACCCTGTTCTCTTAATGTAGCCATTATTTCGTCTATGATTGACTGCCGGGCGGCTTCAATACCGAGCACCTCTGCCATTTCAAGAATATTATTTGTTCGTGTGCGGGTTGCATCTACACCACCTACTTCCATAACACTTTTGAGAGCAGAACCCTCGGTGTACAGGATGTATTCGTCGCTCTCTTTACGGATTACCACCCTTTTTATTTCTTTGATCCCTTTTAAGTGAACAGATCGTATCTTCTTAGCAAGCTGGAGCAGTTCGCGATACGATACCTCTTCAGGAGATGTAGTAAGAGCATACTCGTTTAATCCTACAGGCAAGCCTATTGCATCCTCTACTTTTAATGCTACTTCCTCTGCAGTCATATTTCGCATCTCAAGAGCCTTTGGATTGAGATTTACAGTAATTTTCATCAAAGAAATATCAGTGGTAATGTCTCCTAAATGGTAAAGAATTGTTGATTCTATCTCCCACGCAATATCCCGTGATTTATTTCTGTCATTGCCATACTCTTTTTCAAGATAAATCGTTAACATCGGGGTGCTTGGATTCTTGCGTGCATCCACCAGTTCAATAATTCGTGGAAGGCCAAGAGTTACATTTATTTCAGCCACACCAGCATAATGGAAGGTACGCATAGTCATCTGTGTGCCAGGCTCGCCAATGGATTGAGCAGACACGACACCAGCAGCTTCGTAGGGGGGGATGGATGATTGCTTATATCGTTCAAGTGTAAGCTCAATGATTTTTTCAAGTTCCTCTTCAGTTAACTCTTGATTTTCAAGTTCACTGATTAAAGTTTCACATATCTTCAGTGGAATCGGTAAGCCTCGAATTCTTGAATTTATTACGTCTGAATCAATCATTTTGTCCTCTTGTAGTTAACACGGTATCGATGATGCGTGCGATGCTCTCTCTTGTTCCAAAATCTCCTTTCATTGGATCAAGTCCATCTTCTCCATACTTGAATTGTACGATCATGCCTCTGGTATCCCTTACTGTTTCATCATACTGCACTTCCAGATCCTGCAGTGCATTAACCATCCTTCGCTGCAAATACCCGGATTGTGAAGTACGAACAGCAGTATCCACCAGTCCTTCACGTCCACCTATGGCATGGAAGAAATACTCGGTTGGAGATAAGCCTTTTTTATAGCTTGACTTGACAAAACCGTGTGCATCTGCACCACGATCACCTCGCACGTAGTGAGAAAGAGTTCTATCATTATAGCCCCTCTGGATGCGTTCTCCTCGCACAGCCTGCTGCCCGATGCAACCAGCCATCTGGGTAAGGTTGAGCATTGAACCTCTTGCACCTGATTGTGCCATAATTACTGCTGAATTGGAAAGACCAAGATGTCTGCCTGCAATCTCACCGGCATTGTCTCTTGCTGTTCCAAGTTCCTGCATGATTTTCATCTCCAGTGTTTCGTCGATGCTTCGTCCTGGTAATTGTTCCAGTTCTCCAGCGTTATAAGCTGAAATGAGCTTTTTAACATGCTCTTCTGCATCATGCAGTACTTCATTAATCTGCACACTTGCTTCGTTAGGCACATCTTCATCACTTATCCCAAAGCTTAACCCTATTTTCATAATAGCACGTATGGCAAGTCGTGTCATATCATCAACAAATCTTCGAGCATTTTCTGCACCATATTCCTTGTAAATCTTATCGAGGATTAAACTTTTAAACGCTCCTACTGCCTTTTCATCAATAGAGCCGTGTTTAACCACCCCATCTTCGATTATCACGTATGCTTCACGTTCACATTTCTCTTTCTTGCACACATCACAGTGTTCGCATATTTCTGCTTTGAATTCAAGAGATAATCCTTTTGGTAATATCATGCTGAAAATCTGCCTGCCAGTCCAGTAAGGCTTTTCATTTTCATACCCGGCAGGCTCTACAAGTTCCTCGATATTAGATTTTTTTAGAAGCTCAAGAGCCTCTGCTTTATGTATCTTTTTATCTCTATTGGTAAGCAGGTACGACCCAGAGATGTGATCGTGTATGCCGCCTATGATTGGTCCGCCGAATCTGGGGGAAAGAATATTCTGATCCACATGCATCAGTATTTTTGCCTCTGCTCTTGCCTCTTCTGTCTGAAGCACATGAAGGTTCATCTCATCACCATCAAAATCAGCATTATATGGTGGACAGACTGATGGATTCAATCGGAAAGTCTTTCGTGGAAGTACCTTTACTTCATGAGCCATAATACTCATCCGATGCAGTGAAGGCTGTCTGTTGAAGAGCACTATATCGCCATCTTTTAAATGTCTCTCTATCTTCCAGCCAACTTCCATCGTCGTAATAAGCTCCTCAGTATTTTTATCTGCAATCTTGATGCGATGTCCATCGCTTCGAATCACGTAGTTTGCACCTGGATGCTGCTGTGTTCCTCTTGACACATATTTCTTTGCCTCGTCGATGTTTCGTGGCGTTATATTCATGGTTATGGTCATTTCCTTTGCAATTTCTTCTGGCACTCCTACCTCTTTGATGCTAATATTTGGATCAGGAGATATGACCGTTCGTGCTGAAAAGTTAACACGTTTTCCTGACAGGCTGCCCCTGAATCGACCCTCTTTCCCCTTTAATCGCTGGGACAATGTTTTGAGTGGGCGACCTGAACGATGGCGTGCTGGCGGCACACCTGACACTGTGTTATCTATGAATGTGGTAATGTGGTACTGGAGTAACTCCCACAGGTCTTCTATGATTAATTGTGGGGCTCCTGCCTCTCGATTTTCCTGGAAACGCTGGTTGATTCTGATAATATCTACCAGCTTGTGGGTGATATCATCCTCACTTCGCTGTCCTGATTCAAGTGTGATAGACGGCCGCATGGTTACAGGAGGTACTGGCAGTACCGTTGGAAGCATCCATTCCGGACGTGCACTTTTTGGATCCATGCCCATTACTTCCATGTCTTTATCAGATATCTTCTCAAAGAGGTCCCTGATGTCTGCAGGCATCAGTTTATGTTTATCCTCAACATACGTGGTCGGCTTTTCAAATTTAATCTCAAGCTGCCGCTCACCACAATAAGGGCATTCCTTTATCTTTCGAGCTTCCTTGAATACCGTGTTTACCACATCTTCAACAGGCTGCCCCAACCTCTGTTTAGCATATATATCATCTAAATATTTCATCTTTTCTAATGGATTTAACAAGAGCGACCCGCATGATCTGCACACTGCACGCAGAATCTTTCGAATCAGTTTTGCAAAACCTACATGAATAACAGGTGCTACCAGTTCGATGTGGCCAAAGTGTCCCGGGCATTCACCTGCCCGCTGTCCACATGTTTTACAGCGAAGCCCTGGATCGATGACACCAAGTCTTGTATCCATTAAACCCATATCAATAGGAAAACCATCATCATCATAAGTATCTGCTGTTATTATTCTGGTAACACTCATTTTTCTAAATTCTTTTGGGGATATGAGCCCAAATTTGATTTTGCCAATTTTTTTTGGAGTTGAGTGAATCATATATTAAAACCTATTTTAGTATTTCTGCACACGTTGTGTGCAGTCTTTCATATTTATACTGCATCCTCTAATACCAATCTTGGTGCAACACCAAGTGATTTCATTTCATCCAGTAGCAGCTTAAAGGCATAGCTCATCTCAACTAAATGAATGTCAGTATTAGCACCACAATTGCTGCAGAATACCCTGTTGCTGCGGCGATCAATCATTGCAATCATGCCGCAGTGCCCACAGACATATTCTTTCACTTTATCAGATTCATCGAGCAGACGTTCTTTTAATACCATGGCAGCACCGTGCCCAAGGAGCACATCACGTTCCATCTCTCCAAACCGCAGACCTCCCTCTCTTGCACGCCCTTCTGTTGGCTGGCGGGTAAGTACCTGTATTGGTCCACGTGAACGTGCATGCATCTTGGAAGCTACCATGTGATAGAGCTTTTGATATAGAATAACTCCTACAAACACATCAGCTAAAATACGTCTACCTGTCACCCCATCATAGAGCACTTCTTTTCCAGTATGGGCATATCCTGCTTTTTGCATAGCAGCCCGCATGTCTATCTCTTCCTCACCTGAAAACGGTGTGGCATCAACTCTCCGTCCCTGCAAGCTTCCAACCTTGCCGCCAATCATCTCAAGCACATGCCCTACAGTCATTCGTGAAGGGATTGCATGTGGGTTAATGATAAGATCAGGGATCATGCCATTTTCTGTAAAAGGCATGTCTGCATAGGGCACTATTAAACCTATAACACCCTTTTGACCATGCCTGGATGCGAACTTATCTCCTATTTCTGGTATTCGCTGGTCCCTGGTCCTCACTTTTGCAAGGCGAGCGCCACTTTCAGATTCAGTGAGTATTACTGTATCGATGATGCCTTTTTCATTGGAGCGCACAGTAACAGAGCTTTCTCGCCTTTGCTGTGGACTTAACCCGAGATCTGTCGGCTCTTCAAGAAACCGCGGTGGGCTTGTTTTTCCAATCAATACATCGTTTGGTCCAACACTGGTCTCAGGGTTTGGAAGTCCATCGGCATCAAGATGGGCATAAGCTTCAGAACCACGTGCCCCCCGCACCTCTGAATCAGGTATTTCAAACCTGTCAAGGTGTCCGCCAGGATATTTTCGCTCCTCTCCTTCCTGTGTACGAAAGAAGTGGCTCCGTCCAAGACCCCTCTCGATTGAGCCTTTGTTTATAACAAGAGCATCTTCGATGTTGTAGCCTTCATAAGACAGTACTGCTACTACGAAGTTTTGTCCTGATGGACGCTGATCAAATCCAATAGCTTCAGCAGTCTGCATATTAACAATCGCCTTTTGTGGATAATGAAGCATGTGAGCTCTTGTGTCCTGTCGAAGTTTGAGATTTGCTGACGAGACGCCAAGTGATTGTTTCATCATGCCTGCACCCATCGTATTTCTTGGAGACGCGTTGTGCTCTGGAAATGGAACCATCCCAGTACAGATTCCAAGTATCAAAGCAGGATTGACTTCAAGGTGCGTGTGTTGTTCGGTAAGGTCCTGCTCATTAATAGCGACAAGCGTGTTTTCTTCTTCTTCAGCATCGACGTATTCAACCAGACCTTCGTTTACCAGATCTTCAAAGGTTAGTTTACCATTATTTATATCCTGTATATGCTGCTCAGTTACAAGAGATCTGCCGCTCTCTGCAATGATCAGTGGTCTTCTGGTTCTACCACTGTCGGTGCTGATGACAACCTCATTAGTTTTTGGATAGTAAGTGATATTTAATTGTTTTGATATGATACCACATCTTCTAACATCCCTGATATTCTCGACTAACTCTTCCGGATTGTCATGATGTCCAACCAACTCCCCATTGAAAAAAATTCGTGACGTATTCATATTAGTTTGACCCCTGCATACTTTGTTCTGCAGAACCGCACAACTTCGTTGTGCGGAAAGAACTTTTGACTCTCGCAAGTGCTGCATAACTTCGTTGTGCAGAGCCACATACTCCGTGTGTGGAAGTAATTCTCGATTGCGCAAGCAATCGAGTGCTGCAAGCAATCGAGTTCATAGCAGTTCAACTCCCTGGGTTGGTTCTTCCTCTTGTGCTTCGAGTTCAGGTGCGTAAGATACTGGGTTTTCTTTAGGTTCGATTATGAAAGGTGCAAGAGGTTGTACAGCGAGGCTGCTGAATAATAAGTCTTTAATTGCATCCCTATTATCCATGCCAGTTGATATCTCAACCATCTGCGCAAAGTTTTTGACCAAGCCACAGTTTGGGCCCTCTGGTGTCTCTGAAGGACATATTCGTCCCCATTGTGTGGGATGCAGGTCACGTGCTTCAAAGTGCGGTTGTGAGCGGGACAATGGTGATACCACTCTTCTAAGGTGTGAAAGTGTGGCTATGAAATCTGTGCGATCAAGCAGTTGTGAAACACCGGTACGACCTCCTACCCAGTTTCCTGTTGCAAGAGAATAATTAAGTCTTTCTGTTAACACGTCTGAACGTACCACTGTTGAGATGTTAAGTTCCCTATTTCTCATACTGGCTCTCTCAAGCTGGTATTTAATATCTCGTGTTAAACGGTTAAACGAAACACGAAACAGGTCTTCCATCAAATCACCAGCAAGCTTCAGACGTTTATTGGCATAGTGATCCTTATCCACTTCACCACGGCGGTGAAGTGCCAGTTCAAAGCATGTTTCTGCCATTCTGCCAAGGAACTGTGCTTTAAGTAGACGGTGTTCTTCTTCATTTCCAAGATGAGGTAATAAGTATCGATCAATGATGTAGTTTGCTCTTTTTATCTGGTACTCTTTTAGTTGACCTGCTGCAATCCTGTTACCGATCTTTTCAAGAGCCTCTTCACAGGTTTCAACCTCTGCTTCTTCAAGGTTCTCAAGCATGAATTTCATAATTTCAGGATTATTAGATACTGCAGTTGCAATATCCTCGTCATTCTCAACTCCAAGAGCTCGCATCATCGTTGTAAAATTGATTCTGCCTGAAATAGAGGGAAAAGATACTTCAAGTAGATCCTTTTTGTTCCGTTCAACAATTACAAGGGCACGATAGCCTCTTCGCTGAGAAAATACCTTTGCAACTTCGATTCTTTCCCCGTACCGTAATTCAAATTCTACTATGATCCTGTTGGATGCAAGGTCTTCGAGAGTGGTTATCACTCGCTCTGTGCCATTTATTATAAAATAACCACCGGGATCGTGTGGGTCTTCTCCCAGTTTGATCATTTCCTCTTCAGACATGCCATGCAGGTTGCATGCTTTCGAGTGAAGCATTACTGGCAGAAATCCAATATCTGCTTCCTTTGTTCCATATTCTTCTTCATTATTAACGATGCTCATCTCAAGCTTCATCGGTGCTGCATAAGTGATGTTTCGCAGACGTGCGTCCGTTGGATACAGCTTGTCGACTGCACCATCGGCTTCTTTAACCACGGGCTCTCCGACACTAATTTGTCCAAGTTTTATGTGTACACCTTCTACATCGGTCTCTATAACCTGTTGTTCATCGATAATCTTTTGAAGCCCACGACCAAGGAATTCATTAAACGAATTTGCATGGTGCTGCACTATTTTTTCATGGGTGAAATATGCTTTTGATAAAATTCGGCGATCCAGCATATATTAATAACCTCGACTTTTCTTATTTTTCATTAGATAACCAGTCTATATACAGTTGCTTCACCTGCTGTTGCACTTTTTCTGGTTACTTTAATCACATTCCCAGAACTCGCTTTTATCTCTTTTACAACAGGATCGACAGTTTTAATTTTTGGAAGTTGCTCTTTTTTAATGTTGTATTTTTCCAGAACCAGTGCAAGCTCTTCATCACTCAATATTTCATGATTGGGAACCATATCATGGTTTAACAAACTAAATTCTTTCATCTTACTTAGGTTTCCTCCTGTAGCAGAAACGGGCTCGATGGGAATTGAACCCACGACCATCTGGTTAAAAGCCAGGTGCTCTGCCAAACTGAGCTACGAGCCCATATATAAAAGGGCATGTGCACAAATATGCAACTCATCATTATGTGTTCATACAAGATATTGAAGAGATCACTGAAGATGCGTCCATCTTCCAACATCCTGATCTGATTTAAAACTTTCTCTACACTATGGCATTTCTGTACTGGCGTGTTGTTTCCATCCTTCTTCTTCCATCCTTCGCAGTATGTGCTTTAGAGGAATGCCAGTTGTTTTTGCTATTTTCTTGCAGTCATCAAACTCCGCTGACACATCGAAGATGCGCCCATGCAGGTCTGTTGCAATCTTCACACCCGATGTATATTGCTTGTTGTTTATTAGTATATGTATTTTTTTTATCGTTCTTCTGGCAGTAAGCCTGTGTTTTGCAGGTGTGATTCGTACGCCAAGACTGCCTGTTTCTTTTATGATTGTTTTTGCAAGGTGTGGGGAATTTGATGGTTTTGCAATTACCTGTACGATGTGTCCACATCTGTTTTTTTTAGTGGTAGTAGGTATAATGCACACATCCTTTGCACCCTCTTCAAGCAGCCTATCTATGAGGTTTCCCAACACCTCTCCTGTAACATCGTCGATATTTGTTTCAATAACTTCAATAGCATCAGGCGTGAGATTGTCTTCCACTTCAGCAAGAATTGCTCGAAGAAGGTTTGGATGCTCATATTCACGCTTTCCGGCACCATACCCAATCCTGCGTATTGCTACTGGTGGCAGCGGACCATGCTCGTTTGTGAAATGAGAAAGTAAGGCAGCTCCCGTTGGAGTTAGTAATTCTCCTTGAATAGATGTTTGCTGGATTGTTAGTTGTGTATTTTTGAGTATCTCAAGTGTGGCTGGTGATGGCAGTGGGTATGTACCATGATTTATGTTAACAAAGCCAGTACCTGTTGATATTGGATTGCAGTATATATATTTTGGCTTAAGAATATCTATTGCTGTACACGCTCCTACGATATCTGCTATGGCATCGTCACACCCAACCTCATGAAAATGAGTCTCTCTTGGGTGTCCATGCACTGTGGATTCTGCCTTTGCAAGTATTTCATATACCAGAAGAACGTCAGCTTTTATTTCTGGTGTGATGTTTAGCCCTTGAATGTGCTGTTTTACTTCTGCGTATGTGCGATGTTTCCGGTGTTGTTGAGTAACTGTTGTTCTAACCGCACTAATCCCGGATTTTTTCACTGTGGACACATCTACTTCGACACTGGCAGCAGATTCCATCACACCCACCACCACTTCATGGTCTGCACCAAGGTCTATTAAAGCGCTAACAATCATATCCCCACTCGCACCAGAGTAGGGATCAAATATTAATACATCCATTAATGCAACTAAGAATCACTCGAAGCATATAGTTTTTATGAATGCTCGATTGCTTGCGGCACTCGACTACTTCGTACTCGAGAGTTACCAGTATTTCCGCACAACGAAGTTGTGCAGGTGTTAATCTGCACCGAGAGCCATCTGCAGAATCATCAGCGCATCGAGTGACGTCACTTTACTATCGCCATTCATGTCAGCCCCCTCAACAGCAGGAATTGCCCCGACCGCCATCTTTAGTGCTATAAACGCATCATCTACTGTTACCGCCCAGTCCAGATTGAGATCGCCTTTTTGGATTAGATCACGAAATGCATACAGGTAACCAGAATCTGAGCCGATGAAGAGGATGCCATCGGAAATTGCTGGCTGTGCCATGTTCCAGTTGCAAGTGTCATAAGTCCATTTTAGATCGCCGATCTCTGCATCGAAACCATAAACTGTGCCCTGGGCATAGTTTGCTGCGGTATAAACCATGCCGTTTGCAACAACTGGCGATGAGTCGCACTTTCCGCCCAGTGTCTGATTCCAGATTTCGATTCCATCGGTTGCATTAATGCAGTTAATCTTCTTGTCTTTGTCACCGATGTAGATCTTACCATCCGATATCGCAGGCGATGAGATCGTGCCCTTCAGACTCTGGCTCCAGACCTCTATTCCATCCATGCCAACAGCGTACATTCTATCCCCTGTTGCAAGGTACACGATCCCACAATCGATTGCCGGAGTGGTTGACATTGTACCAGTTGTGCTGAAGTTCCAGAGTTCGTTCTGTGTTTCGATATCCACACAGTAGAGCGCAGGTCCTGCACCTCCAAAGAATATCTTTCTGTCATAAGCGGCTGGAGAGATGTAATATGCCACTGCCGGCGGATATTCTCCATAGCTTCCTGTTGTGATATTCCACAGCTCGTTTCCATCAAAACCGAATGCAAAGACTGCACCACCAGATACTGTGTTCACAAATACTGTGTCCTCATGGATGAGTGGACACGATCCCACGCCCCAGTACGATGGCTTTAACTCGATCGTTCTGTTCCAGATCGTAGTTCCATTCAATGCATTCACGCAGTACAGGTCACCAGTGAGTGAGCCAACAAAGAGCCGATCTCCTAATATCGCTGGAGTTGAGACTCCACCACTGCCGCCGATTGGATTATGCCAGATGATTTCTCCTGTAGCCTCGTTTAAGCAGTACAATCCCAGTTTCCCTGACCCACCGATCCGGTTCGCAACGTACACACGCCCATTTGATATACATGCACCACCCTCGACAAAACAGCCGAGTTCAGTCTCCCAGAAAATCGTGTTTGTCACAGGCGCATATCCACTCACATTTCCTGTGCGTTCTGGGTTATGATGGAACTGTGACCAGTCCGCAGATGCTATGGATGTGGTTAGCGCAAGCAGTAAGATCGTTGTTAATATTTTTGCGTTCATATATTCTGTGCCTCCATTAGTTTAATGTACTATACTATTTGCTGTAACTTAAATGTATTTGTTGTACCTGACTGAACATTTGTGTGTTGCCCTGTGAGAGTTAATATTTTAACCTTACACACCTTTGTTTAGAGATAATGCTTAAACAGCGATTTGTTCTGGACACAAGTGCACTTACAGATGTGCGGGCAAGAGAAAAAACAGGTGACCAAACCTTCAATGTTTATATAACGAGTATGCTGGATACTATTGCAGAAGCAAGACTCAGACTTGGCATAAGCTGCTACATTCCTTACCCATCAGTATACAACGAACTCCTGGAGTTTGCAAAGAATAATGAATGTGATGAGATGGTCATTGCAAAAATGGATACATGGCTGGTCAAAAAAACACCTGACCGATATGAAGTCAAAATACCTTCAAAGATATTCTATGAATACGTAGATCACATGCGTAGTCGAATTAACAAAGGAATGAACATTGCTGAGAATATGATCCTTGAGGCAGCAACCGTATGTCTTTTTACCACCACTAAAGCTGAAAGCAGGAAGGATATTGAATCAGAGATAAAACGAGAAGTAATTGGCTCACTTATCAACAAATTTCGTGAAAAATATAGAACAGCTATGCGGTACGGCATTTTGGACAGTGCACCTGATATTGATGTGCTCCTGCTTTCAAAGGAACTTGATGCTGCAGTCGTTGCCAGTGATGAGGGCATTTGCAGATGGTCAGAACAGCTCGGGCTCCGCTTTGTTGATGCTAAAACATTTCCTCTAATGCTTGGTGAATACCTATCTAAAACAAGGGAAACTAAGTAAATGATTACTGCTTACATCTCAACCCTTGCCTTTGTGGTGATACTGTTTCTGACACTGCGGGATATTCGCATATTTCATAGGACCAATATTTATGCTTACAGAAAGGGAGCACTCCGCGGATTAATTGCAGGCTTCATTGCATTAATTGGTCTTATGCTCTCAATTAATCCGGACATTTCTCCAACGATAGGATTGCTGTTAACATTTATCGCTGTTATGATAAATAAAAAAGAAGCAAGAGAGGATATATTCACACATAATGAAACCACACTCCAGCGATTTCTTGGTGCAGGTAATAAATAATGTTCAGGGGACTCACAAAAACTGTACGTGAGTGAAACCTGCTGGTATCGCGCGGGCGGTGCGTTCAACGCGAGCGGAATGCCATATAGCACGCGATTGACAACGCCACCGCAGGCGACTCAATCTACGTGTACAACAGCAGTTACAGGTGGGCATGTACAAGGCGCATCTCACGCTGCAAGCAGGCGGCAGTTACCACTGGAACTTCTACAACTGGTAAAACGATCTCGTGGACGCAAAGCACAATTACCGGGTGGCAACGGACAAACGCAACGATAGATAAATAGCATCTACGATGACGAGGATGGGGGAACAAAGGCAAAGTGACGTTCGTGCTTTCCTATACGTCAAGAAACTGCACAACTTCGTTGTGCAGAAAATAAGTAGCAAGAGGATGTTGTGTGTTTATACTTTCATATACGTTAAAAAAAATATTAAAAAAATATAGTAATATTTTGCAGACTATAACTTATCTTTCAAGGCTTGCTTTATATCCTCTGCAGTTACAGTCACCCGTTTAGCATGCTTTGCAAGATCAACAGCGCGTCTTGCAATCTTGGTGCCGTATTCTTCGAGATGCTCTGCTAGAGCTTCGCGTCCAGTTTCACTAACTCGGGTTGCACCCGCACGTTTGATAATTCGCCCCACTGGAGCAAACGATAATATATTTATTTTTGCCATAAAATCACTTCGTTTATCTAAGTTGACTAATAGTGGAGTAATATTCCACATACAGCCAATTAAAGCTCTGATTTGGAATTAACGGTATATAAACGTTGTGTAATCATTGAACTCATTCTTTCCTGTTTCAAGTGCTATTGTGTTATCAATCAATGAAAAATGTGAATGATCTTGCTTCTCCGAAATCCATCAGGTCTCTGACTATAGGTTGATGTTAAGAGTTAGGCTAATTAGTAAATAGCTTGCGAAGACTTTATATACTATTAATAACATCTATATTAATGGTGTGAATGAGGTGAATACTTGAGGCGTTTAGGTGTAATACTTCATACGATACATAATGGTAACTTGATAGCACGGAGTGCTACTAAACTAACAAACACCGCGTTAAATACTGCTGTCTGGAATGAACAGGTAAAAAAGATTGGAAAAATCGTAGACATATTTGGTCCGGTGTCGAGACCATATTTTTCAATAAAACCTTCTAAAAAGTCGGATTTTAAGATACATGAACTAAAAGATAAAAATTTATATGTAAAATAAAATTTTTATTAGCGAACCCAAGAGGAGAATGTTAAATGTCAGAAACTGAAGTGATACGAGAGAACATACTGTCTGAGCGAAAAAAAATAAAAGAAGTCATCAAACAAAAAAAAGAGAGAGAGAAATCTGAACTTGAAAAAACACAAATCGAGTGTCCAGAGTGTGGTAGCTACAATCTTGTTCATGATTATGAAAGAGCAGAACTCGTGTGCAGTGACTGCGGGCTTGTAATAGATGCAAACTTTATTGATCAGGGGCCGGAGTGGAGAGCCTTTGATAACGATCAACGAATGAAACGTTCAAGAGTTGGTGCACCCATGACTTATACCATCCACGACAAGGGTTTGTCCACGATGATCGACTGGCGAAACAGGGATACGTATGGAAAATCCATTTCTGCTAAAAACCGTGCACAGTTATATCGACTGCGAAAATGGCAGCGCCGCATACGGGTCAGCAATGCAACAGAGAGAAACCTCGCCTTTGCACTATCAGAACTGGATCGGATGGCATCAGCCCTTGCACTATCTCGAAACATCAGAGAGACTGCTGCTGTTGTCTATCGAAAGGCAGTTGGAAAAAACCTCATACGCGGTCGAAGTATCGAAGGTGTGGCAGCATCGGCTTTGTATGCAGCATGCCGACAGTGCAACGTGCCGCGAACACTTGATGAGATAGGTGAAGTCTCAAGAGTTAGCAGAAAAGAGATCGGAAGAACCTACCGATTCGTTGCCAGAGAGTTAAGCCTCAAACTAACCCCAACATCTCCAGTAGATTATGTGCCTCGCTTCTGCTCAGGATTGCATCTTAAAGGTGAAGTAGAAAGCAAAACCGTGGAAATACTGCGACAGGCAGCTGAAAAAGAACTCACAAGTGGGCGAGGCCCAACCGGGGTTGCAGCTGCAGCCATATATATTGCATCCATCCTTAACGGGGATAGAAGAACCCAGCGCGAAGTGGCAGATGTTGCAGGAGTAACAGAGGTAACCATACGCAACCGATACAAGGAACTCGCAGAAGAACTTGACATAGAAATCATACTCTAAGACCATTTTTTTGTCAAATATCTTCTACCTGTGCTTGTGGTTGCTTGCCATTTTTATACTTGGGGCAGCCACTTATCCCATTTCTTATCGTTTATTCCCTGCACTGAAAGATCGATATGGTTTTTCAAAAATACTTGGTTTATCGTTATTCACGTATCTCTCCTATCTTTTTTCTGTTGATAAAACAATCATCGTATTCATTGTTATAATTGTCTTTGGAATTGTTGTTTTTCAGAAACTGAGGCTGAAACTGACTCTTCCCCCATTTTGCAGTTTCTATGAATTGCTGTTTGCTGCCTCTTTCTTCTTGTTTGCGTTAATCCGCTCTTTTTACCCTGAAATCAATGGAGCAGAGAAATTCATGGATTTCGCTATTTTAAATGCAGTCTTCAGAGCAGAAAGTTTTCCTCCACTCGATCCATGGCTTTTAGGAGAGAATCTTGATTTTTATTATTATTTTGGACATTTGATGGTATCAAGCCTTGCAAAGCTCACCGGCACACCAATGGATGTAGCCTACAATCTTGGTCTTTCGATGTTTTTTGCTCTTGCAGTTAATACCGCTGCATCACTTGGACACAATCTTACCAACAAACGAAAGTATGCGATGTTGACAGCGTTCTTTGTGGTAATCTCAGGCAATCTCAAGTCAGTGCTTCTCGCATTTAGCATTGCATACTCCAAAGTTTTATCGAACATTCCTTACTACTGGGAAAGTTCACGAGTGATACCAGATACTGCAAATGAGTTTCCATGCTTCACTTTTCTGCATGGAGACCTGCATGCACATCTTGCAGCAATACCCTTGCAGTTATTACTCCTCGTATTGTTGCTGAACCTGTATCGTGAGAAAAACGTGTCATTTTTCACCTGCGTGTGTACTGGTTTTGTGCTTGGATTTTTGTTTCCAACCAATTCATGGGATTACCCGACCTATCTCTTTATCACTGCTTTTTTCGTGTTCTATGCTGCTGGCGTGAACAAGAAGGCGTTTTCAACACTCTCGGCTATCGTTATCTCAAGCCTGCTTTTATTTGCACCTTTTTATGAAGCTTTCAATCACACTGGAGTTTCTGGCATCAATATGGTCGGCACGCATACGATTATCCAGCACTACGTACTGGTGTTTGGTTTATGCCTTCTACCATTAGTGTTTTTTGTGCTCCATCGTAGTATGCCAACACTGAAGCACGAGCGCCCGGTCAGGATTGTATGCGTGCTCGTGTGTTTTGCAATCCTCTCGTTTGTCTCATTCAGAACAGGTTTTCAACTGCTTGCACCACTCCTATTTCTCATATTCCTGTGTGCATACAACCTGCGAAAAACACGTAAAAAAGATCCAGTAGATGACGAGTCATTTATTATGATACTTGTTCTTACTGGACTACTTATCTCATTATTTTGTGAAATATTCTACATTAACGATGCGTTTACCGTACCCTTCGAGAGGTTCAACACAGTGTTCAAGTTATACATACAGGTATTGATTTTATTTGCTGTAGCAGGAGCTTATGCAGTGTATCACATTGCACACAAGCTTGGTGGTGTAAAGCAAAAGGTGTGGCTTGGATTCGTTGTGCTCTTGCTCATTAGTGGGCTGATTTTCCCAACTGTAACAGTACTATTTAAAACTACTATGTTTTCAGGTGAAGCCAACCTCGATGGCATGGCATATTTAGAAAAAATATATCCCGGGGATTATCATGCAATCAGGTGGATGCGATTGAACCTTGCAGGCGATGTTGTAATACTTGAACGTTGGGGGGAAAGTTACACACTATCCAGTCGTATTTCTACTAACACAGGCATTCCCACTGTTATTGGCTGGGCTGGACACGAAATCATGTGGCGGTTTGACACAGCACAGGTAAATCAAAGAATCAACGATGTGAACACGATCTATACTACCCGGAACAGATCTGATGTGTTATCATTAATAAATAAATATAATATAACTCATATATACGTTGGAACCATGGAACAGCAGTATTATGGAAACAGTGTGTTAAAATTCAATAATGAATCGTTATTTAAGCCCATCTATAAAGATGCGCACAATTCAACCACCATCTACAAAATTATGATTGGTTAGTGCTCTTTTTATCTGTGTTCGGTTGAGTAGGGCAGTAAACCATCCAACCACACAAAACGTTCTGAAACCAGTTAGCTGCGCCCTGAATACCTCTATACAATCTCTGCCAGGAACTCCATCCCATAGCTTTACTTCCTACGGCACTATTACCCTTAGAGAATCTAAGATGAAAACCAATAGATAACAATTCTGCAATTGGTGGCTATCATGAGATAATCGACCGATAAGTTATCCCAAAGCTTAGGTAACACGAGATAATATATACAATAATGCCAATCATTGGAGTTATCAGTTTTTTTGTTGACAGAGTACTTCTCAAGTATATGGGAAATAAGATCACAAGAAAAATGGAGAATATTTGAGTTACATGTATTCAGATAGAATTAATTCGCTTCCCTCTTACCTATTTGCAGCAATTGATGAAGGAAAGAAGGAAGCAGTAAGAAAAGGGGTTGATGTTATTGATATTGGTGTTGGCGATCCTGACCAGCCAACCCCATCGCATATCGTAGAATCTCTCTGCGAAGCAGCAAGGGATGCAAGCACCCACACCTATCCATCGTATACAGGATTAATTACGTTTCGAGAGGCTGCTTCTACATGGTACAGCGAGCATTTCGGTGTGAACGTTGAGCCACTGACTGAAGTACTCACACTCATTGGTTCAAAAGAAGGGATTGCACACGCACCCCTTGCATTCTTGAATGCCGGAGATATCGCGCTTGTGCCAGACCCTGCGTATCCTGTGTACAAAGTTGGAACAATATTTGCTGGAGGTACACCATACATGATGCCCCTTAGTAAGGAAAATGGATTCCTGCCAGACCTCCAGGCAATACCAAAAAATATAGCAAAGAAAGCCAGGATCATGTTCCTCAACTATCCAAACAACCCACATCAGCAACAGCAGACAAATCATTCTACAAGGAAGTTGTAGAGTTTGCAGCAGAGAATCATATCATTGTGCTCTCTGATAATGCCTATTCAGAGATCACATTCGATGGATACCATGCTCCGAGCTTTCTTAATGTAGATGGTGCAATAGAGGTAGGAATCGAGTTTCATAGTCTTTCCAAAACATATAATATGACAGGGTGGCGTATTGGCTTTGCTGTTGGAAACAGAGATGTCCTTGATGGAATTGGCAGGATAAAGACAAACATTGATTCAGGAGCTTTTGAAGCGGTGCAGCGTGCAGGCATAACTGCGATGAGCGGCTCACAGGATTGTATAGGGAACATGAGGAAAATATATATGAATCGGCGGGATGCACTGGTTAAAGGGCTGCACAATATAGGAATTGCAGTTGAACCTCCAAAAGCAACCTTTTATATATGGGCGGCTGTACCGGAAGGATATTCTTCAATAGAATTTTCAACACTCCTGTTAAATGAAGCTGGCATCGTTGCAACACCAGGTGTTGGATTTGGAGAATGCGGTGAGGGATACATACGTTTTGCACTCACGCAACCAGTAGAGCGTATAGAGGAAGCTTCAAAGCGCATGAAACAACTCAAACTTGATTGACTGTATTTATATAGAGCTGTGTAATCTTGTGGTCATAAAAGGAACTCGAAAAATATGATTGACTTTGATTTGCATGTTCACTCAATTTATTCAAAGGACAGCCTTTCAACTATCGACAGGATTATACAAAGAGCCGAATTGGTCGGGCTTTCTGGCATAGCCATCTGTGACCATGACACTACACAAGGTGCTATCGCAGCTATGACACGCGCAAAGGAACTGAAGTCAGCGATTCAGATCATACCTGGCATTGAAGTATCAACCACGCGGGGGCACATGCTGGTACTTGGTGTAACAGAAGATTTACCACCAAAACAAACACCACAGCAAACAATAAAAGCAGCACAAAAACTGGATGGTGTGACTATCGCAGCTCATCCCTTCAAACGTATCACAAAAAATCTTGGATATGTCGGTGACCTAAATATTGATGCAATTGAGACGCTTAATTCCAGATGTCGATTCTGGTGCTCAAACAAAAAGGCAAAAAAAATGGCAGAAGAGCTTGGAAAACCACAGGTTGGAGGAAGCGATTCTCACGTACCAGAAATGGTAGGAAGAGCCTACACCAGAGTTACATCAGTAAAGTCTGGGGGAATTCTTGAAGCAATACGAGAAGGGGATACAATACCAGAAGGCAGATCCACACCAACGAGAGTAATACTTAGGCAAGCATATCGAGGAGCACGTCAAAAATTTCGTTGAAAGAGGAAAAACACCAGCGATGTTAGAAGATATTGAAGAGAAAACATGGACATGGGATGATTTTTTTAACGTGCAGGGAATTATAAACGCAACCATGTTCTCTTGCCTTGATTGCTTCGCAATCAAGAATTAATTTTCTGCACTTGATTGCTTCGCAATCAAGAGTCAAATTGCGACGGCACACCCCGCCGCAGAGCAGCGGGGCATGTTCCATACCGTCGCTTTGTTATCCAGTCTTATTCAAAAATCTAAAAGTTCCATCTGACTATACTCCTCTTTGTCCCAACCGCAGCAGAGCTGCGGGGTATAATAATTAAATCAAAGGCTACCGGTATTTCTGCACAACGAATTTGTACAGTGCTTGCGTGGGTCAAGAATCAAAAGTTACCCTATGCGATTAAGAGTAAATTCCGGGCTTGTAAAGTTATTGGGTGTTGGCATTGTTTCGACATGGTTGTGTATTTAGGTATAATGTCTGCTGTTCTGTGTTTGAACGCATGAAAGAAATTAGAGTTCTGGCATAACACCCGGAGAGTTTACAACCCCTAAATTCCGAATTATATAACAAGTATAGAGAATTATGCAAGAAGAAATGTTTATTAGTTTCACGACAAGTAGAGATTATGATGGAAGAACAATTAAAGAAAGAGGGGGCGAGAAAATGACAAAAGAAAATAATGACGATACTACATTCATGGAAAATGTTGAAAAGGGAATAAATGAAAATATCATTAAATTATCTGACGATAAGTCAAGAATTACTTATTTTTGTAAAAGAGAGTATTCTACAAGTTTTAAAAATCCAGAAGAAAAAGTAAGAGCTTCTTATTTTGTGGAACTTGTTCTGGATAAAAAAATATCCTAAAGAAAATATTGATATTGAGGTAAAGGTTGAGGGGAGAGTACCAGATGACAGGGCAGATATTGTTGTTTATGATGAAGATGGACACGATTATTTAATTGTTGAATGTAAAAGAGACGGAATTTCTGATGCTGAATTTAAACAGGCACTAGAACAGGCGTTTGGAAATGCAAACAGCAAAAGGGCAAAATATGCAATTGTAGTTGCAGGGACAACAAGAACTGCCAACGAAGCAGTGCTGTTAATTTATCTCTGCACAACGAAGTTGTGCAGCGCTTAGTGCTTTACTCGATCAAGCTTCATTCATTCCTTTATAATCTCTCGTCATTTCACTGACTTTGCACTGCCTTCAAGATCGTAGGTTAGCGCTACTAATCGCCTCTCTGCAATCACCCTGATCAACAGCAGTGAAAAATGTTTTCTTGATGCTCTTTTCACCAAGATATCAAGCATCAAGGCTCCAGCAAGAATGGTTGCCACAGGATTGACCTTGTCCATACCTGCATACTTTGGTGCAGACCCGTGAGCAGGCTCAAACATTGCATAATTGTCCCCGATATTGGAGGAATAGATTAAACCGATACTCCCAACAAGCCCGGAACACTCCTCACTGATCACATCCATGAACAGGTTGGTTGAAAGTAGAATTGACTGGTTGAATATCTGCGGATTTTTAATTAACTGCTGAGCAATATTATCAATATGGTATTCCCAGACTTCAATTCCTGGATACTCAACCGATACATTGTTTACTTCTTCAAGGAAAGCCCCACAGGTCTGCTTCAAAATGTTACTCTTGTGAATTGCAACAACAGTCTTCCAGCAACGACGATCTGCCTCTTCAAAAGCATAGCGTGCTACGCGATTACAGGCATCTCGTGTAATCAAACGCAGGGCAATATGCATATTATCATTAAGCTGCATTTCTTTTCCGGCATACAAACCTTCTGTTCCTTCCCGTACACACACAAAGTCCACATCACCAAGAGGCGGATTTGTGTTTGGAAAAGTCTTGATCGGGCGCACATTGGCATAGAGATTGAACCGCTGGCGGATGGACACAGCTACACTCTTTGGAGAACCAATACCTCCCGGGGTAGTGGTAGGGGACTTGAAACATGCATCCGCTTCATTAAGTACCTCCCAGCTTTCATTAGGAATAAGGCTTGTACCTCCATGTTTTTTCCACCACGTAGCACCTGCTTCAATTTGAATAAATTCAATATTCACAGAAGTAGCATCAACAACATCCAGCATGCATTTGACAAGCTCAGGTCCAACACCGTCACCGCCAATAGTAGCAACTTTTTTACTCATAAGTCTTTATAATAAAAAGACAACTGCAATAAAGGTATCCTTTTTATTTGGGCAGTGTCCCGGTTAGTAGCTGGTGTTATCTCGAGTCTTCAAACTCAAGGTTTTAGTGATTTTATTTGTGATCCTCCTGGAGGCATACATCTTGATATGATTTCAGGTGAAGCATACATTTTAAGAGATCGCACATCTTTTGCTTGTTCTGCAAAAATTCTGTAGATCTTTGTTGACATGTCATTTCCATTGAAGGCACCTGGCTCAAGTTCTACCATTGCGTCAACACGGTTTCTTACAGTACCCGGGGGCCCACAAAGACATTTTTCGTCGTTGATGCCAACTGCAATCCCAACCGCTGCTTTCATATAATTTCGCTTTCCACGTATGATAAATGATCCTTTTGGCAGGAACTCGCCATGTTCCGGGGTCTTGGATACCTGTTCCGGAAGCACAAAATAGCATTCACCTTCAGCATATCCAGACTTCCATGTGCTTGAATGGGATACTGTAAACTGTGCGGCTTCTTTGAGTGTTGTCTCTGGCATGGTTTTACCTTCGGTTTTAACGATTACGGCAGGGGATCCCGGGTATTGTGTGTGAAAGAAGAGGTCTCTTTTCTCCATGTATTTTTTAACCACAATCTCGTTAGTATCAGAATCGCGTCCTGCGATAACAAGAAAACCATCAGTAGAATAAAACCATTTGAATTGTTCGTACCATTTTGGTTTTTTCCTCTTTAACTTTTTCTTTGTTACTACATCCACCGTTTCTTTTTTTGATATTAACTCCCTGGTCTTGCTTATCGCTTTAATCGCACCATTGATCTTTGATGAAAACTTTTTGGCACGTTTGTAATAAGCTGCTGCATTTTGTTCAACAGAGAGACGATAATCAAGGTTTATACGAACACCATTGATATTTACTGTGATCTCTCCTGTGCTTGAGTCTATTCGCTCAATCACCGATGCTGTCGGGACTGATGTATTCGCAAGTGTTTTTTTAATGTCTTCCCATGAATAGTCCTTTTCCCTGGCACCTCGTATCGTAGTTAAAATATCATCGATCAGACAGTATTCAGCATAAAGCAGCTCTCCTGTCGATGTGAGCTTTTCCTCCTGCTTATTGAATTTTTCAAGACTTGCTTCCTGTTGTGCAAGACGTCGTACATACAACCCCTGCCTGGTTTTTTGGGGAGTGACAATTTTTTTTATTTCGCTTTTTCCATAATATTCATCCAGGGCATCGTTGATAGAAGAGAAATATATTTTTTCAAAGTCTTTGTATTGTTCCAGTTCAAAAGGAAGTACATCAATGTTTACTCCATCCTGCTTTACCACCTGTGGTACAAGCTTGTTTACAGAAAGAGGCAGCATTAAGTCCAAGAGAGCGCTGTAAATCTTCTCACAGTACTCATAAGACATTTTGGTGGCACTGGTGCTTTTATCAATACCTGCACGAAGGCATACTTCTTCTGACAACACCCCTCCAAGGTTCAATCGTGTTGCAAGCGTGCGCACAACATCAGTATTCGAGGCGGCAAAAATCCCGGTAAGTTCTTCTACTGTCACTGTCTGTGGATTCAATTGCGGTGGCGGCAATTCGTATATCTGCCCACCGCGAATGGCTCTATCTTTATAGTTAATCGATTTTAGTGGCAAAATGATATGATTTTCTTCATTTAATAACACAATATTGCCACGTGCAAAAAATTCACAAAGAAGCACCGTTTTAACGCCTGCTCTTTCTACACCTATCTTGATTATTCGGTCAAAATCATATTGTTCTATTTTTGTAATTCTCCCGCTAGTCAGGTGCTTTCTAAGGAGCATTGGGAATGGCTGGGGCACTTTTTCAGATTCCTTTGGATACTTGGTTAAATGGATTCTTCGTCCCGCTTCTATTACAAGATCACTGCGGCCACTGCCAGTTACTCGAAGCACTATCCGTATTTCATCCGGCGAGTGCTGGTATATCTTTCCAATCTTAGCACCAACGATGAGCTTCGAAAGTTCTGATGCAACAACTACTGTATCAATACTTGAAATATCAACTTTTGGCTGCTGTCGAGCATGAAATGTCATAATTTTCCAGAGATGCTATTGTGTTGTCCACATATAATATTTTGCAGCAAGAACGATTATGTTTGTACAGCAATTCCCGCCCAGTTGCCGGCTGTGCTTATGTTATTTGACTGGCTGCTGTAAAACTACCACTCCTAACCATCACTCGTGTCGTTGTACACACTGTTTGTGATGATATTGTTACACTCGATGGTGTTGCCTGTACTTCCATCATACAGATAGAAGCCTGCCTTTGCGTTGTTCTGCACCTGATTACAGGAGACGTTGTTGTAGTTGCTCGAAGAATACAGGTCGATGCAAGTTGAACGCAGTTCTCAAAAGAACGGGGGCAGAATTGTGAGAAAATCTAGAAAACGAAGTGGAGTCACATAAAATCAAAATATCCGGGACTGCACGAATATATCCAAAAAAACCATAAAGATAATGTAACATAACAATCGTTATATCCGGATGAAGGTAGATTATCATGGGTGTATTAAATACAATAAAGCTTCGCCGCAGCATACGTGCGTTTAAAGATCAAGAGATTGAAGAAGAAAAACTCCTGCAAATACTGGAGGCAGGAAGGCTTTCACCATCCCCCAAAAATTTGCAGGAGCGCATATTTATTATAGTAAAGGATAAAGAAAAACGGGAAGCACTCGTAGATGCAGCACTTGGGCAAAAATTTGTTGGTGAGGCGCCAGTAGTAATTGCAGCGTGTTCTGTTAATACAGAATACGTCATGCCTTCTGGACAATCTGCTTATCCTATTGATATTACCATAGCATTAGACCACATGACACTGCAAGCGGTCGCTGAAGGGCTTGGTACCTGCTGGATAGGTGCATTCGACGAGAAAAAAGTAAAAAAAATACTAAACATACCAGAGAGTGTCAGAGCGGTCATGCTGCTGTCAATTGGGTATCCAAAAGTCATTCCAGAACCAACGCCGAGGAAAAAACTTGAAGAGATAACCATGTCGGATGAATGGGTAAATAGATAACAACAATAATTTTTTAGTCGTGTTTCAAGATCAATTTTTTTAACGTATAGGAAATTATAAACGCAGAACACTCTCTTGCTGGTTATTTTCTATGCACTCGATTGCTTCGCAACTTGATTGCTAGCGCAATCAAGAGTCACGAGTTGCCTTCTACACAACGAAGTTGTGCAGTTGCTGGTAATTTCTGCATACGCAGTATGCAGTGCTTGCGCAATCAAGAATCAAAGGTTGCCGGTTAGCTCTGCATACGGAGTATGCAGTTGTGCAGAACGAAGTTGTGCAGTTTTTTATCATCTGCTTGTTTATTTGTTTTGCACAGGCTGTTATTTTGCTATGCGCCATTTGATCAGCACACCACTATCCAACGATTCTGCTGATATGAGTGTTAGTCTGGTAGTCTCATCGGAAGCAGCATACCCACTGCCATCGACAAGAGTTGGAGAAGTGGCACCACCGATGATTTGGTTTGAGATAAAGGTGTAAATTTCATCAACGAGGCCCTCATGTATAAGGCTCCAGTTAAGAGTGGCACCACCCTCGACCATAATAGTATTGTATCCACGATGTTTTAGCTCTCTAAGTGCTTTATGCAGGTCCACTTTGTCATTTCCAGCGATTATGATGGCTGCTTGTTGTTTAAGGATGGCAAGCTTTTCTTTACCTGCTTTTCTTGTGGTGATAATGATGCGTTCTCCTTTGCCCTTTTTAAACAGGTCTGCATCAGGTGGTGTACGAGCACGGCTGTCAATAACAATGCGCGCCGGGTTCTCAGGCATTCCCCCCCTCTGTCTCATCTCTCTGAGCTGTGATGATTTTACAGTAAGACTTGAATCATCAGAAAGGACGGTTTCAATTCCCACCATTATGGCATCGCTTTTAGAGCGCAGTTCATCAACACGTGCAAAATCGAGCCTGCCTGATAATCTAAACTGCCTGCGCTCGCTGCTTGCAATCTTCCCATCCGCACTCATTGCAGCATTGATAAACACGTATGGAAGGCTCATAGATTTCTTACAAGACTTGCAATATCATCACCCACTTCCGAGGTGGTGTTACTCCCACCAAGGTCATAAGTTCTAACCTTGCCTGTTGTAAGGTTTTCCTCAATGGCTCTGACAATGGCATCTGCTGCCTGTTTTTCTCCAAGTTGTTCAATTAACATGGCGCCTGCCCAGATAGTAGCTATAGGATTTACTTTGTTTTTCCCTTTGTATTTTGGCGCACTTCCATGTATTGGTTCAAACATGCTTGTACCCTCTGGGTTGATATTTCCACCCGGGGCAAGCCCAAGTCCGCCCTGCACCATGGCACCAAGATCTGTTATGATATCACCGAACATATTAGGTGTTACTACAACATCAAACCATTCAGGGTTTTTGACAAACCACATGGTGACAGCATCCACAAAGTTAAGATCGGTTGTAACCTCTGGATACTCTTTCGCAATGGTTGCGAACTCTTCGCGCCAGAATCCATAGATATCTGACAGCACATTTGCTTTATCCACTGATGAGAGATGTTTTCCCCTTTGTTGTGCAAGATTGAAAGCATAGTACATTACACGTCGAGCACCCTCTTTACTGATAACTCCGATCTGGTATGCGATCTCCTCGCTGTCAGTTTCAATATCAAGCTCGAATTTAGCATTATATATGCTGCGATGCACTTCAAGTACATCCCTTGCTCTTCCTTTATTTAACCTGCCCCCGATTCCTATGTAAAAGTCTTCGGTATTCTCCCGTACAACCACAAAATCAATATCTTCAGGGATTTTATCCTTGAGGGGAGTCCACACGCCATGTAGAAGTTTTACTGGTCTTAGATTGATATACTGGTCAAAATAGAATCGCATAGCAAGTAGTATGCCTTTTTCGAGCACTCCGGGGGTTATTCGATCGTCTCCCACGGAACCGAGGTAAATCACTGGATAGGATGAAAGTTGTTTTAGTGTGTCCTCTGAAATTAATTCACCAGTGGCAAGATAATGATCTGCTCCATGTGGATAGTATATCCACTCAATATCAAAGCCGAACTCTTCACCTGCTGCATCAAGAACATTGCAGCCTTCTGCAATAATCTCTGGACCGATTCCATCGCCCGGAATAACTGGAATTTTATACTGTGTCATAAACGTCACCTTTTTTTGATACAAGCTGTCTTGCATATTCAATAAGCCCGCCACATCGCACGATAGTCTGGAGAAAATCTGGAAGCGGTATCGCGTGATAGGTTTCATTCAGTGTCTTATTGATGATAGCCCCTGTGTTGATATTAACCTCGATCTCATCAGCATCTCTGATTTTATCGGCATCAGCACATTCCAGTACAGCAAGCCCGATATTAATAGCATTTCGAAAAAAAATGCGGGCAAAGGATTTTCCAATAATATAACTTATACCTGCACCCTTGAGTGCAAGAGGAGCATGCTCTCTCGATGAGCCGCAGCCAAAATTGCTACCTGCAACGATAATATCTCCTGTCTTCACGTGTTTTGCAAATTCTGGTCGCACACCCTCGAAAGCGTGCTCTGCAAGCAGAACAGGATCGTTGATAACAAGGTAACGACCAGGAATGATTGCATCAGTATCAATATCGTCACCAAACTTCCACACATTACCACTCATGGTTGTGTCTAATACCTTCAAATGCTTATAAATTCTTCCATTCCCGATTACTGCATAGCCCCGACCACTCCACACTCGGAATAAATTCCGAGGCATCCCATTTGCCGTGTACTGCCCCTATCTATTACAAATGAAATTAAATTTATAGTTTGTGTTTATTCTACATCCCTTCATTATCATCCTCATCTGTTCTTCCAATTGTTGTAATGTAATACCTTGCAGTTACTCCGTAAGAGAATACCAAGGCTATTGATAGCCCGATCGCTAAAATAACTATGGTTATTGAGGTGATTACTATAACAGACATCATTGAAGGAAAATATGATGGAAACCCTTGTAAAGGTAACATCGGGAATATAAATAAAATAAATACTATAATAAACGGAATTGCAAATATAAACGTGATGACCAAGCCAATAACGCTTCTGAGGAGCCATATAATAAAAATTTGAAGTTTATTTTCGATGAAATGATGAATGCTTGCAGAAATTGCATCAATAGCTCCTCTTTCACCTAAAACAATGCAAGGGTAGGTCACAAAAACTAACAGGGCTATTATAATTGAAACAATAAAACTTAGTAACCCTCCGACATAAGGGATATTAGATACACCCAAATCAATTACAGAAGGAATAAATGCGATTAGAATGCCTGCACATATTAAACTCAACATTTTATTTTTCACAAAGCTAAAACCTTCTTTCAAACAAATTTGCTCCCCCTTTGCATCTTCCCCTGTCTGTTTAATAACTATCCCTCCAAAAAACAGCGTTATTATCCAAAATATCAGTAAAACAAGAAAGATTTTGAGAAGGAAAAAAAGAAATCCCCATATAGCAAATGGAACTAAATTGCTTGGAAGTTTGAAAATAAAGTCCGCTAATAGCGTAAAAATAAAAATAGCTGCAAGGATTATGGTGCCAATCATCGGCAAACTTCTCCTACTGAAAGCATCCTTTTTAAGTGCTTCGATCACTATTTTTTCATAGCTAATTTCAGGCATTATACACTTGTTCTTGTTTTTGATATTCAAGCCCCATCCTTCCCACTCTGCAATGAATTGCAGAGCATCCGTGCCTCCTTCGGGGTTGTTATTTGTATTTTGAAAGTCACTATACCCCGTACTTATAGGTACAGGGCTTGTTAGTGATTTTCTTCTTATAAACATTTTGGTTTCCCTTTGTAATTTTGCGTCCCAATATATTTCTCAACAACTTCAAAATCCATGACCAACATACCCATGTGCAACTCTTATAAGTGCACATTATACAAAGCTTACGGTTACAAAATATTTTGGTAAATATTTATACAAATCTTACAAATCTGCTTGGTTAAGAGCCAAAAACAGTGTAGTTTATTACGCCCCCACCCTTCTTGCCGCTTCATGCAGTGTGCAACACTACTTAGAAAACTCACAAATAATGGTTTACCTGAACTGCATCATCTTCCGGAAATTTTTAATACACAGATTAACGATAGCCTCGACCCAAACAATCCAGCTCCCAAATGAATTACTGAGGCATCGTAGTAAAACATCCTACCATCATAACAACTCAACAAATTCATCAACGGTTAAACCAGCAAGTTTTATAAGCTTTCTGAGTGTGCCCCTATCAAGTTCTTTATGTCTTGGAACAGAAAGTGTAACTACAGAGCCAGGTTTTACCATTATGGTATGACCAGTTTGCCTTGCCACAAACCATCCAGCGTTATTAGGTAGTGTCCCATAAACCGTGACGTTGAATTAACAATCATCGAGATTGATGGCGATTTTACATAATTTTGATGTGTCATTCAAAATCACTACCAGTAGGGTGCATAAAAAATATAAAATTGCGATAGGTCACGAAAGTTAGTACACTACCGATTTTTCGCACATGTTTGAAAGTCGAGTGTAACTGGTAAAAGTGGCAGGAAGAAGAATGGTTGCACCTGTGATGCGGGGTATTGTGCACAGAGCGCTTACCGGTCTTGTGAATGCCGCCCCGGGTTTGAATATGAGAGAGATTCCAACCTTTCAACTGCAACACTACGCAATCTGACAGTCTCACTTCACCACAATATTTAATACATCTTCCCGCCGTTACAACTGTTTTACAATAACCTATTATGGGGCAGGTGTCATGGAAAAAATTCGTGTTGGTGTTCTTGGAGCTACTGGTAATGTAGGTCAGCAGTTCATTTCAATGTTAACAGACCACCCGTGGTTTGAGCTAACCACACTCGCAGCATCCGAGCGAAGTGCTGGAAAAAAATACAAGGATGCTGCAAAATGGCGCGTTGAGAGAGAACTTCCAGCAGGCGTTGCAGAACAGGTGATTGTGCCGGTAGATGTAAAAGAGGTAGATGCAGATATTGTTTTTTCAGCACTTCCTGCAGATCTTGCATATACCATTGAAGCCGATTTTGCAAAAGCTGGTTTTATCGTGGCAAGCAATGCAAGTTCCTATCGAATGTTTCCTGATGTGCCTTTGCTAATCCCTGAAGTTAATCCCGAACATCTTGGGCTTATCGATGTGCAGCGGGATATGCGTAAATGGGATGGATGCATAATAACTAACCCTAACTGTAGTACGATCACCATGGTAACAAGTCTCTGTGCTCTTACTGGATTCGGACTGAAAAATATTCAAGTAGCAACCATGCAGGCAGTTTCGGGTGCAGGCTATGATGGTGTACCGTCAATGGCGATTATTGACAACCTCATCCCTTATATTCCAAAAGAAGAGCAGAAAATGGAGACTGAAACATTAAAACTTTTGGGGGAGTTTGATGGTTCACAGGTTGTTAATGCAGACATCAATGTCAGTGCGAGCTGCAATAGAGTTGCGGTTATGGATGGGCATACTGAAGCTTTGTGGGTACAAATGGCAGATGATCCAACACCAGAGGAGGTTAAAGATGCGTTTTTAAGATTTGATACCGATCTGCATGACCTTCCAACAGAGCCTGAAAAAGTAATCATCGTCAGAGATGAGGAAGATCGACCACAGCCGCGCATGGATCGTAATGCTGGAGGAGGTATGAGTGTAAGTGTCGGACGCATTCGTGAAGGAATTAGATATATTGTCGTAGGGATAACACCATTCGAGGTGCAGCTGGAGCAAGTATACTGAACGCAGAACTGCTTCACAAAAAGGGAATATTGTGAACGCATTTATCATAGAAGAAATGTAAAATACTTACTGTGTAAATAACGAATCTTGACTACGTAGTAGTCACAGACCCTGGACTTCGCTTCGCTCTGTACGGGGCATCGGGAGGGTGCATGAGGTTAGCTAAAGTTCTTTCGTTGCTCTAATTAACAATGAAATTAAAAGGCACAAACCTAATATTTATAAAGTCGTCCTTCATTACTCTTGTCCCGAATGATATAAGCATTAACTATTGCGATCAATAATTCGCCTTATCTCGTCCACAATCTCCTCAATAGATCTTTCAGAAGCCTCAATAGTGAAGTCCCATAGATTTCCGACACTCTTTTCATAAAATGCATAAATTGATGTAACGTAATCTAAATCCTCTTCTCCATAGATTTGTCTGCATGGTTCTCTATGAAGTCTTTCTCGGGATCGCTCAAAACAAATTTGAAGAGGTACACGAAGGTATATCGTTCGAATCCAAACATCATGGTTTTGGAATTCCATTATAGTACTATTGAGAGACTCAAGAAGAAGAATTCCTTCAGTTGCATATGGTACCACCTCTAAAGGACATCTATCACTTACTATTACCGTAGTTCCCGTAAGTTTAAAATCCCAAACCAATTCTATCCAGCGAGCAATCCATGACCATTTTGACAATAGTTCCCTATTACTAAACCGAGAAGGGTAAGATCCGATATAATTTTCTTCCATGGTTTTAATACCATAGGACTTAAGTGCATTTACTACAGAGGTTTTGCCACTACCGCTTGGCCCTACAATGGCGAAAAGATTCATTCATAAACCTTCCCTTTTATTGGATCAATATTGTATAAAAACAACATAATTAGCATTTTTATTAGGCACGACCCAACTTCGCCCGATAGGGTATATGTATGCTAAGTTGTAGAACAATTCGCGTGAATGGAGTTAATAGCATATACTTTGATAGGTGAGTAAGATCAAACTTGACAATCAATGGATTGCCAGGATTTGTGAATGAAGGGCTTCTAGCCGTATACTTTATTTTCTTCATTTATTTCCTCGACTAAGTTAAAGAAGTTTTTTAATAAAGTATCAAATCTTTTTTGATGTATTTCACCTATCATTTGATAGTTGATTTTCGCTTTATAGAAATTACTCCAATTGTAGAAGCTCGCAATGTTACATATATTTTCATTTATGTAGTCATAGAGTTTTGTATTTGGATATGGTACATATATCTGCAAAATAGCCTCATGTGGCTCGATTTTTTTCAGAAGTTCCATAGATTTTTTAATATCTTCTTCAGTTTCGGTAGGCATACCCACCATAAAAAATGCCTTTAATTTTAATCCAGCATCATTAATAAGTCTGGCTTTCGTTTCAATTTGACTTACTGTAGTTTTTTTTCCTAGCAACTTGAGTATTCGATCACTACCTGATTCAATACCCAAGTGAATCGAATCACAACCAGCCTTCTTCATGGTTTCTAAACGTTCTCTCGATATCAATTTTTCGTGTGTCATGCATGACCATTTTATGTCGAAAGAGAGGCTATTTATTAAATTGCACAAATCATAAAAAAAACTTTTATTAGTCCCAAAAGAATCATCAATAAAATAGAATTTAGTTATATCAAATGAAAATGCATTAAATTCAATTTCTTTAATTACACTCTCTGGACTACGATATCTCATTTCTTTGTAATACTTATTCATATAGCAAAAAGTACATTTGAAAGGACAGCCCCTCGTTGTTGAGATCATTACTTTTTTAAACTTTTCTTTCAAATCAATATTAAAGGAATACATATCTCTCAAATTAGGAAAAGGCAAACAATCTAAATTATCGCTTATCTTCAATATTCCATTATTCCTTATTCTTTCATCTTCTTTGTATATTAATCCATCAATTTCTTTTAATGAAGGCGAACTATTTAAGCCTAATAGATATTTTACTAATGCAAAAAGACTTTCTTCAGCATCACCAATCAGGATGTAATCCCAATCACAAATCTCTTTGGTTAGATTCTGACTAATTAGGGTATGTGCCCCACCAATTATAATGGGCACATTTGAAAGACTATCGTGACAGACTTGAATTATATCGTTTATCAAAGGAATATTTTCTGTTAAGACGCTTATTCCGATTATTCTTGGTTGTAATGACTTTAAAACATTCTTCATCTCATGAAGAATAAATTGTTCATTTTTATTTGGTAGTACTGCTTCGGACTTATAAAACTTGTCTTTATAAGAAATGATATTTTCATTTTTAAACAGTTCAGTATCAGCATTATAAACTTTTGTTGGTATACCAAATGAATTCAAATAAGAGGCTAGATATCCAACACCTAATGGATACCATGCTCTAAATTCACCAAGCAATCGAAAATAGGGTGGATATATCAGTAAGACTTCACATTCAGATTTTACAATTTTGTTCATAGCACCCGACTTTTATTAACAGGTTGACGATTAATTTTCTTTAATTCTGAGAGAAAAAAAACATATCCGTGTTTTCTTTTTTTAGAAAGCCATGTGATATATCCGTCTACAAATGGCAATGCAGATAATTCTGGAATGAAAATACTACTAATGGCATACGCCACATTTTTTATAGTGCCTGATTTTTTCACGCCACTTATTTCGTCTACATATTCCCAAATACCATCTTGCATTGCTTGACCTAAGGGCTCTATGTCATACATACATTGGAATTCTGATGAAATATTTTCACAAATTCCACAAATTTTTTCCTTAAAATTTTTATTTTTATTGTGCAGTTTTATAATGTCCTCGGGTTTGAGCATAGTCATATCGGGAACTGAACAATAATTTTCTAGTATATGCTGAATAACCTCTTTTTCCACTAAAGGATATCTCAATTTTTCTGAGGCAGTAAGCCACATGTTTTTATATTTTGAAGCAATTAACAAACTATTTGCTCCGAGAAGACTTGCAATTGCAACTGACCAATATTCTTTCCTTATAGAGATTACCTTTGAGGTGGTTTCTATCTCGTTTTTTACATCTCGAATTGGTTGATAAGTAAGGGATGTAGTTGGTAATAAATCTTTGTTCGTAAGAAAAATCTTGTTTATTTGATTGTTTATTTCTTCATATTTATCGAAAGGTATTTCATCAATTTTTCTGCTGGGTTTTGATTTAGCAGTGGTGTCGATTATAATAGGGCTATTTTTATTACCTGTTTCACAACTCTTTTCATTTATTTCTGAATGTGGAAAACTCCATCTTTTAATGATTTGTTTATCTTCTAAAAGGCTTATAATATCATGAGCATTTTCCCAAGTGGTGGTTGGCATATTTTTAGATAGGGTAATATTTGAGTTGATCCAGATATCGTCAGTAAAAGTGACAACAGACTGTATAATGCTATTGAGCATCTGAGTGTCAATTTCTACATTACCATTATATAAAATTGAATGAGTACTCATACAAAAAACACCTTTAGTGCCATTGGATAATCATATTCATATATGTGGTAGCTTACTGCATGATGAACATATCTCCCACATTCTAATCCGATCAATTTTGATATCTTCTTTTGTAAGTTTGTAAGAGCAATCATATCTGGGTGTGCAGATAACCATGCATCATTACTTCGCATTACTACTACCAAATCTACTTTATTTTTTCTAATCATAATTTGAAATGAGCAGATACATGGTGGAAAAGATGAATATAAATCATCATTGGGGTTCCATAAAGTTATAACGGCTCTTCGAGAATACCAATCTTCCTGAAGTATTTTTATACATTGCTCGATTTGATTCAATTTACTTTCGCCATATTCACATATTCGTGAGTGCAATATATCCGATTTAGCATATGGTTCCAATAGAAACTCGGAGTATTCATTTTGAAATTTTTCGGGAAACGAATATTTATTTGAAACTCTCGGTTCTCCAAAAGGTTCATCAACAATCATTATCATATTCTGTAATTCTTTTGCCATTGTAGCGTGTTGGGTGGGTATTAATGGAGAATCATCTTTGATAATCTGTTGTATACTCTTCTCCCACACCTCCGATATAGTTCGGCCTTTAATTTCCATTAGCATCATCCAATTCAGCACTATTATCTAATTGATTTTCAATAAAAAGACGGATTGCCTCATCGATAATTCCGAAGTCTTTAATGTCATTTTTTTCCCAATTATTCGATATTTTCTGAAATTCATCAACTGGATGAGGTTTTTTATCTAAATCTTTAATGTATGTAGAGCGTTTTACGAACTCATTTACCCATTCGATAGCTTCCTTTAGATTCTCTACTATTTTATCAGATAAACCTAAAACGAATGGATGTATCCAGTCATACAAATCTTCACCACATACATTTTCGAGCTTAGATCGCCTGTAATTACTCTCTTTTGGACAGATAGAAATTACTGGGATTTTATAATATTTTGCCATAGTCATTTCTGATCCAACTCCAATTCCTCGTTTTTCTCTTAAATCTGTGAATAAAAAATCACTCATTTTCACAAGGTATAAATCTGCTCCGAAATTTTCTAATGGATTACTTCTCTTAATGTTCTCAGTGGCTGGATTTAGTATATTAACTTCATATCCGTGAATATTATTGATAATATACTTCATATCATCATAAGTCCAAAATGACCTCTTTGTGTCGTCTTTCCCTTTTTTTATGCTTCCAGACAAATATATCGATATTTTCGTCATATATTTTTTTATATAATTTTATACTTCAAAAATGTATCTACTTCAGATACTTATTTCATATCTCTAACTGAATTTAGTTTATTGATTACTTCCATTTGCTTATACTGTCATCCAACACATTTGACTATGATGTACAATCATTATTCCAAGTTCTATGTATAATAACCATATGCTTTTATTTAATTTCTTATTAATCATATTTGTATTCTCATCTTAGTAGTTTTATCTGTGCCCATTTTTAGTGCCACGAATGTTATCTTATTTCAATAATTTTGAACGATGCACAAACTCCAATTGTTTGCAGTCAAATTGCGACGGCACACCCCGCTGCTCTGCAGCGGGGTATAATAATTAAATCAAGATTGTAAACATATTTATCATAGAAGAAATGTAAAATACTTACTGTGTAAATAACGAATCCTGATTATGTAGTAATCAAGATTGTAAACATATTTATCATAGAAGAAACGTAAAACACGTATTCTGTAAATAATGAATTGTTAAAGGTTACCGGTATTATAGTTCTGCACAACGAAGTTGTGCAGTCGAGAGTTTTTCTGCAAAGCGCAGCTTTGCAGTGCTGGTAATTTCTGTACACATTGTGTGCAGGGGGACAGACATGAACAGCAAAAAGGATGACAACTACCAGATAATTTCTGAACCAATTGAATCAACGAATCCAATATTATTCAATGGATTCCCAGGTACCGGGTTGATAGGAAACATTGCCTGCCAGTACATGATAGATAAACTCAAAATGGTACAAAAAGGCATGATCAACTCAAGATACTTCCCACCAATAGCAGTTTTATCAAATGGCATAATCAATATGCCAGTACGCATATACGAATCAACTGAACACAATATCTTAATTATCATTTCAGATATTCCCATACATCCAGCAGTCGCTTATGATATCAGCAAAGAAATTGTGGACTGGGCTAAAACAATAAACGTAAAGGAAATCGTGCCAATAGCAGGTATAGCTACGATGAGCGGGGAACACAAGGTGTTTGGCTCGGCGACCACCAGTCAAATGCTCGAAAAAATAAAGGATGCCGTTGAGATATTTCAGGTTGGGACTATTTCAGGTATAGCAGGCAGCATGATGATTGCATGTCACCTGCAAGAAATGCCTGCTATAAGCTTGCTTGGAGAGACAAACAGCCAAAACCCAGAACCAAGAGCAGCCATAGCAGTAATAGAGGCACTGAATAAAATATATAATCTGAACATAGATATACAAGATCTTGTTGAACAGGCAAAAGAAATAGAGGTGGAAATGCAAAAACTGGCAGACCAGGTAAGGAATACAGAGGGCGTGCCACCACCACGAAAAGAATTTCCAATGTATGGATAACAATGGTTCAAATATATTTTTGATAGATGAACAGACAAAAAAATAGATTCATTTAGAGGTGTTTAATCATAACACAGGTTTATTTTGTAGGCGCAGGTCCTGGGACATTGGAACTGCTCAGTATAAAAGCGGAACGACTTATTAAAACAGCAGACCTTGTAATACATTATGGTGATGCAACTGCTCCTGAAATCATCGAACTTGCAGCAGCAGATATTATAAGCAGCTATGGAAAAACACTTGATGAAATCACAGATACGATAGAAACTTATGTTAAACAGAAAAAAACAGTAGTACGCATCCACAGTGGAGATCCATCTCTTTTTGGTGGGATGCTCGAACAAATCCATGCACTTGAAAAAAGAGGTATTAAGGTCGAAGTGGTGCCAGGTATTTCAGCCATGTTTGCATCAGCAGCACTTCTAAAAACACAGTTGACACTTCCAGGTGTTACTCAAACCGTGATAGTAACACGACCAGAGGAGCCAATTGAAGAACTATCCAAGCATCTGGCTACCATGGTCATATTTCTCGGGGTTGAAAAGATACAGGAGATAATAGACCGGGTGGCATACCCGCCTGATACAGATGTTGCTGTGGTATACCATGCTTTCTGGCTTGACCAGAAAATAATAAGAGGAATTATTTCAGATATAGTAGGGAAGGTAAAAACCGCTAAAATCAAGCATGGTGCAATCATTATTATTGGGGAAGCTGCAAACCCAAAAACAATCCTGACCCTTGATCGTGGCGAATCTTGATTGCTAACGCACTTGATTACTGCGTAATCAAAAACAAACTTACATTTCAACTCTATATTCAGAAATAGACTAAAAAACATAAGTATGGTGAGTTATCTGTCCTCGAAGAGTTTATCTGCCATATACAACTCAAATTTTCCGATTTTTCAAAAGGTGATCCGGAACCCGGTAAAATCATAGCAGAGATGGATACCTGGAAGAATACAACCCCACAACACAAATAAAAGACTTGTATTCATTCCAAGAAACCATTTCGAGCTTGTAAGACCGATTTGCCAGTCCTGTGGATCGAATCATGTAATAAAACAGAAGTATTATTAGGTGAGTTCGGACCACAGAAAATATATCTAAGAAGGTATCTGTGTAAAAAGTGCAATAAAAAGTTTATAATTCCTTTAGATTTGGTAGTAAATCCAAAATATTGATATGCTTCTGTATTTAAAGATGGTATAGCATCTATAATGGATATAGAGTACAGTTTACTGATAAAAACAGCAGAAAAACTCCGTATATTCTTAGGAAGATCTCCGTCCCACGAAACACGAAATGGATGTTCAACTCAAGCGCTCTTCGATTTAGCACCAGCAGGTGAGGAGTCCATCAGACACCCTATGAATTGCAACTTCTATTGCATTCAGGACGCCAGAGCAATTTTTCCAACAGCGTATCCATGCCATAATTATGTACCATAGATTCGAATCATAAGTACTAACCTTTCGTTCTTAACCTCTTTTATTTAATCAGAACATAAAGAAATTTGTTAACAATTTTCGTTAACAATTTGGAAGTAACTTTGAATAAATAGATGTAAAAATAAAAAAGCAGTGATATGAGAAAAATACTGCATGTATACAATCGAATAAAAAAACATCTGAATTGTGGCTTATTATAGCCAACATGGAACAATGCCTGTTTTCATGTTTGTGCATGAAAACAGGCAGTTCACAATTATAAAGGCAACTCAAACACAGCGCGTTAATAATTACGCGCAATAGCATAAAATATCATAAAGTGATGTGTAGCGTAATATAAGGTGTGAAATATATGAGTAACAGAATGAATACCCAAAAATCGATCGTAATGATCATGGTGGCTGTGGCAGTTGAATAAGTGCACATGGAAAATAGATATCTATTTTCCATTTTTAATTTCTTATGTTTAGTAGCTAACGTTTTTAAAATACCACCAATAGTTTAATAGTGGTAACCAAATGCAAATATAGCTACCCCACAATAGATAACCTACCAGAATGCGAGACTCGATGGTAACATCCCACTTCAGTGAATTATCCGGTCTTTTGACCATCTTTTCGCATATTTCATCACTTCTTTTGTTAATTTCACCCCATCTAATAGCTTCATAGACTGGGAACTGGAGTGTGCCATTCCAGTGCATTTCTAAAATCCCTCTGGCTCTTTTCTCTGGATTTTCCACCTCTGAAAAGTTTCAAAATGTCCACTTTAGCTTTTTCTGCCCGACGATTGACTTCTTTTGTATCTGATATTCATTCATCTTCATCTTACACCTTCTTAGTTCTGTCCAAGAACCGAAGTTTCTCAGTATGTTTTAGCTATCAGTACTTTCAACATTGTTGATTTTCCACAGACAGGACACACTCCTGCCATTTTTCCAAGATTTCCAACAGGTACTCCAAGAATGTTTGCACCAGTCGCTTCTTCTATCTCAAGACCGCATGGCTGCTCACCACACCACGAAATCCTGACAATCCCCAAAGACAGTTTCCCGGCTACCTCTTCAAGCGTCTTGCAATCGATAATACTTTTATCAAGATGCTTTTTTGCCGATTCAAGCAGGTGCTGGTGTATTTTTTTAAACAAATCCTCGACCACTGGGTTCAGCTTCAAAAGAGGTGTAGACTGTTTTTGCATCGTGTCCCTGCGCACCACCATGCATGAGTTTTTCTGCAAATCTTTTGGTCCAATCTCGATTCTTATTGGAACGCCTTTCAATTCCCACTTATAGTACTTGGCACCAGGCCGCTCATCACTATTATCCAGCTTTACCCTTATCCCAGAAGCTTTTAATTCTGTTTCAACCTGCTTGCATGCAACAAGCACCTCTTTTCCTTCTCCAAAGATAATCGGAACAATTACTACCTGCACAGGCGCAACCTCTGGCGGCAGCACAAGACCATGATTATCGCCATGTAAACTTATAAGTGCTGCAATGCACCGCTCAGATATGCCGTAACAGGTTTGATTGACATACTGTTTACTGCCATCCACGTCTTCATAAGTAATTTCAAAAGTTTTGGCAAAGTTAGTACCGAGGTGGTGTGCGGTTCCTATCTGAAGGGTGCGTCCATCCGGCATCAGCGTATCCACTGCCATCGTATAATCAGCGCCAGGAAACTTGTCCCACTCAGGACGCTTTGATACAATGGTAGGAACAGCAAGTCTGTGATAGAATTGTTGATACATTTTAGTGGCAGCTTCCACCTGCAGAGAAGCCTCGTCCCAGCTCGCATGTACCGTATGAGCCTCTTTAAATGAAGTAATCTCTCGCAGGCGTATCAAAGGACGGGTGTGCTTTGTTTCGTATCGAAACGTGTTTACTATCTGGTATATCAACAAAGGCAGGTCTGTATGGCTTCTAACCCACAACCTGTACATTGGATAGATGGCGGTTTCACTTGTTGGTCGCAGTGCAAGTGGAACTTCCAGTGGTTCTGTGCCGCCGTGTGTTACCCAGTACACTTCATCTTCAAAACCTTTGATGTGTTCAGCTTCTTTCATAAACTCGGATTTTGGAATAAGTAATGGAAAAAGAGCCTCGCTGTGATCTACATTTAGCAATTCTCGAAGGATGTTATATACGTTGGATTTAAGACTAAATCCGAATGGATACCATGCACACAGTCCTTTTACAGGATAACGCACGTCGATTACCTCTGCCATCCACAGAAGCTCGTTATACCACTTACTGAGTTCTTCCTTTAACGGAAGTTTTGCCCGGGGGTTGTCGTTGTCTCTCACAGCACCACCAGAATAACCAAGGGAGTTATAAAACATTCTATTAGTGCGGAAAGAAAAAGAAGTGGCATAATCCAGTGCAGGTAAAATGTAACACTCTTTTTAACCTCATATTTTATATCTGCAGTCTTTCCTTTAATTACAGAAAACATGAGACAACCGAGGCGCAGTCCAATTGCAGCGCTTAATAAAATCATGGGAATCTCAATGATGCCGTGAGGTGTGATAGCTGCCACAGTAAATAACAAACCTTCGGTTTTGCTTGATAGATTTACAACCAGACCAACAATAAAACCATTTGAAGCTACAAAAAGCACAGGAATAA
Source organism: Candidatus Argoarchaeum ethanivorans (assembly GCA_004193545.1). GTDB lineage: Archaea > Halobacteriota > Methanosarcinia > Methanosarcinales > EX4572-44 > Argoarchaeum > Argoarchaeum ethanivorans. The sequence goes on along the minus strand of RPGO01000029.1, from coordinate 55,005 downwards.
TGCCAAAGCCAAGACCAAGCAGAAGTGCAGCAAAACTCTTTAGAGCATTGTTTGCAAAAATAGCAAGCATAAGTAACACAGGATGAAGGGCGGTTATCCATTCAAACATTCCACCAATGTCTTCAAAAGATGCTGTTGCCTCTTCTGGAAAGTAGAATGGGTAACAATAGCCTGCTGCAAGGGAAATAATAAAGATAACGATAATAGCAAGAAAATAACTTCCAAGAGTTCTTAGATATTGCATGTCGTTGTGATATCCTGTTTTTATTTTGCCATTCTGCATTCTATATAATTCCCAACACTTAAATTATACCTCTTTCACTTTTTTGACCAGCTCATCGACATGATTTACAGTGAGCTCCTGTTTTCGTTCCCTGCATTCTTTTATTATATCTACAAGCTCACAGAGCTGCTCATGTGTAAGGTCGTGGTAGCCTCTGTGCCGCAGTATGCCAAGAAGCGCTTTTCTGCCGGTGTGCTTTCCAAGTATGAAACATCGTTTTGCACCAACCAGTTCTGGCGGATATGCCTCATAAGTGCGTGGGTCTTCGAGTATTGCCGCCACATGGATGCCTGATTCGTGTGCAAAGGCATTTTCCCCGACCACTGACTTGTTTTTTGCTACTTTCACGCCTGAATATGCTTCAACGAGTCTGGAAAGGTTACGGAGGGGCGGTAATCTGTACCTGTCGATATTGTGTTCGATTCTGAGAGCAAGAAGCACTTCTTCAAGGCTTGCATTGCCACAGCGTTCTCCTATGCCGTTTACTGTGGTGTGAAGTTGTTTTGCTCCTGCTTCTGCTGCTGTGATGGTGTTTGCTGTTGCCATGCCGAGGTCGTCGTGGCAGTGGATGCAGAGATGACTTTTTTTGATTGTTTTTTTTATCTCGGTTACGAGATACTTTGTTGTAGCGGGTGTGAGGATACCTATAGTATCCGCGATACTTATGTAGTCTGCACCATAGGATTCTGCTTCGAGGAAGATCTCTTTTAATCTGGTCACACTGGTGCGAGTCGCGTCTTCTGCAGCAAATCTTACTATGATACCATGCGATTTTGCGTATTCGAGGGTTTCAAGCGCTGTTTGTTTCATTTCTTCATAGCTTGAATGGTATTTGTATTTCAGGTGGATGTCTGACGTTGCGATAAAGATGCTTATGATATCAACTCCGCATTCGAGAGCTGCGTCCACATCTTCTTTTTTTGAGCGCGAAAGACAGCAGATTCGAGCGTTAAGGTCAAGATCTACAATGGTCTTTATGGTTTCTTTTTCATTGTTGGATACAACAGGAAAGCCTGCTTCAATGGTTTCGACACCTATTTCATCAAGCTTCAGAGCAAGCTTTATTTTTTCATCAGTGGTAAAAGCAGTACCAGGTGTTTGTTCACCATCCCGCAGAGTAACGTCACAGATTTCTATGTCAAGAGGTTTATGCTCAATAAAATCATAGTATATGTTTTTTGAAATATAATTCATTGTTGTGCACCATCTGATAATCAATTAAATAATCAGGATTGATGGTAAGATTAATTATTCCATAAATAAGCTTTGTCTATGTGTAAGAAACTATTTGATAGATAAAAAAGATACAACTTATACATGAGTGAAACAGTTTCAGCTCTGCTTGTAACAGAAGTAGAAAAATATCTAAAAAGCGTATTTGGAAATATTAAACTTAAAAATATAAGTGAGCTTGGCACAGCTCCACCAGATGTGATGGAAGATGGTGTAAAAGGCTTTGGATATGGCAAACCATATATGATTACCTTTGAGCGTGATGGAAAAGAAGAGTCAGCCGTACTTTCGAGCATGCGGGTGCAGTCTGGTTTTGGGCATGATCATTTTTCTGATCGTGCACAGGTACTGCTCTGGCAGCATGACACGTTTAACCGTATGCCGGGACACGTGGAATCTCTTGACGTTGGTTACTTTACAAAGGATGGCGGTTTGTGTTCTACAGGCGATGCAGAAGAGTTCTTCCTGTTGATGAGAACTGTTAACGGCAGCGAGTATGTTAGCGACCTTGAAGAGATAAAAAAAAATAAGGGAGAGATAAGCGAACTTGATTTGAAGCGAACAACGGTACTTGCTGAATACCTTGCAAAAATCCACCGAAAGAGGCACACTGCTCCTGAATTGTATGTGCGCAAGATTCGTGATACAGTAGGTCATGGTGAATGCATAATGGGTCTGACAGATAGCTATCCAGACAGCCTTTCTTATATTACACCGGGAGAGTTGTGTGCGATTGAGCAAAAGTGTGTTGAATGGCGCTGGAAGATTAAAACCCATACAGATAGATTGTGCATGACGCATGGCGACTTTCATCCATATAATATCATGTTCCGTGAGGGCACTGATTTTACAGTACTTGATCGAAGTCGTGGTGAATGGGGCGAAGCAGCAGATGATGTGTCGTCTCTTGCTATGAATTATATTTTCTACGCCCTGCAAACCAACGGCTCTTTTACTGGCGGCTTTAAACAGTTGTTTGAGGCGTTTTTTGAGAGGTATCTTGAGCTTACAGGGGATTATTTTTTGCTCAAGGTAATCCAGCCCTTTTTTGTGTTCCGTACTCTTGTCGTGGCAAGTCCTGTGTGGTACCCCAACCTATCTCTTGATCTTCGAGGGAAACTGTTTAATTTCCTTTATAATATTTTAGAAGTTGAAGAATTCAATCCTTCAGAGGTTGATAAACTTATAGAATCCTGAAACATTTGTACTATGATAAACTGTTGATGGCGGTCTATGAAAAAAGAAAAAGAAGATGATAAGGACTACGAAGTCGAGTTAAATATCTATAACATGGAATTTTGGAAAAATGGTGGATTTACCCATGATAACATCGAGTTTATTCCCTATGGGGATTATAAAGAGATATATGAAAAGATAAAGAATGAAAAGATTCATTATCCAACGGGTAAGGCTAAAATCTCATTATCTGCGGACACTCACAACAAAGCAATTGAAAAAGCGGAGATCATACTTTCTGACTATGGTAGGTTATTGACATTTGCACAAGATCGTGATGTCTTTTTCCGTCATTATATCTGTTATGAAATAGAAAACGGGAACAGACATGAAAAAAGGGGATTGAGGTCGGTTGTTGTTGGGGTTGACAAAACGTATGGGTCGTCCATTATTCACCCAGCAGGAATTGAAGAGTTTATAAAAATAGCCATACCAGTAGTTAGAAATGAAGCACAGTTTGAAAGGCCGGGGATTATTAGAGCTATCAACTGGTTTAACGTGGCGAATAAGAGGCACATTAAGATTGTTCCCACGATGTTTCCGATATTTTGGATTGTATTAGAGATGCTTGCAAATGCACATGCAAAAGCAAATGAAAAAGAGTTTATAATTTCAGATGATGAATTTAAAATCGTTGGACATAAATTTGAAGCTTTAATTGGGAATGATTTGGTGTTGTTTAGTATACCTGGAGAATTAGAAGAGGGGTTGAATAAAGGCATCGTTCCGGAAGGATTGAATAAGAAAATGGTCGAAACCGAAGGCATTTCATTTTCTAAGAATATTACCATTACGAAAGAAGGGGAGGGTAAATGGGTGATAATTGACGAAGAAAAGAAAAATACCTACATTGTCCAGAAAGAAAATGGAGAACTAAACACTTACCTGACTTTAAATCACAAAAAAAGAAAAACGCTAGAGCGTAACGTGGGCGGTATTAATAGGAGACCCATAGGAAATAAAATAGAATCACTACTTACAAGTTATAAATTAGGGATATATAACTCAGAAATTAGAGAACTTAAGAAGTTTAGAGATAATATTATTCATGGCAACGTCCTATCTTATGATTTCAATAAGAATATAGATAATGAAAGAAAACTAAAACGGATATTAGAAAAATTAATATTATCAATGCTTGACTTTGATGATAACAAGTTTGTACATTCTTCGATAAGAAGGGATCGCCTGCTCGCATTACAATAGAGGAGATGTGAAGATGGTAATTGAAAATGCTTTGAAACGGAAGTTGATGGCTGTTCTTTTTGTAGTGGCGATATTAAGTTTGTTGTTTATTGGAACAGCATCTGGAAAGATTTGGTATGTGGATGTCAATGGCGGTGCGGACTTTACGAAGATTCAGGATGCAATAGATGCAGCAAACGAAAGCGATACGATTTTTGTTTATAACGGGTCTTATTATGAGCGTATTTCAATTTCCAAATCATTTATACTTGTTGGGGAGAATGGGAGCTCAAATATACTCGGTTTGGGAAGCAGTAAATGTGCGTATATAACAGCTAATAATGTCACAATTGATGGGTTCGCTATGAGAAATGGAGACTACGGAGTCTATATCGAAAATAATGCATGTGACATAATCAATAATAGCATTGTCGAAAATGATGGCGACGGCAAAGTCACACCCCTCGATGCGCCCATGATCCTGCAGATGGCAGCGATTTCACCTGTGTTATATTCCAATCAGTACGACCCATCAGATGGCGAGAAATATCTCACGAAAGCGGACATGACAAATCCCATCATCGATGATTTCGAAGATGCTGACGTGGGCGATTGGTCTCTATTTGCAACCCAAAACGCATCCATCAACCTGTCACTTTCAAATAACAGTAAATCCGGGAGTTACTCGATGAGGATCGGCTGCAACATAAGCGGGTATGAAACAAACTGGTGCGGCGTTTACAGGCAGATGGATACATGGGTAAATTATGACAATGTGAGTTTGTGGGTGTGTGGTGACAATTCTGGCAATACACTGGAAATTAAGCTCGAGGAAGCGTATAATGGAGAATGGTGGAAGTACACATCAATTATAGATTGGAGTGGGTGGAAAAAACTCGTTATACCGCTCTCATCCTTTGTTGCTGAGGGGGCCGCAGAAAGTATCTATGATAAGTCGAAGATAAATCGCTTTACACTGGTCGTATCCGGAAACAGTCCACCCGGTTCCACCATTTACGTGGATGACATCAGACTGGAATTGTCTGACATGCCCGTATCAGACGATGATTTTCTTGAGATGGTAGAACATGCCACTTTTAACTATTTCTGGAGCGAAGTAAACCAAACAAACGGTTTGATTAGGGATAGAAGCACACCGGATTCCCCTTGCAGTATCGCGTCGGTGGGTTTTGGCCTCTCGGCGATATGCATAGCAGAAAGCAGAGGGTGGGTAAATCGCACGGACGCATCTGACCGGATATTAACCATATTTGAAACGTTCAACAATTTATATAATAAAGAAGGTTTTTATTATCACTGGATCAACATGAGCACGGGGGAGCGTGAATGGGATTGTGAGGTATCGTCCATTGACACCGCACTCCTGATGGCAGGAGTGTTACATGCCGGCGAGCATTTTAAAGAAAATGAGAGCATAATGAACCTGTCAAATGAGCTCTATGAAAGAGTTAACTGGACGTGGATGCTCAACGGAACTGATACGATCGCAATGAAATGGACTCCTGAAGAGGGCTTATCATCAGACTACTGGCGCGGTTATAATGAAGCAATGATTATGTACCTCTTGGCTATTGGCTCACCAACCCATCCGGTTCCGGATCCGAAATGGAGTTGGGATGCGTGGGCAAGCACGTACGGAAGGGACTGTGGCAGAATGGTAGACGATTTTGAAGATAATGATGTGAGTGCTTGGGTAACATTTGCAGACTCCGGTTCCGGCGCATCCATCGATATATCGCGCTCGAACAATAGCAAAATCGGGGATTATTCGATGAAGATCGGCTATACCATTGGCGATGGCACTGGCGGGGAACGGTGCGGAGCCTACCTGCAAAAAAGTACATGAGCTAACTACGATAGTGTAAATCTGTGGATATATGGTGATAATTCCAGTAATACATTGAGAATTAAGATCGAAGAAGATTATGGCAAGGAATACTGGATATACGAATTGCCTTTGAACTGGACGGGTTGGAATGAACTTGATATACCAGTTTCATCCTTTAGAGTGTGGGAATTGACAATGCAGGATGGTGTACTGGATAAGACGAAGGTTAACCGATTCACAGTTGCTATTTTGGGAACCAATGCGTCCACATCCGGTTCTGCGATTTACATGGATGACTTTAAACTACCCTGCAGCACCTCAAACAGTTGTGACGGTGAGAATTTTATCTATTGCTGGACTGGAAGTTTATTCACCTATCAGTATTCGCACTGCTGGATTGATTTCAGGTGTAAACATGACGATTATGCAAACTACTGGCAGAACTCGATAAACGCAGTCAGAGAGAACCGATTGTTCTGTATCGATAACAGCGATGTGTATGCCACTTATGGCGAGAACTGCTGGGGACTTACTGCATGTGATGGACCTGGCGGGTATACTGGCTATGGGGGCTGTCCTTGCTATTGGCACGATGGAACCATCCCACCGACTGGAGCTGGAGGATCGGTTGCGTTAGCGCCTGATATTGCAATTCCTGCTTTGCGGTATATGTACGAAACTTATGGCGGTAAAATATGGGGTGAATACGGTTTTAAGGATGCGTTCAATCTTGATACGAATGTTTCTCTCGGCGGATGCCAGACGTGGCGGACTGATGAGTATATCGGAATTGATGAGGGTGCGATCATGCTCATGATTGAGAATTATCGTAGTGGAATAGTGTGGCGTGAATTCATGCAAAATCCGTACGTGAGACACGCTATGGATGAAGCGGGGTTTGTGCCAACGATAAGAGGTGACCTCAACTGTGACTGCGCACTCACACCAGCAGATGCCGCGATCGCTCTCGAAATAGCCACCGGTAGCCGCTCGTTCGACGATGCTGCTGATGTCAGTGGCGACGGCAAAATCACATCCCTCGATGCATTAATAATTCTACAGGCGGCGGCTGGGCGATAGATTTATAGTTGAGATTGTTCAATTCCAACACACATGCGAAGGCAAATCGAATGTGAAACATCGCCCAAAACCCATACGAAAAAGCGATTACTGGCGGTGCAAAAACAGCTGATGTGGTGAAAATGTCTGAATACCACATATCCATAAAAATAGAGAAACTGGAAGAAGACGACTATCTTGATTCAGCTCGATACTTATACCAGTTTTAATACATTTTCAAGTGCTAGTTTTATGATTTCAAGAGGGTCTGGTATGCCAAGGTAGTGCACCATCAAAGGTATAGCCACAAAAGTTCCAACCATGCTTCCAATGTTTGCAAGTGCTGCTACAATGATTACACGAAATAGTTTGTTATTCATTAGTTCTTTAAAGCTTGAAGCTTCAGCTAACGTGGTAAAATCACCATGCGTAGGTGGTCTAAAATATGCTTCCACAAGTCCAGCGAGCCAGCCAACAGCAAGGAATGGATGAATGAAACCAAACCATGCTAATGAGAGGGCTGTAAGTATAGAGAACGGATGCCCTCTTGCTATAATTACCCCTATTGCTGATAGTACGCCCTGTGTGATAAACAGGTAGGCAATGGCTGTAAGCATGGTTGCAAGAGAGATTTGCCCATAGATAATCATCGCCGCAAGCATAAAAATTGCTGTTATAATAATCAGTATTGTTGCAGCTTTCAGGATGCTAAATCGTTTCTTTGGTAAAGTAGTGAGGCTATCAAGAGCCGGCAGTGTTTCAGGATGTTCAAGATATTTTTGTATGCCTGCCCTGTGCCCTGCTCCCACCACTGCTACCACGTGCCCGTCGTGTGAGATGTCTAAAAGATTTCTTGCAATATAGGCATCCCTTTCATCAATGAGCACTTTTGCAGCAGACGGTGCATATTTTCGGAGCTCCTCCACGAGTTGGGTTACTATATCGGCATCTGTTACAGTATTGATATCTATCTCTTTTGTTCCACCAATCCCAAGACCTGCTGCAATAATTGCAAACGTTATTTTCGCCTTTTCAAATAGCGTCATCCCTGACCAGAGTCGCTGCAAAGTAATCTGGATGTCTCGATCAACCAGTGCGATTTTTGCTTCAATCTGCTTTGCTTTTTCAATAGCTGTAAGCATTTCAGCTCCAGGCTTTACCCCCATTTCGGCCCCAATCTTCTTTTGCACGTATGACAACAGCCAGTGAATCAAAAAATAGTGAAACTTGTCTGCACTTAACAACTCCCTAACAGGTATTTCTTTTACCTCCTGTTTACCTACGAGAGCCTTATATCTACCCTGGCAGAGTTCAACAGCAACAATATCCGGATGTTCTCTTTCTATTGTTTCATTGACCTCGTTGATGCTTTTTTCCGATACATGTGCTGTTCCAACAACGACGATGCCTTTTTCTTGCTTGGCAGTTACATTTACAGTGTACTCTATCAAAGTTTACCACCAAAAATCTGGATGGAGTGTACTATATCCGTTCGAGAAACAATGCCTGTGAGCCGCTGTTCACTTAATACCGGCAGTCTTCCTATGTTATGTGTAAATAATAATTTAAGAGCCTTTTCTGCCGGATCATCCGGGTGCAACGATATGATATTTTTGGTCATTACCTCTTCAACCACAACTTCACCACGTTTTTGGGAGGGGACACGACTGACATCAGTAAAAGTAACAATACCAAGTAGATTGCCATTTTCCGCCACTGGGTAGCCCATGTGTTTTCTTTCAAACATCGTATCCACAAGCTCGTTCAGGTTCATGGATGGTGGAACAGAAATAACTTCCTTACTCATCAAATTAGATACCTTGATGCCTTCAAGCGAGACTGACATCTCTGTAGATTTTCCTTCTTCTGCTGCTCCAATATATACGAAAAAGGCAATTAAAATAAGCCACGGGTTAATTACTAACAACCCGAGAATTCCCATGCCAATAGCAAGCATCTGGCCAATGGAAACCGCTTTTCTTGTAGCTTCAATATAGCTCATCCGACCTGCAAGCCATGCACGAAGCACTCTGCCGCCATCCATTGGAAATGCTGGAAACAAAACGAACGGCGGTTATCCTCGGCACCAGAGGGGCAATGGCATATTCAACAGACAGTACAAGACGATTGCGATTGTAGCGGTTGTAATTTCGTTGTTGTTATTGCCATATCGGCTTAAAAGCAGCACGACGGTTTAAAAATAGCTGTTGGTTGTCATAGAGCTGATTTCAGCCTTGGCTGGCTATATTGAAATCGAATGTATCAGTTATCGAGCTATCGTTCGTTAAGCAAACGCCAGCAAAATAGACAGAAACAAGAGCAGTGTTGCAGTAATGGATAATCCATATCGAAGGCTTTGAGATGGTACGCCGCCAAAACCGAATTGTTCGCTCACTGAAAAGATGTATGCAAAAAGTGGTAGCACCAGCAGTAAGGTGATATGCAGTTTTATTGGAATTCCAATTATCTTCCCGATTTCAATGGATGACTTCATATAATTCTCGAATGTTCAATGCAATAGAATATGAATTCATCGCTCATCAGTTAAAACCTTTTGCTGGTCTGAATAGCCAAACAGAGAATGTACAATAATGATAATCCATAGAGAATGTGCGAATGTCTCCTAAGCGTTTGGATACGACAAAAACGTGGTTGTAAAGTTATTGGGTGTTGGTATTGTTTCGACCTGGTTGTATATTCAGGTATAATGTCTACTGTTCTGGGTTTGAACGTATGAAAGAAATTAGAGTTCTGGTATAATACCCAACAAGTTGACAGCCCCGGCTAATCGAAGGTTTTATCTGTTTTCAACTGTAATAATATTAGTGTTATTACGGAACGTTAAGAGTTATGGGCATTCATCTTGATCCGTCACTTACCTACATCAATGGCACTAATCGCGTGCTTGCTGAACAAACCACTCTTTCACGCATAGAGGCTGTTCAGGCAAAGTTGGGAATTACAAATATTACACCCATCACAAATCTTGATAGGGTTGGTATAGATGTGTGCTCTGTCACACGAAAAAACGCAGCCAGGGGAGCAAACTCGGTTTATTCAGGCAAAGGTGCAAGTGATAAACAATCAAGAATTTCTGCACTGATGGAGGCAGTTGAGCGATGCCTTGCTGAAGCACCAGGAAACAATGCAGATATAGAGACGCCACACAGTTACAAAGAGAATATTATTGACTCATACCTGAATCTAAAAAAACAAGAAACCGTCCTTAATCCAAACGAGTTGATATTGCAGGGAGCAATGTCGCTTAACACACCACTTGAATGGATGTGGGGCAACGATCTACTTACCAGTGAAGAGATTCTTGTGCCTGCAAATGCAGTGTATCACCCATACGAGCCGCCTCTAGGAAGCAATCGCTTGTTTCGAAGTGAAACCAATGGACTTGCTGCAGGTAGTTGCATGGAAGAAGCAGTACTTCACGGACTCCTTGAAGTTGTTGAACGGGACGCTTACAGCATAGCAGAATACACCAAAAACACAGGAAAAAAAATCCTGCTGTCTATAGAGGACGGCGTGCCATATCAGCTTTATAAAAAATTCGCTGGTGCAGGCGTGGATGTACACCTCTGGCTGCTTCCGGCGGACAGCGGCATACACGTCGTTCTTGCAGCCGTTGATGACGTTGTGTTGAAGTATCCAACATTACTTCTCATCGGCGCAGGTGCACACCTTGATCCTGCTGTCGCGGTAAACCGTGCATTAACAGAGGCAGCACAGTCGAGACTCGTACAAATACATGGGTCACGCAAAAACAACGAGAGAGATGAGGTGCAGCAGCGGGTCGGGTACAACGCCATCAAAAACATAAATCGGCACTGGTACCGAAATAAAACAGAAACAACCACACTTGATGAGCTTGAAAACCAGGCATCTAACAAGCCATACAACAATATTCAGATGCTGCTTAAAAAACTCGCTCCCACATCTGCAAGAGCAATTATTGTAAACCTCAGTAGACCAGGCATCGATATACCTGTTATACGTGCTATAATTCCTGCTTATGAAATCTGTGCCCTTGATTCAACACGCTTTGGCCCACGGGTACGAAACCATATAAAACTTGGTGCAGGTGCACGATGGAAGAAAAAGCAGTGAGTGAAGGGTGGGGAAAGCCCCCCATCCTCTCACAAAAACCCGCTGTGGATAAAGATAGCTGAGAATAGTATTGCTATCATGTTTACTACTTTTATCAGTGGATTTAATGCAGGTCCTGATGTATCTTTAAATGGATCGCCAACTGTGTCACCAACCACTGCTGCTTTGTGTGCATCCGAACCCTTGCCACCATAAAGTCCATCTTCGATGAGTTTTTTGGCATTATCCCATGCACCTCCACCATTTGACATGGTAAGAGCTAAGAGAAGCCCTGATACAATAACTCCTATCAACATGCCACCAAGGGCTACTTTTCCAAGTATGAGTCCTACAAAAAGCGGAACTGCTATTGCAATGATGCCTGGTACTATCATATGTTGGAGGGCTGCCTTGGTAACGATATCAACACACTTGCCATATTCTGGTTTTGCTGTTCCCTCCATTATCCCTGGTATCTCTCTAAATTGTCTGCGTACTTCTTCCACTATCTTAAAAGCTGCATCACCAACCGCATTCATGGTAACTGAGCTGAATATAAATGGCAGGAGTCCGCCGATGAGAAGCCCTGCAAGTACAAGCGGGTTAGCAAGGCTAAGATCCCCTGGCAGGAGTTCTACTTTATGAGTGTAGTCTGCAAACAAAGCAAGTGCTCCGAGGGCGGCTGAGCCTATAGCATACCCTTTTGTTACAGCTTTTGTGGTGTTTCCAACTGCATCAAGTGCATCGGTTGTTTCCCGTACGTTTTCAGGAAGTCCGGCCATTTCTGCAATACCACCAGCATTGTCGGTGATTGGTCCATACGAGTCAAGGGTGATGATCATTCCTGTTACAGAAAGCATGGCTGCTGCTGCAATGGAAATACCATACAAACCCATGCTTGGATCGGCAGCACCTCCTGTCAGGAAAAAGGATGCGAGGATTCCTGCCGAGATAACCAATACTGGAGCTGTTGTACTTTCAAAACCAAAAGCAAGTCCGGAAATGATATTGGTGCCTGCACCGGTTTGAGAGGCTTCTGCTATTTTCTTTACTGGTCTGTATTTTGTAGAGGTGTAGTATTCAGTTATTATGACCATCAATACCATGATCACGATGCCAATTATTGTTGCATAATAAAATTTAAATGGAATTGATAAGGTTTGCGTGATTACAAAGAAAGCTGCAAGGCAGATGATTGCGGATGCTGCAACACCTTTATAAAGTGCGTTCATGATATTTTTGCCAGCCCCGATGCGGATAAAGAATATCGCTGCAATCGACGCAAATATTGCTACTGACCCGATCGCCAAGGGATATATGACTGCATTAGCAATATCTTTTATGATAAGCGATCCGAGAAGCATTGCTGCAAGAATCGTTACCACATACGTTTCAAATAGGTCTGCCCCCATGCCTGCACAATCGCCAACATTATCGCCAACATTATCTGCAATCACTCCGGCATTTCGTGGGTCATCTTCTGGTATGCCAGCCTCTACTTTTCCAACAAGATCGGCTCCGACATCAGCAGCTTTGGTGAATATGCCGCCACCAACCCTTGCAAACAGACTGATAAGGCTTGCTCCAAACCCAAAGCCTACGATCAGGTCAACTTTTCCCGGCTCTCCACCATATAATAAGTATAATCCACTAACGCCAAACAGTGCAAGACCGACAACAGAAAGACCTGTGACTGCCCCACCTTTGACTGCTACGCCAAGTGCTTCCTTTAATCCTTTTTTCGCAGCGTTTGCTGTACGAACATTAGCTCGTACTGATACATTCATTCCAATATAGCCAGCAAGAGCTGAGAAAATCGCTCCTATGACAAACCCAACAGCTATTTTAAAACCGTCGTGCTGCTTTAAGCCGATGGCAATAACAACAGCAAGTACAACCGCTACAATCGCAATCGTCTTGTACTGTCTATTCAGATATGCCATTGCCCCCTCCTGAATTGCCGAGGATATTTCCTGCATTCGTTTTGTTCCGGGCTCGTAGCTCAGTACTTTTCTGGCAAACAAGCCTGCAAAAACAAGGCTGATGATACCTGCAACAGGTGCAATATATAACCAATACATAGAATCCATATTTTGTATACCTCTTCAATATTAAGCCGCCAATAGATATTCTATATAATAAAAAGCCTTTGGATATTTACAAAGTCTGTGGTGATGGTTTAGAGTGGTCTTTTGATTGTCATAATCTCTATCTTACTCCATTATCAAGGCTTGCGTCCTTCAATCACACACTCCTTGAGCTCATCAGGCATCATGTCAAAGTTATCAGCTACAGGTATAACCGTGGGCTGCTTTATATCATTGAGCACTCTCTGTCCCTCCTCGCTTATCACAAACTCCACAAACTGTGCAGCAAGTTCCGGGTGTGGTGCATTCTCCGGAATTGTAATCGCATAGAAAATCGGTTCACCAACCCGATCAGTTCCAACTGATGTAAACCGTTGAAATCCAAGCCTGACAATAACTTTTTTGTAGGTGTCTTCGTATTCCGGCGAGCTCAAATCAATTTCGGTTGGAAGCTCCAAAAACCGCAATCCATGTTGTTGAGCCACGCTTTTGTATCCGAATATATAATCTATCTCGGCAAAGTCAAGTAGTGCTAACAACTGCACACTCCCTCCCCTGATAATAATTTTTTTACTTTGGGGCTTGAATATTTCCGGTATGAGCACTATGTAGGTTCCGTTATTTTCTGTTACTGGTATTTCCGGATTGAAATTGCAGGATATTAACCTGTCAAAGATTGTTTGATCGTCATAGTACAATTCAGCGAGTTGTGCTATCATCAGGGTTCTGTATCCGCATGCATCGAGCATCGGATTTGAAAACCCGAACTTCACATCCGGTCGTGCAAGGATTTCATACCAGTTTGATTCGTTGATTTCGTTTGCGTATCTGCTTTCGTTGGTGTATGCAATAACCATTTGATTTCTTGCAAATCTGACATACCAGTCTGCATAGCTCTCTGTATTATTGCCGGTAGCATACATCAGGTCAGGAATCAGGTTCTCGTCTGCAACCGCGAGCACATCGTACTCCTCATGAATGTCTGTTATGTGCCTGATTGCCTGGATGCTTCCGTGTCCTTCGATTCGCACATCAACGTCTGGATGCCTGCTTTCAAATTGATGTTCTATTTCCCCAAATGGCACGATCAAACTTCCAGCATAGATAACATCCAATTCAGTTTTCTTTTGTTCACCTGTTAATACTGTACCAAAAATGATAACAACAATTATCAAAAGAGATAAGAGTGTTACCATATAAGCCGTTCTCATCTGATCTCAATCCTGTTTACCCATTTAACCCAGTAACTGCCTTCAGTCATGAGGTCTTCTTTTCCAACTATGGAAACTCTAAAAGGTCTCCCATCATTTTCCGGGAGGAGTTTGCCATCCTGCCAATATGTCAATATCAGCTTTAGATCGCCATGCGGAACCTCTCTAAGGTCTTCCGGGTCAAAGGTGTTAAAATCGCATTTTATCTGGTCGTAGTCAAAAACCATCATATATCCATCTGGTGCGGATATCCATATCGTGCTCGATTCGTCAATTCCTCCGACAAGATCGCAAAGGTCTTCTATTGGAACGCCTTTGCATTCAAAGGGGCCATATTTCATACCAACAGTCGAGAAGAATCCACCACGCCCGGTATAAGATGGCATTGCTGTAATATCATCGAATGACAGCACCATTTCTTCATCGCCGACAAGTGTCAGGTTCCAGTCGATTTTTTCCTCTGTAACTCCGGAAAGATGCAGGCACCCTGTTGCAGTGATGATAACCCCGATACACACCATCGTAATTACTAAGGTTGGTAGAATGGAAATTCTGCTGTCTACTTTCATTTCATACTTCTCCTTAGCATGTATGCAACCAGCAAGAGTCCTGCAATCCCTGGAATGGCATTGAATCCCTGCGCCGAACTTGGTTCTGACTCAGGCATGGATTTTGCAGGACCTCCCTCATCATCAGTATATCCACCGCTATAAACCCTCAACTCGTCCACCCATTTCACTGTAAACCCGTTTGTAGAGGGATACAGTTCATAGAAATGCTGGCACTTCGCAGGCAGGCACTCGTGCATGTCCCAGTTACCGAAGACATGATTATCAGCGAAGAAGACGAGTCGCATCCCGGTGTAGTAGTCAGGCGGATAGCCAACGCCCTGGCGTTCACCAACCTTTGTATCATTTCCATTGTACCAGCAGAGAACCATTGGCCCCTGCCGTGCTTCTGGTTCGTAGACACTCGTGTAGGCAAACTCCACGTGGTAGCCGTCATGCGAGTGGATCATTACGTCATCGCTAGGAGACATTCCTCCAACGAGATTGCATAAATCCATGATATCCGTGCCCTTAACAGCACCCTTATCTTTAAAGTTCGCAGTCTCGTTTTGATCCCATTTGTCTCCTTCAAATACGGGTCCCTGGTGGTAGTAATGCGTTACTCCGTCTCCCTGGACA
This sequence comes from Candidatus Argoarchaeum ethanivorans, assembly GCA_004193545.1. Lineage (GTDB taxonomy): Archaea > Halobacteriota > Methanosarcinia > Methanosarcinales > EX4572-44 > Argoarchaeum > Argoarchaeum ethanivorans. Next base: position 39,580 of record RPGO01000029.1, on the reverse strand, counting down.
TGTAGATTTGCCTCCATCCATTCATAAGTTACATCTGTTTCATTAAGAACGGTTGTCCCGTCTTCAGCATATTTTACCACATGCACTTCTGTCGTTGGATCCGCGTGAGCAATACACACCGTGCATACCAACAACAGAAACAACGAAATCACAAATATTATTCTTTGATTCATTTTATTTTTTTCCTCCATTTAATCACATAAGCTATTGCCAACAATCCGCCTATTGCAGATAACGCTTCAAATCCTTGTACTGATGATGATGGCACTGGTGTAGATGTTTGGACAGGAGCTGGTGTTGTGGATGGCAAAGGGATCTTGGTTGCATTTGGCGTAGTGGTGACAGAGGTAGGAGATGAAGAAGGTGCTACCTTTGCCTTAGGTATTTCGGCTGGTTCTGTACTGGATACCATCACACTCCCGGTTCCATCCACATTTCCATTTGTAGCTTTTATCATTGTTGTCCCTATAGTATTAGCTCTGAAGAATCCAGTATTATTGATTGTTCCAATTGTTGTATTGCTGGTTGTCCAGTTGAAAGTAACTCCAAACATTTCATTATAATGTTGATCATACGCAATTGCGTTGAACTGCTGCGTGCCGCTGATGTTTAGTGTTACTGATGATGGTAAGATGTTAATTATTGTCAAAATAGGATCAGGCAGATGGGTGGGATCTGGAGATGGGGTTGGCGTTGGCGTTGATGCTGGTACTTGGCTCTTTACTGTTGCATTTACTGTCCCCTTCACTGTTTCATTCTCTGCTGTTATCGTGACATTGCCGGCTGAGAGTGCAGTAAATAATCCTGTAGCATTGATCGTTCCAACGGTTTCATTGTCGCTTGCCCACACAAAGATAATATTCGATATTTCTGTGCCGTATTGATCATACGCAATTGCGTTGAACTGCTGTTCGTAACCGATATCCAGTGTCAGGTTGGCTGGAGAAATATCGATTGAACATAATTCCGGTGGATCCATCATGCTGTAAATCACTATCCTATCAATGTTTTTTATAGATAGCCCGCCTGACGAGGGGTGTCCGCCATCGCTGTCCGTGTAATTGTACCAGTACTCAGGAGATAAGCACTCGTGCATATCCCAGTGCCCAAATACATGATCTCCAGCAAAAAAGACGAGCCGCATCCCAGTGGAATAGTCTGGAACGTATCCATCATCAGCTCGCCACCATGTCAGCACCATTTGTCCCTGTCTCGGGTCTGGATCGTAGACATTTGCGTAACCAAAGTACTTTCTGAAGCCGTCAGACGCGTGGATCATTATTTCCTCGCCCGAAGACATTCCACCGACCAGTTCACATAGGTCTTTAATATCGGTCCCTTTTACAGCACCAAAATCCCTGCTATCTATATTTGTCGTCTCATTTATGTCCCACGGATCGTTCTCGAACTTTTCCCCAAACATGGGTCCCTGGTGGAAGTAATGTGTAACACCATCGCCCTGCACAGGCAGATTCTCTTCCATCCATCCATAAGTCACCGTTCTTTCGTTCAGAACAGTTGTTTCGTCAGAGGCGTACTTTACCAGATGCACTTCAGTTGTGGCTGCCTGCGCCGGAAGCGTTGAGAGCAGGAGCGCAATACCGATGCACAGTATCAATGGCATCGGTATTGTCAATGGCGCTCTTTCCATCCCTTTCCCTCTAACCGGAATCCTGCGTAGCTTGCAGGATCATCAGCGCGTCCACCGATGTGACCCGCCCGTCTCCACTCATATCAGCAACAAGATCCGTCTCGATGCCGCCGACTGCCATCTGCAAGGCAAGTGCCGAATCTACTGTCGAGAGGGCTCCGTCATGGTTGGCATCGCCACGCAGCATTAACTCCGGGATACGTATCTTCACAACGTTTCTGACCATCTCACTCTTCTCAAGAGCCGAACCTGTCAGTCTGAGCGGAAAGTACTTCTCAGGGAGCACTGTTCCTTTTAGTTTGTTCGCAAGGATGATATTGTCGTTGCGTGTAATGATTGTGCTGTTCAGTGTCACACTGTGTCCATCGCTCGCGATGATTGTAATGTTGTATCCTGCTGCGGCAAGCGTGTCATTGTATGCACCTTCTGAGTGTGAGTTTTCATCATCAACCCAGCCACAGAGCAGCCAGAGAGGTAAACCCTCCCATGTCCTGCCTTCGCTATCCGTGTATTCGGCGGCGTGTCCCCCCATCGTACAGGTGAGAGCATTCTCAAAGTAGGATTTACTGATGGTATCCTTGATAGCACCGTCTAACGTGAGAGTCCAGTCCGCCTCTGTGCCATTGTATATCTTGATGGTGTTGACATACTTGGCAGAAAGACCCCCACATGACGGGTACTGGATGCCTTCATTCCAGTAGTAGTGCCAGTAATCCTCGTCCATGCACTCGTGCATGTCCCAGTTGCCGAAGATATGATCGCTGGCGTTTGCAGTAAAGAAGAGTCGCATTCCATTGGAATAGCCAGGCACATAGCCCTGATCATTCGCCCACCATGCGAGGAAAGCCTCACCCTGGCGTTCCTGCTGCTCACTCGAGAGTTCGTTGGTGTAGATGTTTTCGTAGCCCAGTTTGGTTTCATACCCATCGCTGGCGACCAGCTTGATCTCAGTTCCTTCTATCATGCCTCCGACAAGTTCACACAGGTCTTTAACCGAAGTCCCTTTCACTACCCTGTCAACCTTAAAGCCCCCGGGATAAGTCTCATCCTGATCCCAGTGGTTTCCTTCGGTGAAATCACAAGCCTCGAACCTGTATGCCATTGTGCCATCTCCAATGACCTGGAGATTTGCCTCCATCCACACGTAGGTGACATTGGTCTCGTTTAGAATAGTAATACCGTCCGTATCATACTTGATGATGTGGACAGAGGGTACCTCTGTTAACGCACCAAACTCGGTCAGTTCGATCTCTGCAATGTTGCCAACCCTACTTCCACCGGATACTTCACTGCCCACGAGCCTGAGTGGCCAGGGTGGGGACGATCCATCTTTTGAGAGTGGTGTTCCGTTCAGCGTGTCCGCAACAATATATCCCCCGCTGCGTGCCACATCTGCACTTGCGAATTCTTTGGAATATCCGTCACCTGCTTTCACGATGATCTTGTATCCTGCGGTTGCCTGATTGTCATCGAAACCATCCGGACCGTGTGATATCCGGTCGTCCACCCAGCCACAGAAGAACCAGAGCGGAACACCTTCCCAGACATCTCCAGTATCAGGATCAGTCCAGTTTACTCCATGGCAAGAGAGTTTGGATGCAGCCTCGTACTCTGCTTGAGAAAGCACATCGATGATCTTGCCGCTCAAATTGAGGTTATAGCTTCCAGAGTCAGGTGGTGGGGTGATAAGTTCAACAAGGTTAATTTCGGAGATGTTACCAACCTTGTCCTTACCAGATGTAACGGCGCTACCCACGAGCTTGAGAGGGTACAAATAATCGAGTGGCTCTCCGTTCAGACTATTTGCCACGATATACCCATTGTTACGGGCAATCTCGCTACTGTTAAATGATCTGTTATATCCATCGGCTGCGATTACTTTGACCGTGTAGTTGGTCGCCGCGAGAGAGTCATTAAACGTCCAGTGACTGCTTGCCTCGAGGTTGTCCACCGCACTACAGAGACACCAGAGCGGAATGCCTCCCCAGGTATCGCTACCGTCGGTGTACGTCACGTTATGATAGCATGAAACAGCATCCTCGAATTCCGCCTGTGTGATAATGTCACCGATATCACCGAGCAGCTTGAGTGTCCATCCTTCCGGTGGTTTGGGCAGACCGACGAGTTGGATCTCAACGATGTTTCCGACCTGCTGTCCGCCAGTTACGTTAGTGCCTTTGAGGTGGAGAGGCCAGCAAGGCTTCCCTGAGGTGGTGTTCTCAGGAAGTGCTGAGCCGTTTAATTTATTTGCAACGATATATCCATCGTTCCGTGCGATATCAGCAATATCAAGGGAGGTGCTCCATCCGTCGCCTGCTATGACTTTTACACTGTAACCCCCTGCTGCGAGCGTGTCGTTGAATGCGCTGGCTCCATGCTGTATTTCATCATCAACCCGACCCACCAGATACCAAAGTGGAATACCTTCCCATGTTCTATTCTCGGCATCAGTATATGAAGCATTGTGACATGCTATGCCATCTTCAAACGCGGTTTTATTCATCATTTCGTTTATTGCACCAACGAGTCCAAGATTCCAACCTATCGTCGGGTTCACCGTGATCCTGGCGACTGCGGTCGCGTTTTCCGTGGTCTCTTGATCAGTTCCGTAGTAGAACTCAATATAATCGCCGTTTGTGATCGGGTTGTTGCTCACGCCGGTGGTGTCAGAGTAGTAGTTCTGGTATACGCCATTTAACAGGTAGTTCCAGGTCAGTTTGGGTGTAACGCTATTATTATACTCATATTCCTCGATCCAGTCGATCAGGGCGGTATTTTTAGACCCTGTCCAGCTCCCGTTATAGCCAAACGCGCCGTCATTGGCAGCAACTTCGAGCGCACCGTGAGGCGTGAAGTTGGCAACCTCGTGCGGATTGCCGTCCGTATCATACCACATGAAGTTGCCCTCTTCCAGTACGACGGCACCATCGAAGATTACATCAATTCCGGTTCCAGCATTTGCTGTGATATTAACCACCGCTATGGCGTCTTCAGCCCCATAATCGGGCAGCTTGACATTGCCGTAGAAGTAGTACACCACGTCGTTGTCCTGAAGTTCATAGACGTTCAAGCCCTCGGTATCCGGATAGCTCCAGTCATCCAGGACGTTGCCGTTTACCGAGCAACTCCATGCCCATTTCACAGTATCATTTACATTGTTGTAACGATACTCTCCGATGTCGTCAAGCATCAGAATGCCTTTATCAGCGAACTTCTTATCGGTGACGTTGTAGTCAAATCCGCTGGCGGTCGCTGCTGCATCGAGAGCTCCCAGTGGCGTAAGCTGTTTCACCTCGTAATCGACCACTGAATCGTAGGCAGTTAAGGTGAAGTTCCCTTCCGTGAGCGTGACCGCATCGCTGAAGACTGCTTCTATTGCAGAATATATCGCTACATTAGAGACATCCCTTACGGATAGTCCGTTTGTGGAAGGGTAAACACCGCTGTAATTGTACCAGTACTCGGGAGCCATGCATTCGTGCATATCCCAGTTGCCAAAGACAGTATCATTGGCAAAGAAGACAAGTTGTATCCCGTCGCTATAATCGGGGACGTGAGCCCCATCTCTGTACCAGCAGAGAACCATCGGTCCCTGTCTCTGTTGCGGCGAATAGACGTTCTCGTAGCCGAAGCATTTGCTAAACCCGTCAGATGCAATGATCTTTACCTCATCTCCTGCTGACATGCCTCCAACCAGTTCACAGAGGTCTTTAACGTCTGTTCCTTTCACATAACCTTTGTCCTTGAGATTCACTGTTTCGGTTGTGTCCCATTTATCTCCTTCAAATACTGGTCCCTGGTTGGAGTAATTCACAAAACCATCGCCCTGCACCGCCAGGTTTGCCTCCATCCACTGGTAGGTTACTGTAGTTTTGTTCAAGATTGTCGTATCATCTGAGGCGTACTTTGTTATATTCACTTCAGTCGTGGCTGCTATCACAGGCACTGCCGAACTCAGTATTACAATGCATAATAGCATTGCCAGTATCACACCTTTTCCTGTATCTCTTCCCATCTTAATTACCTCTTAATATCATATTTTTCATCAATTTTATTTATTCCATCTTTACAATATTTTTAAAATGCAGGTTTCACAATTCAGCCTGCGCATAGCCGTATCTTGTTGCAGCCAAAAACAGAATCGTTGTCGTTGATTCAATGTTTTTGGTTACAGCACCTCATCATGTTAGCACAGACATAACACATTGTTTATAAGTGTTTTGAAGATGCGCAGCATATATCAATGATTAATATAAATCTATATTAATCAATGTTTTAAAAATATACTTTAGACACAGATTTGTATAGATTGTACTGATCTTCTCTGCTTTTAGATAGCTGGGAACAATATTGTGTCTGTTTCTTGTTCCCTCTATATGCAACAATCAAGAAGGAGGGTTGGATTCATTGCTCGGTTCCACACACCGGTTGCATCCAGCACGTCCACATCACTCCTGGGTCACATCGCTGCAGATCCCGTGTGCTTGCTCAAGGACAACGGTCTCGAATACCGTATCCGGTGGATAGATATGTGTAACCACTTTGTTATCTTCTGATACGTCTGCAACTTTTATCACTTCCATTGTCGCTTTATCTCCTTCTATCGTAATTCTGGCGTATCCAAGCGCATGTTCAAAGCTGCTCTGGTAGCCCCGTATCTTCTCAGATGCAAGAGAGTACAATGGTGCGCCCCCGCAGCCCAAGACCACGTACTGGATGCCACTCTCCTCGTATCGTTCGTAAACGTGTACATGACCGTTGAATACCACATCCACACCGTTGTTTATGAAAATATTTTCCCACACATCGTTTTTCCAGCCGCCCAAATGTCGTTCATTTGAGCTGTAAATCGGATGGTGGAACGACACGAATTTCCAGGTTGCACTTGTATTAAGGTCGTTTCGTAACCATTCCGTTTGCCCTGTCGTGTGCGGCGATGCCCAGTCGTTGTTGTCCAGCACAGTGAAGTGCACGTTTCCGCAGTCGAAAGAATACCATCCCAACATTCCAAAGGCATCGTAATAGTTCGTGTGATTATCTTCGTGATTCCCGAGCACTGGATACAAGGTGGTATTTGCCAGCATCGCTCTGCCGGCATCGAAGAAGTCATTCCATTCATCCATGTCGTTTCCACTGCAGACAAAATCTCCTGTATGTATTACAAATGAAATATTTTCCTCTTCTGCAATACTGTCTGCAACGAGTTTGTGCCTCTCCATTTGCGTGAATAAACCAGTCTGCTCTCTCGTGTCCCCGTAGACTATGAAGGTGAATGAACCATTGCCATATGTCTTGAATGTGCGGTCGCCTGTAGAACCAGTCCCAACTGTTAACTGATAATGATACACCGTGTTCGGAGTTAAATCTCTTATAACAAGATGATGTAGTTGTTTATTTTCGGTATCGTTGATTATGTGGTCGTATTCACCGTTCTCAGCATAATACTTCTCTATCGCGTACTTAACTATTCCTAAAGTCGCATCTTCTGACTTCCAGTTAATAGTTGTTGAGTTTGTATCGGTGTTTGTGATGTAGGGCCCCCATGAAATGACTGATGACGGCGCAGACAATGTTCGCGGAAGTGGCTCAGTGCTGTAGATCGTTGGTTTATCAACGCATTTTATAGATAGTCCCTTTGGAGATGGAATACCTGGCTGGTAATAGTGCCAGTAGTTTTCATCCACGTATTCGTGCATATCCCAATTACCAAACACACTGGCATCTGCACGGTGGTGCCGTGTAAGAAGCATTGGCATCTGCCAGGGTTGGTAACTGTGGCCATAGATGTCATCCCATGCAAACCACCCGGAGAAGCTATCAGATGCTTTAATCTCTTCCCCATCGCCTGGGAACATTCCATCAACAAGGTCGCACAAACTCGTGGCGTTTGCCCCAACCATCGGACTTTTATTCTTGAGGTTTGCAGTCTCATCAGGATCCCACAGATTGCCCAAATCAAAGCTTGGTCCCCGATAGTAGCGGTTTGCCAAATCACTACCATGAATAGGTAGATTTGCTTCCATCCACTGGTACGTTACATTTGTTTCGTCCAGTGTCAAACCGTCCATATCGTACTTTATTATGCACACACCAGTTGCTGGGTCACCTGCTTGCACAGGCAGTACCAAACACAACATCGCAATGCACAGCAGCATTGCCTGTATCATACTTTTTCCTTAATCTTATTTATTCCACCATTTTATAATTTAGCCTGCACATAATTTTATCTTATCGCGGTTAAAAACGGAATCATTGTCGTTGATTTGATGTTTTTGATTACAACACTTCGATATGTTAACATAGACATAGAATATTATTTATAAGCGTTTTGGAATATACAACACATATTAGTTATTAATATATAGTAATTTTAATGTTGTTGGTGATTGCTGCCAATAAATGTGGGACACCCAAGTTTAAAAGATGCAAAAAAAGCGAGTAGCACTAGCTAATTTCATCACGGTATCTAACTAAAATTAATTAACCCGAACCAGAAAATCACCAAAATCAACCGCAGAGAGCAAATTCGCCTGTGCCGTATTCACCCCTTCAAGTACAAGGCTAACCTGCTTTGTATCCTTAATCCTACACAAGAGAAACTTTTAAGTAGTGTACTATAGAAAGAGATGGTGGAATGAAACTATCCGATTATATAAAGAAACTCGGAATGGATTACTGAACCGTCTGGAACTGGTACAGGAAAGGAGTTAAAAGATAGAGATAGTACAGAAGAGTGTTTGTTCTTTAAAGTTCGCAACGAACAGCAAACAGAAAATGATGGATGGTTTTCCATGAGATATGTAACTATAAAAACAACCAGCACTTCCAAACCAGCGGGGGTAGCCAAGCGGTCAACGGCGACAGGTTCAGGGCCTGTTCCTTAAGAGGTCCGAGGGTTCGAATCCCTTCCCCCGCACTTTATTGATTAAGTTAACAGCAATATCCCAATCAATCTTCGTAACATTTGAAAGTCAGCATCTATCCACAGATCAATCTTACTTGTGAGCCTTTTTTTACTCTATATCAGTCTTCTTTTAGCTTGAATGTCTCCCTGCTGTGTTCTGCCTTACGTCTTTTTCTTATAGATACTTCTTTGATATGATCGAGATCGCCAAGTGTCTTTGTTGTTATAACTCCGCTTCTTTCCAATCCTGAAAATATCTTTTCTCCTGTTTCTGTTCTGATTATAACAGTTGACCATCCCTCTCCAGATCCTTCGCATCCTACTGATATGTCAGCCAGTTCACTGGTATAATCCTCGCAGACAAGACAGTGTTTTGGAACCCAACCACTTGTCTCTGTAATAGGGAAGGATAGTTTGTTCTCTTTTGTGTATGCATTAAAAAAATTCTTAGAAACACTGATCTTTGTTATTTCAGTAATGTCAACACTATCCTCTTCTATTCTTTTGCGCATCTTCTCATATTCAAAATTCTCCCTGCAGAAAAGACCAACTAATAGAGTTATTGCAGGATAAAGCTCGAAATTTATGTACTGAAGATGCCTTGTTGATCTGATGTGGCAGGGTGTTCCAACGATGCATACCCGGTCGAGTGTTTGATCGATAACAGCTGTTCTGATCTTCATCAGGTTTGGCGTAGTTCCATACTTAGTTCCCGAAGCTTTGACAAAACCATCAAATGTTGTTGCAACTGTTGGCTCAGGCTTCCACTTATAACTTTCTGCAAGTATGGCACCGTCTATTATATCTGCATTCAGAACGTATCTCAAAATTGCTGTTACAATCCCACCATCCTGTGATTTTGAGAGAATTTTCTTATCGTTTACCTTTGCTTCAAAAATATTTCGGTATATTCCGATAGCCTCTTCTTCTCTCCTTTGTCTCCCAAAGATCATCTCTTCTATCTTACTTTCGTTGAATCCAGTCTTATAACATGCATGATAGCAGGTCTCACAGTCTTTGCATGCATCCTTTTTTTCTGGCCTTTTAGGTATTCCATTAATCCATTGAAGGTGATTAAGTGGGCACGAGGCAATGCATGCACCACAGCATGTGCATATCCCACTTTCTATCACCTCTGATTCAAGCTCTTCGTATGCAGGCATGCATACTACAACCCAAGTTCATTTAACTTTTGTTTTGAAGGGTATCCATCTTCATCATAGCCACGTCTCTCATAATACATTGTAAGCATGTCTTCTAATGGATGCACTTTTCCTTTTGCAGGACCTTCTGGCATCTCTTCTATTAAAAATCTCTCAGGCAGTTTGTCGTCCTTTCGGTCAAATCCTTCTCGCTTGTTAAACAGTCTCTCCAGTGCAAATATCCGCTCACCTGTCTTTAAAAACTCATCTTGTGTGTACCCATCCCAGCCAGTCACTCCTGCGATCATGTTTGCATACTCATCAGCACCTATCGCGAAGGTTAAAAAGAGGCAATTGCTCGACGAATCAACCGCAGAAGTGAGGTTCTGGAATAGGATGGTAAGATCCACTTTGGCTTCGCTTGCATCAACCGGGTCAACTTTTAGTGGCGACCCGATTATCTCGGCTGCGATCGTGTATCCGCTGACATGACATGCTCCACGGTTTGCAGTTGCATAATTTAACCCAATACCAAAAGCTCCTCTTGGATCATAGGCAGGAAGCTCCAAACCTTTTACCTGCATCGCATAGTACTCTGATTTTTTTCCTATTTTTTGAGATGCAAGCTTTGTCCCATCTGCGAGTACATCCAAAAACCCCTTTCTTTTTGCAATTAGCTCTATCATTTTTATCATAGCATCTGCATCGCCAAAGGACAGTTCAAAGCCAAGATCATCGATTGAGAGGATTCCCTTCTCAAAGAGTTCCATTGCGAAACCTATTGTTGAGCCAGTTGATATTGTATCAAGACCATACTCGTTGCAGAGATAGTTTGCTCTTGCGATCGCATTTAGATTATTCACACCACATTCGCCGCCAAATGCCCAACTCGACTCATATTCAAGGCTCTCCCCTTCTGTTCCAGCATATTTACCGCTTTCTATTTTTATCCAGCGACCACATTCCGTAGGACATTCATAGCATGCTTTTTTCTCTTTCATGATTGTTTTTTTTATTTGCTCACCAGATATGAGATCTGCATCCTTAAAAACTCCAGTCTGGAAGTTTTTTGTTGGGTATATTCCGGAAGCATTCATGATGTTGGTGAGCACGGTTGTTCCGTATGTATTCAGTGCCCCACCCTCTTTCATAACATCATTTTCTGAAATTAGCTTCAACACTTTGTCTGCAGCTCTTCTAAAAGCGATAGGTTTAGCAACCTCTACATCCTTTGTGCCTTTTACCACGATTGCTTTAAGATTCTTACTCCCAAAAACAGCACCAAGACCTGTCCTTCCGGCAGCACGGTACTTCTCATTGATCACTGCAGCCATACGTGATCTTTTTTCACCAGCAATGCCTATTTGAAGTACTTTTGCTTCTTCATCAGTTTCTGCTCTGATCCCATCATCCACTTCACTGACAAGTTTGCCCCAAAATTTGCCTGCATCCCTGAATTCAACGTTTTCATCATTTATTAAAATGTATGTCGGATTTTCAGCCTTTCCTTTTACCACAATTGCATCATATCCACATTTTTTAAACTCGGTAGCCCATGTACCGCCTGCACTTGCAAACGTTAGACCACCAGTTGCTGGACTTTTTGAAACCACTATGTGCCTTCCGCTTGATGCACTCTTCGTTCCAGTAAGAGGCCCTGTTGCCACTACGATGATGTTTTGTTGAGATAATGGCTCTACATTAGCCTGCAGTTCATCGTATAGTATCTTTACTCCAAGACCTCTTCCGCCAAGGAACATTCTTGCAGTTTCTTCATCGATTTCTTCTTCTTTACAAGTTTTTGATGTTAGGTCAACTCTTAGCATTTTTCTTGACATTTTATCACAGCATACAACAGTCATCTATTGTTTGTATAAAGATGTGTCGTTTTTGTTTGACCGTTACATTACATGTTGGTGCTCTTAAGGCAATTGGATAAAATCAAACATCGAATCTGAATTAACTCCTATGGAATGCATTGTATTCTTATCTTTATTTGATCCCGAAGAATAGAAATGGAAATTTTTATAAAACATAATAGTCTTGAAAAAGTTTCCAGCGCCCGTTGAAAAACTCTTTGCGGCATCAATAATCGGTTGAAAAAGGGAAAAAATATGTTCTGCTTGATTGGATGTTTTTGGAATGTCGTAATCAAGATACCGGAACAAACATTCAATCTTACCAACTAATCTGTTCACAACATCTTGAGCCATCGGAGGCAACGTGTGTCTTTTTTCAACTAAAATCGCTAATCTCCGAATTGCTTCATCACTGGTTTCTGCATTGAAAATATCCAAAATCTCTTTTCTAACTTTAACAGCTTCACCTGAAAGTTTCATCAATTTTGTTTCACGAAATGCTTTTTTAATGTTCTTCTTGATATGGAATATGCAATACTGTCTGATAGCATCAGGAAACACTTTGTTAATTACAGCCTGAATTACAGAATCATCTGCAACCAAAAATTCAACATCAACTAATTTCGATAGCAATCGAAGGAATTCCTCTGCTTCTTTTTTCGTAAATGCAGGATAGACTTCTGCAAGAATCATTCTTCCGGTTATTCCATCCAGTGCAATACATCCAAAATGAAAGATTCCATTACCTACAGAAAGCCACCTCTCATCAATTATTATTATGCCTGAAAATGTTAAATCTCCAAGATCGAAAAAGGCATTAAGAGTTTGTTGTCCTGTTTTTTGCATTTGTCTCCACATTGTAACATGGCTGCAGTATTTGATTTTGCCTCTTCTCGATAATCTTCTATAACCTGAGCCGCGACTGCATCTCTGTTCCACCATTTCCTGATAATCTTTATCTCCAAATCGTTTATAGAAAGTAACACCAATGGGCAATACTGTGAATGTTTTTCCACATGTCTTACACCTAAATCGAATCGCTCGAACACGTTCATCCTTAGCATACATGTGCCGGATGTTCCTTCTATAACCACCCCAACCTATCAATTTGTAGCTCCCACATCGTTTACAAAATCCACTTTTTGAGGACTTATTTTTGTATTTAAAATTTCTTATCGTTGTTTCTAAAGATTTAATTGAATTTTCATCTTCAAAATCGCTTAATTGTAGCTGTAGATTATTTTTTCCGCATAATAAATCCCAAAACATGGTATCACATAATATACATAATTTTTATGTATTATAAATATTTTGGTAACAAACGTAAATATTTATGAAATAAAAACAACAGCTACAGATGGTGTCTGAGATCTAATGTTCCAAAACATTTTATCACACTCAGACACCGATCAACTTATTAAAATTCACCAACATGTAATGTAACGGTCACTTAATTCTTGATTGCGCGAGCACTGCACAACTTCGTTGTGCAGAAAATAGCAAGGTAGCTTTCAATTCTTGATTGCGCAGCAATCAAGTGCAGAAAAGAACCGGTAACTTGTGAGTTCCCCAACACAGCTTCAGCTATCAACATTTTCGACTGGATCAGACTAATATAATTACAAAAAACCAGATAAAAACTTTAGGTCTGCTTAGGCAATATACCTTTCCAATGACAAAACCAAAGAAGCCTCAATAGAACAAAAAAGACCTGTCAAATTAGAAATACGAAATTTCCGAGGTAATTTGACAGCCTCACGTGTGAAGCTATAAAAGAAACCAATATATATAATGTAGTACATGACTAAGTTGTATATTTATATCTCAGGAGGAATGCCATATTCAACAAATTAAACTTAAAATTGCAAAAGCATATCCAAATGATTCAGGTCGAGGCATTGCAAGACTTGATCCCCAGACCATGCTCACCCTCAAGCTTTCGCCTGGAGACATAATCGAAATAGTGGGTAAAAAAATCACTGGTGCAAAAGTATGGCGAGCAGATAGAACAGACTGGGACCAGGGGACTATCCGTGTTGATGGATTCATACGACAGAACGCTGAAGCAAGTATTGGTGATGTTGTCAAAGTGCAAAAAGCCGATGTTCATGATGCAGTAAAAGTGGTACTTGCCCCAACCGAGGGTGCAAGAATTCAGTTTGGCGGGGACGCTCCCGGGATGGTTAAAAAACAAATATTGAAGCGACCGATCGCCATAGGTGATATAATACCTGTGATGAGCACTATGGAACATCCTTTCCTTGGACGAGTAGTAACAGGACAAGCTATACCTCTTATAGCTGCAGAAACAGTGCCGGATGGAGTAGTATTAATCACCCGTGAAACAGAGCTGATACTGCATGAAAAGCCCATTAGTGGTTTTGAAAGCATGGCTACTGGAATAACTTATGAAGACGTCGGCGGCTTAAGTAAAGAAATACAGCGGGTGCGTGAGATGATAGAGCTGCCGATGAAACACCCCGAGATATTCAACAAACTTGGCATTGAGCCTCCAAAAGGCATTCTACTACATGGGCCTTCCGGCACAGGCAAAACACTCATTGCAAAGGCGGTAGCGAACGAATCCGGTGCACATTTTATATCTATAGCAGGACCTGAAATAATGTCCAAATACTATGGCGAGAGCGAACATCGCATGCGTGAAATATTTGAAGAAGCAAGCCAGAATGCTCCAGCCATCATCTTCATAGACGAGCTCGATTCAATAGCACCAAAAAGAGAAGAAGTGACAGGTGAAGTAGAGAGGCGTGTCGTGGCTCAGCTTCTAACAATGATGGACGGTCTTGAGGAGCGAGGGGAAGTGGTGGTAATCGGTGCTACCAACCGAATCGATGCAGTAGACCCTGCACTTCGAAGACCAGGGAGATTCGATCGCGAAATAGAAATCGGCGCACCTAATAGAGAAGAACGAAAAGAAATACTCCAGATACACACGCAAGGGATGCCTATTTATCACTGGGAAAAGGATGTTGTAGCGAAGGTGTTTTTGGAGGAACTATCATCTTTTGAGAAAAATTCTACTGTGCGCATCTCTAAGAATACTTCTAAGATAGTGTCTCTTGAATTGGAGAAGAGTGATATTGAGCGTGAGTTAAAAGAGATTAAAGGTGAACTTGAGAGATTGGAGGGGGAAAGGGTAAAGGCTGAAGATCCGTTAATTCAGAGAATTTTAAGTGTGATAAGTAATAAACAGGGTCAGATAAAGCATCTGAAATCCAGGATTGAAGATTTAGAAAAAGAAATAGATAATAATAAAAACGATATTAAAAAATTGGAGAAAGACATAGCTGCTATCAATGAAATAAATGAAGCAATAAAAGAGAAAAAAAGCATACTAGAATCCATAGCAGCAGACATAAGCGAAATCAAACACATTAAAAGCATCAGAGAACCTGAAGACATCAGAAACATATTTCCGGATAAAATACTACAACAAAAGGACAAAAAAATACGAAAAATCGAAGAGACACTGTTAGACCTAAACGTGGTCTCGCCAGAATATATCAAAAAGGTCATTGAAGACTCAACAGCCTCCATGTTAGACCACCTCGCCTCAATAACACACGGGTTTGTTGGTGCAGATGTTTCAGCCCTTGCCAAAGAAGCAGCGATGAAGGCACTGCACAGATACCTTCCACAGATAAACCTTGATGAAGAAATACCAAAAGAGCTTCTTGAAAGCATGAGAGTTGTACAAAAAGATTTTGATGATGCACTAAAAGAAGTTGAACCATCAGCCATGCGGGAAGCACTGATTGAAATTCCAACAAACACATGGAAGGACGTTGGCGGCCTCGAAAAAGTACGACAGGACATACTTGAAACTGTTGAATGGCCACTTACACAACCTGAAAAATTCAAAAAAATGGGTATTCGTCCACCAAAAGGAATTCTCCTTTATGGGCCTCCCGGTACAGGTAAAACACTCATTGCAAAAGCGGTAGCCAACGAAACGGCAGCCAATTTTATCAGCATACGTGGACCCCAACTGGTATCCAAATGGGTGGGAGAGTCTGAGAAAGCAATTAGAGACATATTCAAAAAAGCAAAACAGGTCTCGCCATCGATTATCTTCTTTGATGAGATTGATGCTATAGCTCCGGTACGCGGCAACGAAATGAACCGAGCAATAGAGCGGATGGTCAACCAATTGCTGACTGAGATTGATGGTCTTGAAGTACTTGAAGATGTGATCATCATAGCAGCCACCAATCGTCCCGATATTATAGACCCTGCATTAATACGCTCAGGACGTTTTGATCGAATGGTGCTGCTTGAACCGCCATCCAAAAAAGGACGCTTTGAAATATTTAAGATACATACCAGAAACACACCGCTTTCAAGTGATGTTGATTTCGAAGAGCTTAAAGAGTTGACAGAGGGCTATACAGGAGCAGACATAGAGGCAGTCTGCAGGGAAGCAGTAATGTTGGCTTTAAGAGAAGATATAAACACAGAAAAAGTAGAAATGGAACACTTTAGAGAAGCACTCAAAAAAGTACGCCCAAGTCTTGCAGAGAACATAATGGATTACTATGAACGCCTCAAAGACCAGTTTAAAGGCGGTAGACCAAAAGAACAAAAATCATATATAGGATACAGATAAGAGGAAGAAAACATGGAAAAAGTATTTGCAAAAAGTATGTCTCGTAAATCTGTAACCAGCATGGATGGAGTGGAACTTGGAACAGCTGTAAATATAATAATAAATACTAAAACTGGTGAACTTAAAGACCTGGTAGTAAAGCCAAACCATGCCACTGATACCAAATTCAAAATGAAAGGTAATATTATGTACATACCTTTTGCATCAGTACGCTCAGCCAAGGACTATATAATAATTGATACCGAACTTGCAGAGAGTTTGAGCGAGGAATAGAAAATACAATTATGCCCATAACTCCGTGGGAAGTCGAGGGGGATATTGACTATAATAGATTGATAGAAGAATTTGGCACCCAGTCTATAGATAACCATCTGTTTTCAAGATTGAAGCTGCCGCTGCCGCCTCCTGTTAAAAGGGGTATGTGTTTTTCTCACAGGGATCTGGATAAATGGCTTAATGCTTACGATAACAAAGAAAAGGTTTCTGTAGTTAGTGGGAGAGGGCCCTCCGAGAGAATGCATATAGGACATTTGACTCTATATGCTATACCAAAATACTTCCAGGATACGTATGGATGCACGGTGTACATACCTGTATCAGACGACGAGAAATTCTATATAAAGGAGTATCTGAACGTTGGGGATGTGGAAAGATTTGCAGATGATAATATACTGGATATACTGGCAATGGGGTTTGATCCGGAGAAAACGATCGTTCACAAGGATTTCGAGCACACAAAGATATACAGGTATGCTTCCCAGGTTGCCAAGAAGATCACATACTCTACAGCAAAAGCTGTTTTTGGATTGAAACCGGAAAATAACATTGGCTGGGTATTCTATCCAGCGATGCAGGCAGCACACATACTATACCCACAATTTATAGAGGGGTCCCATCAAACGTTAGTGCCAATAGGGATAGACCAGGATCCATTTATGAGGCTGACAAGAGATATAGCAGAGAGGTTTGGCTTTCAAAAGCCGGCTGCAATTCACAAAAAATTGGCACCAGGGCTTGAAGGGCCGAAAATGAGTTCCAGTGGAAATAATGCTATATGGCTGAGTGATGATGAAGATGCCGTTGCCAGTAAGGTACATAAATATGCATTTTCGGGTGGACAGCCAAGCATCAAAGAACACAGGGAAAAAGGAGGCAACCCGGATGTAGACGTATCTTTTCTTTATTTAAAGTATTTCTTTGAGGAAGACGACAGGAAACTTGCACAAATAGCACAGGATTACAGAGACGGAAGCATGTTAACAGGAGAACTTAAAGAATATTTCATAGAAAAAGTTAATAATTATCTCAAAGAGCATAGAAGAAAGAGAGAAATGGTGGAAAAGAATATTGATGAATATATGCTCAGGGAATGATTATGTGTTGAACAGCGAAGAGCCAAAAATTATTTTATTTTTGGAGCGTATCGTTGAGGTCATGCGAAGGTTTGGTTGACTGTGTGATTGGAATGGGTTTTTGTGGGATGGCTTGATACCAAGGGATAATTGTTAAGTTGTCTGAAAAATTATCCATGGGTCTAAAGGTAAAGAGTTTGAATGTTTGAATATATCACGTATGTGATTTGCTTATGAAAATTTCAAAAAGATCCGAACAGGAAGGAATTTTAGAGTACGCGGATAGGTTGTCTGAACTCTATGCTACAACCCCCACTGCTGGAATAAGGAAAAAAGGGCAAGTGTTCACTCCCGAGAAGGTGGGCACATTTATGGCAAATCTATTTGAAATACGCCATGACACAATTCGTATTTTAGATCCTGGGGCTGGCACCAGTGTTCTAACTGCTGCTTTTTGTGAACGAGTATTAAATATTAGTAAAAAAGTGAGTCTGATTATAGATGTGTATGATGGGGTGATACAAACATGCCAGATACATGTTAATCTAAAGTCGAAAATGTAGGCTGATGAATGTGACGGGGGTAAAGATGTCTGACGAGCGATATAATTGGAAGCGGTTCTGGTGCCCAAGGACAGATAACATCGACCTCTCCGATCGCGGATATCTGTACGATCCGGATTCAGAGTATGGACACATCTACAATCCTGATGTGGTTACGTTTGAATCCATAGAAACTATCCAGTGTTTGGTGCTGCTCGGTGAACCTGGAATTGGAAAGACCCGGACCATGGACGCTGAACGAAACGCTATCAATACCAGGTTCGAACAAGAAGGTGGTACGACCTTTTGGTTGGATCTTCGTTCGTGTGGAAGCGATTATATGTTGTTTCGTAAACTGTTTGGAAGTCAAGAATTTGTTTCATGGAGAAATGGCACACATCAGCTTCATGTTTTTCTGGATAGTCTGGACGAATGCCTATTACGAATCGATAATCTGGCGGCACTGTTAATCGATGAATTCAAGAATTGTCCAGTTGAGCTAAACTCGCCCGAAGCCCAAGAAATGAAGGCATATTACTTGAAGCTGCAAGAACGGGAGAATAAAGCCAATTCCCGCCCTATTTTAGATCCGCCGCCTGCGGAACGAATCGCCTCATGTTTGGATGAATGCGAGTCTGGAAACTTATCGGCATGGTGGCATCTGAACAGGGAGATGACACTTGAGCCGGACCGCGCCCGTTATGGGGATGAACTTGAGTCAGATCTTACAGTTCTTCCCGGGTGGAAGGTGGCTGATGCCGCAACCAAAGCAAGAATTGTGGAGAC
Organism: Candidatus Argoarchaeum ethanivorans; assembly: GCA_004193545.1. Lineage (GTDB taxonomy): Archaea > Halobacteriota > Methanosarcinia > Methanosarcinales > EX4572-44 > Argoarchaeum > Argoarchaeum ethanivorans. The sequence goes on along the minus strand of RPGO01000029.1, from coordinate 20,717 downwards.
TGCGAAGCGGTATGTACTGGAGCAGGACCCAAAGACACAGGAGTGGCTCGGCACGAATACCATATACCCCATAGCGTTTGCAGGCTACAGGGCATTGCGGCTGCTGTTGCAAGAAGCCCCTGATTTCATCTTTACCCTCCCTACTGATGTCTGGAAGAAGTGGGCACCAATCATTCTTGCTTACTCCACATCGAGTGGCGTTGAGGATGAAAACCCGCATCGCAAGCTTACGAAGTTAGCGTACGAGCACGCTCCTGATGATATTATTCGCGCCCTGCTGGTTATGATCGATAAGCAGAATGAGGAACATGACCACATCTTCATCACCCGCGAGGTTGAATACTGTTGGGATGACCGTCTGGCTGATGCTCTGTTGAATAATGCAGAGGATGAGAAGTTGAAGCCTGTTTGTATGGGCACTCTGCTCGGTGATCTTCTCGATCATAATGTTGACGAAGCTAAGGTGTTTACAGAGTTGCTCGTTCCGTTGCCGCTCCCTTCCAGTGAAGATGCACGAAATAGGGCGATTGCTGCAGCCCGTGCGCTCATGATCCATGCCAAAGACGCTGGTTGGTCAGTCGTTGGTCCAGCGATTCAAGAAGACAATGAGTTCGGTCGAGAAGTGATTTCAGCGATAGCATATAATGCAGAGAGCATTGGGAAGCGGCTTACAGAGGATCAATTAGCAGACCTATATGTTTGGCTTGTACGCCAGTACCCACACGCTGAAGACCCCAAACACGATGGCGCCTACACCGTAGAGCCGAGGGATCATGTCACCAACTGGAGGAACTCTATTTTACATCATCTCCAAGAACGTGGAACCCATCCGGCGTGTGAGGCTATTCAGCGGATTTCTCACGAATTACCAGAACTGGACTGGCTTAAGTGGACGCTGTGGGAAGCTCGTAATAAGACCCGTCGTTGCACATGGGAGTTGCCTCAGCCGGCAGAAATTCTCAAGCTGGCGGGCGATCCGCGGAGGCGACTGATTCGGGACGGTGCTGACCTTCTTGAGGCATTGATCGAGTCGTTAAATCGGTTGGTGGTGAAGCTTCAAGGCGAGACGCCTGCTGCACCATTCCTGTGGAATGTGTGGAAGAAGAAGGACGAGAAGAAGATGTACCGCCCCAAAAATGAAAACACATTCTCAGACTACGTGACTATACACCTAAGCGAAGACCTTGGGGGAAGTGGTGTCATCGTCAATCGTGAGGTGGAAATTCGCAATGGTGAAGGATCGGGCAAAGGTGAACGGACCGATATCCATGTAGATATTAGTGTACAAAGCTCACGCGGGAAAGTTCGGGACCGCGTATTCGCTATCATCGAGGTAAAAGGTTGCTGGAACCCGAAGTTGGATCGCGCAATGAAAACACAGCTCGTTGACCGATATCTGAAGGATAACTGCTGCCAGCATGGCATGTACCTTGTCGGCTGGTTCAATTGCAATCAATGGGATAGTAAGGACTACAGAAAAGAAGATGCTCCAAAAATCAACATTGACGAAGCACAAAAGAAATTTGATGCCCAAGCTGTTGATCTATCGCAGCAAGACATGCGGATCAAGGCGTTTGTCATGAACACGGCACTTCGCTGAGTGGATCATTTGGACTGCCGATTGATGGTCGTAGTCAATCACGCCATCAGTTGTGGGGCTGTCAATCCCTCAGTGCTTTGGTTTTGACTCACCTGGTTTCAGATCTCTTCGATTTCAGATACAGGTCAAGGATGTTGATCACACAGTATTCTGGCAAGTACAAATCTGTGTTAACAGTTCCGGGTAAATCATTATTTGTTAGTTACCTAACCACAAGATTAGCACAGCTTGATTACTGTGTAATCGAGAGTTATTTCCACCCACGTTGTGTGCAGTTACTGGTACATTGGCTACCAAGAGTTACTGGTTATTTTCTGCACAACGAAGTTGTGCAGGTGTCAATCTCCCTGCAATTTTGTGGTTTTTTTACATCAGCTCAAAACACCTATTATATTTGTATCACTTTACCCGCACCCCCTTTGACACACTTATCAGGATACAGTGACTCTATTTCTGATTTGAACTGGGTGCAGTGGGTTGGGCAGATTAATGCTAAATCTCTAAGCAGACTAAACTCTTTGAATGCGTGCAGCCCCCCGATAAGTGCATAAACCCTTCCAAAATGTGATGCTTTTTTCAGGATTTCCCTGACACCGGGATGTGAACAACCTGCAATCACAACCACCCCCTGTTCTGTTTTAACCACGAGGGATTGTTCTATGCCCCCAAGTTCACCAGTTGAGAAAATGTTCTCATGTATTTTAAGTGGCTCTTTTACTTTAACCACTTCTCCTGCACTCTGTGGTTTAGAAAATGAGGCGGGAATATAAACTTTGACTGGATTTACTGCAAGAAAATCTGAAAGCCCGCCAGTATGATCCCAATGGGAATGAGAAATAAAAATTTCTTCAATTATAGATGGATCTATGTTGAGTTTTTTCATATTATCAAGAAGTATAGAGCCTTCTGCACCTGTATCAAAAAGTATTTTTTTTCCGTACACCTCTACGAGGCATGAAAAACCCCAGTCAGACTTGAGACCCTCGGTGTAAACATTGTTATCATAAATAATAGTAATTTTCATCAATATCTCCATTCAATTAGCAGTGTTTACTTTCTTCTGTTTTTAATGATATTTACGTTTTTGTATATGTTTTGAGCTGGTGTGGAAAAAAAATCACAGGAGGTCACGAGATTGGTACAAGCGTGAATAGAGTGCGAGGTAAGTAGTTTTTGTTTGAAGCGTGGTCAGGTTGTAGCAGGGTATGTATTAAATCAAGAGAACGTTTTATATATGTTTTGCACTTAACAGTATCTCCGAAAGAAGATAGTAGCCATGTACGGTAAGATAAATCTGGCTGTTTCACAAATGAACCTTTTTTTATGTAGTAAAAATTTCTAATAACCACATTTTCCACAACACTTGAACTTACAGAAACACCAGATGACATGACAGCCTTGATACAGGCAAGTTGATATATGCGAGTACTGTAAGATAGAATATAGATCAAACAGTGAGGACCAGAACAAGATGGTAAATGGAGATGTAATCGAAAATACAGGAAGCCTTTTCTGGATATTCTTAATGTTAACTATGCTTGTGCCGCTTCCTAAAAAGAAACGTCTTGACGTTTGTAAGGCTAAAGCTGTTACAGAATATGGAACGGAAAAAAACGTTGATGATAGAAAATGAAGATTACAGCGGTTAAATACTCGGATGCGATGCAGCAAATATACGAATTGAAATCACTCGAAGAGATTCCTGCACTGCAAGAAGAAACTTTTGTGCTCTGGATAGACATTACTGAACCGACAATCAAAGAGCTTTCTCCACTCAAAAACCTCTTTGAATTCCATCCTTTAGCAATCGAAGATAGTGTACAGATGGATGAAAGACCCAAGGTGGATGATTATGATGAGTATCTATTCGTCATTGCGAAGACAATAAATGCTGTGGAGGGGGATATTTCAACCAGGCAGTTAAGCATTTTTGTCAGCAAATATGTTCTGATAACAGTCCATGAAAAGCAATTAAACTCTATAGACGAGTTAAAAGAGAAAATTCTAAGAAAAAAGCCGTTGATACTGAAGGGGAAAGAAGATTTTTTGCTTTACAGGATATTGGACGGTGTTGTTGATAATTACATCACGGTTATAGAAGATTTTGAGGATAAAATAGATGAGATTGATGAAGAGATCCTCGAAAACCCGACTGGGCGAAGTATGAAGAAGATCAGGCAACTTATACGGCAGGTTAGACATATTCACAGCATCGTCAGAGGGCAGCGGGATGCAGTGGGCAAGTTAAATAGAAGTGATACACTGCTCATTAAACCTGAAACCAGGATTTACTTCAGGGATGTTTATGACCACACAGTTTCTCTGCTGGATTCAATAGAGAATATACGAGCAAATGCTGGTGAGGCACTCGAGGTTTATCACTCGTCCTTAGCTAATAAAATGAATGAAATAATGAAAGTGCTGACAATCATCGCAACAATATTTATACCTCTCACCTTCGTTACTGGAATATACGGCATGAATTTCCAGGGCGGTGGAACAGATAATCCATTGAACATGCCAGAACTCTACTTACCTTATGGGTATGTCTTTGTTTTAATGGTAATGGCAACTATGTCAATAAGTATGGTGATATACTTCAACAGAAAGGGGTGGTTGTGAGCAAGAAGTATAAAATACTAAAATTGAACTGCTATTGCACCTGAGATAAGCCCTACTATCTTCGTGATCATCATGCTGCCACGCCGAGCACGCGATGAATGTGCTTGGATACTATGAAGAGACCTGTTTACGAGGAAAGTAAAGATGATAGATATTAAAGCTAATTTGGTAGCCTCTGTCTATGTTCCAAGTGCCATCCGCAATGTATTTCTGACAGCAGGAGATAACCCAAGTACAAGTATTACCAGTTTGATGAGATTTTTGAGTGTGTGGTACTTTTCTTCTTTGAATTCTGTGTCAAGAAGGTATATTACTGGTATAAATATTCCAAGTTTGAGTGGATACATCACCGCTGCTGTGCCTATCTGGTTTATTAACCATGTTGGAACTACATGTTTTTCGTAATACCCTAACATGTCAATTCCAACAAAAGTTGAGGACGCATCAAGCAGGTGGGCTGCAAGAATGCTGATGTTGAGTTTATCTGTCAAGTAGTGAAAATTGATTTTTTTTGCTATCTGGTAAACAATAGTTGTTGCAGCTATTCCAAGTATTATAATCAGCGGCGGAATATCCAGTCTCTCTGGTGTTTTTATTGTTACAAGGATGGTCAAGTTTACTGCAAACCAGATGACGCCAAGTATTGCAAATATCACATAATAATCGTTGCGTGTTTTTGCAGCTATTTTTATCGATAGTGCCAGCAGCAGTACTGTTACCGCGAATACTACAAAATAAATAGGTGGTGTTACCAGCATGTATTTCCATGGTGCCTGGACAAGACCTGTATCTTTTATTACTCGAAGTGTTGAGCCTGCTAATATGTAGGGTACGATTGCAAGTATGAAGTTTCTGCCAACATCTACGTTTAGCCAAGACAATAGTTTTAAGACTGCAAAGATACTTATACCAAGTATTATAGCATAGGTTATGGTATCAACGATATTATATGGGGTATCGTTGATGATGCCTGATAGATAATATGTATAGATGAATTGTTTGATTGATTCAATCATGGTTTTATGAGGTACTGATATTGGATATTAATTATAAACATAAATGGATGCAGCTGCCAAGAAGTGTAATCCTCGGGCATGGTGTAATTAACGATCTTGCTAAGGTTTGTATTGAACTTAAGCTTGATGGTACTGCAGTTATTGTTAGTGGCGAGAACACGAGAGAAATTTTTGGGAGCAAGGCAAAGAGTGTACTCGAAGATTCATCCTACAATGTTCACACGGTTGCAGTTGATAAAGCAAGCGATGAACAGATAAAAAAAGTTGAAAACTTTTGTATGGAAGTTAAAACAAATTTTATAATTGGTATCGGTGGCGGTAAATCCATCGATGTTGCAAAGGTTGTATCCAAGACGTTGTCAATTCCATTTATCAGTGTACCTACCGCTGCTTCGCATGATGGCATTGTATCTTCTACTGCATCTGTTAGCAGGAATGGGCAAATGGTATCAGTGGAGGCTAAATCCCCTCTTGCCGTTGTTGCTGATACAAAGATAATTGCAGGAGCGCCGCATCGGCTTCTTGCTTCCGGATGTGCTGATATTATTTCAAATTATACTGCAGTTCGGGATTGGGAGCTTGCACATCGCTTGTGTGGAGAGGCGTTCAGTGAGTATGCATCCACACTGTCTTCGATGACGGCTCAGATTATAATGAACTCCAGCGATTCAATCAAACCCGGGCTCGAAGAGTCGGCATGGATGGTTATAAAGGCACTGGTGTCAAGCGGTGTTGCTATGAGTATTGCTGGTTCAAGTCGCCCCGCGAGTGGTTCTGAGCACAAGTTTGCTCATGCCCTTTCAAGGATTGCACCTGACTCAGGACTTCATGGTGAGCAGTGTGGTCTTGGAACTATTATGATGATGTATTTGCACGGTGGTGACTGGAAAAGCATAAAGAATGCGTTATCCCAGATTGGTGCACCCATAACTGCTTCTGAACTTGGGATTAGAAAAGAACACATCATCCAGGCACTCCTGTATGCACATAATATTCGTCCTGAGCGTTATACTATTTTGAGCAGGGGTTTGAATGAAAAAGCTGCTATAAATCTTGCAGAAGCCACCGGGGTGATAGGTTAGATGCAACCAGATAATTCGTAAGTGCCATCATAATTTATATATGATACAAGAATACACTGCTATCGTATTATGAACTGGACAGTTCCTTCTTCCGATTATTCTCCAAAAAAATCTTTATTTTTATGCGTACTTTCAACAACAGATATGGCTAAGGTACCAGGCATCTCAGGTGCCGGGAGAATTCCGGAGTATACACCTGCCGGCGATGCTGAAATTGTTACGTTTGGTGCGACCTGTTCCATTGATGAGCCGCCCATGACAAATAAAACCCCAACGCCAGCAGTAATCACCCGTGCATCTATGGAGCTTACAGGTGTCCCATGCCTTTTCGTGGATGCGGGACTTCGGGTGCGACCTGAAATACCGTTGTTAAATGTTGGCGCCTTACCCTCGGCAGATATCAGAACAGGGAAAGCAGTTAATAGCCCTACTACAATAGTCGAACAATCCTTTCTGCTTGGAAGAGAGCTCAGCAAAACATTCGATTTTGTTGTGATTGGTGAGAGTGTCCCTGGTGGCACCACGACTGCTCTTGGCGTCCTTCGAGCAATCGGATATGATGCAATGGTCAGCAGCAGTTTTTCAAAGAACCCGGTTGAGATAAAAAATCAAGTTGTAGACGAGGCAATGAATAAAAGTAGCATCTTCTTTGGAGATTTGAAAGACGATCCACTAAAAGCAGTAGAACTCTTTGGGGATTCAATGATGCCAACCGTTGTTGGACTTGTCAAAGGATTGTCTGGTGTGGATACAATACTCGCGGGAGGCACACAAATGATGGCAGTACTTGCAATAATCAAGCACCTTGACATCAAGGGGGACATAGCTATAGCCACCACCAAATTCATTGCAGAAGATAAAACCGCTAACTTTTTAGACACTATCTCCACGCTGGGTTACAAGGCTTATATTAGCGATCCTGGTTTTAGTAAAGCAAGGTTTAAAGGATTACGAATGTATGAAGCTGGCGATGTGAAAGATGGTGTTGGAGCCGGAGGTGCGATGTTCTTAGCAAATCTTCTTGGAATTGGACAAAGCGAGTTTAGAGATAAAGTGGATGAAATATGTGCAGCTATAATGAAGTAGATGCTCAAAGTTTATTCACGTTGAGCGAGCTTGCGCAGTATAGTAGTATTTATACTTTCCTACGCATAGTGGCTCTGCCAACATAGCAAAACTTTTATAGTAAATCCACTACTAACAAAGAGAGGTATCGTATTATGATTCAAAAAGGTGATTTTATCAAACTAACCTATACAGGACAAATTAAAGATGAAAATGGAGAAATCTTTGACACAACAGACGAGCAAATAGCCAGAGACAACGACATATATGACGACGCCTATTCCTATAATGAAGAAATAATCATCGTTGGCGCAGGGTATGCATTAGAAGGACTTGAAGAAGATGTAATTGGAAAAGAAGTGGGTTATAATGGAGCGGTTTCCATACCACCAGAAAAGGGGTTCGGTGAATATGACCCAGAGCTTATAAAAAGCTACAACATCAACCAATTCAAACAAAAACCAGAAGTTGGGGCGATGGTACAGATAGACGGAAAATACGGCACTGTTCACCGGGTTATAGGGCGGCGGGTGCAGGTAGATTTTAATAACCTATTATCAAACGAAACGCTGTATTACACGTACAAAATAGAAGAAAAAATCGAGGATGAACTTGAAAAAATAAAAAGATTAATGCATCTTTACACCAAAGAAACTCCTGAAGTTGACATAAACAACAGCACAGCTACCATGGATGTACCAATTAAAATATCTCAAATGCCACAATGGACCGTCTCAAAACGAAAGCTTGCTGAGGAGATTATCAAATACACTACTATTACAGAGGTAATATACACAGAAACCTACACTGAAAACAACATCAAAACAGCTACTTAAAAAAGCTGCCGAGGTAGCCAAGCGGCCTACGGCGCCGGTCTTGAAAACCGGTGGGACTTCGTCCCGCAGGAGTTCAAATCTCCTCCTCGGCGTTCTGATTTTTAGCCTGGAAGTGTTAAATGGCTCAGCCATATACTATTTTTTCAATCATAGTCAGCCACGTCGATGGAAACATGTAAGCTTCTAATTTCTGTCTCACTGCTGCCATGTACGTGTCCTCGTTTGCAGTAAGTCTGCTTACTCCAGTAAGGTTTCCAGGGCCACCACTAAAGGTATATCCTGAGGTTTCCGTAATGTGTGTGGCAATTTGTTCTTCTGTTTCGCCGCTGCCGTGAGTATATCCAGCCCGGACTAGATCACTTACATATTCTTTTGTTTCGTAAAAGTACTTTACGACTGTTGGGTCTATAAGCTCTCTTGTCAAAGTGTAAACCACTTTTGAAGCGACAATACCAAGAACGACACCTGGCAATTCATCTGTTGATTTCATGTTTAATACTCCAATTTTTTTATATTGTTTTGTTTCATTGATAACAATGTTCTATCAATCATAGAGCAATATATCATTAGAAGTATTTATATGTTGTGTGAGATAATGAGATAATGTTATAATGTTATTTTTTTCCCCACATTTAAAACCGCATCAGACATAGTTCTGAAGGAATGTATCCCCCAAAGGATTGGTTGCACAATTCCATGATTTCTACATCTGATGAGGCTTTTTTGTCAGTAACCACAGAAAACATCAGAAACAGTAAAAAAACTACGGAGATTTGAATTGTTGCATACCTATACACAATGTAAGTAGAAATAACGAATCTTGATTATGCAGTTATTAAGATAACTCTTGATTAGGCAGTAATCAAGGCTTAAAACAAACACTATCACAGTTGTTTTATAGGAGTGATACATAGTTATCATAGGGTTAATTTTATGATTGATTTGAACAGAATTGCTGAATTGATTGGGGATTATGATCTAAGTGACGTGGTCATTGCCACGGTTTGCTCTCACAGCAGCCTTCAAATTTTTGATGGTGCACGACGCGAGGGGTTTAAAACATTGGGATTATGTATAGGGAATGCACCACGTTTTTATGATGCTTTTCCAAGGGCAAAGCCTGATGAATTTTTATGTGTTGATTCTTATGCTGATTTTTTAAATCATGCCGACGAATTAACTGAAAAGAACGTTATTTTAATACCTCATGGTTCGCTTGTTGAATATCTTGGACACAAGAACTTTGAAAAGCTCGAGGTTCCGACTTTTGGAAATCGCAGAGTACTTGAATGGGAAATTGATAGAGAAAAGCAGCGGACATGGCTTGGACGTGCAGGAATTACTATGCCGCGAAAAATCTCAGATCCTTCGGATATTAAAGGGCCGGTGATGGTAAAATATCACGGCGCAAAGGGTGGCAGGGGTTTTTTTGTTGCAAAAACTCACCAGGAGTTTGAAGATGGGATAGACAACACCCAACCATACACGATCCAGGAGTTTATTCTGGGAACCAGGTATTACCTGCATTATTTCCACTCACCAATTGTAAAAAAAGGCTATCAGTTGAGCAATGGAACTCTTGAGATGCTGAGCATGGATCGGCGTGTTGAATCCAATGCTGATGAGATTTTTAGGTTGGGCTCTCCAAAGGAACTGGAATCATCAGGCATCAATCCTACTTTTGTTGTGACTGGAAACATGCCACTTGTAGCGCGTGAATCCCTGATGCCAAAGATTTTTGAGATGGGTGAAGCTGTCGTTGAAGAATCAATCAAACTCTTTGGCGGCATGATTGGACCCTTCTGTCTCGAAACTGTGCTGACTGATAAGCTTGAGTTTAGAGTGTTTGAACTTTCGGCAAGAATCGTTGCTGGCACAAATTTTTTTGTTTCAGGGTCGCCCTATGCTGATTTAATCTATGATAACATGTCAACGGGAAGGCGCATCGCACGAGAGATTAAACTTGCTATCGAACAAAGACGCCTGCAAGAAATAATATCCTGAAGTTTGTTCAGCTGATGTAAAAAATCAGTGATTTCGAAAATCATCATAGACGTGGACTGAGTATCTTACTTTCACGGGTCACACTCCTTTCATGCAACAGGACATTGCCGGTAAGCCTGCACCCCATCCATGCCGCGCTCCAGAAATGCTCCCTCGACAACGCTGATCGCTCCCAGCATGTCAAGCAGTTTGGTAACGTCGTCTTCGTTTAAGTATATTAGCTCCATCGGTGAAGTGTTCTGGCGGCGGGGATGATAATTATTGTGCTCCGGCATTTTCGAGAGAAGTGGGGGCGGGGGGATATGGTCTGCTCAGAGATAGATCAAACAAATGACACGAACCGGACGAATAGAGAGTGGTTAAGTGTTAAGGATAATCATTTCATCTTGGCAGCGGCTTCATCTGCGATAAAACTATATTACAGATAAAAGATTAATATCATGCAAACCGAAGTAATATAACCTCCAAGTATCAGTCATGCGGTTCCACAACCATTCCGAGAATGGTGTGGTCGCGACTTTCCAAAGAAAAGGTGTGAACCGATAAACAGACAAAAACCGCTTTTCACGAAAATAAAGAAGGTCTTCTATGGGAAAAATATTTGAACAATTTCATTCTCTGAAAAACGAAAATGAAGCTGATGTGAGTCTGAATTTTGTGATACCTCTTTTGACCAAATATTTAGGTTTTTCATCGGAGGACATTAAACCTGAAAGAGATTTTCCAGCACGAGATATTTTTTACGGGCGAAATAAATTATCTGAAACAAAAAATCTGCGCAAAAGTCAACGCCCCGATTTTGTTGTATGTATTAATTCAAATCCGAAATTTGTTGTCGAAAGCAAAGCACCAAACGAAGATTTGGAAAAGCATTTGCCACAACTGAAATCATACTCTATTGGTGTTGGTGTAAACTTTTTGGTTATAACAAATGGGATCGGTTTTAGAATTTATGATATCAACGATTTGATGTTTGAAGCTAACAGCATTGAAGAATTGGATCTAAAATTTAAGATATTAAAAGGAATGCTCAGCAAAGATGTTCAATCTTCTAAATCTTCCACAGAAATAATAAAAAGTGTTGATATTGACAAAGCTTTAGATAGGTCTTCTGAACAAATTATTGAAGAAGAGCGAAGAAAACGACAACTAAAAATATCCGATTTTGAAGAGTATCATAAATATCTTGAAAGAGAGTTTCAAAAATGGCAAATCCTGCGGGAGTTTCAATCTTTATCTTATTTAGAAATCGAACAATATCCTCCTGATAGGTTGCATAGATTCCAGATATATGACACCTCTGAATTCAGAATGAGTGACGAAAATGACACCTCTGAATTCAGAATGAGTGACGAAAAAAAATATACGCTCTCAGAAATAGAACAGAAATTTAACACTCCAATTAAGATTTTTATCGGTTCGTCGGGTATTGGCAAAACAACACTTCTTAAATATATCACATATACAAAAACAAGAGAGTGTTTGAGTCTCCAAAATACAGAAATCCCAATATACATTCCATTGAGGAATTTTGGAGCTAATCTTGGTTTGAAAGATCTAATTATCAGCTCATTAGAAAAAGGAGGCTTTAATGTTCCACCGGATGAGTTATCGGAACTTTTGCAAAAGCATGCTTTTTTCTTTTTGTTGGACGCGTTTGATGAAGTCCAAGAAAAATATTTAGAAGATGTGAAAAGAGAAATTGAAGACTTTGTAGGTATAGGAAGTCATAAATTTATTGTTACATCACGGGAAACGAGAGCGATAAATTTGCCTTGTTCTTCACGATTTCTCATTAATTCGTTGGAACAAAATGAAATTGAAAATCTTCTTGAACGGTATTTCGGTGGTGAAAGATTTGGATTTTGGTCTGAAATAGCGAGAAATGGATTAGTTGAGGAGTCGAAGAATACATTACTGCTTACGCTGATGATATTACTTTACAAAGAAGATCGAGCACTCCCTCCTTCGCGAACAAAAATTGTTGGAAAAATTATTGAAAAAATAAAGGAATGGGAGGGGAGCAAGGGTGAAAGATTAACAAATGGTTTAAGTTGGGGAGTTAAAGAGAAAATACTCAGTGAACTAGCTTATAAGATAGTTGAAACTCAAGAAAATCAAACGCTATCTGAAAAACATGTTGATATTGTGTTGATACCATTACTTAATGATTTAGAGAAAAATAGAGAAGTTTCCAGAAATATAACTAAACATCGGGTAATGGATGATTTAGCTCTTACTGGTATTGTTAGCCGTAATGCAGGTGTGCTGTCTTTTTGGCATAGAGCATTTCTTAATTATTTTGCCTCGAAAGCCCTTGCGGATAAATATCTTGAAAACCCCAAAGTCTTAGAAAATATTAAGAATAAACTTGCATGGGAACCTATTATTATTGGCTCAGCAGAACATTTAGATGATTCGACAGAATTCGTAGAAACTATTAAAGGTGCTAACTTATTTTTAGCTTCTGCATGTATGATCGAAGCTCGACAAATTAGTGTGCACACTATTAAAGATATTGTGTCACGTTTAGTAGTAAAATGTTCATCCCCTATTGGAGCAATTAGATATAGATCAATCTGGTACCTTAAAAGGATCAAATCCGAACATATTGCAGATATATTTTTCGACTTTTTGGAGAATAACAAATATCATGATGTTCGGAAAATTGCTTTGGAAGAGGTTGCTAAAGAAAAATCTGATAGAGCAAAAAGGGCAGTTTATGAATTTATAAACTGGGATGAAGTTGGCTTCTTTCTGGGTAGTACGCAAGGGAGTGTTGCCAAGGCGTTGTCAAACTTTGATGCAGATGACCAATTAAAAGCAATTGAAATATGGAGAAAAGAACCAGATATAGTTACTGGTGAGGATTGCAGAGAAGCTATACGAAATATTATTAGAGAAGGAAGACTAACTGAAAGGGTTAAAAAAGGACTGTTGGATTTTTACCTAGAAAAGGTAGAAAATGATATCTACAAATCCCATAAAGAAAGTGGATTAGCTGATATTTTGATAGAAATTGGTGATGAGAACTTCGTACCCAAACTAATAGAAAGTTTTGAGACAAGAGATCCCCATAACTTCTCCTATAAAACAGAAGATGTTCTTGCTAGTGTCTCAGCAACTTAATTTTTAGACAAAGTTTATAAACCTGTGAGTCCAACCATATTCTATGGAAAAAATAAAACTTACAGAGAAAGAGGTGGAGTATCTCAACGATTTCGTGAAAATGGCTAGTGTCTCAGCAACTTAATTTTTAGACAAAGTTTATAAACCTGTGAGTCCAACCATATTCTATGGAAAAAATAAAACTTACAGAGAAAGAGGTGGAGTATCTCAACGATTTCGTGAAAATGGGGATCAAAATCGTTAGAGATTTCATAAAATTCCCCAAAACCAATCCCATTTGTTGGTAACCAAAGTTTTAAAGCACCTAAACAGTAATCTTTCATTGAGTGGCGATTTCAGTTGTCTCCAAAATCTCTGTTTGCGCCTTTGCTTCAGACAACAACTTCGACGAATTAATACATACAACAAAATCGTAAAGTGCCGACTTTTAAGCAGATTCTTTGTTCTCAGATAATTTTATTCTCGCCCGTAAAAATATCCTCGTGTTGGAAAACTTCTAGGTTTTACCGTCCCCTCCCGATGAAAACCCAAAACATTTGGGGTCAAAAAGAGGTAATTGCCAAAAATCCGTAGACTAAGACTCAGCCGAATTTTCAGGTTTCCTCTGTTAAAATTGTCTTCAAAAATATTCCCATAGAACCCTCTCATTTCCTTCTTTGTCCCTTCGTTTTATCGGTCTTCATTTTGACCTTTTCTTTGAAGCGACCTACCAATCATCTCCTTTGAATGGTTGTGGAACCGTGTAGCCAAATGACTGATACTTGAGGTTATATTACTTCAAATGGTTTGTACGATACAATCTTTATCTCGTAATATAGTTCTATCGCAGACGAAGCCGCTGCCAAGATGAGCCAGATTTCATCCCTTAACACTTTAATCCACTCTATCTGGGTCCGGGTTCCTCAGCTCTATTTGAGCCGGATTCTATCCCTTGAGCAGACCATATCCCCCGGCCCCACTTCTCTCGGCAAGGAAAATGCTTGGAGTTAATACAGACTATCATCCCCGCCGCCAGAACACTTCACCGATGGAGCTAATATACTTCAAAAACGAAGACGACGTTGAATAAACCGTTTTGGATATGCTGGGAGCGATCAGCGCTGTCAGAGGATACTCTGGGATGCGCATTTTGGTGGGCCGCAATCGGGCAATGTCCTGTTGCATTGAGAAAGGAGGTGGACCCGTGGTGCGCAAGATAATTCAGTCCACGTCTATGATGGATTTCGAAATCACCAGATTTCAAGCATCAGCTGCGGAACAAACTTTGTGGATATTAGTTCTCTTTTGCAGGCGTCTTCGTTCGATAGCAAGTTAACTCGTGCGATGGCCTCCTGCTTTCATTAGCCATCATAGATTAAATCGTTAGCGCAGAATTCTGAAACAAAAAAAATTTGCGCTTTCAGCAACGATTCCGCCGAAAGTTCAAACACTCTAAACCCTGCTTCTATCAGTCAGTAGTTTCGAGACAGAAGTGGCCCAATCATGCCGCCAAAGAGTTTGATTGATTCCTTTCACAACGACAAATTTCACCTATATCCCAAAATCTTTTAAATAATTTCTCCTCAGGGATCGCTAAGTGGTATTACATGTTTCCAGTCAAATGTTGGTAGGGATTTGATGCCCGATGATTCCAGTTCCTTTGGTATCTTCAACCTTAAAATCCTCCATCAGCATTGATCACATAACACGTCGATCCATGCTCAGCATCCTCGTTGTTCCATTGCTCAACTGATAGCCTTTTACAATTGGTGAAAGTGGAAATAATGCAGGTAATAATGTAATCTGGTCTCCCGTGAATAAACCTGATCGTATGGTTGCGTTGTCTATCCCATCTTCAAACTCCTGGTGAGAGTTTTGCAACAAAACCCTGCCACCTGCGCGATATTTTAACGGTCTTTAATTATTTCGTGTTTCATCTAAAAATTCAAGATCTTTTGATATTCTATTCACAACAGAACTCATTCGTCCAATCGCAGACTGGCGTGTGAGTTTTGGGTCTTCTTTGTGATATATTTTGCTGATATTAACTCTTGAAATCTCTTTTATTTTTTTGCTTGCCCACTGGACACTCGAAAGACTCATTCTAATTTTATCCACTCCAACAATAACATCAGCAAGCTCATTGTAGAATGGAGAAATCTCGTTAAAGCTTGGAAAATCACGCACAACGTTAGCAAGATTATCTGAGAGGATGTTACCTGCTGTCATAATCATCGACACCTCTGCTTCACGCTTGGTGTTGTAACTAATCTTGCCATTTTTAGCACGGCTTCCGCGGCGAAATGCTTTATCGAGAAGCTCATTGGAGCGAGGGACTGTACGAATTTTTTCAAATATCATGATTTTAGAAAGTGTCTATTTTTTATTTTTTTGCAAGCTCAACATAGTACTTGATATTGCAGCTGTATTCTATCTGTGTGGTGATTGTAAAGGCTTCCTCGAGTGTTTCACCAGCAGCAAAGCTTCCGTGACCGTGTATGATAATTCCCTTGTAATCTCTGAGTGCTGTTCCGGCATTTACTGCAAGTTCAAAGCTTCCTATGCCACCGTGTACAACAGGTATTTCATGCAAAACCAGTTGTCCCGCAACGTCAATAGGGATTATGTAGTCTTTCAATTCAACAAGTGATTGTATGACTGCAAATGGTGCATGAGCATGGATGATAGCAAGTGCAGGGGTCATCTGGTATATTTTTCTATGAACGATCGTTTCAGAGGATGCGGTGCTGTTGATATCTGTTGAGCTATCAACCTTGACTTCTACCACCCCGTTTTCAGTTATCTTATCAAGTGGCACGTTGTGCCTGGTTATTATTATTTTGCTGCCCTCTCTAATGCTGATATTCCCAAAGTAAGATCCTACCAGTCCGGTATCAACAAGTTTTTTTCCGAAACGTGATATTTCCTGCCACATAAACAAGCATCATTACACGAAAAGCCTATTAAACCTATGGGTAGGTATTATGGGTAGGTATGGGCGATGTGTCGCCACAGGGATATCGGTGAATTTTGCCCAACAGCTAACGAAAGGAGAAGTGTTAAGAAGGATAAGTGATGAATTAAGGTTCTATTAAATATCGCTTGTGTGGATGTATGAGTGAAGAATTTGGAAGAATCATTGAAAAGGGTTTTGAAACCTGGAAGAACAATCTAAACATTGCACTGCCTTTCATTTTGGACTCTCTTTTTTCTATACTATTTGTAGGCATGGTTGGCGTTGCAGTTGCATTTGTTATTGGATTTGATACAACCGCTCAATTTTTTGACAGAGTGCAGATAATCAGTAGATCTATGTCAGAGGGTCAAGAGATGCCGGCAGTGGGGGCTGCTTCTCTCTTGCTGCTGATCAAACCATATATCGCTCATCTGATTCTATCTTTTTTAATTATCATTATCGGCTTATTTATTATCAGAACGTTTTTTAAAGCTGGTGCAATCGGGATGGCAAAGGCAGCAACAGAAAAGGGCAGCACAGGTTTTGCAGATATGATGAACTATGCTAAAAAACACGTTATCAGCCTTTTGTTAACAGACATCTTAATCGGCTTGTTTCTGCTTGTTGGAATCGTATTTCTGTTACCTGCAGCACTTTTATCCCCTGCACTATTTAGTGGTCAGGGTGATGCCAGTATAGGAACACTTATTCTTGGAATATTTCTCTGGATAACATATATGGTTATAGTAATCACTGTTCTTTTTATTGCACCATACCTATTAGTAATCGAATTCCTTCACCCGATCGATGCTATTAAAACAGGATTTGGGTTTTTTGTATCACACAAACTTGATGTGATACTGCTCTTAATTTTTACCGTTGCAATAGCCATTGTCTCGAATCTGGTTATTGGGTCTGTGCCAAAAGTTGGAGGATTTATCAGCACGTTCGTTTCTATAATCATCGTTCAGCCATTAACCACTTTGTGGTGGGTGCGATTGTACATGGCTAAAACAAACAAACCGCTGTATGTGAATGAACTACTGTCACATCCAGATGATCTGTCGAATGGATGGTAACTAATATCAAAAACTGCACAACTTCGTTGTGCAGAACCACACACTTCGTGTGTAAAAATAACTCTCGATTGCGCAAGCACTGCATACTGCGTATGCAGAAATTATCAGCAACTGCACAACTTCGTTGTGTAGAAAAACTCTCGATTATGCAGCAATCGAGTTGCGCAAAGCAATCGAGTGCAGCAAGTCATGTGTCGAATTTCAATAGCAAGAGAGTGTTGTTGCGTTTATAATTTCCTATATGTTTAAAAAAATTAGAATTCGCTATTTTTCAGCCTGTATTGCTATATCATTCTGCCCCTGCTGCACCAGAGGCATATCCCCTCTGCTGTAAGGCAGTTACTACATACAAGTCTGCCACAAAGTGGGCATGTTTGCAGCGGTGCGACTGTTCCGCAGATGGTACAAATCCCATACTGACCTGCTATCATAGTTATTTGTCTATTGATTCCCGGTTCCATTTAATCATCATTTTAGCACTACATTTGATGAATGGCAGGATGGGCAGACAACAGTCTTCCCAGCGCCATTAAAAGTATTTCCGCAATCAAGACACTTATATTTTTTAATACCAAGCTGAACATCAAGCACATCGTCTGAGTAATCAGTACTATCAACACCAGTTCTCATACTAACATTCTTTAGATACATAGTATATAAGTATTGCTATGAAGACAGTATCCCCGAAAAACTTTTAAATTTTCATTCAAATGTCCTCTGGTTTGAAATTAGTCATTTCTATTCGATTGGATCCCAAGCAGATTTTATCATAATCTTTATATATATATGGGATATCTATAGGATATCCTATGAAGAAAGTAGAAATACAACTGCAAAATCATATAGAAATTGATGACATTCATGGTTTTTTCATTCGTAAAGTAACAAAATTCGGAAACAGTGCCAAAGTCGATTGTCCAAAAGAGTGCCTTGGTCGCACAGTATATCTGGTGATTGTATGACTATTGACCCAGCCAGATATTTCCGTACTATAAAGACCTTAGATACATTCGTCGATCGTTCTCTGGAGTTAAAACCAAAAGGAGAATTTCTATCAGGATTTCATTATAATCGAGATATTCCAATGGCATCTACTGCTAATACTTATGTTGAAACTGTTGGAAATCGTGCAGATTCACTGCATTTAGCAATTAAAAAAGTACAAATATCTAATATATATTGGGAACTTTTGAAGACTGTAGAGATATTAGGGACACGATTTGAACTTGATAAAAAAAGATGTTGTATTGGCTTTTGATTATACTGATGAGGATTTTTATGGTGACCCACAGGGATTTTGGATTTATGGATGGACAGGACAAAACGCAGTGACTGGAAAATTTAAATTTTTATCATGTGCAATAGTTAATTCAGATATTCCTCAAAAAATCCCATTAATATCAATACCAGTGAGAATGGGACATAATATGGCACATGCTGTAACATGGTGTTTGTCTGTGATAAAAATAGACTCGGATTTGCCAATGAACACATCTACTACTGGCAGGGTTCACCAAGCTCTAATAAATGGGTGTGTGGTGGTGATGCGTTTTTTATGTACAACTACTTTTATGAGGATTGTGGTGATGTGAACGGTGATGACACGGTTGATATCAACGATGTTATCTTCTTACTTGGCTATGTCGGCAATCCCACAGAAGACCTACTTGAAAAGGGAGACGTAAACTGTGATCACAAGATAAACATGGGTGATATGATCCTGTCACTGAACCACGTGGGCGATCCAGACAATTATAAACTTGGGTGTTGTGGAGAGTGAAGCCAAGCAAATGAATGGTGTGCGAGTGCATGGGTTTTTTGATCTGATGACATGCCGTTAGCAGATGAATCCGTGTGGAGAGGATTTGGATATGCCAGAAACAAGTATGTTCCGTATAACCGCCTTTGTTCCAATGTTTTAAGTTGCTCTCCACATTTCATCCTGACTATAGTAAGGTATTCAAAAAAATAGAAGTTAAAAATATCTTAAGTGCTCCGATGGGGATTTGAACCCCAGTCGCAGGAGTGAGAGTCCTGCATGATTGGCCGTGCTACACTATCGGAGCTTCCTGCTCTTTTAGGCTTTTGCAGTTTATTAAAGTTTCGTCTCTGTACTTTAAAAAGGCAATTACACAAAGATTTAAGTGTCAGCCCGAATTAGTGTGTACCTTATGAAAATCATTTCTATTGTAGGCTATAAGAAGTCAGGCAAGACTGCGCTTGCAGAAAAGCTTATCCGTGGTCTAAAAGAATACGGTAGAGTTGGCACGATAAAACACATGCATGAAGGCACTTTGAACCCGGATCAAACCGACACTTATCGGCACATAGCGTCAGGTTCAAATATGACTATTGGCATAGGTTCAAATGAAATGGTTAAGATCATTCCTGATGTTGATCTGCATGCTGCTATTGATGAATTGTGTGACAGTGGAATGAACTTTGCTGTTGTCGAGGGTTTTAAAGACAGTGAGCTTTCAAAAATTAGTATAGACATAACAGCAGAGAACACAGTGAAATACATTGACAAGAAACAGATCTTTGATGAACAATTAATAGAAGAACTTGTTCAGTTAATATTACAACAAAGGGACTATCATACGCTCAAATCACTCATTTATGTTGTAAGATCAAAACCAGAGATAATAAAATATTCAGGAGCTATTGGAAGCTTTACAGGCATTGTACGAGAAATCACAGGTAACAACGTTACAAAAGCACTTGAGCTTAAACAAGAGGACAGTGCTTATGAGATGATTAAGGATATTTGCAATGACCTGAAAAAACGAGATGGAATAACAGATGTGGTCATGCACCACCGAACCGGACTGATACGACCGGGAGAAGATATTGTTTACATTGTAGTAGCAGCAGAACACAGGCAGCAGCTTTTCCCGGTGCTGCGAGAAGCAATTGACAGGCTCAGAGAAGAAGTGCAAGCACCAATCATTGAAATGCGTGAGCAAAGAGTTGAATTAAATGGATGAACTTGAACAGATACGAAAAAAGAAGCTCGATGAGATAATGAAACGTTTCTCCCCGGGCACAGCATCTAAGACAAAAGAAGCTACTGCTTCCCCGGTCAGGATTACGGATACCAATTTCGATGAAACGGTCAGAAAGTACCAACTTGTGGTAATAGACTGCTGGGCTACATGGTGCAAGCCATGCCAGATGATTGGGCCAATTATTGATGCAATGGCAAAGGATTATGCAGGTAAAATCGTTTTTGGGAAACTTAATGTCGATGAAAATCCCCAGTCTTCAAGAAAGTACGGAATAATGTCTATCCCGGCACTTCTCGTCTTCAAGAATGGGCAGCTTATTGATCAAATCATTGGAGCAATGC
>RPGO01000028.1 GCA_004193545.1 Candidatus Argoarchaeum ethanivorans | reverse complement strand
AAAACAGTGGTGGAAGGGGCAGTGTTTCTGCACGAAAATTTGTCGGTAAGCGGGAATTGGGTGGAAATTCGAAGGAATGGACCTAAGGCTATTGGTTTTTGGGGAAGTGTGGGTTGTTAAACTTGGGTTTAACGTGACCGCTGACTACGGGAACATCTCAGGGTTCACAGTGACAGGGAAGCGGCAAAGCTGGGATTTATCTCAACAGTAGTGATCACTGCAACATCTCTGAGAACAACTGCTCGAACAACTGCCACGGCATCTACCTGTACGATTCGAGCAACAGCACGCTCACAAACAACACTGCAAACTCGAATTATGGCGGCTACGGCGGCGAATACGGCTGTGGCATCTACCTGGACTCTTCGAGTGGCAATACGGTTGTATGGAACATGATCGTGAACAACAGTGGTGGTGGTACCGGAGCGCACGTAACTGTTGAGTCTAACGACAACGAAATACACGAAAACTGTTTCATCGACAACGAGCCTCAAGCAATGGATAATGGAACAAATAACAACTGGACAGGAAACTACTGGTTTCCTCCGCCTGGAGGAATAGGTGACTACACCATATCGGGAAGTGCCGGAAGTGAAGACGCCGATCCACTTGATGATTGCCCACTGATATCGCTCAACTTCAGCAAAACCGATGATGTTGGTGACTGCGTTAACCTGGGCGATACGATCACCTACACGATCTGCTATGACAACCTGGCAAATCCAGTGGCTGTGCACAACGTCACGATCAACGTCACGCTTCCCGCTGGCGTGACCTTCGACTCGGCTTCGGATGGCGGAAGCTATGACGCAGGTACGCGTAACGTCACATGGGATATCGGAACGGTTCAAGCAGGAGTGGGAGAAACATGCGTGATGCTGAATGTTACGGTGAATGCAGGCACAGAGGGGCAAACGCTCAGAAACTGCGCCAAAATCGAGAGCGATGAGACAGAGCCTGCAACCGCGTGTGAGGATACTCAAGTGGTCTATACGGTTGAGCCAAAACCAGTCCCAGCATTGACACCCATCGGCATGCTTGCCCTCATAGGAGTGGTCGGATTGGTACTGATCCTCGGAACTATAAGACGAAGAGAGGATTAAATTTTATTCTTTCCTCTCTTCTTTTTTATTAAGATCTTCATTGAACTAATAGATTAACCATGGCAATAAAGGTCGATGGATCAAAAAAGAACATTTTCACTGGTGCCGTTTTTCAACAACTTTCAGACTTTGTGGCATTTTTGATTGGTGAGTACTCAATCTGTTCTATCCACTTTTACTGTTGATTTGAATCGATTGGTGTTGAATACCCAATTTGAAACAACATTTGCCAGACGCTATATCCCATAAAATCGACGGCATGAAAAGTATTCGGTTTGATTTTGCATCTGCGGAATGTGGGGGTTAAAATATTATTTTAGTATACAAAGACGGGTGTACGTGATTAACAGTCATCTTTATATACCACGACATGGAATAATGGTCTATGCGTAAACCCAAAGGCTAACATAGAGGTATGCATACGCAGCGTTTTCATCCGCTCATATAGCATGTCACCTCTGTACTGGCATGGGGTACACAAAGACATTAAATAGGAGACATGACACATGAACAAAATAAACAGCGCTCTGCTTGCACTTGCACTCATATCTATGCTTTGTGGCACAGCGAGTGCTGTATACGAATGGGAGCAGGTTAACGAAGAAGGATTTGGCGATCTCACCAACGATTATGCATGGGCGATGCATGAATACAATAATTATCTCTATGTTGGAACGCTTAACACCAATTTTAGCCATCCGCCATCAGCACTAAATGATGGTTTAGAGATATGGAGATCTCCATCCGGCGATCCTGGTACATGGGAACAAGTACTTGGACCAAGTGGTACACAGCTTTTGGCACATCCTATAACTGGTGACATACTACCGGCTAGGGCTGGGTTCTATACAGGATGTCTTGGTGCAAGGGGGATGGAAGTATATAAAAATCTCCTCTGGGTTGGAACCAGTAATCCATTCTTTGGTTGTCAGATATGGGTTACAAATGGTACGCACTGGAAACGTGCCAATAATCCCGGATTTGGAGGTTATTTGAATTGGAACGCAAATAACACAGCAACTAGAGGTATAATTGCATTCAACGGTACAATTTATGCTGAAGCCCAGAATACCAAAGAAGGGGCTGGAGTCTGGAAATACACTGGACCTACAGACTTTGATTCGATCGGAACCCTTGTGAATCAAAGCAAGTGGGTACCGGTAAATATGCCAGGATTTGGCGAACCAGCGACCAATGTAGGCATAGGAGAGTTGATTCGATTCGATCCATTGACTGATGGGGAGAATATAGAATATTTGTATGCAGGGACTTGGAATATCAGTGATACTCAACTTGCACAAATGCTCTTGGGAGATGTAAGTTACCTAGTTGGATGTCAGGTCTGGAGGACAAATGGCACCGTCGATCCAAGTGAGTCACCACGGCTTATCTGGGAAAAGGTAATGGATGGCGGATTTGGAGACCCACAAAATGGTGGAATTACTTCAAGTACAGTCTTCGATAACGCACTTTATATGGGCACAGGAAACCTTGCAGATCAGGCAGAAGTTTGGCGGACAACTGATGGAATCGATTGGGAACCTGTTACAACCACAGGGTTTTTGGAATCCGGTGGTTTCGGTACTGTCTACATGTGGAGAATGGTTGTCTACAAGGATAGGCTCGTTGTTGGAACATTTAATCCTACTCTGGGAGGTCAGGTATGGGGAAGCACAAGTGGTCATCCCCACACGTTCGAACAGGTCAATGTGAATGGTATGAATGGCGAGAGGAAGCTACCAGCGTTTAACTTTGGTGGTTTTACGATCTATGGCATCGACCAGTATGGAATCCGTTCGTTTGCAGTCTTCAACGATAGCCTATATCTAGGGACTGCAAGCTGGGGAGATTGGGTCGATAGGTACGCAGGGACCAACTATTCCAAATATGTTGGATGTGAGGTCTGGAGGTGTAAGGATACTCAAGTGGTCTATACGGTTGAGCCAACACCAGTCCCAGCATTGACACCCATCGGCATGCTTGCCCTCATAGGGGCGGTCGGATTGATACTGATCCTCGGAACTATAAGACGAAGAGAGGATTAAATTTTATTCTTTCCTTTCTTCTTTTTTTATTGAAGCCGTCAAATTAGCTTTTTGATTTAAAAGGCTATCTCTTTTTTGGGTATGACCTGATTTTCCAGGCATGCTGCACCCTACCGACAGTTTTAAATACTGTGCAATTTCTCTCACTGATGACAGAAATTTCAAAAGTTTTCAAAGGAGTCTCTTTCACAGACTCGCTTGAAAACTATTTTGCTTTAAAAAACGTCTCAATATGCCAATTTTTATTTTTCCTGGATATAGCAGACATTGCACAATATATAGAACACCACTTCTACAGCGATGAAGATTGGCATTTCCGATACGATGCCGGAGCAATGATTAAACTTGTTGTGGTTAAGTTTTTCGAGGCATGCAGCCGTATAGGAAGGTTGTTTTGTCGAAAAAAGAAGCCTGGTTACTTGGTTTCAAAGAAAAGGATGGGATAATGCAAATTCCATCAGGTGGCACACTGCATCATTTTGTGAAGTATCGTTTGGGTGTTAAGGGTGTTGATAAAATTATGGAGATGGTTGGTGAGAAGATTATCAAACTTACCGATTCAAAAGAGGCAAAACTGGATTCTACTCCACTTGAGGCTTCCAGGTATTCTAAACATAGTGATTTCAATCCGCATTATAACTGCAAGATGGATAAGGCTCATATTACGATGATTGGTACATATCCTGTCTTTATGACCTATACCAACGGCTTAGCAGGCGATTTTATTTCGCTAACCTCGCATATAGATGATTTTTTAAGAATGAAGGCTGAAATCGATGAATATCGACTTGACGGCAGTTATGATTCTTTTTTGAATCATGCTGCTATCTGGTACAAGTTAAAGGCTGAGCCCCTGATTTCCCTTTCGGTAGACGCTGTAATCAGCAAAAGTTGGCGAGTTAGGAAGAATCAACCACTGGGCAAACAAAATGTGGAGGCTCGGCGGCTCAAAATGCATGAAAATCAATAAAAAGTTAAAATTTCTCTATAAAAACGGAAGACAGGAGCAGGTAGGCATGTATCTACGAAACCAGAACCTGAAAGACAAAACGTTTCAGAGACTCATGCAAACTCAGGAGTGAATGCGAGAGAATTCATGGGCATATCAAAAATACAGTGAAATTTGACGTTCGCAGAGTAAGAAAAGACAGTCGAGAACTCTACTCAAATATTAGCCTCGTAACATACCAGTTACTGTTACTAACCAACCTGCAAAACCACATTAAACCTGCAAACTCCTTCGAAAGCTATACTTAACCTAAGCCAAAGCAAAAACAAGCCTGAAAAAACAAGATAGCCACAGCTATCAACTTTTTTGACTAAATTAAACTCATACAACTACAAAAACCAGATAAAAATTATATGTCTTCTTGACAAGACACGTTCTCAGGATAAAACCATATCTAAAATCCTCTTTTTTTAACACAAACTCCTTAACAAGACACATTCTTAGGATAAAACCAAAGAAACATCAACAGATAGTGAAAGACTCGTCAAATTAAAAACACGAAATTCACGTGGTAATTTGACAGCCTCAACTACACGACCGAGAAGCAGAGTAAAGTATATCTCTGGTCGAGTTGCTATATTTAATGATTTATGCGTGTTGGAGTTCTTGGCCCACAAGGCACTTTTTCTGAAATTGCTGCAAAAAAATGGCACCATGGATGCAGAGTTCGATACTTCGAAGAAATTCCCGACGTGGCTGAAGCAGTCATGTCAGGAGAAATTGACGCTGGTGTGCTGCCAATCGAGAATTCCATTGAAGGTTCTGTGAATATAACCTTAGATTTGCTTTCTGATCGAAAAGTTAAGATCATAGGTGAGGTGGTTGTGCCAGTGATGCATCATCTGCTGGCAAAGACAGGCGCGGA
Source organism: Candidatus Argoarchaeum ethanivorans (assembly GCA_004193545.1). GTDB lineage: Archaea > Halobacteriota > Methanosarcinia > Methanosarcinales > EX4572-44 > Argoarchaeum > Argoarchaeum ethanivorans. The sequence goes on along the minus strand of RPGO01000028.1, from coordinate 59,476 downwards.
GAAAATATATACCATTGTATCTCATCCGCAAGCACTTGCACAGTGTCGCTGCTTTATTCGTAGTCAATTTAGCGGGGTGGAACTGAAGACCACATCTTCTACAGCAAGCGCTGCCAAGCTTGCAGCACAGACCCAGGGTGTTGCTGCCATTGCATCAGTAGAGTCTGCAAAGATATATGGTCTATCGATTTTGGCAGAAAACATCCAGGATGTTTCTGGTAACTTTACGCGTTTTGCTGTACTTGGGTGCAAAGATGTTTCGTTAAGCGAGGGGATGTGTAAAACGTCTGTGATTTTGCATTTGAAACATAACCGTGCTGGGGCACTGTATGAGCTTCTGGGGGAATTTGCAAAACGAGGTATTGATTTGACGAAGATTGAATCACGACCAACAAAAAAAGCATTGGAAGATTACTTATTTTATGTGGATTTTAAGGGACACATAAAAGAAGAGCGAATCGCCTTTCTGCTTGAAGGTGTCAGGGAGCATGTAGATCGGTTAAAGGTGCTCGGATCGTACCCTGTAGCAACTGCACAACTTCGTTGTGCAGAAAATAACCGGGAACTCTTGATTACGAAGTAATCAAGTTGCACGGCAATTAAGCTTGCAGCCTAACAAATAGAGACTTGGGATTGGCCACCTGTCACTCCCAGTCAATCGTTACGTTTTAATAGCATTGGAGAGAATACAGCAGTATGTTTGGGGCTGTGGCCTAGCCCGGAATGGCAACGGGCTCCAGCGGAACATGTTAATGGTTGTGATGAGCAACGGGTCAACTGAACCCTTTTCGCGAAAGGGTATTGATGAACCGTTGGAGCGCTGAACCTTATGCTCTACCATACAGGTGCTCGATCCATCTTTCGGAGAGACCCGTCGATCGTGAGTTCAAATCTCACCGGCCCCATTCAAAAACAAACCACAATTTAAATATATGAAATACATGAAAGGTATGTAGTATGAGCAAAAGAAAAACACCTTTTGATGATATAATAAAAAACATTGAAAATATGATGGAACGAATGCTCGAAGAACTGGATGTTGGCTCTGGTGAATTCAAGCCAGTTGTGTATGGATTCAGCGTTAGCCAGGATGGCGATGGCGATCCGGAAATCCGCGAGCTTAAGTTTCAATCTAATAAATCGATGACCATTGATGAGCCAGAGCCATTTGTAGATATAGTTGAGTCAGATACTCAGATACACGTCATGGTAGAACTGCCAGATGTGGAAAAAGAAAATATCAGTATAAATTGCAGCAGTACAGATATCAAACTTAAACTTAAAGATGGAAGTAAACAACAAACCTACACGATAGAACTGCCCCCACAAGTAGATACAAAGACCACAAAAGCCACATATAACAATGGAATTCTGGACATGGTCTTTGACAAAATCGAGAACATAAACCAAAACATACGTATTGAATAAGAAATAATAATTCTTACCTAAGTTTTATGAACCCGCCTTAACTCAGTGGTAGAGTGCGCGGCTGTAGTTCGATCATGTGCAGACAGCACACATTAACGCGCAGGAACCGCGATGTCCCCGGTTCAAGTCCGGGAGGCGGGATAATTTATAGTATTTGTGTAATTAGATAAAAAAAGAGCTAAAAACAAATACTATTTGTAGACATTATTGTTTGTGGTACTTATCTGGAGGTCTTGTGATAGACGATATATATGCGCCTCATATCGCTGAAATAAAAAAGGCGCTTGGTGATCGTGCCAGTGAGGAGACTATCCTCGCTGATTTGGAAAAACTTGTTAAATACAGGGTGCCGGTGGCTGAAGCAAAACGTAGTATTATTAAAAAATATGGCGGCACTGACTCAGTAAAAAAAACACTTTCTGAAATAACTGCCGAGGATAGGGATGTTGAGATTACTGTTAAAGTGCTTGAGGTTACCAAACGGGATGTCGAGATAAGGGGTGTTAGCCGTACCATCTTAACTGGTATCGTGGCTGACAACACTGCCCAGCTTCCATTTACTGCATGGAGCGAGCTTGATCTTACAAAAGGTGAAGTGGTTAACCTTAGAGGAGCTTATGTGCGCTCATGGCAGAACCAGATACAAATAAATCTTGGAGACAGGTGCGATATAACAAAGCAAGATGAGGCAGCAGGGATTAAAGCAGAAATAATGCCAACAAAACTTGCAGATGTAAAAGAGCATGCAAACAACCTCCACATCTTATCTGTTGTATTAGAAGCTAACGAGCAAACGGTCCACACAAAAGAAGGAGATAAAACAATTACCAGTGGCATTCTTGCAGATGATACTGCAAAACTACCTTTTACTTCCTGGGTGCAAAACCCAAACTTAACTAAAGATGCTACGATATATATTGAAAATGCTTATGCAAAAGTTTTTCGTGGAGTTCCAACAATCAATATCAGTGAGCAAACCACCATTTCGCCATCTGAAAAAATTGTCACTCCTGTAGTAAAAGCAAATCAGCAGAGCGTCTATGATCTATTAAAACGGGAAGGTGCTATTGATATTATTATAAAAGGAAATATAGTATGCGTAAGACCTGGCTCAGGTTTGATTATGCGCTGTCCAGAATGCAAACGAGTTATACAACAGAACATTTGCCGTGTCCATGGGCCGGTCGCGCCAGTGCCAGATGTGCGCGTCAAATCAGTAATTGACGATGGTACTGGCTCGCTCACACTTGTGTTAGATGCAAGACTTACTGAAGAACTTCTTGGGTACAGCATTGAAGAAGCAAAAAAAATGACCTCTGACGCCATGTCATCCGAGGTTGTTGAAGAAAACATTAGAGAGCAGTTTGTTGGAAAAATGGTAGCGGTTAATGGTAATATGAGTAATGGCGAATATGGCGCAATCCTGCTCGCAGAATCTGCATGGTTTCCGGTAGATGACCTTAAAGAGGAAGCAATCGCTCTACTGAAAGAACGGGGGGTGTAGTAGAATGCTCGATCGGGAAATAGCATGGCGCATCTTTGCCAGTGAATTCAACAATACAAATATCATACATACAGCAGGGGGAGAACAGGCACCACATTATATAATCACACCAACAGGAGCAAGATGCAACCGGTTATTTGCAGTGGGTGTGATAACAGAGGTAGAAAATATTGGACATGAGAATAATGAATTATGGCGGGCACGAATAGCAGACCCCACAGGAGCGTTTACTATCTATGCAGGACAGTATCAAACATTCTCTTCTGTTTTTTTCACCGGGATTAAAATCCCTTCGTTTGTTGCTGTAGTTGGGAAAGCAAGGATCTATGAACCGGGTGATGGGCGTATCTACACATCAATTAGGCCAGAAGAACTTAATGTTGTAGACGAGTACTCACGTGACCAATGGATACTTGAAACAGCAAAAAGTACCCTCAAGCGAATAGATGCAGTAAGGCTTGCACTTAATAGCAACCTGCACGAGGGAGAGATTATAGAACATCTGCAATCAAACAACATACAAAAAGAGTTGGCTATAGGAATAAGTATTGCAATAACGCAGTATAACGAGCTTGAACAATACTTAAGTGAACTTGAACAGGTGGTATATGATGCAGTAAGAACTGTACTTGTTGAAAAAGAAGACAACGTTGCAGCAGAACCGAAGCAAGAGGAGATAATCGATTCCAAGGAATATGTTGCAAACATCATGGAAATGCTTGATACAGGCAAAGGTGCACAATATTCTGATATAGTTGATGCAGTCCGGAAGGTAAATATCACAACAAAACAACTCGAATCCATTATAAAAGAGCTAATGTCAGAAGGACGCTGTTACGAACCGAAAATCGGCGTGTTGCGTACAGTACATTAGAAGTATTCGTTATTTTCTATGCACTTGATTGCTGGCGCAATCAAGAATTAAATGTTATTTTCCACACACGAAGTTATGTCAGTGCTGTGCAGTCAATAATTACTATTGTATTTCTACATACAGGAATCTCCACGTAACTGACTATCTCCCAGATATTCACCGAAAACATATCATAGGCACAACCAGATCATTTAGGGTAACCTATTGTGTGAGCCGTTCCATATAGTCACAATACTACTTCCTGCACAGACACAACTCCGTATAACTTAACGTCGAACGTTATGGCATAAAAAGTTCCTGGTCAAAAATATTGGGCCACGAGATTACGAGAAGATTATCACAAGATTAATCTCGTGGAAATCTGTGTAATCTTGGTTGGAAACTTTTATGGATTCAAAGTTGCGGAGGTTACTTCATGACGACCCATTGGTACGCAGAGTAAAAAAATTAGGTGCGAGTATGGAGATGTGCCGGACAGGGTGTTTTGTCCGTACTATCTCATTGTAATATGCAAGAAGAACATCTGGTAATGAAACAGCAATTATACATAAAAGCAGGTTGTGTGTAACATGCGTAGTAACAAAGAGGATGCCAAAAGATGAAAAGAGAAGACATTAAGCCAAATATAATCGTCCGTGGACCCATTTTTCCCGAGCCCGTAGAGATAATTACAGTTGTACCGATGGGCGATGCGATCAAGCTAATCGGAAAAGGGCTTACAACAGGCAAGGTTCACGAACCAATACTTGACACTGAGCAACTCGAAACACTTGAGGCTACTCCTGAAAAAGAACCATTTGATGGCAATCCGTCTCATTTTCGCCTTGGTATTGAAGCATTGAGACTCGGCATGGCTTACGAATATGATCCTTACTTCTCTTTGTCTATCGCACAGGTCGATCCTCTTCCCCACCAGCTGGAGGCAGTCTATGATTATTTCCTGACTCTTCCGCGTATCAGGTTCCTTCTGGCTGACGACCCTGGAGCAGGAAAGACTATAATGGCAGGGCTTCTCCTGAAAGAGATGAAAATTCGTGGTCTTGTTGAAAGAACGCTTATCGTGACACCTGCAAATCTTTCATTCCAGTGGCAGCGTGAGATGTTGGATAAATTCCACGAGAACTTTGAGATTATCCGTAGCGATGTGCTCCGTGCCACTTATGGATCAAACCCATGGCAGGAGAAGAATCAGGTCATTACGTCGATCTCATGGGTTTCCCGTATTGAGGATGCAAAGGAGAGCCTTCTCTCGTCTCACTGGGATCTGATCATCGTGGATGAAGCGCACAAGATGAGTGCGTATAGCAGGGATAAAAAGACGCTGATGTACCGTTTAGGTGAGAACCTGTCATCGATGACAGATCACTATCTGTTGATGACGGCAACACCGCACAAGGGGGACCCTAAGAATTTCTGTCTCTTTTTGGAACTACTGGATAAAGACGTTTATGGTGATGTGGCGAGCCTTGAAGAAGCTATGCGGCGTAATCATGCTCCTTTTTATCTACGGCGTACTAAAGACGCCTTAGTTACTTTCCCCGATCCAAATACGGGTGTAGTCAAGAAACTTTTCACAAACCGCGAAGTACAGACTGTAGAATTTCAAATCGATGACGGCGAGTACGAGTTCTATGATGCACTGACTCGTTATGTGGAGGATCAATCAATAAAAGCATCACAGGACGATTCTCCGAGGGGGAGGGCGCTGGGCTTCACGATGGCTATGCTTCACGGCGATTTGCGTCCAGTGTTTATGCGGTGCGCCGCAGCCTTGAACGGATGCGCGATAAACGTCAGAAGATTCTCGAAGATCCAGAAGCGTATCGGCAGGAGCAGATAGCAAAACGCCGCCCTGATGACTTTTACGACAGGACGAACGAAGAGCAACAGGAAATAATCGCCGAGCTGGAAGGTGTGGTGGCGTCTGTTGATCCGGGCGCACTGAAGGAAGATATTATGCAACTTACCAGACTCGCGGACCGTGCTATGGTACTGGAAGAGAGTGAAGTGGAATCAAAACTCATCAAACTAAAAGAGGCGATCACCAAACAAGGAATCTTTGAGGACCCCGGGATGAAACTTCTCATCTTTACAGAACATAAGGACACTCTTGACTATCTGGTTGAAAAATTGCAGGCGTGGGGTCTAACTGTAACTCAGATCCACGGAGGTATGAAGATTGGGAATCAGGATACTTATGGCACGCGCCTTCATGCTGAGCGAGCGTTCCGGGATGATGTACAGATTATGGTGGCAACAGAAGCTGCCGGAGAAGGCATTAACCTCCAGTTTTGCTGGTTTATGATCAACTACGACATACCATGGAATCCAATGAGACTGGAACAGCGCATGGGGCGAATCCATCGTTATGGTCAGGATAATGACTGTTTAATTTTCAACTTCGTTTCTACCAACACAAGAGAGGGACGCGTTCTGCAGAAACTCTTCGACCGCCTGAGACAGATCGAATCAGATCTGGACCCAAAAAGAACCGGAAAAATATTCAACGTTCTCGGGGATGTGTTTCCTTCAAACCAGCTGGAACAAATGTTGCGGAAGATGTATGCCCGCAGCCTCACGGAGGAGGCTATCAAAGACCGCATAGTTACGCAGGTGGACACAGAACGCTTCAAGAGGATAACAGCATCTGCACTGGAGGGACTTGCAACGCAGGAACTGAACCTTGCGGCTTTGATTGGCAGAAGGACGGAAGCAAAAGAGCGACGGTTGGTTCCGGAGGTTATCGAGGATTTCTTTGTCCATGCCGCACCTCTTGCTGCCATCAACCCAAAGGAAACAAGAGGGAAAGACCATATTTACCGCATTGGACGGATTCCACGTACGCTCTGGCGAATCGGAGAGCGGCTGGAGCATCGTTTTGGAAGACTGGGGCATGAATATAAACAGATCGTATTTGACAAGGAGTATCTGAAAGGTAATCCAACGCTCGAATGGGTAACTCCTGGGCATCCATTATTTGAATGTGTGCGCGAAGAAGTGTTGCAGCGTGTGCAAAGCGACCTGCGGCGAGGTACGGTTTTCTATGACCTCAACCGCAAAGAGCCTGCCCGACTGGATGTTCTTTCAGCCGCAATTCGAGATGGGCGCGGGAAGGTTCTGCACCGCCGTTTGTTCGTGGTTGAGACTGCTATGGACGGAATGATGGCGGTAAGACAACCTACCATCTTTTTGGATATGGTTCCTGCGTCTGGCAACATCGACACACACATCCCGGATGATACCGGACTTCCGGATCGTGACCAGATCGAACATGCACTCGTCAGAGATGCGCTCCAGCCCTTACTCGAAGAAGTAACCACAGAGCGTGAGAAGGAGATTGAAACGATTTCATGCCATATTGAGATCAGTCTGAGTGCCATCATTGATTGGATACAGTGCCAATTCGCAGAACTTATTTCAGCAAAGGAATCCGGTTCAACAGAGCAGGGTCTTGACGGACGAATCAAACAGTTTGAGGATCGTCTCTTTGAGTTAAACGGTCGTCTGGAGGGGCGTCGGGAAGAACTGCAACATGAACGCCACTGCACCATTGCCGATATCAGGCATCACGGCAGGGCATGGGTACTGCCACACCCGGAACGCAACTCACCAGAGATTGCGTCTATGGTTCGCAATGACGAGATCGAGAAGACTGCGGTTCAGGCGGCGGTTGCTTACGAAGAGGCGAGGGGCTGGGTGGTGGAAAGCGTGGAGGCTGATAACCGTGGTTTTGACCTCATATCCCGCAAAGCCCATCCGGAAGACCCACAGACCGCAATCGTTGTCAGGTTCATCGAGGTCAAGGGACGAGCAACTGTGGGTGAGGTTGCACTTACCACCAACGAGTACAAGACAGCCGAGCGATTGAAGGAGGATTACTGGCTTTACGTTGTGTTCAACTGCTCAACAGAACCGGAGGTTCACACTGTTCGGAATCCTGCGCGACTTGGATGGGAACCACTCGTTACAATTGAGCATTATTATATGGGTGCAGATGAGATACTGGAGGCTGAGAAATGAATGATGGCGACCGATACCCCAAACGCTTAATCGAGGTAGATCTCCCCATCAAAAAAATCAGCGCACACGCCCGCCGCGAAAAAAGCATCAGACACGGACACATCTCGACGCTTCACATCTGGTGGGCAAGACGCCCGCTTGCTGCGTGCCGGGCTGTGCTCTGCGCCGCGCTCTGGATCGATCCTGCTAAACCACTCTGCCCGGAAGAGTTCAGAAAGGCGGCAACCATGATCATGCAGAAGTTCTGGGACCCGATGGGCTTGCAGACCCGCAATCTCGATGACCCGCCGGAACTTCGCCGCGCTCTCCTTGATTTCATCGCCGACTTTGCCAACTGGGATAACTCAACAAAGAAGGAGTATCTGGATGTTAGTCGGGCGCTGACACAGGCAGCACACGAGGCGCTGGGCGGCGTGCCCGGAACAAAGCCGCTTGTCGTGGATCCCTTTGCCGGAGGCGGGGCAATTCCGCTTGAGGCGCTGCGAGTGGGCGCAGATGCCTTTGCAAGCGACTTAAACCCCGTGGCAGTGCTCCTCAACAAGGTCGTGCTTGAGTACATCCCGAGACACGGGCGGCATCTTGCAGATGGGGTGCGTAAGTGGGGCGAGTGGATCAAGCAGGAGGCAGAGAAGGGACTTGCTGAGTTCTATCCAGAAGACCCGGACGGCGCAACACCGATCGCATATCTTTGGGCTCGGACGATTACGTGCGAGGGTCCGGGGTGCGGTGCTGAGGTTCCGCTGATGCGCTCTCTCTGGCTTGCAAAAAAGAATAAGCGATCTGTGGCTCTGCGTATCGTCCCAAAACCCGATGAGAAGCGAGTGGACTTTGAGATCATTAAGGATGTGAGAGCGCAGGATGTGGCTGACGGAACAGTCCGGCGCGGGAGTGCGACCTGTCCGTGCTGCGGATTCACAACGCCTGTTAAATCGGTGCGGCAGCAGCTAAAGGCACGCCGGGGCGGGGCAGAGGATGCGCGGCTTTTCTGTGTGGTTACGACACGACTTGGACAAATGGGGCGGTTCTACCGGCTGCCGACAGAGCGCGATCTGGAGGCGGTACAGAATGCGGCAGAGGAACTGGAGCGGCGGAAGGGGTGCATGATGGGGCGATGAGTCTGGTGCCGGATGAACCATTACCACCACAGGGCACATTGGGATTTCGAGTACAACTGTATGGCATGGAGCAATGGGGTGACCTTTTTGCTCCACGGCAGGCGCTGGCACTGACAACACTCGTGCGGCTGGTACATGAGGTGGGGGAGAATCTGGCTGATGAACATGAGAATGGGATGGCGACGGCGGTGCAGACGTGTTTGGCTTTTATAGTTGACAAAGCCGTCCAGTATAATTCATCTTTATGCCGTTGGAAGCCGTTGGGGGAAAATCTCGTCGACACTTTTGGACGACAAGCACTTCCCATGGTGTGGGATTTTTCTGAATCTAATATTTTGGGAGGTGCAAGTGGCGACTTTGGAGCGCTCTTGCATTGGGTTATCAAAATGATTGAGATGACAAGCACGCCTATAGGTAATCGGGGCGGTACTGTCGAACAATCTTCTGCTACAGCCCATCTTCTCCCAGATGCTGCTGCTCAATGCTTTTTCACCGACCCCCCATATTACGATGCAGTCCCCTATGCAGACCTTTCCGATTTTTTCATCGTCTGGCTCAAACGGACGATTGGAAACCACTACACAGATCTTTTTTCCACAGGTCTTGCGCCTAAAGATAATGAGTGCATCGTGGACGAGATAAAAGGCAAGGACAAAGCCTATTTCGAGGCAACGATGGGGCAAGCCATGTCTAAAGGTAGAAGGATACTTGCTCCTGACGGTATTGGTGTGGTATTTCTTTGCCTACAAGTCCACTGCCGGATGGGAAGCGCAACTTCAGGCGATGATAGATGCGGGCTGGACTGTTACTGGTTCCTGGCCTATCGACACCGAGATGGGATCGCGCCTGCGTGCCATGAACTCCGCCGTCCTCGCCTCATCCATCCATCTCGTCTGCCGCCCTCGCCAGAACCCTGACCGCGTCGGCGAGTGGCGTGATGTGCTTCATGAACTCCCGGGACGCATCCACGAATGGATGCCGCACCTTGTCGAAGAAAACATCGTTGGTGCAGATGCAATCTTTTCCTGCCTCGGTCCTGCAATGGAGATATTCTCCAGATATTCGAGCGTAGAGAAAGCAAGCGGCGAGCAGGTAACACTTGGGGAGTACATGGAGTACGTCTGGGCGGCAGTCACAAACGAAGCACTCGACACGATTTTTGCGGGGGCTGATGCCACTGGCTTTGAGGAGGATGCACGCCTCACTGCTATGTGGCTGTGGACGCTTTCCGCCAGTGCAAATGGCAACGGCAATGGCGGCACACAGGCAGACGCGAGCGCATCTAACAAAGCTCCCGGAGCAGGTGGCTTTGCTCTGGAATACGACGCTGCCCGCAAGATCGCTCAGGGGTTGGAAGTGCATCTGGAAAGTCTCCCGCATCTTGTCGAGATCGAAAAAGGCAAAGCCCGACTGCTGCCTGTAGAAGAGCGCAAACAATATCTCTTTAGCAAAGACGATACCTTTGCCCCAATAGGCAGTAAGAAGGAAAAGACAAAACAGACAACACTCTCCGGCGAGCCTACCGATGCAGAGGAAGAGACCGACATTGAGAGAGACCCAAAAATCCATCCGGCAGCAGGAATGACTGTTCTTGATCGCATCCATCAGGCGATGCTCCTCTTTGGAGATGGTCGCAGTGATGCCCTGAAGCGTTTTCTGGTGGAGGATGGTGTCGGACAGGACACTCGCTTCTGGCGGCTGGCTGAACCACTCCACAAACTCTATCCAGGCGGCACCAGTGAGAAACGTTGGATTGAGGGCGTATTAGCAAGAAAGAAGGGGTTGGGGCTCTAAAATGATCGCAGAACAGGTGAAATTTGACCGGACACAGGTTTCTGAATACTGCTGCAAGCACAATATCAGACGGCTCGCGGTCTTTGGTTCAGCCATGCACTGGGACATGCGACCGGACAGCGATCTTGATCTGCTGATAGAGTTCAAAATCCCGGTTGGGCTGTTTACTATGGTTGAAATGGAAGAGGAGATGAAAACACTCTTTCCCTGTGTTCCGAAAGTAGACCTCGTAACAAAGAACTCGCTGAGCAAATACTTCCGTGATGAAGTAATTAAAGAAGCAGAGGTAGTTTATGCAGAATGATCTGCCTGAACTTGAACTGTTATTTGAAAAAGAGGGACTAAAATGACGCTTAAACAATGGTACAATGTCGTAAAACCGAGAGAAGACCTGAGAGAAGGAAAGCCTCTGGATGCCTCCGAGTTTGCTGTGCATCTGGATCAGATACGGAATGAAAGGGCTCCGGAGTATTACCAGCACCCAGAGCGTTTCTTTGAACGGACATATCTGACGAAAGGACTTGAAAGTTTATCTGCTGAAGTCATCCGCCGCCTTTCAGGAATACGAGTCGAGACATCAGCAGTATTTAACATGGCGACCCAGTTCGGTGGCGGTAAGACTCATGCTCTGGCTTTGCTGTACCATCTTGCCCGCGGTGGTCAAGAAGCAGCGTCATGGATTGGAGTTAATAATATTCTCGAACGAGCAGGAGTTAATGCAGTCCCTGAAGCAGCAACAGCAGTCTTCGTCGGTACTGAATTCGATTCAATCAGAGGACGCGGCGGAAAGGACGGTGAACCGTTGCGAAAGACCCTATGGGGCGAGATTGCGTGGCAGCTTGGCGGACTCGAGTCCTTCGAGATCGTGGAAGAACATGACAAACGATCGATCGTGCCGGGAAATGATGTGATCCGGGAATTTCTGCCAAAAGACCGTCCGTGTTTGATCCTGATGGATGAAGTGATGAACTACGTCAGCCGATTCCGAGAGGATGGTATGGTGACACAGTTTTACGACTTTCTGCAGAATCTATCAGAAGAGGCACGGGGTCAGGATAGAGTTGTTCTCGTGGTCTCGATACCTGCCTCTGAGTTAGAGATGACTTCAGAAGACTTTTCGGATTACAAACGTTTCGAAAAGTTGTTAGACCGGGTCGGTAAGGCTGTGGTGATGTCAGCAGAGGATGAGACATCTGAAATCATCCGGAGGCGACTCTTTGAATGGACGGGAGTGCCAGACGATGCTGAAGCGACCATCGTAGCTCATGCAGACTGGATAGTAGATCATCGCAGTCAGGTAGATTTCCCCGTAGATCGTGCCAAAGAGGCTTTTCGTGCATCGTATCCGTTCCATCCCACAGTACTCTCGGTCTTCGAACGTAAATGGCGGAGTCTGCCCCACTTCCAGCAAACAAGAGGCATCTTACGGTTACTTGCGCTGTGGGTGTCAAAAGCGTATCGTGATGGTTACAAAGGATCACACAGCGACCTGCTGATCACGTTTGGTTCTGCGCCTCTGGACGATCCCAACTTCAGGGCAGCCATCTTTGAACAACTTGGCGAATCCCGACTGGAAACGGCTGTAACCACAGACATCTGCGGAAAGCCAGACGCACATTCTATAATGCTCGATTACGAAGCCGCAGACTCCATCAAGGAAGCCCGCCTGCATCGAAAGGTTGCGACCACAATATTCTTTGAGTCCAATGGTGGGCAGGAAAGAACCGAAGCTACACTCTCCGAGATTCGTCTGGCTGCTTTTGAACCGGAAATGGATATCGGGAATATCGAGACTGTACTTGAAACACTTGGAGAATCCTGTTACTACCTCGAGGTTGGAAGAAACCGCTATCGCTTTACTCAGCGAGTTCAACTGAATAAAATGCTGGCAGATCGTTTATCTGTCATCCAGGATCCGAAGATCGAGGAACTGGTACGCGCCGATATCCGAAATGTATTTCTAAAAGGCGAGATCGAGAAGGTCTTCTTCCCTGAAAAGAGCGGAGACATTCCGGATAGGGCAGCATTAATACTGGTTATCCCCCCGCCAGATCTATTGCTAACTGATGAGAAGAGAACCAGCGAGTTCATCGAGTCATTTACACGAGAGTATGGAACTTCTGCTCGCACATTCAAGAGTGCCCTGATCTGGATTGTCCCGGATTCTTCTGATAAACTCAATGAAGAAGCCAGGAAACTACTGGCATGGAAAGACATCGATGATGAGAAGGAAGAACTTCATCTGGATGACACACAAAAACGCAGACTTGGCGAAAATCTTAAAAAATCAAGCCGTGACCTCAAGGAGACCGTCTGGAGAACTTACAAACATATCAGGTTTCTTGGAAAGGATAATCAAATACAGCACATCGACCTTGGGCGGATTAATTCCAGCGCCGCGAACTCGATGGTTTCCTTGATTCTCACTCGCCTGCGTCAGGATGGGGTCATAGAGGATAGTATTAGCCCGAACTTCCTTGTCAGAAAATGGCCTCCTGCCTTCAAAGAATGGAGTGCAAAATCAGTACGTGATGTCTTCTTCGCTTCACCACAGTTTCCACGACTGCTGGATGCCGAATCAATCAAAGACACGATTGTACGGGGTGTTTCGGATAAAATTATCGCGTATGGAGGTAAGTCCAGAGATGGGGGCTATGAACCGTTCTATTACGGCGAGGACGTACTCGTAAACGAGATCGAATTATCTGACGACATGTTCATCATAACGGGTGAGGAGGCAGAGAAGCAGATCGAACCGCCAGAACTGACAACATTGGACAGCTCTCCTCTAAAAGGACATGTCGAACCCGGTAATGAAACGAGATTTACAGTCAAAGGATTCGATCAGCACAATCATGAGATCGCTTTAGAAGATGTTGAATGGGTTGCTGCCGGCGGAACGATTGATGTGACTGGTGTTTTTCTGGCGGGTCAGGACGAGGGTAGATTTGTTGTTACAGCGAAGATCGGCGAGATCGAGAGCTCTGCAGCTATTATTTCTAAGTCGCCACCACCCCCACCCACACAGCCAGAAGGTGCGACGAAACTTTCATGGAGTGGAGAGGTACCATCACAAAAATGGATGAATTTCTACACGAAGGTTTTATCAAGGTTTGCCAGTGGCAAGGGTCTTAAATTGGTACTGAGTGTGGAAGCGGCTCCAGAAGGTGGAGTTTCGGATCAAAAGATCGAGGAGGTAAGGATCGCTCTTCGGGAGCTTGGTCTGGATGATGATGTTTCAACTGAATGATATTCTGATTCACGAACAATACAACCGATACCATCAGTTACTATTGTATTTCTTATACATGAAGTGTGCCAGATTTCTACACCTGATTGCCGTGCAGGAACGAAGATTTCATATATAAGATAATAGTATTAGTCAGCATGTGCGTTGGTAGCTCAGACTGGGAGAGCGCTGCGCTGAAGACGCAGATGTCCCCGGTTCAAGTCCGGGTCAACGCACATCAATTGCGCCGGTAGTGTAGAGGTTATCACTATGGCTTGCCAAGCCATAAACTCGGGTTCAATTCCCGATCGGCGCACTTCAACAAGCCATAAAAATAAGTGTGGGTTTTAGGATTTTAACCATAAGGATGGCACAACTTGACTGCTGCATAATCAAGATTTGTTGTTTCTACAATTCGCTATCTTATGGAGTGTGCAGTATTTGCAGAGTAAGGAGACTTACAGTAGATAATTTATCCAATTTTTGAAAAAAAATTTAAGCTACTTGAAATTTGTGAACATGGCTCCAGGTAAGTTGTGGCTATTTTTATACAATCATGAGATAGCTTTTCTCAACCGTAAAGAATGCGGAGAACTGAAAAGGCACCTTCTCTCTTTGCCCTTCTGCATGGGCTCCGCGGTTCGAGCACAAAACAACTCTATCAATAAACGTTCATTAAAACTTTCAGGAAGGCATTATTTAAATTCTATAGGCGTTATCACGTCTGTGCTGATTGGGAGTTTCATTGGAGATAAAACGACGTTGTCTGGAACGTCCTCAACTATTTTGTATTTTACAGCAGCAGATCCCTTTGAAGATGTCATCTTCAATAATCCATCTTTGTGGAGATTTAACGATTCTGCCAGACCAGGGCTTATTTCAACAAAATCCCTGTCTATCGTGTTATTCCATAGGAATGGAGTGTATACATAGATGAGATGGGATCCTCCCTCGTATTTTTTGAGTTCTGTCTCTGGTTTATATACAAGGTTGTGCTCTGGAACAACGTATTCATCTATTTCAGTAATTCCAAGCTTGCTTAGAACCTCTGCATGCAAGCTATCGTAGCTTGTCTCCTCTTTTCCAGCTGATTTCAATATCTCACTGATTATTTTTATCCCCTCTGTTTTTCCTTCAGTTTCAAGAGCTCTTCCTTCAAAATTGAGAACAGTTCCTTTCCCTTCAAACGTTCTATCGTTGGGAAGTACGATGTTTGCACGATCAGATAAGCTATTGTGTGCTGATTGCTGCACGATTAGAACGTCAAGCTTATCCAATGCAGACAATAATGCATCGTCTGGAACGATTCTAGGATCAGATTCGAGTAGGTAAAGCCCCTTGATTTTCTTCTCTTTTATCTCATCAAGTATCTGGTATATGCTCTTTTCCCCACCAGAGAGTAACGAAGCTCCTGTTGAATTCAGGAATGGTTTTAGACATACAATATTCTCTCTATTGCAAGAGTTTATTATCTCATTTGAAAATTCAAGATTTAAAGGATTAAGATCTAATATAACTAAAGAATCACCAAAATCAATCGATTTTATTTTATCTATTTCTGTTGGATTCAAAATCACAGATTCGTCTGCAATTCTTATCTTTTTCCAGTAATAAGACGTTATTTTTGCCCCGTTTTCTTTTGCATACAGCATGTGCCTTAGTATGAGCGGATAAGTAGTATACGGATCGATAAATGTGATTATTTCAGTCGACTGCCTTATCTTCTCGATGTCTGCACCAACAAATCCTGGAATGCAGGTATAAACGTCAGACCCAACCGTGCTTGCAAGTTTGGTGAATGCTAACTGCTCCTCACAGGTTACGTTTCCAAACGATACAAATGCAAAATCTTTTGTCTCTGCAAGTTTCTTTGAAGCAGCAGATATTACATTTGACAGCTCTTCCTCTTTTCCGCCAATCATTGGTAGTGCTTTTTCATATTTATGAAGCTTCATTCCAAATTTACACAGCTTCCCAGAATTAACTGGAGCATTCTTTCTAAAGTACAGGACATCGTTCATATATAGTCCGCAACCGAGATTACAACCAGGACATACAATCTTGTTCATTATTCTACCTCGAATGAAAGATAACTCTTGATTCTCGATTGCGTTAGCAATCGAGTGCATAAAATCTTGTTCATTATTCCACCTCGAATGAAGGAGGTATTTTCATATCCATACCAGGAATATAGTCGTATTTTGCCTGTATTCTGTCTGCCATTCGTCGGTGAAGGATTGTCAAGGGAATTTCAGCGGGGCAGACATCTGTGCATTGTCCGCATCCTATACAGGAATCAGAAATGTGTAAGAGCCGTACCAGATGGTAAATGCTGATTTTATGTGAATCCATTGGATCATAGAAGTCGATACACTTTGATTCATCACATGCGCATACAGGACAAACATATTTACATGCCTCGCAATCGATGCAATCTTCCATGACGTCCATATAGTAATGGAATCGCTCCAGTCTATCTTCAATCGGCACAAAGATTTTTTTATGCCATTTCTTTGCAACCTTTTCCATCACGCTATTTGTCTTTTCTCTTATTTTTATGCCTTTTTCTGTGGCTGGTGCAGTTTCAATTAATCCAAGTTCAATTGCATTATTCATCAATTTTAAGCCTTTTTCCGTAAAGATTTCCACAAACGTCTCGTTTTTGCCTGCACCCCAGTTCCCGCATGCTACATCAGTCATCACTGGTATATTTGTTTCACAGTACCTACAATTCTCTCTTCTTCCGTATCCAGCCTCTTCGAGTTCATCAATAGAAATTGCCTTTTCTTCTTTTTCTGTTTTGAATATGAGTTTTCCCCTTTCTATTTCTTCTTCGATTACATCGTCCGGATTTATTTCATACATTTTCTCAAGCATTTTCATGGTTGTGATCGGGGGCATGGTTCCCCCACAATTTAGTCCGATCAAATAGGTTTTCTCAAGGTTAATTTTTTTTCTTTTTGCCTGTTCGATTATTCCTCTTGCATCGCATGGTTTTGCGGGAAGAGCGAGGGTTCCGTCTGGATGCGCTTCAAAGAAGCGAACTGCAAATTTTGTTAGATTGATTGGTGCAGCATGAAGTGATCCTGAACATTTTATTACTTCATCAACGTTCGAGGTTCTTATCGGAACTCCTTCGAACTCACTTACCTTTTGTAAAGCAATGACCTCGTCAACCAGCTCTCCTTTTAATGCAGCAGTTAGTAGTGAAGTAACCAGACCACCAGATGCACCTTCCTTTTTTATCTCTTCATCCTTGCTCCATGCAACGATACGATCTCCAATATTCATTTCATCCACTCCTGTCTGAGCGGGCTTGGACCAATTGCTTTTATTTCCTCGGTTACTTTCCGTATGTATTCGGCGAATTCACTTCCTTCTGAAGCAGATATCCATTGTAATTGTAACCGCTCATCTTCCAGTCCAATTTCATCTAAAATTTCTTTTAGCATTTCAAATCTCTTTTTTGCTTTATAATTTCCACTGATATAGTGGCAGTCTCCGATATGACATCCGGTAAAGAGTACTGCATCCGATCCTTCCATCAGTGCAGTGAGCACAAATCCTGGATCGGTTCTACCGGAACACATCACTCTAATCGTTCGTGTGCTTGGTGGCTGCTGTTTTCGTCCCACGCCAGCATCGTCAGATCCTGCATAGGAACACCAGTTACAACAGAACAATGTTATCTTAGGGGTCCATTCTTCTTCCATCTATCGATCACCACGCAAATGCATGTTTTACTTGTGCAAGTATCTGGTTATTCTTAAAGTGCAGTTGCTCCATTGCGCCAGTCGGGCAGGCTGTAACACATGTGCCGCATCCTTTGCACATTGCTTTATTCACCACTGCTTTTCCATCTTCGATCGTTACTGCCAGGTATGCACATTTATCTTCACAAATAGCACAGCCAACACATCTTTCTTCATCGGGACTTGCAACGATTGCCTCTGCAATCACCTTTCCGGCAGCCAGTGGAATTGATGCTCTTCCTGCTGCAGCACTTGCCTGTGCAATGCACTCATCGATCGGTTTTGGCCCATGTGCGAGTCCACAGAGATATACACCATCTGTAGCAAAGTCAACTGGCCTGAGTTTTACATGTGCTTCAAAGAAGAATTTTGTTGGTGCAAGAGGGACTTTAAACATCTTCCCGACTTCGGCATTGTCATCGTTTGGAACCATTGGAGTGCTCAAAACAACCAGATCTGGTTTTATTTTTATGTTTTCACCAATGAATTCATCATAAACATCGACATACTCATTGACGACTGGTTTTCTTAGATCATCATATCGTACGAATATAACTCCGGCTTCTCTTGCTTTCGTGTATAATACTTCGTTTGTTCCATACGTTCTGACATCTTTATAGAGGATGAAAATATCTGTTTTTGGTTTTTGTTTCTTTATTCTTATCGCATTCTTTACTGCCTCAGTACAGCATATCTTGGAGCAATATGTTCTTGGCGCTTCCTCTCTTGCTCCAACACATTGGATCATTACAATCGTTTTTGCCTCTACCTTGTCTATGATTTTTTCGAGTTCAAACTGTGTGATGACTCTTTTTCCATCGTATCCATAGTATCCTTCCGGTTTGAACGCTTCGCCACCGGTTGCGATAATTGCAATACCAAAGTCTATCTCTTCCTCTTTTTCAGGTGATATGACCTTTGCCTTGAAGTCTCCTACACTCCCAGAGACATCAGAGACCTCGGAATTTGGATAAACTGTGATGAGATTATTTTCTTCCACTTTTTTTATCGTGTTATTCACAATCTGTTCAGGGTCTTCTCCATTGGGAAGCGATGTGATGTGTTTGAGAAGTCCCCCGAGTTCCCCGGTTCTCTCAACAAGGTATACTGGAAATCCCCCAGCTGCTAAATCAAGAGCCGCTGACATTCCACTGATTCCAGCGCCAATCACAAGTGCTTTTTGATTAACTGGAATCTCTCCTCTTCCCAGTGGTTCAAGTAACCTTGCCTTTGCAATAGACATCCTGACAATTTCTTTTGCCTTCTCTGTTGCCTTCTCTTTTTCATTCATGTGTATCCAGGAACAGTGTTCCCTGATATTGGCAAACTCAAAGAGGAATGGATTTAATCCGGCTTCTGCACAGGTTGCATGGAAGAGTGGTTCGTGCGTTCTTGGCGTGCATGCAGCCATAACAACTCTGCTCAAATCAAGTTCATGTATTTTGTCAAATATTTGTTTGTTTCCATCATCAGAGCACGCATAAGGCACCTCTGTTGCATAAACGACATTTGGAAGTGTTTTTACGTATTCAACAACCTCGGGAATATTAACAATGCCTCCGATATTTATCCCACAGTGGCACACAAATACGCCAATTCTTGGCTCAAGACCAAGAACATCTTTTTCTGGTGGAAGCTCTTTTTTTGTGGTCAGTGTATTCCTGGCTTCTGAAAGAAGTGAACCTATCTTTCCAGCGGCACCACTTGATTGTGCGACAGTCTCCGGAATATCTTTTGGGCCCTGGGCAGTACCGCACACAAAGATTCCCTTGACGTTTGTCTCTACCGGGTGGTCTATGGTTGTTGCCAAGTTTCCAAACTCATTCAAGTCAACACCAATACTTGTTATAAGCTCCTGTGTTTTCTTTGACTGAGATAAGCCAACAGATAAGATTACCATATCAAATTGTTCTTCCTTGAGCTTCGCTTCAGCAAGGTCTTCGTATTTAATAGTTAAATTTCCATCTGATTCATAGACTTCCGCAACTCGTGACCTGACATAATTGATTCCATAATCATCCTGCCCACGCTTGTAAAATTCTTCAAATCCCTTGCCGCATGCTCTGTAATCCATATAGAATATGGAAATATCAGTATCTCTATTGTGTTCTTTCGTTATAATTGACTCTTTCGTTGCATAATTACAACAAACGGCAGAACAATATTCGATACCTATTTTTGGATTTCTTGATCCTACGCATTGAATAAACGCAATTCTTTTTGGCTCTTCCCCATCTGAAAATCGTTTTACGTGACCAATAGTTGGTCCATTGGCACACATCAACCGTTCATATTGCATTGCAGTTAACACATCCGGATGGTCCGGAAGGTACTGTTTTAGCTCTGATGGGTCATACGGAACAGCTCCGGTTGCAAATAGTATTGCTCCAACATCCAGATCTTCATATTCATCCTTCAGATCAAAATCTATTGCACCTGCTGTACATGCTTTTTGACAGACTTTACAGATCTTGTTCTGGGCAAATATTCTGCAATGATCAATATCTATTGTTGCCTTGTTAGGAACTGCTTGAGAAAATGGTATGTATATTGCTCTTCGTTCTCCTATCCCCTCATCGAATTCGCTTGGTATTTTTTTTACAACACATTTTTGAGTACATGCACCGCAACCTGTACATATATTTATATCAACATGTCTGGTTTTCTTCTTTATTTTTGCAATAAAATTTCCGGACTCGCCACCGACCGATAGAAGCTCTGTATATCCAAGCACATCAATGTTTGGATGTCTTGATGACTCTACCAGTTTTGGGGACTCTATACAGAGTGAACAATCGCATGTTGGAAATGTTTTGTCAAGCTGTGCCATTCCTCCACCGATGGAAGGTCGATGTTCAATCAAATATACTTTGTAGCCAGAATCTGCAAGGTCTAAAGAAGCTTGTATTCCTCCAACACCTCCACCTACCACCAAAACTGATCCTACTTTTTCCATGTTTTATTCATCCTCCATTTTTGTTATCAGATTACCTTTTCTTCAATCTCTTTTGTAGATACGATATTCTTATTCAGTGCCAGCTTCTTTGGTTCAACTCCTAATGCAAGACCAAGAAGCTGTGAGAAATATAACACAGGCATGCCTATTGTGATATTGAAAAACTCTTCTATATCAGGCTGCTTTGCATCCAGCATCATGTGACAGAGTGGACATGCTGTGATGATACAATCAGCACCTTCCTTTTTAGCAGCCTCGAGAACTCTTTTTGACATTTCAAATGCCAGGTCGCCTCTTGTCATCATCAAAGGTCCACCACAGCACCGTATCCTCATCTGCCTGAATGGAATGGGGGTACCTCCGGCCAACTCTACTATTTTGTCCATCAACTCAGGTCTTTCAGGGTTGTCAAAACCGATTTCAGACGGCCGTTCAAGGTAACAGCCATAATAAGGAGCCACTTTCACTGCTACTTTCTTCTTGATTTTCTTACCTATCTCGTCAAGACCTACATCATTTACAAGGATATCCAGCGTATGTTTTGCATTTATTGTCCCCTTATAATCAAGAGATGGATCCATATCTCTCATTTTTTTGCGTAAGTTCTCATCTTCTTTGAGCGCTTTATCAGTTCGTGCTAAATTGTAAAAACATATACTACACGGAGTTGCAACGTTTAGCCCCTCCTTTTCTGCAATAACAAGGTTTCTTGCATTCAGTGCGTAAACCATGTTTGGATCCTCTGCCTCGGCAGCCCCGCAGCAGTTCCAATCCTCCATCTCAATTAACTCAATTCCAAGCTGCTCAAACACAGCTTTTGTTGACATCTCCTGATCTACTGCATGTGTAGCACCTGCACACCCAGGATAATATGCTAACTTTGTAACACTCGTACTCATCTCAATCACCAATGCTCTTAAATATTTTCTTTACTTCGTCAGTTCTCTTTATTTTCTCAGGAAGCACTGATGTTACTGGCATCTTACCCTTCTTAAAAAGCCTCATCCCAAGCTTTGTGTAGTCTTTCTGCATTGCCATCATAGCAGAAACAAATCCTTTGTGGACTTTCTGGTAGTATTCCATCGTAAGTCCAATTTCGTAGGATCTACCGTACTTTTCTATCTGGTGCATGAAAGCCTTTTCAAACGTTGGCCTGACGCTTTTTATATCAATGTTGCCTTTTTCAGCTTCTTTTTCAGCGACCTGTCGTATTGCGCCCATCACATCAGAAATTCTGACATCCTGCGGACACCGCTCAGTACACATCTGGCAGATAGCACACATCCATATCTCGTCGCTTGATAGAACCTTGTTTTTCATGCCAAGTAAAGTCATTCGAATAGTCTTTCTTGGATTATAATTTGAGTCAATATCAGCGATTGGACAGCTTGCAGTACATGTTGAACACTGGAAGCAGCGCATGATATTCTCCCCACCCGGGGTTGATGCAACCTTATACTTGAATTCTGGATCGAGTTCCCACGCATTAACCGACATTTTGTTACCTCATAATAAATATATTCTTTTCGTATGTCACCAGTGCTGTGTGATATACGAAATCATAAAGTGGTATTCCAACTTGCATAATGCTTGTTAGTTGATAACCTAATATTTAATCCTTCCTATCTTTATCTTGTTAAAATTAATATTTAATTTTTTCTATAAATTTCTATCCGCAAGCTTTAATATGAGAAGACTATAAAAGATGCGTTTGCATAGTAAATAGCAAAAAAGACTTAAGTTTTAAAGATTTGAGAGGTTCAATAGTATAATGCAGTTTTGCCCAAAATGTAAAAGTATGATGTTTCCAGCAGATGGTATGTTTAAATGTCGAAAGTGCGGAACAGAAATACCAATGGACACCGAACAGAAGATTATTACAACTACCAAACAAAGTGCACACGAAGTTACCATACTGGAAGGAAACGAAGAAGTTGGGCTTCCTACAACACGGGTAAGATGCGAAGAATGCAACAACGATACTGCTTACTGGTGGCTGCGACAACTTCGAAGTGCTGATGAAAGCGAGACCAGATTCTTTAGATGCACCAAATGTGGCAGAACATGGCGAGAATATGACTAAAACTTGACTTTCAACCAAAACTTTTATGAATGGTGATTACGTTCAGCGTCTGTTTCACTTACAATAGAGCGGGGTAGGGTAGTCAGGATATCCCGGCGGGCTCATAACCCGCAGATCAATGGTTCGAATCCATTCCCCGCTATAGTAATACACTGTCTTTTGTCATATATTGTCTTTTTTTATGGTTTTGTTACTGGACCCGGCGGGATTTGAACCCGCGGCCTTTGCGTTGCGAACGCAACGATCTACCCCTGATCTACGAGCCCGAAAAATGTAGGTGTCAAGCTTGCTTACTCACTCAATTGCTTTGCGCACTTGATTGCTTCGCAATCGAGAATTAAGAGTTGCCAGTTATTTTCCGCACACGAAGTTGTGCAGTGCTTGTGAAAGTCAAGAATTAATTTCTGCACAACGAAGTTGTGCAGTCGAGAGTTGTTTTCTGCAAAGCGTAGCTTTGCAGTGCAGGTGTTAAAACGCTCTTCCAACCTCTACTACCTGGATGCTTTCAACATCTTCAACAGAGGAAATGGCAGATTCTGCTGACTCGGTGCCGCCTTCGTTGTCTTCCAGTACTATTACTACTATCAATGCTTTGAGACCAAAAGCGACAGGTTCCTCCATAAAACTAGAAAGTCGCACTCCTTTTGGGATTACTTTTTCGATGTTTGTTTTTAGCATTTCAAAGTCTGTCTCAGTCGACTTTGGCATTACTTTTATTTTTGCAACTACAGTTCCCATAATTAAATCACCTTAAGGTCCCTGGAACTTGCAATTTGGACACGTATATAAATTGCTCTGATGCCTGCAATTTACACATCTACCAATCTCAGTTCCGCAAGACGGGCATGGAAATCTCACATGACCTTGTTCAACAAGGTTGACGCCACAGGAAATGCAGTTATTAGTAATTTTTTTAACCATATTAATCAACCACCTTTATACAGTCTCACCATAAAAGAAGCTTTTGCAAGACATGAGTTTACCTAAAGTTCGATAGCTAACCGTTCAATATATTCCCTATTTTCAAGTCCGAGCACCCATCGACTGGGAATTGCATCCACACCAAGGCGAGCACCAAGCATTGCACCAGTCATGCATGCAACCGAATCCGTATCGCCACCAATATTTGCCGCTGTGATTATTGCATCCTCGAAACTGTCGATATGGTTGATAAAAATAAAAAAGGAAGCAGGCACAGTTTCGTATACCGAACTTGAAACGCCATTCTTCCCAAAAAAGTCTTCTGCAGGCGATGTGACCAATTTTTGGATGCTTCCTGCAAGAGCCTGATCAATCTTTTTAACTTTACTAACGATGTTGTAAATCAGTTCTAAAAGTGGAACGTTGCGAACATTCATTGAAACTGCTAAGGCAATGGCAACTGCCCCTGCTATACCACCAGTGCTGGTATGTGTGGGACGGGAGGATAGTGTTGCAAGCTCGACCACTTGATCAATGTCTGATGATAGGAGCCCGATTGGAGCCACTCTCATGGCTGAGCCACATGAGTCGGAATTGAGCCCAGAATCCTGCCAGCACGCACCCGATAGCATATTTTTAATTGCCTGCATACTTGTAGGTCCAACCGTTCGATTCAGTGAAGGTTTTTCAATCAGTTTTTTACCCCACTTTTTTATATTTGTTGCAAAGACTTCAACATCAAATCCGTTTGCCTCTATGATTGATTCTGTTAACAGGATCATTTGTTCAGTATCATCTGTATACTGTCCTTGCTTTAGTTTTCTATTAGGATAAGAAATTGGTGCACGCCCATAGTCTCTCACTACACCAAAGATGGAGGTGATCTCATCACGGTTCAATCCCTCGGTTTGCATTCCAAGAGCGTCTCCAACCGCTGCTCCAATCAAACATCCCCTGTACTTACTGGTTACATTCATCATTTATCATTCCTTGATTGCTTTGCGCAACTCGATTGCCTTGTAATCGATAGTTGATTTCTGCACACCGTCTTATCATCACCCATTCTTTATCCATGGAGATGTTTATGTAACACATACCATATATTTATTTATTTCAAGTTTAGCGGAAGACTATAATTCTGAAAGTGGAACGTCACAAACATTCATTGAACCTGATGGGACAATGGCAACTGCCCCTGCTATACTACTAGTGCTCGTATGTGTAGGACGAGAGAATGGTGTTGCAAGCTCGACCACTTGATCAATGTCTGATGATAAAAGCCCGATTGGAGCCACTCTCACGACTGAACCACCGGAGTCAGAGTTTAGTCCAGAATCCTGCAAGCATGCACCTGATAGCATATTTTTAATTGCCTGCATGCTTGTAGGTCCAACCGCTCGATTTAGTGAAGGTTTTTCAATCAGTTTTTTACCCCACTTTTTTTATATTTGTTCTCGACTTTCAAACATGTGCGAAAAATCGATAGCTGAAGCCTTCATCCACATAGTCCCCACCAAAACATTAAGCCCCCCTACTACTGATTTCTCTGCCCAGTGATAAATTTCCCAAGATTCGGATGGGAGAACAATCTGGCTTAGCGCGGAATTCATTCTCAACCACCAACCCAAGCCCGGTTTACCTGTCCAAGCGCAACACGTATCCCAAGCAAGTCCTCTTTACGAGATGTTTTAGACTTATATTAAAATGTTTGTAACAGTCGGGCTAAGTATCTATATAAAAAGAAGTCCTGTTATGCAAAGAAATGTGTACTCTTGATGTTAGTAGTCCTTATGGTGGTTAACATGGTCCTATTGAACGAGGAATGCATCGCTCAGCAGTTTCAGTCGTCTTCCACAAGAGATTTCACCGCAAGTCTTTACTATCTTTTTTCAGAGTGCCATTCGGTCCTTATCAGTGAAAATGCCTCTTCCGGAACCGTCGTAACGTTCTAAACTCCTTATCTTTGATCCAATACGTAAGAGATGGTTTTACCTTCGGTGCTTCCTCCGACCTTATATCCGATTATTGCTCTCTAAATCCTTCCGGATGATCCTGCCATTTTGCTCCACGCTTACTTACTTTGCCCATCGCCCGTGATCCCGCTCCTTGCCTCTGTTTCATGCTTCTTTCAGATCAGCACAAAATTTTATCCAGCACTTTGACTTTCTCGTTTCTCATAACTCACATATAACCTGTTTGTACGAGGCATCGCTATACGCAACGACTGTGGTGAATTCCCGCCCAAAGAACGAGCATTCCGTCCAGTAAACCATATATTTTGCGGACCTTTTGGTTTCCAGTACGGTATTTGTACTTATCAAGCGGCATTCTCAGCAAATCCTCTTTACCTGCTCGTGCTTTGCAGATGCCATTAGTCGTGCATGTCGGACAATACATCACAATATTCACTTCTGTTATTGCCCTGTCAAAGACCAGTACCGTGGTTCCGGTGGTTATTTCCAGGTTACTCAACCGCTCTGTGAGCGTGTCCAGCAGTCTTGGGAATATCTTTCTGGTCGTTGCGTTTCCTTCATAAGTTTCTATGCATAAACGTTATCTTCGATACTGCAAGCCCAACAGAGATCAGGTTCTTATCGTACCTGAACTGCTTGTTTTTCCCCTTCATAGGCGTTCTTTCGATGTATAAAACCAGTTTGACTCGTCCGCCAAAGAGTAAATGCGGCGTTATTCCCCATTTTTAATCATCGCGGCGTACACGTCCTATATCTTCCTGGCTGGTCTCCCTGATCTACGTATTTGTAGTGATTTAAGCGTCCTGGCAGCTCAGTTGGTGCGGAAACTTCCAGAGTGCTTTCGGGTGTGGACTTGTTAAACCACTGCCCGCATGGAATTCCCTCTGGATAATGCCCCATCGTCCCGCCCAATGGTCCAGATACCGTCAACTGTTAAGCCTTCTATCTTCTTGTTGGTATGCCGGTTTACGATGTCAATGAAGTTCAGTTCATCGGATACGGCGAGGAGAGCAGCGGTCTTTCCGTACTGGAACGATTTCAGCTTGATGTGCGGCAGTTCTGTTGCCTGTTCCTTCAGTTCAACGATCTTTTTCGCAGTTCCGAGGTACTTTTGCCACACCTGCTTGGGCTTACCATCAACTCTTGCCATTTCAACGGCATACCAATAGATGTGACCTTTGATCTTATTCTTTCTCAATGACACAATACGGATGCATTAGGTCATACTGCTATCTATAGTTATCTGCTATAATCGATATGTGTTGTGACATTATACTAATATCAAAAGTTAGGTCATACAGATTGGGAAACGGCAACGAGTCCAGAGGGTAACGGTTTTTGAGGAAAATCAAAGGGTCAATTTACACTTCTTTGAAAGTCAAGCAAGAGAGTGGTTATATTGCATCCTATAATAAACTATCGTATATTAGGACAGTACCGAATAATAAGACACCTGCGTGTATCCTTTGTACTGGTTGCGGTCATTACCTGTTGAGTTTTGAATGAAAATGGGAACCCGGACGCACCTTTATATTAAACTCAATCAACACTTCACCCGGGAATTGCCTGACAAAAAAATAAAAATATAAAGAAGTTCTAAAGTACTCTACGATGATTAATGAAATAATCGTCCTTGTGCAAGGATCACTCGTTGGACAGATGATTGTGATAGTTGGATTTATAGGTACGGCGATTGGAATACTCTGGTACTTTCAGGATAAGGTCTTGCCGTTCATACGTCCAAAAAACACCTTTAAAGAAAGATTTCTATACAAAAAATGTAAAAATTTGCAGCCTGAAGATTTGGGGATTCAAACACCTCCTCTTGCAAAAAAAGAGGTGTATTTGAGAAGAGATAGCGATCAGGAGATAAGTAATAATCTGGAAGATTCAAAAGATGTGCTGGTAACTGGTGTACCGAAGGCTGGGAAAACAAGAAGTGCTTACCAGGCTGTAAAATTAATTTTTCCGGATTTTTACCTGATCAAACCAGCCGCTGAGAAAGCCCCGGATTTTTCTTTACCACGGCTTAAGAAGAATTATCTGATATTTTTTGACGATCTTAACAAGTTCGCAAGTGTCGACTTCGATTTTCAAGGTTTTGTGAAAAAATTTAGAGAAAAATCAAAGAAGCTGGTTGTTCTTTCGACCTGTAGAAGCGGGGGTGAACTTGAAGATTTTAAAAAGAAGGCAATGGAGTTTTTTAGAGGATTTGAGATTGTAAACCTTGATGAATATAAAATTAGCCCTTTGGCGGGAGAAAAATTGGCAGAGGATGCCGAGGTTGAATGGAAGCCAGAGCAATTTCACGGGCAGCCGGGCCAGGTGATTCTTGATGATGGAGATATGAAAAACAGATACGATCGGTTGAATGATTTCGAGAAGGCTATTCTGAGAGCCTGCAAACTATTGAAGTGTGCAAATATCTTCACGTATGAGAAGGATCTGATAAAGAGTGTTTGCAACTCAATTTTTGAGATAAATCTTGAGGAACATCTCTGGATAGACTCGCTCAATGCGCTTGAGAAAAATAGCTTAATTACCAGACCGGAAAGAAGCATAAATAAGATAAATATTTATGATAACATCCTTGAATCAATCGTATATGATTATTCTCCGGAAGACCATCTCACACCACTTTTCAATCTTCTAATAAACTTAAAAGATGCTGAAAATCTTTTTTACCTTGGAAATTCTTACTATTTCAAGAACCAAGCCGAAGATGGTGTAAAATGCTACAAGGAAGCAATACGAATAAACCCGGATAATGCAGAAGCTCACTACAATCTCGGGATTTTGCTTAAAGATTTAAAACGATTCGATGAAGCAGAAAAAGAGTGCAGAGAAGCGATACGAATAAACCCGGATTATGTAGAAGCTCATAATAATCTCGGGATTCTGCTTAAAGATTTAAAACGATTTGGTGAAGCAGAGAAAGAGTACAGGGAAGCAATACGAATAAACCCGGATAATGCAGAAGCTCACTACAATCTCGGAAATTTGTTTTATGATTTAAAACGATTTGGTGAAGCAGAGAAAGAGTACAGGGAAGCGATACGAATAAACCCGGATTATGTAGAAGCTAATGGCAATCTCGGGAATTTGCTTAAAGATTTAAAACGATTTGGTGAAGCAGAGAAAGAATGGAGAGAAACAATACGAATAAACCCAAGTCTTGTAGAAGCTCATGGCAATCTCGGGAATTTGCTTAAAGATTTGAAACGATTTGGTGAAGCAGAGAAAGAGTACAGGGAAGCAATACGAATAAACCCGGATTATGCAGAAACTCATTACAATCTCGGAAATTTGTTTTATGATTTAAAACGATTTGATGAAGCAGAGAAAGAATGGAGAGAAACAATACGAATAAATCCAGATTATGCAGAAGCTCATTACAATCTCGGGGTTTTGTTGCTTAAAGATTTAAAACGATTTGGTGAAGCAGAGAAAGAGTACAGGGAAGCAATACGAATAAACCCGGATTATGCAGAAGCTTATAATAATCTTGGCATTCTCTTCTTAAAAACAGAAAGACTGGAAGACGCGAAGAAGGAGTTTGAGATTGCAAAAAATCTATTCGAGAAGCAGGGAAAAGAAGAAGATGTAAAGAAAATGGATGTGTTGTTGGAAGAATTAAAATAGTAACTTTTGCTTCTAAAATACTTTCACCTATTTTTTAGTATCTTTCACTATGTTTTTTATCACGTCATCCACGTTCACGCCTTTCCGTTCGGCTTCAAATGTGAGAATGATTCGGTGGCGAAGCACAGGATATGCCATTGCAGTAATATCTTCTTCTGATACGTAGCTTCGCCCGTGTATTAAAGCTCGTGCTTTTGAAGCAAGGATTAATCCAATGGATGCACGTGGTGATGCCCCGTACTCTATCTCTCTCCTGTCGCTTCTGGTCGCACCAACGATTTTTATCACCTGGCTCTTCAAATCGTTTGCGATTGGAACGTCGCGCGTGAGCTTTTGAAGTTCAAGCAGTGTTTCCTTTGGAAGCACTTTATCCACGGTTGGCATGATGTTACCAGTGTATCTCTCGATAATCGTGTCTTCCTCTTCCGGGGAAGGATAGCCTAAGAGTATTTTCAAAAGAAAACGGTCAAGCTGTGCCTCAGGCAAAGGATAGGTTCCCTCCATCTCTATAGGATTCTGTGTGGCAAGAACAAAAAAAGGCTTATCCAGAACGTACGTCTCCTTGCCAACAGTCACCTGCTTTTCCTGCATGGCTTCAAGAAGCGCACTCTGGGTTTTGGGAGATGCACGATTAATCTCATCCGCAAGAACAATATTTGCAAACACAGGACCCTGCTCAAATCGGAACTCCTTGCCGCCAGCATGCTCTTCCACGATATACGTTCCTGTAATATCAGAAGGCATGAGATCAGGCGTGCACTGGATGCGGCTGAACTTTAAATCCATCACCTTTGCAAGCGTGCTGATAGTTAAGGTCTTTCCAAGACCAGGATAACTTTCCACGAGCGCATGACCATTACACAGTATTGCAATAACGATCTCTTCAACAGATTCCTTCTGCCCTACAATAACCTTTGAAACCTCATCAAAAACTGATGACGTTGCATCGGTTGCATATTTATACGTTGTTTTGCTACTCATTATTTTTCTCCCTATTGTTTTTAGTCTTCTGTAGATTCCATAATATATATTGCCGGTCTCATTGGCTCTGCGTGTCTGCTCTTCTGTTGCGGGTCATAGTCTGGCTTGTCTGCGCTTTGTATTTCAATTTTGCAGTTTAGCTCGCATTCAAGGAATCCTCTGGCGTCTGATAATATTTCTTCTTCTATTATTGGTTTTGCTCTCTTTAACTTTGCTGTTTCTTTTGTTGTGTTTTTTAACTCGGTTATAATTTTTTGCACGTATTTAGGCGCTTCTTTCCCGTGTTTTTTCACTTCAGGATCTTTCATAACATCGCTCATCACGTTTTTCATCTCGAGAGTACCTGTTAGTTTGAGTTCTATGGCTGTCTCGTGTATGGTTTTTTTCCATTGCGGTGTTGTGTAGATGATTATTTTTTGTGGTGTAATTTTTGTTACGCGAAGGATTTCTTCAACGTCTTCGAGCACTTTTTGCAGGTATTCTTCTGCTTGTTCGGAATCAACATCAACAAGTGCCGAGTCTGGTGCCGGGTACGGTGCCTGTGAAATAAAGCCCTCACCAATGTGGCTCCATATTTCCTCACAAATGTGTGGTGTAAAGGGTGTGAGCAGTCGTGTCCATGTGTGCAGGAGTTGTGGGAGCGCTTTTTTCCCGCCGCGGCGCTCGTACCATTTAAGATCGTTTAGCATCAGGTAAAATGAGTTTTGAAGGGCTCTTCTGGTTTGCAGTTTTTGTAGTGCGTCATTTGTCTCTGCCACTTTATGCTGCAAACGGCTTAATAGCCAGTGGTCGATGCTGTTTAAGTCTCCTGTCGGGACAGGAAGCGCTATTATTTCTCTTGCGGTACGATAGAATCTCACGAGTTGCTTTTTTGTGGTTTCAATGTCATTTTCCCGCCAGTCAGCGTCCTGTGTGTGCTCTGATGCAGCAAGTATGTAGAAGCGTGTGATGTCTGCCCCATATTCCTTCACTGCTTTTTTCATTGTTAAGAGCGGCCCCTTTGACTTGCTCATTTTCTTATGCTCAAGCGACACGAACCCGTTGATGGCGATTGCTCGTGGCCACATGTCTTCCGGAAATATGGCTGTGTGATGAAATAAAAAGAAGAGAAGGTGGTTTGGTATCAGGTCTTTTCCGGATGAACGCATATCAACCGGATACCAGTAGTTAATATCATTTCGTATTGATTCAAGTGTCTCTTTTGTGATGCCTGTGTTTTCCGAAACGGTGCTTGCACTCCCTTTTCCAAGCAGTACATAGTCAAAGAACGCTTCTGTTAGCTGTTCTGGTGTTATGCCATCTGCTATGAATTTTGCCATAATGTAGTAGCTCATGTAAATGGTGGAGTCCCCGAGTGATTCGATGAGCCACTGCTTGTCCCACGGGAGGTTTGTGCCAAGTCCTTTGCGACGCGCACAGGCTTTATCTTTGAGCCAGTCCACTTTGTTCTCAAATTCAACGTGCAGTTCAGGAGGCAGTATGTCCATCATTTTCAGGCATCTGTAAACTTTTTCCTTCCATTCCGGGTTAGAGTAGTTGAGAAACCACTGGTTTTTCACGATGTTTACAACGCATCTGGTTCCGCAGCGACAGATTACTGGCTGAGAGCTAAACTCGTAGAAGATGTCAGCAATGTGACTATTGATTAAATCGCGTGTCAGTATGTCTTTTATCTTCGAGACCTTTGTGCCTGCATATTTACCGGTGGTGTCTGTGAGTTCGCCATTGTGAAACTCTCGACGGTACACGATTTTTGTAGCTTCCTCTGCTTTCGGGTCTTGCTGATTTTTAACTCCGAGTTGTTCTACTGCTTCAACTGCCGGATACTTTCCAAACCCAGGAACTTTTATCAGTGAGATAAATTCGATCTTGCTTCGCAGGTCTTCATTAATTCCGTATTGTGACAGATCGGAATCGTACAGGTCTCTTAAGGCAAGATAGTCATAAGGTGCATGCGCTGGTACGCTCATCACAACACCGCTACCGTTTTCAGGATTTACAAACGATGCAGGAAGTATCAGTACGCTTGTATTGTTTATCGGGTTTGTAACGTGTTTTCCAATAAGCTCAACTCCCGCTACTTCTTTTATGACGCTTACTCTCTTGTCAGTAAATCTGAGTTTTTCATACGCGTCTCTGCTCACGATCCACTCTTCGCGGGTTTTATCTGGATAGACCACTTCTATCTGCACGTGTGTAATTTCTGGGTTTACCCACAGGTTTGTCACTCCAAAAACGGTTTCAGGGCGAAGTGTTGCACACGGCAGGATAATACTGTTACCTTCGAGCTTGAACTTGATGAGCGTGTAATCAATGATTGTTGCATCCTCACCTTTCAAAATGTCATGGTCTTCCACTGGATTATCATCATTGGGACACCATCGTACAGGATGCGACCCTTTAACTACGCAACCAAGCTCATGCAGTAAATTAAATTGCCAGGTGATGAACTGTTTGTATGGCGGATCGGTTGTCGTGAATCTGCGCCGCCAGTCAATCGAATACCCGATTGATCGCATGTCAGCCTCAGCCTCCCTACTGAAATATTCAACTATCTTCAGGGGCTCATCAAGCCCTGACAACACATTTAGTGGAATACTATGAAACCTGTGATACACTTCCATCGTTTGCTTGTCTTTTTTTGCGATAAGTTCTGCAAGACCAACAATTGGCGTGCCAGTGACATGAAAACCCATTGGATAAAGCACATTGTACCCCTGCATCCGTTTATACCGTGCAATCACATCACCAATTGTAAACGTGCGGGTGTGACCAACATGCAGATTCCCGTTCAGGTATGGATAAGGTACTGTAATGAAAAACTTCTCACGCAGATCTATCTCGGGCTGAAATATACCAGAGTCGTCCCAAGCCTTCTGCCATTTATTCTCTATTATGCACGGATCATACTTTACATTCATGTTTTACTCCTCAAATGCTCTTTCTTTTTAAGATACAAACTTTTCAGATCTTCAAATTTCATAATGTTCACTCTTTTAACCCTATTACAATATATTCTACAGGATAACGGTGATAGTTATGTGTCCACTTTCCAGTATCTGACGGTTTAAGTCCGGCAAAAGACCAGTCATTATCTATTTTCTTCTTATCGAATAAATGCGTGAATTCTTCAGGAGATTTTGTTTGTGCTTGCATCATTTTCATATTATTATCCTTTCACCAATCACAGTTTCGTCTAACTAAGAACACACTCCATGTTTAAAACTCTTATACCTTCCATGCTTATATATTTCCATATTTAATGCATCACACGATAAATAACCTGGTAAGGATGCAAGACCAAAAAGGTAACCTGTTCGAAACCTCTAAATGTTAGTAAATCAATAACAAGCCTGAACAATATTTAAAAATATCGAGTCAGTGGTGTTATGTGAAAATAAAAACACGACATAAAATAAAAAAAAGCAAAGTAAAACATTTGATAGAAGAGATAAAAACATCACTCAATATCGACATTACCACTTTTTTAAAAGATAAAAATATTGAGATTGCAGAATTTGATGGGCAGATGCTTATTATTATTGACCGAATGCCTGCTTTTTTCCTGGTTGACCACCGGCTCCTGCCAACATTAAAAGGCATCATGCATCTTGATATCAAACAACCGGAAGTGGTGGTAGATAGTGGTGCTGTATCTTTTATTGTTAATGGAGCTAATGTGATGGCACCTGGTATCATTGAAGCAGATGAAAGTATACAAACTGGAGATATTGTAGTAATTACAGAAGAACGATATGGCAAACCACTTGCTATTGGCGAAGCACTGAAAGATGGCACAGATATGGTAAACTCACAGGGCAGGGCTGTAAAATCAATCCATCATGTCGGAGATAAAATCTGGAAGCTTGAATTAATATCAAGATGCATGATGCCTTTAATGTTGGCAGGAGCCGGTGGTCAACTATGGTTAGCATTCGGTCAATAATAATACATCTGCCCATCAACTCTTGCAACTTCAATATTTTTATCTTTTAAAAGTGGTAATGTCGATATTGAGTGATGTTTTATCTCTCTTAAATGTTTTACTTTGCTTTTTTATTTTATGTCGCTTTTATTTCACATAACACCACCGACTCGATATTATTTTAAACATTGTTTAGGCTTGTTATTGATTTACTCAACATTTAGAGGTTTCGAACAGGTTACCTTGGTCTCGCATCATGGCCAGGTTATTTATCGTGTGATGCATTAAATATGGAAATATATGCTACGGGAAGGTATAAGAGTTTTAAACATGGAGTGTGTTCTTAGTTAGACGAAACTGTGATTGGTGGATAATATGAAACGATGCTAACAAAATTCGAAGAATTCAATGCAATTTATTCGATAAGAAGAAAATAGATAATGACTGGTCTTTGCCGGACTTAAACCGTCAGATACCGGAAAGGGATTATAATCTATTTCACTCGTTATCCTGTGAATAGGTTAAAAGGAGAACATTATAAAATTTTGAAATATCTGAAGCGACTAAAGAAAGAGCATTTGAGGAGCAAAACATGAATGTGAAGCATGATCCGCATAATAGAGAATAAACGGCATAGCTGCCTGGGACGACTCTGGCATATTTCCGTTCTTTGAGATAGATCTATGTGGAGAAGTTTTTCATTACAGTACCTTATCCATAATTCTTAAACGGGAATTCGCATGTTGGCCACACCCGCATCGCTTACAATTGGTGATGTGATTGCACGGTATAAACGGGATGCAGGGTACAATGCTTTTACCCTGATGGCTTCACTGGCATCGCTAATTGTTATTCAGAACTTATCGCAAAAGACAAGCAAACGATGGAAGTGTATCACAGGTTTCATAGTATTCCACTAAATGTGTTGTCAGGCTTCTTGATGAGCCCCTGAAGATAGTTGAATATTTTCAGCAGGGAGGCTGGAGGCTGACATGCGATCAATCGGGTATTCGATTGATTGGCGGCGCAGACTTAATAACCGATCCGCCATAAACAGTTAACGTTGCAGTATAAATAGGTAGTGGACAAAATCGATTTCAGTTTTTATTCGACAAATACCATACTGGGTGTATTTCGAGCCTTCAAAATCAGGTGCCTATCTGTATAGGGTTTGTCATCTGTTTAAGGGTTGTGATGGCTGAGAGGGCAGCAAGGTAACTTGTCTTTGGGTTTGCAGGTGAGGGTACGTTTTCAACCGAGATTTTAAATTTTCCAAAGCCACCTTCAATTGTTATCTCGTGAACATTTCTTCGAAGTTCCGGGTTTGTATATATTTCAACATTGAAGTTTTCAATTCCTGATGCAAGCGCGAGTGTGGTTGCAACATTGATATTGGCAGGAAAGGCATCAGTAACTTCTTTCACCGTTCCCTTGAAAATCATGGTTTCTTCATTAATAGCGTCAAGATTGATGCCCTTTTCTTTTATGTAGCGAGCACCTTTAAGGCTTTCCGGGTGTTTCTTAGTTCTCAGGGTTACTTTATTTATTCCTGCGATTTTTGCACTTTTAATTCCATCGACTCCAATGATGGCACCAGAAGGTATGTGTATCCTGGCATTGTTTTTTTCTGCAAGATTGATTAACTCATTTTTAAGGTGTGTGTTTGAAAGTGCACCAACACTCATAATCATCACGTCGCATCCATTGACGAGAGACGTTCTTGCCACCTCTGGCACTGCCAATATTGATGCACACTCGACAATAATGTCAACGTGCCCTGCCATCTGTCGTACATATTCTATCGCTGGCGTGCAAGCAAGTGTTGATGCGAGCCTCTTTGAATGTTCAGTATGTCTGTCAAAGACAGATACCAGTTCGATGTCAGTGGGATGTTCTGTTATAGCCCTGGAGAGTATTGTTCCAATGGTGCCACAGCCCACGATGCCTACTTTTAGCATGATATTTCCATAATATTAAATCAGTAGTATTTGTTTATTTCCTTTTGTACAGTATCTCCAAATCCACAGGAGTTAACAAAAATATCGAGAGTGCCCAAGCTCGAGCTACTACCTTTTTGGGAAGAAAACCTGGGGTCCTGCTGGACATTTTACATTGTCAACGCAATTCTTTTGTTGCTTATCTTGCGTGTCTCCATAACAATGACAACGACAACGCATCTTTGAAGCTTAGCTCCATATAAATTTATTTCGAGGATACTGATTTGAGAGTAAAACTTATACCAAACTTATACGTAATGAATATTACAAAATGAGGAAAGATATGAATGATTGAAGAACTATCAGAAGAAAATATTCGTAAGATATTGTCAGTTGTAATGCATCCTGCCATTGATCGTTCCCTGCTTGACCTTGGAATAATAGAAAAGATAATTACTGGGGAAAGTCGTGTCATAATTACTCTTGCTCTTCCCTTCTCAGGTATTCCCAAGCAGATAGAGGACTTTCTTGTGCAGAGTGTGCAAGAGCCGATAAAAAATCTTGGTCACGAGGTTGAAGTAAAGACAACTGTGATGAATCAAGAGGCGCTTCAAAAGTTCCTGGCTATGGAAAAAGAGGCATGGGGTATATAAACTAAAACCTGTTTGTGGTTACTCTGCATGTGTCTTTCTAAAGTTTATTTTAGAGAAAATGGAATGGACAAGCTTGTGGTTGAAGAAGCTACAAATATTACTGTAGACAGTGATGGAGCTATTGAAATATCTTCAATGTTTGATGAAAATAAGAGCATACACAATTATTTTATAAAAGAGGTTGATTTTATCAAAAGTTGCACAATTTTAGGAAGGAAAGCAGATATATGAACAAACACGAGAAGGTTGAATCTGATATTGAAAAACTGAAATTGTTAATTCCATACTGGGTTAATCATAATAATGAACATATCCAGGACAATGAAAAATGGATCAGTAAGGTAGAGAGTTTGGGACTTAATAATGCTGCTTTCGAGCTGAAAGAAGCTACTCAACTTTTAAAAGAGGCAAACAAGCACATCGAATTAGTAAATAATGCACTTGAGACAAAGAAACTTCAAACAACATCAGAAAAATCCACAGACTTCAAATTAAAGCAGATTGGAGTTATCAGAACACCATATACTGATAACACGCCACACCAGCCAGTTGAAGACGACAAAGGCGAATTTCATATAGCAGTCAATCCAGAGTATACCGAGGGGCTCAATGAACTTAGTATGTTTCATTATATCTATGTTATCTATTATATGCATCGTGTGAAGCGAGGACTATCAATGATGGTATCGCCCCCACGTGCCGATAAAATGGTTGGAGTGTTTGCAAGCAGGTCACCGGTTCGTCCAAACTGCATTGGACTCAGCATCGTTCGTGTAAAGAAGATTGTAAATAATGAAATCTTCACATCAAGCATCGATGTGTTTGATGGAACGCCACTCATTGATATCAAACCATATATAAAAGAGCTGGATTCTAAACCCGATGCCAACGATGGATGGATTGAACGCACAGACAGCAGACAATAGTATTTAAAATAATTAAAACATAAAATAGTATAACGATCGAATTACATGCCTTCCACAACGACAGATTTGCCTGTACAACGAAAACTTGTTGAAATTCTTCGCATTATTAAGGAAAGCGAAGATGCAATTGGAGCAAGGCTCATAGCTGACCGCTTGAATGAGCGAGGCTATCGAATAGGGGAAAGAGGTGTGAGGTACCATCTTCGGATACTTGACGAGCGCGGCATGACCAAAAAACAAGGGTATGAAGGCAGGGTACTCACACATGCGGGTTTTATGGAACTGGAGCGTGCCTTAGTAAAGGACAGGCTTGGCTTTGTGATAACCAAAATCGAACGAATGATCTACAGCACCTCGTTTGATCTGAATACCAGAAAGGGCAATGTCGTGGTTAATATCTCAATAGTAGACCTTGACGATTTTGATCGGGTGATGGATTGTATCGAAGAAGTAAATAGCAGTGTATACACTATCAGTTCCCGCATCAATTTAATTGAAGAAAGCCATGCAGATGTCAGGATTCCCAAAGGGACAATTGGAATTGCAACGATGTGCAGCATAACAATAGATGGAATACTGCTAAAAAATGGCATCCCGGTAAATATAAAATATGGTGGACTTGTTGAAATAAGAGGGGGCAAACCGCACGCATTCACCGATGTAATAGCCTATCGAGCCACATCTATTGATCCTATGAAAATTTTCATGTCAAGAAAGATGACCACGGTAACCCAAACAATCAGAGAAGGCAGGGGCAAAGTGCTTGCCAACATTCGTGAAATCCCTTACTCTGCAAAGAGTAACATGGAGGAGGTACTAACTGCTGCAGAGCTGGTTGGTATTGGCGGGTTAATAAAAAGTGATGACAAAGAGATTTTTCTTCACCAGAGAAAATCTGGCAGGATTAAGATTCCGGTGTATGCAGGGATTAACACATCAGCAGCAGTGGATGAAGCAGGCATACCGATAACAACCTATCCAGTCTCACAACTTATGAAATTTGAAGATATGAAACAGATATGAGTGCATCGAGCAAAATTTGCATTCACTTCAAAAAGACCCCAATTTGTGTTTATTTATGTTAACCTGTGGCTAAAAGTCATATCAGCCATAAATCAACACTAAATTCTATGTTCTATGTGTACTCCTGTTTCCTATTTATTTCTTATAGCTTGCGTAAAACAAGAAATGCAAAGGTGTGAAGGCGGCAGTCAATCTTGTGTCTAAGGAATTAAATTGCTGGACAGTAATTTTGAGGATGGAAACTTCGTTCTGCAAAACTGTACACTTCATTGTGCAGTTGTTAACTCCCGATTGTGCATGCGCTGCACAACTTCGTTGTGCAGAAATACCGGTAACCTTTGATTCTTTTTATTGTGAACTGTACAACTTCGTTGTGCAGAACTGCATACTCCGTATGCAGAAAATAACTCTCGATTGCTAACGCAATCGAGTGCATAGAAAATAACCGGTAACCGGTAACCTTTAATTCCAGATTGCGCAAGCAATTACCTCAACTGTCAAAGTGCAAAATAACATGAGTACATTTCCCATCGCTAACTATCAAATTTCAGTAACTTAAAGGGATGAGTGTATACTCTATACGTTAAAACTGCCACACATTTATAACAACATTTATGTATTAATTGATACAACCAAAATATAACTGAGTGTTACAATCTATAATTAATGATTGATTACTCTGGTGGTATAAATGTCTTTAAAAGCTGTAACCTACTGCAAGCAATACAGACGTGCAAATGTTCATACTGTTGGATGCAATTTCAAATGTAAAGGCTGTCCATATAACTCAAACAAAGAATCAATGCATCAAGAACTGGGCATTGAACAGGTAACGAATGCACTCAAGTCTCTCAATGTTAAATGGGTGCATTTTGTTGGTGGAGAGCCTACTCTCTGTCAAGAAACATTGGTAGTATCGCAACATTCTGCCATGAAGAGCTGAGTGTGAAAACTAAAATAGGCCACTCGATGGGCTGGAATATGCCTCCGGATGATATTGATGCAATGCACATTACAATAAAAGCATACTCAGATAAAATTCACCGGGAATACACCGGGAATGTATCAAATTCAAGGGTCTTGGACCATTTTAAGAGCGAGAATTTTATGATCCCAATTATCACTGTAACCACAAACACAGTATTTATTCCGGATCTTATTGACGTGCATGAAGTGGGAAGATAGCAAGATTCATAGCAGAAGTGGATCCACAGATACCATTTCACATTATTGGATACATGCCAGTTCAAGGAATGCCATGGCGCTCTCCAGAACACAGAAGAAATGGAGGATGTAAAACAAACTGCTGAAAACTATTTAGAGGAAGTTACTACCTCATGTTTTCAATCACTAAATGAATATCACAGAAAAGTAAAAGAAAACCCTGTGTATCAAAGCGTGCGTGTGGCATAAGAAGCACTCATGCTCTACCAGTATCTACTTAAATCCATATTATTCATCATAATAGGCGTCGTTTTTGCAAACATTCTGGTAGAAACAAATATCGCAGCAAAACTCAACTTCCTTATAAAACCACTGTGCAGAGCATCAAACCTTCCTGATGGTGCAATCGTTGCAGTACTCACATGTCTTCTTGACTCTACTGCGAATAGAAGCAGCTTGCAGAACAAGCATTATCAGAGATGAAGCCATCCCTTCGATTGGTATTATGCACTCTTCCGACAGTGCTTGGGGAATCATTGTTTAGAGTGCATGCACCAATAGCATTAGTGTTTCTTGGACCAGCACTTGGTAGCATCTATGTTGGGCTAAATATATTATCGGCACTAGTACGGGCCGGCAACTGTTGAATTACAATAGAATCCAAAAGTACATCCATCGCAATCAAACAATCCGATCAACTACTTGCAAGAATAAAACACAGATTAACAAAGTTATAAAAGACTGTCAAGAGCTCAAAAAACACTGCGAAAAATTATGCCCATACTAATTCTAACAACCACTATCATCTGGGCGTTGATACAGACTAACAACCTCTCTTACATAACAAAGACTTTCACACCGTTTTTGAACTGCATACAACTGCCAGGTGAATCAATCACTGCACTTGCTGCACAGTTTATTCACTTCTCAGCAGGATATGCAGTTATCGGAAGCCTTCTAGCGCAAGATCTTATCACACAGAAACAAGCACTACTCACACTCTTAATCGGAAGCATGGTGGTGATAACGATGATCTACATCAAGTACAGCATAGCCATGTACATAGGACTCTTTGGGAAACTTGGCATAAAAATAACACTGATAAACTGCAGTGCAAGCATGCTTGCAAAAACACTAATCATAATCGGGGTAATGTGTGTTTTCTAAATTCCATCGAAAACCTGATTCGACTATCTGTACACACCTGACAAAAAAATACCGAAATATATATACGCTATGGCATTCACACGTAAAAGTATCATCTATGTTGGAGGTATAAAAATGGAAAAAAGAATAGTAATAATCGGAGCAGGCGTTGCAGGAAACAACGTATTATTATTTTTGTTAGAAAACAGAAAAGATGAAAAAATAACAGTACTAAAGAAGGAAGAAATTGCTTACTTCTCTACCTGTGGCATCATGTATCCACTGCAAGAAGTGCATGGTTTAACACTCAAAAAT
Source organism: Candidatus Argoarchaeum ethanivorans (assembly GCA_004193545.1). Taxonomy (GTDB): domain Archaea; phylum Halobacteriota; class Methanosarcinia; order Methanosarcinales; family EX4572-44; genus Argoarchaeum; species Argoarchaeum ethanivorans. The sequence continues at coordinate 18,115 of RPGO01000028.1, read as the reverse complement.
CTTGTCTTAAAGGAGGCAAAAGCATACGTTGACCAGGGTGTTGATTTTAGAATCAATACCGAGGTTACAGGAATTAATCTTGATGAGAACAGTATTGATGTGGGAGGCGAGAAACTAAAGTATGATGCACTGGTGATAGCGACTGGAAAGAAGCCGTTCATTCCGGAGATTTCAGGAACAGAGCTTGAAGGTGTCTGTACAATCAGCAATGAAATAGATGCAGAGCTTACAGAAAAAGCAATTAAAGATGAAAAAAAGAAGAACGCTGTGGTAATTGGCGGTGGAATGATAGGGGTCGAGGCAGCAATAGCACTCTTAAATAAAAACAAAAAAGTAACGGTTATAGAAAAAAATTCCCATCTGATGCCTGCAATTTTAGACCCTGATATGTCAGCACTTGTAAAAGACAGACTGGAAGAAATTGGGGTAAAATTTATCATGGACAAACCTGCAACATCGATCAATGGGAAAGGAAAAGTGGAAGGTGTTACTGCTGTTGATGAAGAAATACAAGCAGACATGGTCATAGTAACAGCAGGAGTCTCCCCAAATGTTGATTTAGCAAGAAATGCTGGAGTGGACATAGGCGAGCTTGGAGGAATTGTTACTGGGCCAGGACTTCATGTGAAGCGAAACGGAAAATATCTTAGCAATGTATACGCAGCCGGCGACTGTATAGAAGTAATTAGTGGTGTTACCAACCGTTCGATGTTATGCCAGATGGGATCAGCCGGAGCAGCAGAAGCAAAAGTAGTAGCTGATAACATTCTTGATGGAAGTGCAGTGTTTGAACCGTGCTTTGCACCTACATCAATTCCTGTTGCAGGCCTGAACATTGCCACTGTTGGAATCACCAGCAGTAAGGCGGCAGAGTATGGAATACAGGTAATAGAGGGAAAAGCAACGAAGATTGCACGATCAGGGTATTTCCCGGGTGTGAAAAATATAACCTTGAAGATGCTATTTGATACAAGCGGTAGATTGGTAGGAGCACAGGCAATCTCGGGAGAGCCGGTTGCTGAGAGAATGAACACGCTAATGTATGCAATTAAAAATCGCATGAACGCAAAAGAGATGCTGTACATGCCGCGAGTGTTTGATGCCTCGGTTGCATTATTGGTTGATGTTACGATAAATGCTATCACAGATGCATTGAAAAAAATGTAAAAATGTAAAACAAATAAAATTAGAGGTTTGAATATGGATATAAAAGAAGTATCACATGACACAGATGAACTGGTTAAGCACATGCATAAGGAATATCCCGGGCTTACAAAGCCGCTTACTGACCTGTACATAAAAACCGGTGCCGAAGGAGTGCTGTCAAAGAAAACAAAAGAAATAGTTCTGGTAACTCTTGCAGTTGCCTCGCAGTGTGATTACTGCATAGTGTACCATGTAAAACGTGCACTCAAAGCAGGCGTCACCAAGGATGAAATGATAGAAGCCTGCTATCTTGCAACCCTTGTATTTGGTACTTCCGCATGGATGCACATAACAGATGTACTGAAAGCAATCGATGCATTCAAAGATTAAATTTTAATATATTTTATTTTTATATTTTTTTGTAGTTTATTCAATTCATTGAAATAATGCTTTTTTTATCAGGCGGCACAGGCACACCAAAACTTCTTCGGGGTGTAAAAACACTACTGCCACCGAAAAACATCACAACCATTGTTAATACTGCTGAAGATACGTGGGAGTCTGGAAATCTCGTATGCCCTGACATCGACACCGTACTCTACCTGTTTTCGGACCAGATCGATGAAACAAAGTGGTGGGGGGTAAAACAGGATACATTCCATACACACAATGCTCTCAAAAAACTTGGCGAGAGGGAGCAAATGATGGTAGGAGATACTGACCGTGCAACACACATCTCGCGAAGCAATCTCATCAGAGCCGGAAAAAACCTGACAGAAGCAACACAAATCCTTGCAAGACAGATGCACATCAAAGCAAATATACTTCCAATGAGTAATGATTCCATTGCAACCACGCTGCACACAGATAAAGGTTGGATGCACTTTCAGGATTTCTGGATAAGAGAGAATGGTTTACCACAGATTAAACAGGTGCAAATAAAAGGGATTGAACGTGCAAAGATAACAGAAAATGTTAGAAATGCAATAGAATCAGAAGATACAATCATTATAGGACCAAGCAATCCTGTAACAAGCATTGGTCCAATTCTAAAACTCCGTGGAATGAAAGCTCTTTTAAAAGACAAAAAAGTAATTGCAATAAGCCCAATAATAAATAATGAACCTGTCAGTGGACCAGCCGGGAAACTTCTTTCCGCGGAAGGATACAGTGTGTCAAGTGCTGGTGTTGCAGAATACTATGGAGATATTCTCAGCCTGTTCGTAATAGACAAACAGGACAATACATCACCAGAAGACTTCGATGTTCCCGTGATAAAAACAGACACTATGATGACATCCATTAAAAAAAGCATTGAACTGGCAAAAAAAATCATTGAATTACAAGCTTGACTGCTTGCCCGGGTCCAAACACTTGTTAGCGCCAGAATTTCCAGCACCAAACTTTTTTACATCAACTTTGTTCAGTGGGATTTATGTGTTATGAAGTTGCATAGCAGTTCATATTTTGGTGAAACAATATGCAGCTACTAATTATTCACTCGGATTTCCTAGAGTATGAAACAAAAGAAGCAACACCCATGGCTGAAAAAATAAGTGACGACATGCGTTCTAAAAGAACAGATGAAGCACTTGTAGCTTTCATTGCGGTTGAAAAAGTGGATGAAGCTAACCAGGGCGAAGTTGTGCGTCACAGTTGTGATGAGATAACAAGGGTTGCTGGTGAAGTAAAAGCAAATCGTGTCGTGCTGTATCCTTATGCACATTTAAGCCCAAATCTTTCAAAACCAGATATTGCAGTATCGATGTTAAAAGAGATGGAATCAGAGCTAAAATCAGTTTTCGAGGTGCTGCGTGTTCCTTTTGGCTGGTATAAAGGATTTACCATCAAATGCAAAGGACACCCGCTTTCAGAACTCTCCCGCACAATCCGCCATGCTGAAGATGTTCCAGTCGAGGACGTGGTTTCGGAAGCTGTTAAAGCTGAGGAAAAAGCAAAGTCAAGCTGGATGATTCTTACACCCGAGGGTGAGCTTATCGAGATTGAGAACTTTGACTTTACCAATCATGATAATCTTAAGATTTTTGCAGATCATGAAATAAACAAGAATCGTGCAGTGGATAAAGTACCGCCACACGTGAAACTGATGCGCCGTCTTGAAATTGCTGATTATGAACCTGCTTCTGATCCTGGAAATATGCGATTTTACCCAAAAGGACGGTTGATTAAAAGCTTGATTGAAAACTATGTACTCGATGAGGCAACACGTGCTGGTGCAATGGAAGTTGAAACGCCACTGATGTACGACATGAACCAGCCGACACTAAAAAAATATCTTGACAGGTTTCCTGCGCGTCACTACTCAATCGAATCTGACAAGAAAAAACTGTTTTTGCGGTTTGCAGCATGTTTCGGTCAATTCTTGATGAACCATGACATGACTATTTCTTATCGCAACCTACCGTTCAAAATGATAGAACTTACCAGGTATAGCTTTCGAAAAGAGCAGCGTGGTGAACTTGCAGGACTGCGAAGACTTCGAAGCTTTACCATGCCGGATATGCACACACTCTGTACTGATATGGGGCAAGCATTAGAAGAATTCTATCAGCAATATAATATGAGCATGCGCATGTTAGACACCATAGGACTTGATTTAAACGACTACGAGGTAGCTATTCGTTTCACCAGGGACTTCTATGAAAACAACAGGGAGTTCATCACCAAACTTGCCAGAACAGTAAAGAGACCCGTTCTTGTGGAAATGTGGGATGAGCGTTTCTTCTACTTTGTGTTAAAATTCGAGTTTAACTATATCGACTGCCTCGGCAAGGCAAGTGCACTTTCAACAGTACAGATTGATGTGGAAAACGCTGAACGTTATGATATTGACTACATTGATTCCAGTGGACATGCTGCAAGACCGTTGATACTGCACTGTTCCCCAAGTGGAGCTATAGAACGCTGTATCTATGCCCTGCTTGAAAAAGCGCAGATGATTGCAGACTCTGGTGCCCCCCCCATACTCCCACTCTGGCTTTCACCTACACAGGTGCGTATTATACCGGTAGCAGATCACCACATCGAATACGCCAAGCAAGTAGCATCACAGCTTCGATGCCGCGTTGATATTGATGATCGCAACCAGAGCCTCGGAAAAAAAATACGCGATGCTGGTAGAGAGTGGGTACCTTACGTTGTGGTGGTCGGGGACAGTGAAGTTAAAAACCAGAATTTAACAGTTACAATCAGGGCAGAATCAGATCCAAAAAAACCAAAGAAAGTGGTGATGACTGCTGTAGAACTGGATCAAATAATAGACGAGCAGAACACAAAAAACACACCTTACAAACCACTTCCACTCAACATGCTCCTTTCGCTCAGGCCAAAGTTCGTATAGCCAATTAAATCATACCTGTACAACTTCGTTGTACAGAGGCAAATAATAACTGCACAACTTCGTTGTGCAGAAAACAATTCTCGATTGCGTTAGCAATCGAGTGCATAGAAAACAACGAACGCTATCGAAAGTTTTATAAATAGGAAAATAGTAAAATAAGATAAATAAAATGGAGAAGAAAGAAATGAAAAGCAAAAGAAACAGATCTTGGAAGATATCGGTGTTTGCACTTCTTTTCGCAGTACTGGCAGTTATAAGCATTGGATGCGCATCCGCTGATACGATTTACGTGCCTGAAGGCGGAAATCTGACAATCCAGCAGGCAGTTAATAACGCCTCAGAAGGCGATATCATCATCGTTAGAGATGGCACATACAACGAAAACGTGGATGTGAACAAGTCGTATTTAACCATCCGCTCTGAGAACGGCACTACAAACTGCATCGTGAACGCATCGAATTCAAATGACCATGTCTTTAATGTAACTGCAAATTATGTCAACATCAGCAGGTTCACGGTGGAAAATGCGACTGGAACCAATAAGGCTGGAATATATCTTAACAGCACGCAGCACTGCAACATTTCTGCTAATAACGTAATGAACAACGACTACGGCATCTACCTGGATTCTTCGAGCAACAACACGCTCACAAACAACACCGCTTCGAACAACTACTACGGCATCCACCTGTATTCTTCGAGCAACAACAACACGCTCATAAACAACACTGCATCGAACAACACTGCATCGAACAACACTGCATCGAACTGTCTTCTTCGAGCAATAACACGCTCATGAACAACACTGCATCGAACAACTGGTACGGCATCGAACTGTCTTCTTCGAGCAATAACACGCTCATAAGCAACATAATGTCTGAAAACAATTACAACTTTGGCGTTTATGGCCCCAGATTCTCTCACTACACCCATAGCATAGACACAAGCAACATAGTGTCTCGACAATTTAGTTCTTATACATAATACTTGGACAGTTTCTTATCCGCCTTCCCCCTCGTAAACCCCCAGTTGATTTTCTTTTCATCGTCATTCCGTCTCCTGGTCCACGCTGTCACCTCATGAGTCAGTATCTCCATATCTCCAATCCGTCTGTCAGTGCATTCGATATCCATTACATTGATCTCGATTTCGAAGTGGCTGCATGGACCAGGAAACGGAATGACGATGAAAAGAAAATCAACTGGGGGTTTACGAGTGAGAATGCTAACGAGAAATTGTCCAAGCATTATGTATAAGAACTAAATTGTCGAGACACTAGTTGCCTATGCACACGAAGTGTACAGTTCTGCACAACGAAGTTGTGCAGTTTCTTGAAAAATATAAATTATCAACTATTTTTTTTATCTTCCAGCTATCTCTTTTTTAAGCCATTCCAAAACAACTTCTTCCCCGTGAATCAATTCTTTAAGGTCTTCTTCCAGATTCGAAGGCTTTACTTTTATTAACCAGCCATCGCCATAAGGTTCTTCAATTAAAAGCGATGGAGTATCTTCCAGTTCTTCGTTTACTTCTATTACAGTGCCTGAAACTGGCATCAGTAAGCCACCTACCCATTTTGCAGACTCAATTGAGCCAAAAGAGTCATTAGCTTCAAACTCATCATCTTCAACAGGTAAATCGATAAATTCGATTTCATGTAGACCTTTTACTCCAAAGTCATCCATACCTACTGTCACAGTTCCATCGTCTTCAACTCTTGCATACGTATGATCTTTTACATAGTATAGTTCATCTGGTAATTCGTATTCTTCAATGCTTACCATTATGCATCATCCTCAATATCCACTTATCAAACTACTACATATATATTACTTATTTACCACGTTGGCAAACACAAGATTTCCAGCTATTTTTTTAATGACTGCCTCAACCACATCACCTTTTTTGGTGCCTTTGACAAAAATAGTATATTTTCCTTTTTTGGCAATACCATCACCTTTGGCACCTACCGCAGTAATGCAGATGGTATAAGTACTACCTTCAACAAAACCTTGTTCGACTGTTTGTTGTTTTATGAATCGTTTTTTGATTGGTCTTATGGCGCCGCAAGCATCGCATTTTAGCATGAGTACTCGCTCATTTTTAACCAGTCTCGTGTCCGGACGTCCACATTCAGAGCACATTACATATTCTTTCACATAAGCTTCAACCTGTGCCCGGATCTGTTTTGGAGCAAACCTGCCTTGAAGTATGAGTCTATTACCATCTATTTTGCCTGCTGTGCCAAGTTCTCTCACAAGGAATTTAAAGAAGTGGGTTTGGTCACGATTGATTGTATCAACTATAGATGTGAAATTCTCCAGAACTGTTGTTTTGCCTTCAGGCATCACGCGCAGCTCTGGGACAACGAAACGGGCATCAGATTCTGTTTTTTCTGGCATTTTGGAAAGTGCCCGATCCAAAGATGCAAGGTAATCATCAACAGTCATAATTTTCTATAAGTTCTTAACCAGTTCTTCTCCCCTATCAACAACCAGGCTGCAATGACTTGGAAGTTTATATCCTGCAGATTTAAGAGACTTCTTTGCGTTTAGAAAATGTTGTGGTGAAGTTTCTATCGTTATCACTCTCTGTCCAGCTTTTACCCTTGCAGCAGTACTGACTGCTTTGCCAAAAGCCTGTCTCATTCCCTGCGAGACCCGGTCAGCGCCCGCACCTGTAGCTTGTTTGTTTTCCCTTAGAACCTCGTGCGGATACACACGAAGTTTGACATGATAGTTCTGAACACCAGCACCCAAGATCATTTTTTTATTGACCGCGATACGAGCAGATTCAAGAGCATTGTGTCGAATCTGGCACGACTCGTGAACGATCAGAGATACTGAGACCGGGAACTCTGCGTGGAGATTTCCCATATCGTATTGAACAACTTTGATGCCTGGAATACCACCCATATACTCTTTTCTGGTAGACGATCGCTGTGTGATATTTCGGTACATACTTCCTGGTTTTCGTGCCATAAGATATTATTCCTCTAATATAATATTGAATCCAATCACGATTCAAGAGTTTATAAAACTTTGTCTAATCCAAGAGCCCAAAAATCAACATAGTATAAATAGTATGATTTAGATGATTATGTCAGAGGTATTAAGATATGAGGTTTGATCGGTTCACGTTGAAGGCTCAGGAAGCTGTGCAAGAGGCACAGAATATCGTTCTTGAGAACAACCAGCAGCAGCTGGATGTAGAGCATTTGATGCTTGCTTTGCTGGAGCAGTCAGAAGGTGTGGTGCTATCAATTATTCAAAAGCTTGGTGCAAACCCTGCCGCAATCAAAAAAGCGGTCTTTGATGAGATTCAGAATCGCCCACAGGTGAGCGGTTCGGGTGCAGGACAACTGTACTCTACCCCGCGTTTGAATCAGGTGATAGATGCTGCTTTTGATCAGATGGAAAAGTTGCAGGATCAGTATGTGAGTACAGAGCACCTGTTGCTTGCTATTTCTGGTGAGAGCGAAGGCAAAGGTGTAGCCTCTACCATTCTAAGAGATGAGGGCATCACACGTGATGCTATTTTGAAGGTGCTTGTTGACATCCGCGGCAGCCAGAGAGTGACGGATCAGACACCAGAGGATAAGTACCAGGCTCTTGAGAAATATGCAAGAGACCTTACAGAGGTTGCCAGGCGCGGCAAACTCGACCCGGTCATCGGCAGGGATGATGAGATTCGCCGTGTGATACAGGTCTTGTCGCGTCGTACCAAGAACAATCCTGTGCTGATTGGGGACCCTGGTGTTGGCAAGACCGCGATTGCCGAGGGTCTTTCCCAGCGTATCGTGGCTGGTGATGTGCCTGACACCATCAGTGGCAAGCGTGTCGCGGCGCTGGACATGGGCGCGCTCATCGCTGGTGCCAAGTACCGGGGCGAATTCGAAGACAGACTCAAAGCGGTTATAAAAGAGGTTCAGGAATCAGAGGGAAATGTCATCCTGTTTATCGACGAGTTACACACTCTTGTTGGCGCTGGTGCTGCCGAGGGTGCAATGGATGCCTCTAACCTGTTAAAGCCAGCGCTTGCACGGGGTGAGCTCCGGTGTGTCGGTGCAACAACGCTTAATGAGTATCGAAAGTATATCGAGAAGGATGCTGCACTCGAGCGCCGCTTCCAGACTGTGCTCGTGGACGAACCCAATGTGGAAGACACCATATCAATTCTCAGGGGGCTCAAAGAGAAGTATGAGATACATCACGGCGTGCGCATAAAAGATTCTGCAATCGTTGCTGCCGCGGTTCTCTCCAACAGATACATTACTGACCGTTTTCTACCGGACAAAGCAATTGACCTCGTAGACGAGGCAGCCTCTCATCTTCGAATCGAAATTGCGAGCATGCCTGCTGAACTGGATGAAGTTGAACGGCGAGTCCGAACACTTGAAATTGAGAGAAATGCTGTGAAGAAGGAAAAAGACGAGCCATCAAAGGAACGGTTGGCTGCAATAGAAAAAGAGCTTGCAGAACTGCAGGAGACAAGCAGCCAGATGAAGGCACACCTGCAGCTTGAAAAAGACCTGATCTCACAGATACGCAAGATAAAAGAAGAGACTGACCGTGCCAAGATGGACGCCGAGAGAGCAGAACTTGAAGGAAACCTTGAGCAAGTATCAGAAATCCGCTATAGCAAACTAATCGAGCTTAACAGAGAGCTGGAAGAAGCGAACCAGAAGCTTGCAGAGATCCAGAAAGATCGAAAAATGTTAAAAGAAGAAGTGGACGAGGAAGACATAGCAGAAGTGCTATCCAAATGGGTGCATATCCCGGTCTCAAAGATGCTTGAAGGAGAAATGGAAAAATTCGTTCATATGGAAGAGCGATTAAAAGAACGCGTGATCGGACAGGAAGAAGCCATAACAGCAGTGTCAAATGCAGTTCGTCGTGGCAGAGCAGGAATTTCAGAACCCAATCGCCCAATCGGAAGCTTCATATTCATGGGACCAACCGGTGTTGGCAAGACCGAACTTTCACGCGCTCTTGCAGAATTTCTCTTCGACGAAGAAGCGGCAATGATACGAATCGACATGAGTGAATACATGGAGAAACACACGGTGGCACGACTTATCGGGGCACCGCCGGGATACATCGGATACGAGGAAGGCGGGCAACTGACCGAAGCTGTGAGACGCCGCCCTTACTCAGTCATACTCTTTGATGAAATCGAGAAAGCACACAGCGATGTCTTCAACCTCTTCCTCCAGATACTCGACGACGGAAGGCTCACGGACGGGCACGGGCGCACGGTAGACTTCAAAAACACCGTGATTATTATGACATCAAACGTCGGCAGCCAGTGGACAGAACTCGCGAGAAACGAAGAAGAAATGCGATCACAGGTCATGGAAGCACTCCACCACGAGTTCAAACCGGAATTCCTCAACCGATTAGACGATATCATAATTTTCCACCCACTTACACAGGAACAGATCAAACAGATCGTGGACATCCAGCTTCACTACCTCCTAAAACGACTCGCTGAGAGAAAGCTCTCACTCAATCTCACAGACGCTGCAAAAGAATTCCTCGCGAGAACAGGATATGATCCGAATTATGGAGCACGCCCATTGAAACGCGCAATACAGCACCACATCCTCGACCCACTGAGCCTCAAAATAATCGCGGGAGAATTTTCTGAAGGAGACACTATACAGGTGAACGAGGAAGATGGAAAACTCGTGTTCAATAAGATGTAACGGCTCTGGTACAGACGAACATTACTGGTGAATCTTCCGAGTCGTTTAAAGGCTATGTAGGGGCGAAAGATGATTAATTTTCCAATGATTGACACTCTAAAATCATATTTTTCATCCGAGAAGAAAATAGACAGATTTGAGAAAAAATTGCAAAAAGCCGTATCAGCCAATGATCAAGAAAAAATCGTCTCTATTTTTTCCAAAGAATTTAGAATTTTATTAAATGAAAAGAATGTTCAACGCCTTTCCAATTTAATTCTTAGATATGGATCTCTAATCGAAAATATTACTCTATTAAGTAAGGAAATCCAGTCAGATTGCTTTAAACAAGCAATTGGTCTTCTAGAAGAAAATAAGCTTGATGCTGCAGCGCTTGAGCTATGTGATTACTTTGGCTTTAACGTGGAAGCTATAGAAATTCTTGCAAAGCGAGGTCGAGCCAATGAACTAACTGTGCATGTAACAAAAGACAAGGTTGTTGATAGGGAATTATTACAATCAGCAATAATATGTTGGGAAAAATACAATGGAGATATTAGGACAGACCAGACGATGTGTGGTATTCTCAAAAATATAGCCGAATTTTCGATAGAATCCATTCCGGATAATCCGCGTGTGAGGGAAGCTGTTGGAGAGTTTAAAGCTGCTGCTTTTCTGTATGTCATTGAAGGAAATTTAAGCGATGCTGCGAAGTGTTATGAGAATGCTGGGGTGTATCCCGAGGCGTGCAAGTTTTACGAATATGCTGGAGACAATGAAGGGGTCTCCAGAGCTGCTGAATCTTTGGGAGATCTGGAAAAGGCTTTAGAATTTGTTGTTAAGCCGGAGCGTAAGGTAAAACTCTTGATGGGGCTGGAAAGGTTTTTTGAAGCGCGTGAATTTGCTGCTGGTCTTGAACATCCTGATGAGTATTTTGGTTTGATAAAAGAGATGGCAAAAAAGCGTATGGATGTGAAGATAAAGAGCAGTGATTTTGTAGGGGCTATGAAATTAGCAGATGTTGCAGAATGTGGCCAATCCACAAGAAAAGAAATACTGTTACTCGGTCGAGAGCATTTCAGTAGAGAGATTGCCTCTCTTGCATCGGGTGAAGATGCCGAGTCAATATACCGAGATTGGATTAAACTTGAGGAAAATGCTGGAAAGTTTGAAGAAGCTGGTAGGATTGCTGAAGATGATTTAAATGATTCAGAACTTGCCATTGAATATTATGAAAAAGCCAATTTGATTAATCGTGCAATTGGTCTGGTGGATCCTGATAATTTGATAAAACTGGCAGAATTGCACGAGAAAGGAGGTAATTTATTAAAAGCAGCTAATTTTTATCGGTTGGTAGAAAGATATGATGAAGCTTACACGCTGTATGAAAACATCCAGCATTTCAAAGAGGCAATTGAATGTTATCTGAAAACATCCGACCCCAGTCGAGATGTTCTGATTCGGCTCTGTGCAGGAGCTGGAGAATTCGAGAGAGTTGTTGAGATATACATGGAATCAGGGACTTTTCAGGACTTAGAAAAAGCCCTGTCCATTGCGAAGACCTATGACCTGACAAGTCACATACGAGTTATACAGGATAAGATTACAGAGCACCTGTTGGGAAGTGAGACTGATTTAAAACGGCTATTTACCAGAGCTATGGATGAAGTGCTTGGTTCATACTCTCAGGTATTTGGAATTGATTTTGGAACAACAAACTCAGTAGCTGCAATATTTAATAAAAAGAGCAAGGAAGCAGAAATAATTCTCACTTTCAATGGTTCTGAATTTGAGCCGTCTTTTTTTGGGATTGATGACGATAATCATCCTATTTTTGGCGAAGCGGCTCGATTGAGGTCTCTGATTGCACCCAACACTGTTATAGGTCGTGTCAAAAGAAGCATTGGAACAGGGAAAAAATTTTTGATAGGCGGGAAAAGATATAGGAGCGAGGAAGTCGTTGCGAAGATTCTTCAAAGATTTAGACTTAATGCTGATACTTATTTGAAGTCCAAAGTAGAATCGAGGTTTTATGAACTTTTAGACAGTAATAATCTGAAATTCACTGAAGAGACATTAAACAAATTTCTAAATGAACAAAAGGGGTACAGTCATATAAAGGATGTTGTTTTATCTGTTCCAGCCTACTTTAATGATAGCCAAAAGAGGGCTACGAGAGATTCGGCTGAAATTGCGGGTTTACGTGTTCGGCGACTATTGCATGAGCCTACGGCTGCGGCGTTAGCTTATGGTTATCAAAGAGCATATTCTGGACGACTGGAAGTGGTGGATCTGGGGGGCGGAACGCTGGATATCTCGATTTTGGATGTAGATAAAGGGGTGTATGATATCCAGGCTATAGGTGGCGACACTAAACTGGGGGGAAGCGATATAGATCTCGAAATAGTTCGATATGTAGCAGAAAATATCAAGGCGACTATTGGAGTGGATATTAACGAAAAGAGCCATCCGATAGAGTTTGCTCGCCTGATAGATGCCTGTGAAAACCTGAAGATAAACCTGTCATCAGTAAACGAATACACAATGGAACTGGTGCATTTTCTGAATAGACCTGCATATACATTTACAATAAATAGAACAGAACTGGAGAAACTATCCCAGCACATTCTTGATCGTATAAAAGCAAAAATAGAAGAGATAAAGACCGATAGCGTCTTAAATGTGGATCATTTTCTTCTGGTTGGAAATGCTACAAAGATGCCTGCTGTCGGCAAGCTTGTCGAAAAGACAATTCGAGCAAGGAATTTGGGGGGTATTGACCCTGGAACTGTGGTGGCAAGAGGGTCTGCATTAGAAGGGGCAATCCTCGCAGGTGATATAACACAGTCATTACTTCTGGACATAGTTCCTTATAGTCTCGGTGTTGCAGCAGTAAAAAGAGCATCTGAACATAATGAAAAAGAAATTAGTAGATTAATAGAACGAAATTCGAAAATTCCAATAAATAAATCAAATATTTACTCGACAGCGAAAGATAATCAGCCAAATGTACATGTAGAAGTATATCAAGGTGAATCAAAGGATCCGCATAAGAATTATTTTCTGGGAGATTTTATTCTTGATGAAATTTCGCCAGCTCCCGCTGGTATGCCTCAGATAGAGGTAACGTTTGATATTGATGCCGATTGTATCTTAACTGTCACAGCAGTGGACAAAGGCACAGGAAATAAACAGTCAATAAGAATTGAAGGTGCTATCACATTGTCACCGAACGAAAAGCGAAATTTACGCAGATATTTTACAGAAAGTGAACAAGTTCATTCGCTTGAAAAAGACCTGAAAAACTTAACGATAGAAATTGAAAGATTAAAATCATCCTGCGATAAATCAATTGATGTTGCTGAGCGTTCTACCAACGATTTCTTCGAGTTGTTCCATGAGAGAGTGGAGGTCAATGCAAGTTTTTACACAGCAAACAGTGATCAAGTCAGTGCAATTCAAGATATGTTTACTAAAAAAAACCAGCTCAATTATGATATTCTAAAATACAAGGATCAATTTACCACAATACTCAATAATGTGAAGCGGGTTCAAATACGACATTTAGATTTTAGTGATAATAGTATTCTCTCAAAATTACAGGAACGAATTGATCTTCTGTCAAATTACAGAGTAGCGTTGAAGAGCCTCATAGCATCGGTTGAAGAGAACGTTACAACTACTGTGATAGGTTGGTTAGAGATCTTGAAATCTATGGAACCCAATACTGATAAAATGACGCCTCTTGAAGAGGCTAATTATTATTTAACCATGGGAAGAGTTGATAAGGCAAGGAAAATACTGGAATCTGTTGCAGATAAAGAAGGGTTGACAGAGAAGGCATTCCATCTACTTTTAAAGTGCTATATCCGACTTGGGCTGAGAGAAGAATATAGAAATACACATAAGCGATTTGGCAGTCTGTTCGGGCTAAAATATCCAGATTTCAATCGATTAAATGCTTTCCTGAACGCTGTAGATGATTCTATCTTCATGATCCAAAAAATTTCCCAAAAAAAAGGATATTACTCAGGTAGCGGTTTCTGTATCGCTCCCAATTTGATTGTAACGAATCGTCATGTGGTCGAGGGATCGAAAACATCAGATATAAAAATCATTGGTAAAAATAAGATCTACACCGTGGATGAGCTAAAATTGGATCCGATCAACGATTTAGCAATATTAAAATTGAGTGGTGATTTGAAACCCCTCAGAGACGGCGAGTTTGACTTTGTTGAGCCAGGTGAACAAATTCTTGCAATCGGTTTTCCTTCACCCAACTCTGAGATATTTAGTGAAAATATCTATATATCTAAAGGAATTGTTAATTCTATCAGGAAAATCGATGTTTCCTCGGAACGAGTCATTTTTATCGATGCAAAAATAGGAAAGGGAATGAGTGGGAGTCCGCTAATAAATGAAATAGGTGAAGTTGTTGGTATCGTCACGCTTGTTAGATACCAGCCAATAGGACAGAACGGAAGAGGGATAATTGCCGTGGAAGATCAACCCGTGGCGTTGCCGATTCATCTGATCAAAAAATACTTGATTTCCTAAACCGCGATATTGTACATGTGCCGTAATCCTTTAAGGTTCTTCCACTCTCATGCCTGTATCTCCTTCATAACACAATCCAAAAAACGAATTTTTATCGTTGAGCTCTTAAAATCCAGATACAACGCCAACGAGTTCGATAAAATCATACATCTCGTTGAAGAATGCCCCCAAAAGACACAGAGGGCAATTTCCTAATCGGGAAGGAAAAATTCGATATCGTTCACGACCTTCTTGTCTTCCTCGCCGAAGAGATAATTACGATGTGGACTGAACCCCATTTGGTAGACAGTAAGTTAAGCTAATATATTTAAAACCATCGCCTTCTCAAAATTAACTGGCGATTTGTAGCCAATCGAAGAATGAATGCGTTTTGAATTGTCTACCGCTTCAATGAAACGATCAATGTTCTGTAATACATCATTGAATGTTCCGTATTTTAAAGATGCGTCTCAAATGTATCGACGATTGTATCAAGCGTGTGTTTTGATTCATCGAGTGCCTGGATACGCTGCTGGATAACATGCTGATCGTCTGAAAGTTTATTTCCCCTCTCTATTATTGAACGTGTGCACTCGCCCGGTGCAGGTCCTCCTTTGATGTTTCTACGATTTATGTTTAACAATGGATCAAGCGCCTCTAAAAAATCCTTTTTTCTCAGACCAATATCTTCAAGGTTTTTACCTGTAACCTTCTTCCCAATCTCTATAATTTTTGCAAAATCGAGATTTCCCTCCCGCACTGCTGACCCTACTACATGGTGGGCAAGTCTGAACGGCAGACCTGTAACGCGCACGATAGTGTCTGCAAGTTCGGTTGCAGTTGAAAAGCCGGATGTGGATTTTTGATGAAGCAGTTCCTTGTGCACCGTTAGCGTTGAGAGCATATCAGTTGTTATAGACACTGCGCTCTTTGTAATACCAACAGCTTTTTGCAGGTGAGGAGTAACTTCCTGGAGGTCGCGATTGTAGCTGTAGGGAAGTGCCTTGCAGATATAAAGTACTGACATTAAAGCTCCATGAACGCTTCCTGTTTTAGCTCGCAAGAGTTCTGATATGTCTGGGTTCTTCTTCTGCGGCATGATAGAAGAAGTAGAAGAATACGCATCGGCAAGTTCAATAAAACCAAACTCGCTGGTGCTCCACAATATGGTCTCTTCTGCAAACCGACTAATATCAACCATAAGATTAGAGCATACACCAAGTGTTTCGATGATAAAATCCCTTGTCGAAACCGCATCCATCGAGTTTTCAAGCAGTGCATCGAATCCAAGAAGTTTGCAGACATAATCCCTGTCCAGTGGAAAACCAGTGGAGGCGAATGCTGCTGCTCCGAGCGGGCAGAGATTAATCCGTTTGTATGCATCGGTCAGCCGTTCAAAATCACGCTCAAGGGCACAGGCATGAGCAAGCAAATAGTGGGCAAGGGTGGTTGGTTGAGCATGCTGCAGGTGTGTAAAACCCGGCATAACAGTATCAACATGATTATCTGCTTTTATGATAAAAACACTCCTGAGCTTGACAAGGCACTCTGCAAGCTCTAATAATTCACCGCGAAGTGCAATTCTGATACAGGTTGCAACCTCATCGTTTCGGGATCTTCCTGAATGCATCCTTCCGCCAGTATTTTCACCGGTAAGCTCGATAAGCCGTGCTTCAATCGCGATATGAACATCCTCGTAACTGGTATCAAGCACACCGATGCCATCCTTCTCTATTGTTTTTAAGCCTGAGAGTATCCCTGATGCGTCATCACGGCTGATTATTCCCTGGTGGGAAAGCATTACCACGTATGCTTTGTCTACCAGCATATCAGCATCAAAAATCCATCTATCGGCTTCCATGGACGATGTAAAAGCAACAATCTGCTCGTTCTGTACTCCATTCAGCCGACCCCTTCGAAGAATATCTGCTGTCATCTGTCATTGTTAAGAAGCACAATTGAGATAACAGTTTCTACATGCTTGGAAAAATGACCTGGTTTGCAAGGGTTATTGGATCACTCAAAAAAATTGAAACCACGAGATTATCACGAGATTAATCTCGTGGAAACCTGTGTAATCTCACCTGACAACGCGGACTGTAGAGAGAATACTTGACAATGCCGTAATGACAATCGGAATCTCAAAAGATGTCAGTGTGCACGCCTTAAGGCACAGCTTTGCCACACATTTATTGGAAAGTGGGGTAGACCTGAGATACATTCAGGAAATTATAGGTCACAAGAGTAGTAAGACGACAGAGATATATACGCATGTGAGCAACAAGAATATCGGTAAGATCAAAAGTCCGTTAGATTTTATAACAATAGGGGATGTAAGCGATGATTGAAGAGAAGAAGTTCGACCAGAGGGATGTATATGCGAACTATGTTCGGATATACGATGTTAGGCGACATTTTGCTTGGCAGTTTCAAAACAAAAAGAAACTTTCATGACCCAAAGGAGCATCCATGTGCATGAAAATAATAAGGTATTTTCATACCAAAGAGTAAATGATGACTGAAATAATCAACCCAAAATCTGGAGATAGAGAAGAAAATTTCAACAGGGAGATTTATCGTTTACTCCTATTCTACAAGCAATTAACTCAGCTTCTTGAAACTTACTTTAGCGGAGATTTGATAATACCCACTGATGAAATTAACAGAAATTATCTGCGGCTTTGTAACAAAATCGGGGGAATTCTTGGAAAGCCGGATTTTAAGGATTTAGCTCGGCATAATTGGCAACCATTTGATAATCTGAGAACATTCAATCCTGATGCCCCTGATTCTGAGTGGGAATATGGGGGGCAGCAGGTTTGTGGTAACTTTCTAAGTGCAATAGATGAACTCTTTATCGGTACAGGAGAGAGGACATATCCTTTGGATACCGAGGAGCAGCAATTACTAACCCACGTTCAAACTTATTTGGAGAAATATCGCAGTTACAAGACGGATTATGAAAAGAGATGGTTACAGAAGTCTAAAAAAGAAGCGGAAGAAGACTGGAAAAAGAGGGGAGAGAAAACTCAAATGAAAATGCCACAATTCGATTTTAAATTTATTAGAGACAAAGAAATTAAAAACTTACTTACCAAAGATTGGGAGGAAGCTCAAAAAGCATTCCAGAATGAGTTGCATAAAGCAACGGTTTTACTTTGTGGGACAATCCTTGAATCTTTACTAATAGATGCTTTGTCTTGTAGCGAGAAGGAGGCAAAGTCTAATTATTACCAGAAATACCTTGAAGGCAAAAACAAAGGGAATAAAACTCCAGAAATAGAAAATTGGCAATTATATCAACTCATTGAAATAGCAAAGCAACAAGGTATTATTAGTGCCGATGTGGCTAAACTGTCTCATATTGTGAGGGATTACCGCAATTT
>RPGO01000027.1 GCA_004193545.1 Candidatus Argoarchaeum ethanivorans | reverse complement strand
TGTATCAAAGATTAATCGCGAAGGTTTTAGACCTATTTCGATCAGTTTGCGAGATATATCAAGTTCAATCTTGTGTATCGTCTTTTCATCAAGTTTAGCCATGTAATTGAGGAAATTCTGGCTTGATTTAGCTCTGATTGCAGTAAGTGGAGGTCATCGTGCTTTTGGTTTAAAACCAGATGCATTACTTGTGTGAGATGTGCCCAGCCCATACAGAAATTGGAACTTGCAAAAAGACCCTCTCTCGCATCCCTTGACTCTGCATGGAGTCCCGCATCACGATACATCTTCGCAGCTTTGGTAAAACGCTGCTCAGCCGCACGATAATCACATTCTTCGTAGGACACTGCTGCTTTTTTCTCAAGATACATCGCCATTTGCAGCGGGGTTTTCGTCTCTACAACTTGCTTTTTGCCGTTACTATCACGTGGTGTGCAATCGGTACTCGCAGATAATCCTCAAACTCCAACCCGTATTTCTCTTTAAAATGTTCCATCATGCTTGCTGAAAGTGTTCCAAAGGCTGTGTTTGAAGCAGTCGGGTCCATTGGCATTTGTTTCTCGCCCATCCGCAGCTCAATATATACATGCTCTGGAAGGATTACAAGAATCGGTTCAAAACCAATTGACCCAAGCATTGCAGCAAGTAAAATAGATTGGTCGTCACAATCACCAGCACCAACCTCCATTGTCCTGACAGGTGGCTGGAAATACTCACCTGCTGGATCATTAACATAGGCAATATTATCTCGCACCCACGCGTAAATCGCTTCGGCAATTGCATATATATTATCATTACTCATCTCCTTCATGTTCAACGGGGCATCGCACACATCACTTGCGAGTTCATAAGCCTTCTTTCTTACAGCCGGCTACCTCGAACCTTTCTTGACTTGTTCGACCATCTCAGCAATCCCGAGTATCTTTCTCGAAGATATGAAATTCGTTGAGCCACAATAAGTATAATCAACCGGCGTTTTTCGTGTCATTTTATCTTATAGCCTCAATTTTTTATCCATCTCCTTGCCTACCTTGTGGAAGATTGCAGCGAGCGCACCACTGGCAGCCCAACTGCCTATTGCCATCCCAACTGCGGCGCCACTTACCCTACCGGCGACTGAAAAAAATGCTGCGAACTCTTCTGAGTCGGATTCTGTCTCTTGCTCAATGTATTTGTACTTGGATTCGATTGTTTTTACCCATTCCAAATGCTGGTATATTATTTCGCTATCCATTGCTCCATATTCTCATTACATTTATTTTCCCTACAACGCCCCAAACCTCGCATCCCACTCCTCATACTTCTTCACCATATCCTCTGTAGATGTGGGCTTCATGCTCTTTAAAGCTTGTTCAAAGTCCTTTTTTGTTAATCCTCGTGTCTTTATTTCATATTTCTTTATCTCCTCAAGCCCTTCCTCCGCTAAATCTGCTACACCCGGATTCAAATCCCTCACCATATTGTAAACACCTCCCTTACACAGAACTTTTATGTCCCTGCCACTGTACCCATCAGTTTTCTCTACTAGCCAATCGTAAACAGCAAATTCAAATCCTTTTTTTTCCAATTGAATTTTTAAGATTCCTTTTCTCGCATCCTCATCTGGCAACGGCACGTATATCCTCTTCTCAAATCTGCTTATCACTGCACCGTCAATATCCCAGGGCGTGTTCGTTGAAGCTAAAAACAATACGAACTCGCCTTTTTTGCCGCCTGATAATCCATCTAATTCAGTCAACAAAGAAGAAAGAACCCTTCTCGTTGCTTCGTCTATCTCCGCACTCCTGCTAAGCGCTACCGAATCCAATTCATCAAAAAATATTACTGCGGGTGATTCCTCTCTTGCAACATCGAACAGCGCATTGACAATTTTGGGCGATTCACCATAATACTTCGATAGAACCTGCCCGGCTTTCACGTTAAAAAACGCAGCATCTAATCCTTCCGCAGTAGCTGCCGCTAATAAAGTCTTACCAGTTCCCGGAGGTCCGAACAGCAATATGTTTCGCCAGCCATCTATCTCCACTCTGTCTGGCTTTCTCGCATACGCCAATACGATTGATTCTTTTATCGTGTTTTTTGTTTCTTCTAAACCACCGATGTCTTCCCATAATGGCAAAGTTTCCTTATTTCTTTGCATCAGGTTTTCTTTTATATACTGCTCAAATCCCGTTCCGGCTTCCGCTTCGGGTCTTTCACGCTCTTTCTTCGCTTCTCTTACACCGACGGCTTTCATCTTCTTTAACTTCACCGATGTATCCACGAACTTCTCAAACGCATCGTAATACTCCTTCTTTTTAGTTTCGTCTCCAGTCTTCTTAACCAGAATCTCGCAGTATTTGCTGCAGTTTAAATATTCTTCACTCGCTTTGTCATAGGCTCCGCTATCGTAATGCTTCTTTGCATTTTCTTTACTTTCGTTTATTTTGTTCAGGTATTCCTGCTCTAATAGCTGGTTCATTTACTGACACTCCTGAATTTTATAACCCCCCCAATATAGGTTTTCAAAATGCTCATCTCAATCGTTTCTTCATCTCCTTATAGACTTGCTTTCGTTTCTCTACAATCAATATCCAGATTTCATCTCCTTTAACTATATAAACAACCCTCAGATTCCCGATTCTGAGACGAAAACAATTTGGAATACCTTTAATCGGTTTATATCTTATGAAGTTCTCTTTCAGCCTCTTTAATGCAACTGAAATCCCCTCTCTGTCCTTCTTATCCAGCTTCTTTACATCCTTCTCAAACAACGGATGTGCTTTTAATTTCATTTTAGCATATCCAGTATCTCTTCTTCACTGAGCCCCTCTATTCCTCTTTCCACATCTTCCGCTCTCTTTTTCACTTCTTTTATAAATTCCGGTTTCGTCAATATTTCCAACTCGTCTAATCGGTATTCTATTTCTTCAATTATTGCTCCAATCTCTTTTCTATTCACCAACACCATGTCTTGTGACATCTTTTTTTTGCCTCCTATTTTTATTACCTCAAGAACCTTGCAATCCACATCTCTGTGAACTTCTCACAGAAGTCTTTTACATCTTCAACGTGTTTTACATCCAATCTCTCATCTCCCCTCAGCTCTACGTTTATTCTCCTTTGAATGCTCTCTACCTCATCTAAAAACTCTTTTTCAGTCAAATACATCTTCAAAATATCAAATTCTTTGCTTATGTCCTTTGTCTTTGTATCAGTATTGCAATAATTGTTCCTTATTCCCTGAGTTACTCTGAACGTATTTGCAAGCCTTGCTGCATCTTCTTTTGAAAATGTCTTTTCTAATTCGTCTTTTAATGCTTCCGGCAACACACCAGAGTCGCACAAATATTTGAATTCTTTTGTTCGTATCGACACGTCACCGGTAATTGCACTTTTGAAAACTCCGCTGATTTCATACGTTGTTTTCAATCGGTCAGTACGTAATTTGAAATAAACTCGCTGTGCTCCCCCTTTTGGAATTACAATGCCGTGTGCTTTTGGAACTGATATTTTAAACGACTTTAGACGTGCTTCCTGAGGTATTTCGCGTTCTACACCCTCAATCTTCGCTTCTCTCACTTTCAAAGCAGCGGACATTTCCAGATCAACATCCCATTCTTCTATTGTCTTATCAGTGTTGTTTTCTATTGACATAGCAAACCAGTATGCCCCCGGGTCATGGCGATAAATCCAGTCTCTCATGCGAGGTAAGTTTCCTTCGAGGAAATCTCGTTTGCATGGGTCATAGATTGCTCGTTCGATAGTGACTGCTCTCGTAATCTGCTCAACAAGTTCGGAAACCCGATTGCATAGTATCTCTGCCAGCCGAGCATCTGAAAGCAAAGGTCCTGCTGCCCAATCGCCGTCAAAATCCAGTTCACACCCATCCCAGAAATGCGCCTCAGCAATCTGCCCTCCTCTCCCTATATCGGGATTCCCCTCGATCCAGCTTCTGATAATCATCGGATGTGTTACGCACCTGAAAAACTGCTTCTTATCGATTCTGCCATTTTTCACACCATCCAAAAGATCGCCAACGACACCTATTCTTTCTGCTGTCTCTTTTTTCCAATCGCCTCGTGATTCTGTCAATATATGCTTTTCCAGTTCAGAATGTGCGTCTGAGATGATTAATCTTGCATTATCGTGTTTGCCCGCGAGAAATAAGGCTGCAGACGCTCTACCGAAATCAATCAATTGGTACAAGTTGGAAGAGTCATTTTCCACGTGCCAGCGTCCCATTTCGGTCCAGACAGCCCCTGCTTTACCAAAAGCACGAACCGCACTTGCGTAATCCCTACAGAAGAGGTAGTCAACAGCAGCCAAATAATAGGTCTCAACTGCTGCCCATTTAGAGACGTCTAAATACGACTTGCCGCTTTCAAATCGCTTATCTGCTGCACTTTTCCAGTAATTGCCGCTCTGTTCTGTTGTAATCCCTGCTGCAAACTTTTCCAATCCGAATGCTAATTCTGAGAGTTGCCTTATCTCTGGAGTCCCGGTTTTCTCTGCATTGAACGCCTTATACCAGTCGTCCTGATCTACGACTATAAATTTATTATTGTAATAGCCAGAGGTTACAATATAAAAGTCGTAAGTTCCAGCCCGCAAAGGGAAGAAATCAAAACCAAAGTGAGCCTCGCCATTCTTCTGTGTTTCTATTGGCTCGCTTGCCGCATCAAACACGTAATCTGGCGATTGATTTCTATTGAGGATAAACCTAACCTGAACGTTATTGAATGAAGTTCCTCCTTCGTGGTTTTTTACAGTTACATCGAAATGAACTTTATCTCCTGCGTTGACTTCAATCTCATTTCCGTAGGGGCTTTCCCCGTTTATTTTAATATCAGCAACAAACTGTGTATGCCTCACAAAATCCTTTGTGGTTGAACCTTTTACTGTTACTTCATCACCGCCCCAGAACTCAGTTAATTTTAATCCAGCGTCTGGTTTTTGGTAAACTTCGATGAAATATTTACCACTTGCAAGGTTGTCAAATTTGATTTTCAGAGATTTTCCGCCCGAATATGCTTTAGACGCTGTTTCAACCAGATTCCAGTCTTTGTCATAAAGCACTACTTTTATCGTTCCACCAGGCAATGGGCTGTTCTCTACATTTTTTATAGTTACAGTTAACTCTCTATGTTTTGTTAGCCACCCCTCTGCAAGTTTTAAGTTATTTTTTGCCAATTTATAATCTGGTTCAATTGCGATAGCTTTTTTGTAGCATTCTATGGCTTCCTCGACTCTATCGAGTTTGCCAAGTGCGTACCCTTTATTATTCCACGCATGAAGATAATCTGGGTCTATCCTAATCGCGTTATCAAAACAGTCTATAGCTTTATTATATTTTTTGAGTTCATTCAACACAATTCCTTTGTTGAACCATGTCATAGCATTCTTTGAGTTTATCTCAAGTGCTTTAGCATAGCAGGCAACCGCTTCATCATATTTACCAAGTTTGTATAATGCTACTCCTTTGTTTTTCCATGCAGTGGCGTACTTTGGTTTTATCTCAATCACTGCCTCATAACAAGTAATTGCCTCCTCATATCTTTCAAGTTTGCCCAGCAAAATCCCTTTACGGTACCACACATTCGCATATTTTGAGTTTACCCCAATCGCCTTGTCGTAACATCCGATTGCCTCCTCGTATTTCTTCATTTCCTCAAGAGCGTATCCTTTGTGGCGCCATGCACGAGTATATTTTGGGTCAATCTCAAGAGCCTTGGTAAAGCATTTGACTGCCTCCTCGTATCTCCTTAATTCCTCAAGAGCGTATCCTTTGTAATACCACGCAACGTCATATTTTGGGTCAATTGCAATCGCTTTATCACAATATTCTATCGCTTCTTCACATCGTTTCAACCAGATTAACGCTTCTGCTTTGTGCCTGTAAGTTACTGGTGCGTCTGGGTTTACGTCCAATGCCTTGTCGAAGAACTCTAATGCTTCTTCAAATCTCTTCAAGTCCACTAGCAAGTCTGCTTTGTCTCTTAACGCCCAGAATTTTGACTTGTTTTCATCACTAACTTTAAGAGACTTGTCGTAGCATTCTAACGCTTCTTTGTATCGCTTTAATTTGGCTAACGCTTCTGCTTTGTGCCTGTAAGTTACTGGTGCGTCTGGTTCTATGCTCAATGCCCTGTCGAAAAACTCTACTGCTTCTTCAAATCTCTTCAAATCAAACAACAAGTCTGCTTTGTCTCTTAACGCCCAGAATTTAAGTGGATTTATCTCGATTGCATTATCATAATGTGTGATCGCTTCCTCGTATTTGCCTTGTTTAGCAAGGGCAACTCCTTCAGAGTACCATTTTTTCGCTGACTTCATATTTTCCTCCTCTTTATTTCATTTCTTTAAACCGTGTCTGCTTATTCGCCTTGTCGAAACAGACGATAAAACGATCGAAGAACCCTTCTCTTCATACCTCTTCATCCATTCACAAAGCACTTTTACTAATCTCCCCAAATAAATAATAGAAACAAAGAGGCTTTTAAAACCTCTCTATCTCCAGACTTCGCTTCTTATCCTCTATCTTCTTATCGAGAATCTCATCAAGCTCCTCCGTTTCTATCTTCGTTCCCCAGACAGCTTCTATTTCCTTATCCGGGAGCTGGTCTATCGCATCCAGAATGTGCTTATCACTGATCTTCGCGACTTCGCTAAGCCTTTTCAACACCTTCCCCTCATTGAAGTTCTCATCCACCATGATGTCCATCAATTTCTCTGATGTCAGTGTTCCTTCAATCTTATCCCAGAACTCTCCTTTGAATATCTCCTTTCCCTTCGAGAGAATCGGATTCATCTTATCCAGTGCACGAATGCCAAGATCCATCTTTGCGAGTTCTAAATCCTTTGTTGCTATATCGCCCTCTGTTCGGTTCATCTGCCTGAGCAGTGCTCTTTGCTCATACCTGTCTTTGTTTTCACCTTCTTTATACAAATTCTTCCACTTGTTCTTCAGTTTTCTAAGCTCAGGTATTGTCTGGTCTTCCTTTATGCTTAGCCGCATTCGTTCCTTCTGTATTTCTTCTACCTTTGGAATTTTCAGTCCAAAACCAAGTGTTTCCTTCAAACTTTCTACTATTCCCATTTTTTTACCTCTTATTTTCTTATATTTGTAATCACCAGATTACCATGAAAAACTTTTTAATTCTTAATTCTTTGTGTCTTATGATTCAACAATCATAAGTCCAAACTCCTTTTCGTACTTCACCTTACCAATTCCTTCCTTCTCAAGGTCGTAAAACGCCTTCTTTGCAAGCATTTTCCCTTCCTCACTGTTATCTGCTGCTTCCTCTACAACACGTTCAAGCACTGCAAAGTCTTTTAGCTCCAATCTTCCAACCACATATTTCTTTATCGCCCTTATTTTCTCCTCGTCAAAGAGCGGCTTAAACAAAGGCAAGTATCTCTTTATTCGATCGTCTGATTCGTTGTAAAACACCTCACCAGTCTCAAGATCCACCAGACAGAGCGAAACATGCCTGTTCACGAAATTCCTATGAAACGCCCCTGAATTTATGTGTTCAAGCACCTTCTCATCAAAACCAGTAACCGATGCAATCCCAAGCACGTGGAAATAGTTCCCAGGTTCTGCTCTGTCAATGTACTTTGTCAACACTGAAAGCAACTCTGATAGCGTTACACTCTTCGTATCAAATCCATTTTGCAGGTAGTCCTTCCAGTGATTCAAAAGGGAAGCCTCAATAATCAGCTTTGTCTCTTCTTTTCCAAAAAATTTATGCTTCTTCTCAGCGACCACGTATCTCGACCGCGGATTCAAAGGAAGCCTTCCAAGTGCTTCATCATAATTTATTTTCAGCGTCTTTAAACTCAAAATCTTATCCGCATAATCAAACTTATGATGATGGCTCCATGCGTTTATCCTCCGTTCCTTCTTCCCTATCGGGTCGTATATCGTTTTTGGGAGTTCATTCATCTTTATGTCAAATCTGCCAATGTAATTCATTTCATGAATCTTTGCAACATCACTTGTTACAAATCGCTTTATTTCTCCTCCTTCTAAAATATTTTTAATCTTTCTTAGCCTCTCGTCTACTTCTCCCTTTTCGTAGTTTAATCCCTCTCTTTCGCTTTTTAACTCCTCTTCCTTCTTCTTTAGTTCTTCTTTTAACGAATTAATATTTCTCAGTTCATCCTCAAACGCCTGTTGTGCCGTATCTTTCAATTCAGCTCGTTGTACTTCCCAGGCTTTCGTTATCTCCTTCTCTCTTTTTTCCAGAGCATTTCTTCTTTCTTCGATTTCGTTTATGCTTTCAGACCATGCACTCTCAAGCTTTTTATATCTCATCCAGGCATCTCTTTTGTCTCTCTCAAATTCTTCAATCCTTGAAGTCAACGCATCCTTTTCCATTTCTTTTTCCACAGCTTTTCTCTCTAAACTCCGCAGTGTTTCTTCCAAACGCTCTTTTTCCTCTTTCACCACTGCCTCTTCTTCCAGTTTATCCTCTAAGCTCGAAAGGCTCTGGTTGAGTTCCTCTATTATTTTCTCTCTTTCTTTCACTGACTGTGTAATTGCTCCTTTAATATCTTCCCAGACTCCACCTTTTCCGAGACCATATTTTACGATGTATTCTCTTGCAGCAAACTCCATTTTCTTTATCCGATCGCTGTAAACCCTTTTGAAGGCAAGAGCCAGATCACCTTGAATCTTGCCCACCATTATGTTGTCCATCTGGTCGTAGCCTTTGAGTGAAGCATCCTTTGCAAGCTTTGTGATGCCTCTTTCGTCTTCGCTTCCTCTTCTCACATACTCGGCAATTTCAGTTTCCGATAGTAGATCGTAGACCTTAAACTCATCAAAGTTTCTGAGAAAATCCATTTGTTCGTCTTTAAATCCATGCTCAGGAATTCTCTCACCATTATCCAGAAACGATACCACTAACTTCAACTTCGCCATTGCAATGTTCGCTTCCAGAAATCCATTTGTCTCGCCCTCTGAATCGAATCTGGTGAGATGTTCAGCTTCATCTCTACTTATCTTATCTAACCACTGCTTTCTGATATGTCCCGCTATTCTTTTGAGCTTCTCCAAATCCATCTCCGGACTCGCTATTGTCTTCGGCAATTTATTCAACCTTTCTAAAACATCTATATCCATCTTCATACCTCTGTTATGTCATACTATTGTATTATACTTTATAGTGTTTAAAACTTTCGATTTTTTTACTTTCGTCATTTTTGAGATTACTGCTGCTAATGTCCCCATTTCAGTATACGTTAGCACACCACACTCTAAGCACCTCATCCAGTTTTATATCCATTTTATTGAGATAATCTTCTGGCACGTAGCTGATTGATTCTTGCTCAACTCTCCGCCACATCTCATTAATCCCCCCTTTAAGTTCAGAATTACCTTCTCTTGTCATATTTTCCTCTAATACCCTCAGTTTTCCTATAATCTTCTTCTTTTCAATGCCATCAAATTTAAAACATTTCTGCACCTCTATCCAGCTTCTAAGTGTTTCTAAACGAATTTTACCGAATGTCGCCTTCCCAAAGTCATCTGCCGTATCCGGGTGCTTCTTTATCGCATCTTTGAGGCTATAACCTCTTGCACACCCCAAATTTAAACCCTTTACTTGAATCCTGTCCTCGAAGTCTCCGGATATTACCCTACCGCCAATTTCGTAATATTGATTGCAGGCTTTAGAATCGAGTTTCATAAATACCCTCCTTGCTCCTCTTCGCGGGATTACCAATCCAAGTCTTTCCGGTAATGGGCTCATCCCATACTGCTGTTTCCCAGTCGACGGATTAAAAGATACCTTTTCTAAGTTAAAATCTACATCTGACCCTTCTATTCTGACTTCTAAAAATTTTAATATCGAATCTACATCTATCTCAATGTTCCATTTATCAAGTAGCTCATCAGAATTGTTCTTTATGCAAAGTACAAACCAGTACATCGAGGAGTCGTGGCTCTCTATCCATTTTTTCACATTTGGAAGTTCTACTGCTCTTGAGATAATGAACCCCTTTGTTGGATCATAGATTGTACGTTCGATAGTTAAATGAGAAACTGGATTGGTATGGATTGGTTTTGGTTTTTCTCTTACTTTTTCCCCTACGATTATCATAAACATCTTCTCTGCCGCATATTCTTTGCCATCAGTGTCCTTATAAGAGGTTTCTATCTCAAGCGGAACTTCTCCCAATTCATTCGGCTTAAATACGATGTTTGATCTCTTTTCTTCTCCAGAATTAACATCCAGCTCTTTTAGACCTTTTACCTCAACTTCTTTTGAAAAACTTATTTTAACGCTTCTTGCATGTGCATTCCCTTTGTTTCTTATGCTAAGGTTTAGCGTCTTCCAATAATTGGGTTTAAATGTTTTTTCTGGTAGATTCACCACTATTTCCGGCTTTGATCTCTCTTTGATCTCTCTTTGATCTCCTTTGCCACTTCTTCACTCCTTCTAACATCAGAAACAGATTTTTCATAATTTCCAGTACCGAATCCTGACTTTGCTCTGTTTAATAACTCATCAGCTTTGGAAGTATCGCAACCAAAATCTTTTGATTTCCTTATTGCAGACTCTGCAGACTTTATCCACTCTCTCGCTTTTCTGTATTTTGTTTCTCTATTATTTACAAGGTTTTTCAATTCTTCTGCTGATCTAACAGATTCTTCATAATCTCCAGTATCAAGGGCTTGTTTTGATTTTAATAATAAATCAGTTGAAATTATCACGCCTTTATTTTTGGTTTTATTTAAGATTCTTTCTGATTCAGAAATAGATTTAAATGCGAGGTTGTATCCTGATTTTCTTTCTGATGCTATCTTCTTTGCTTCTTCTGCCAATTCCTTCGCTCTTTCAAAATTGTTTTTATTTAGTTCTGATTTTACCTGTTTTATTAGTTCAATGGATTTTGATATTTTAACGCCTGAGCTTTTGATCCGGGATATTTCGGATTCAATCGATGAAACAAAGTCAGATGTCATTCTCTCTCTTTCGATCTTTTCCTCTCTCTGTTCTTTTTCTTTTTGCTCCCTTAATTTCACTTCTGCAATTTTTCTGTTTTTCTTTGCTCGTTCATACTTTGGGTCAATATCCAGAGCCTTATCGTAGCATCCTATCGCTTCTTCGTATCTTTTTAATTTGCGAAGGGCAATTCCTTTGTTGTTCCATACATACACATACTCTGGATTTATCTCCAGTGCCTTATCATAGCACCTTATCTCCTCTTCGCATCTTCCTAATTTGCGAAGGGCAATTCCTTTGAAGTACCATGCAATAACATCCTTCGGGTCAATCTCGAGGGCTTTCGTGTAATACTCCACCTTCTTTTTAGGATCTTTAGCTTCGTATCCTTCATCAAACCAGTCTCTTGCCGTTCTTCCTTTTAATCCCACAATTACACCTCACACTTTTTTCACAATAGTTAAATAAACGATCATTGCCCCCTCACTCCACTTTCACGTTGAAGTAAGATAAATCCTCGATTAATTCATCTTTCAGCGATTTCGATGCTTCTTCTGCCCCCTCTAAACGAATATCCGCAGTTGTTTCTCCCACCTGTTCCTCTCGTAAAACGATTTTTACATTAACCCCGCCTTTACCTTTCCTCATGTACACTCCATATTCCATCTCAGAGAAATTATCTCTGAGATACCGGTGTTCCCTGAGAATGGTGTTCTTCTTGCTAAAAATAAAGCTGATAAGCTTCTCCACTGACTTTAGATCATCCTTAAATGTCACTTTCAAGCTTTCAACCCTTTTTTCTGGTTCTATCCTCTCTATCTCTGCTTTGTATGTCTCCACACTTCCTGCACTTACCTTGGAATACAACTCTTCAAGAAAATCGCTGACTTCGCCTTCATCTAAATCTGCCTTTACAACGATCGCTTTCACCTCTCCTATTTTTCCTTTCCGTTTTCTCTTATATTCTTCTCTCCACTTGTCTATAACATAGCGTACTCGCTTTTTCTCAGTGTCGTCTGCAGAGTCCATGACGATAATGTGTGTTGTCATTACTATACCCTAATCTATCATAGTATATAAGACATTAGTATTTTTTACGATTGTATTAAAATCTTCTTCCCCCAATTTATCATAAATTCCAACTTTGGCACATTCTATGATAAAAAACGAACCTTTTTAAACGTATAGGAAAGTATAAGTGCAGTTCCTTCCCTTGCATTTGAATGCTGCACAATCAAGAGTTACTATTATATTATATTTCTACACTCGATTGCTAACGCACTCGATTACTGCGTAATCGAGAATTAAGAGTTCATAGTTAGTCTCACACAACGAAGTTGTGCAGTGCTGCACCATACTTAAAATAATTGGTTAAAATACAGGTGTTTTTTAATGAGAAAACTGACAGTAATTCCTGAGCGCTGCTCTGGATGTCGATTATGTGAACTTGCTTGTGCCATCAATGCGTTTGGTGTAAATAACCCCAAGAAAGCAAAACTCAGGGTTTTCTCACTGTACCCGCACCCGGTGATTAAAAAACCTATTGTGTGCAACCAGTGCAGGATTCCAAAGTGTAGTGAGAATTGCCCCACTGGCGCTATTTACATAGAGGACGGTATCGTCAAGATTGATGAAAAAACGTGCTCGTCCTGTCAGATGTGTGTAACTTCGTGTCCTTTTGGAGCTATTTTTGTGCATCAGGAGATAGCTGTCCCATTCAAATGCGAGTTGTGCGGAGGATACCCAAAATGTGTGGAAGTATGCCCAAAAAAAGCAATCCTATACACTCCGGAACACATACTTGGGCAGTCCATGCGTCTTGCAGGCGTACTTAAGTATGCACACATGAAAGAGGTAGAATACTTTGAACACGGCATCGTTAAAAAACTGCGGTATGCTGATATAGAAAAGGGCAAAACTTCAGGAGATAACAATGACAATTAAAGGTGGATATTGTCAAAAAATCCTCGAAATGGATTTATCTAATAACAAAAAGCGTGTTATAGAGGTATCTGATCGTTTTGCTGTAAAATATGTTGGCGGGCGTGGCTGGGGTGCTCGCATCATCTGGGAAAACCTCGAACAGATCAAAGATCCGCTTTCTCCTTCAAACCTCGTTGTAATAGCACCAGGACCCCTTAGCGGTTTGTACCTGCCAGCTTCCGGGAAAACCTCCTTTTCATCCATCTCACCTGCTACAGGATTGTATGCTGACAGCAACATGGGCGGCATGTTCGCAGTTGAGATTAAACAGGCCGGGTATGATGCAATAATCATTCGTGGTCGGGCAGAGAAATTTTCTTATCTATTCATTGATGATGATTGTGTTGAAGTGCGAAATGCACATAAATACAAAGGTCTTGGGTGCACTGAGACTGAACGTCACTTAAAAGAGGATCTTGGCGATGAAACACTTCGAATAGCAACAATTGGCTCTGCTGGTGAAAATCTGGTCAGGTTCTCATGCATCAACAGCGAGTGGAGCAGGAATGCCGGACGCACTGGCATGGGGGCAATCTTTGGTTCAAAAAACCTGAAAGCAATAGTAATTCGCGGCACAAAAGATCTCCCTGTTTTTGATTTGACACGACTTGTGGAACTTGGCGAACATGCCTACAAAACTCTAAAAAGTCACCGGTTATTTGAATTCTGGCAGCGCCAGGGTCTGATGACCGTTGTTGATTATGCAAATGCTGCCGGCATCCTGCCAACCCGCAACTTCAAAGATACCTGCTTTGACGATGCTGATAAAATAAATGGTGAGGTAATGGAAACATTCTACAAAATTGGGGATACCGCATGTTACGCCTGTCCGATGACCTGTGGAAATGTTAACCTTGTGAAAGAGGGCAAGTATGCAGGCACTGTGACAGAGGGACCGGAATATGAAACAGCTTGCATGTTCGGTTCAAACGTGGGAATTAATGATTTCGCAGCCGTACTTAGAGCTAACTATCTTTGTGATGAATATGGAGTTGATACGATCTCGACAGGAAACTTGATTGCAGCAGTAATCGAAGCTTATGAAAAAGGCATTCTAACACTTGACGAGCTTGGTGGCATGGCACTCCACTGGGGAGACTCTGATTCAATCATGGAACTGATCAGAAAAATCGGTAAGCGTGAAGGCATAGGAAATGTCATTGCAGAAGGATCGTACGGGTTGATAAAAAAATGGCCAGCTATCAAACAACTCATATCACAGGTGAAAGGACTTGAACAGTCATCCTACGATGTGCGCTCTGCTATCACGATGGCACTTTCCTATGGCACATCAGATATTGGAGGACACCATGCACGAGCATGGACCATAGCAAAGGAACTGGAAGTTGGTTCCGACTGGACACTCGATGAAAAAGCGGAAATTGTGATATATCAGCAGACAGTACGCCCACTCTTCGATATGCTTGGCGTATGCAGACTCCCCTGGGTAGAACTGGGATTTAGTGAAAGCGCTTATGCAGAGTTCTACAGTGCAGCAACAGGCATAGAGACCGGTTTGGAAGAACTTCTCAAAAGGTCGGAAGCTGTGTACAACATCACCCGTGCAATTAATATCAAGCTCGGTGCAACGGTAAAAGATGATTTTCCATCATGGCGATGCTTCAACGAGCCAATAAAAACAGGACCACTGGCAGGAAAAAAATTAGAGATGGAAGAGTATACAAAAATTCTCCAGTTGTACTACAACAAAAGAGGCTGGGATGAAAACGGGGTTCCTATGCTAAAAACTCTTGACAGGTTGGAACTAACCGATATCAAAATGTGAGTGTTGGGTTTTATGAGAGTTGCATTCAAGCTTGCTTATATTGGTACTAAATATTCAGGTTTTCAGTTGCATCCAGCGCAGCTTACGACAATAGAGTCTGTAATTTTTAAAGCACTAACAGATACTGGCATCATTGAAAGCCCTGAAATAGCAAGATATCAAAGTTCTGGTCGCACCGATCAGGGAGTGCACGCTCTTGGACAGGTAATAGCATTTAACACCAGAAAAAGAGAGCTTGCCGTACCAAGGCTTTTTAATAGCAAACTTCCAAAAGATATATGGGCATGGGCACGCGCAGACGTTGCTGATGATTTTGACCCGCGAAGGGCTGCTATCTTCCGCGTGTATCGCTACATGCTCTGGGGCATGTATGACATGCCAATGATGAGACGCGCTACAAAAATTTTGAGAGGCACACACGATTTCTCGAATTTTCTGACACAGGACAACAATGGACGCAGTACTGTAAGGAGCATACATCGCATAGACATTCGAGTAAGTGGCAGCTTCACAATACTTGATGTTACAGCTAATAGTTTCGCATGGCACATGGTCAGAAAAATAGCCACAGCCCTTGCAATGATTGGAAGTGGAATACGCGACAATGAATGGTTGATCCAGATGCTTGAACCTGCTAAGTTTGAAGAAGGACTAAAACCGGCACCAGCACACGGACTTATACTGAGAAACGTTGAATATGAAAACATCGAGTGGATTTTAGACAACTATTCAATGAAAAGATCTGCAGAAAAACTTAAAGAACGCCTCTTATGGCACAGCACCATGTCAGAGATATTAAAAGAGATGCAGACCACCATGCTCAAATAATATGCACATCTGTTTCGAGCTTTCTGGTGAGAACAGGACACTGCCAGCAGCAGAAGTATACGCATCTCTCTTTGCAGAAGAAATACGATACCGTGTGGTAAAACAGGATCAAAGAGTTATTATCGTAAAGATAGACAAAAACAACGCAACAAAACTGCAATTGCTTGGAGAGCGATTATCAATGACCCATCGCATCTACCAGGTTGTAACCACATCTGCACCAGAAAAACAGGCAGTACTTGATGTAATTAACCGAATAGATATCTCTCGTTTTATCAAACAGGGTCAAACGTATTGTGTGCGGGTGCGTAGATTGGAGCCTTGTCCACTGATCAAAACGCCACAGGTGCTTGAACCGGAAATAGGCGAAATCATATACAGATATGGCAACAGTGCAAACCTTCAGACTCCGGATGTGTGCTTCAAACTGCTGCTCATTTCAAAGATGGCTATTTTTGGAATACTATTGCACTCTATCAATCGCTCGTCATTTGAAGAGCGAAAGCCAAAAAACAAACCGTTTTTTTATCCTGGTGTTCTCATGCCACGCATATCACGGACGCTCATCAACCTGTGTGAGATTAAAAAAAACGAGCTCTTGCTTGACCCGTTTTGTGGAACGGCTGGAATACTTGTAGAGGCAGGACTCCTAAATGTGGATGTTATAGGTTCGGACATCCAATGGAAAATCGTTTCTGGAGCAAAAATGAACCTTGAATATTACCTAAAAAAATACACTCTTATGTACCAGGATGCTGCGCATCTTGCACTGAAAGACGAGAGCGTTGATGCTGTTGTTACAGATCCACCTTATGGGCGTTCAACTCGCATAAAAAGCGTGGAGACAAAAAAATTAATTGAAGATTCAATCAAAGAGATTTGGCGTGTGCTGAAAAAAGGAAGAAAAGCAGGAATAGTATACAAGGAAAAAATAGATGAAGTGATAACAGGGGCAGGCTTTTCTATAGTAGAATACCATCAGGAACGGGTACATAAAAGTCTGACCAGGCACCTGTACATTATAAAAAAAGAGTGAGTGAAGAATGGTTTTTTATATCCACTACACAACTTCGTTGTGCAGAAATTAATTCTTGACTCTCGCTAGCAATCGAGTGTAAGATAAACAAATGCGTTTATAATTTCTTATACGTTAAAAAGAACAAATAAACAAATAAAAAAAAAGAATATGAATTGCGGACTTAAACCGCAATTCACTTGATGCTTATTCAGCACCTCTTCCAAGGTATCTTCTTGGTATTATCGCATCGTATATTTGTTGTGCATTCTCTTCTTTCTTTGCAAGAGAGACAATAATCCCTACAACAAATGCTGATGTCATTGATACGATAGCCACGTTCTTGAGTGGGAAGATCGCAGTTGGGTTACCAAGAACATCTACCCATATTGTTGGACTGAGGAAGATCAATACAACAGCCAGCACGAGCCCGGTAACCATACTTGCTACTGCACCTGCTGTGGTAAATTTCTTCCACAGAAGCGACATGATAAGGGCAGGGAAATTAGCGCTTGCTGCAATAGCAAAGGCGAGTCCAACCATAAAAGCAACATTCTGGCCCTTAAAGAGGAATCCTAATATAATTGCAATAAGACCAAGAGCAAGTGTTGCAAGTTTCGCAATTCTTACCTCCCTTTTCTCATCAGAAACACCATTTTTCATAAAACCAACGTATAAATCGTGGGATATGGCTGACGCACCTGAAACAGTCAATCCTGCAACAACAGCGAGTATGGTAGCAAACGCAACTGCACATATAAATCCAAGGAATACGCCGCCTCCAAGAAACTCTGCAAGTAGTGGACCTGCCATATTGCCGCCTTTGTCAACACTCATAACCATGCTTCTACCAACGAGCGTTGCTGCACCAAAACCGATTGTAACAGTCAGTATATAGAAATAACCGATAAATCCGGTGGCATAAAATACTGATTTTCTTGCTTCTTTAGCATCCGGAACTGTGAAGAACCTCATTAGTATATGAGGAAGACCAGCAGTACCAAACATCAAAGCAAGTGCAAGTGAGAATGCATCTAATGGACTTGTTATAAGACTGCCTGGAACGAGGAATGAATGCCCATAGTCTGCAGTAGCTTTAGTGAACATGGCTCCATAACTAAAATCAAATTGCCAGAGCGTCATAAAAACAAGAATCGTAGCACCACCAAGCAGTAACCCTGCTTTTATAATCTGGACCCATGTAGTAGCAACCATTCCACCAAAGAGAACGTATACAATCATCAGTATACCAACTAGTATAATAGCACTCTCATAAGGCAGACCAAACACCAGTTGGACCAGAGTTCCTGCACCAACCATCTGTGCGATCAAATAGAACAAAACTGTTACCAGTGAAGAGATTCCAGCTACCAGTTTTACAGGTCTCAGGCTTAATCGGTATGCAACAGCATCGATATATGTGTACTTACCAAGATTTCGCAGTGGTTCTGCAATAAGAAACAGGATAATTGGCCAGCCAACAAGCCAGCCTACGGAGTAAAGAAGACCATCATAGCCGCATGTGGCTACAAGACCAGCTATACCAAGAAATGACGCTGCACTCATATAGTCGCCTGACATAGCCAGACCATTCTGGAATCCTGTAATACTTCTACCAGCAGCATAGAACTCTGCTGTACCTTTTACTTTTTTGGCAGCCCAGTAGGTAATTCCAATGGTAGAAAGCACAAATATGATAAAAAATGCTATTGCTAAGGGGTTTGGCTCCCCCAACATAGTCCCTGCCATTATTCAACCTCCATTCTCTCTATGATTTTTTTTACCGATGTGTCATAGCTGGTATTAGCCCAGTAGGCATAAATCCCGCCCAGTATAATTGAAATGACGATGACACCAATAGCTATAGGGATTCCTATTGTTGTATCACTGGTAGGTGAAATCGTTCTTCCGAGATATGGCTTGTTATAAGCGATAAGGGCAATAAAACCAAAATAAAGAAGCAATTGCAATATCGAGAGTGTAACAGCTATAGTATTCCTTTTACTGATCAGGTCCTTAAAGTCTTTGTCATTAACAATGTCTTGTTCAGAAATCTTATTAACCATGTAAATTCCTCATTAAACTCATTCGTTTTACTTGGTTGTATTATTTTTTTGTATATATAGCTTGTGGTTTTGGTCCGGAGCAATTCAAACAAAATCTTTTTGTCATGTGTCTGCATTAGGCTGTTCAATGAGTGTTGAGGATGATATTTCTGCTGTTGAAGAAGAGATTAAAACAACTTCATACAATAAAGCTACCAGCCACCACGTTGGTAAGCTTAAGGCAAAGCTTGCCCGTTTGAAGGAAGAGTCTCTGAAGAAAGCTTCGATGAAGGGCGGAGGTGATGGTTTTGCTGTTAGAAAATCAGGTCATGCAACAGTAGTCCTGGTTGGCGTTCCATCTGTTGGAAAATCCACACTCTTGAATTGCCTGACTGGGGCAGAGTCGGCCGTTGCTGCCTTCGAGTTTACCACACTGACAACAGTTCCCGGTATGATGGACTACAAAGGTGCGCAGATCCAGATACTGGATATTCCCGGCCTCATCAAGGGTGCTGCAAGAGGTGGAGGGCGTGGTCGCGAGGTCATTTCTGTTATCAGAAGTGCTGATATGGTGTTAATCATGCTTGACGTATTCAGTCCCGGGGAATACCATGTGTTGATGAGGGAATTATATGATGCCGGAATCAGGGTCAATGCCAGGCCATCTGATGTGGTGATAAAACAGAAGACGCGCGGCGGGATACACATCAGTTCCACCATTCAGAACACAATCCCCAGAAAGGTGATTAAGTCGGTTTTGTCCGAGTATAAAACACACAATGCCGAGGTCTTAATCCGCGAAGATATAACAGTTGACCAGCTAATCGATGCAATTCATGGGAACAGGCGGTATGTGCCAGGACTTATCGTTGTAAATAAAGTTGATCTAAGTGATGCCAACATGCGTGATAATGCAAGGGAGTTATTTCCGGATGCACTTTTTATTTCTGCAAACAGAAACCTCAATATCGAACTATTGAAGGAGATGATTTTTAATACTCTTGGTTTTATTCGCTTGTACCTGAAACCACAGGGTGAGGCTGCTGATCTTGATGAGCCATTGATTGTTCGAAGTGGTGCCAATGTTGGTGAGGTGTGCAACCAGCTTCATCGTGATTTCAGGCGAAACTTCAGATATGCGCATGTGTGGGGCGATTCGGCAAAACACGCAGGGCAGCGCGTAGGAGTAAATCATATACTAAAGGATGGTGACATTCTATCGATTATTATGAAACGATAGTAAAACAGTAATCTGTTTTCACAAATATATTATAATGGTTGAACTATTTGGATAGTCAACAGTAGCTATTTCGGGTTGATTGTTTGAAATTATTTGATAGACTATTCAAAAAAAAAGAAGAGAGTACTGCTGCACAGCATGATGTAATAATCGTGGATTCTGAAGAACTTGTAGAATCATTGCAACATGAAGTTGATTGCGAAATAGAAAAGTTTGATTTTGATTTTGAAACGATAATAAAGGAAATTAAAGACACTCTTCATGTGCTGTCAAAAAAAACAGATGAACTGGCACAGGTAAATCTTGAAGGCAGTATT
The DNA here is from genome assembly GCA_004193545.1 of Candidatus Argoarchaeum ethanivorans. Taxonomy (GTDB): domain Archaea; phylum Halobacteriota; class Methanosarcinia; order Methanosarcinales; family EX4572-44; genus Argoarchaeum; species Argoarchaeum ethanivorans. The sequence continues at coordinate 9,040 of RPGO01000027.1, read as the reverse complement.
CGACAAAATAAAATTATTGAATTTAATAAAAATAATATAATAAAACAGATTAAGACACTTATCAGCAATACAAAGTTTCCTGAAAGTTACAGCTATGATGAACTGGCTCTCTTTCAACAGAAGACAAAGTACAGCCTGCACACATGTCTTGAGAACTCAATGAAAAGCTACCATTACACCAAAACAGTCCTTCCGGACTCACATGAATTAATTGACCTGATTAAACAAATAGCCGGCAGATTAGATGAAATGCATCATCCACTTGTTAGTAAAAAGAATAGATTGGCACAGCTTACAGATGCAAAACAGCAACTGTCGCAATTGAGACAGAAAACAGCAGAACTACAAAAACAGGAGCAAACAGAGCGGAAGTTAAGAGAGAAAATGATTTTCCTGCAGCAGGATATTAATACAGCCGGTGATGAAATTGAGAAGATTAAGAAAACACCAGAGTGGGAAAACTACACGAAACTGTTGAGAGAGAGAACAGCACTTCGTAAAGAACAGGAACAGCATTTGAGAGGACTTAATACGCAAATAGCACCTCTTGTAAAGTTGTTGAACCGACTTGAAAAGCAAAGCAAAAGCCAGAGGCATACCTTGAAAGACTGCCACAAGCAAACACTAACTCAACTGCTAACCACACCCGAGAGAGCAGAAGATACGACATCGTTTTTCATTTATCTCAATGAATTGCTGAGCCACGACACTCTTGGCATCAACCCACAGAAGATAGAAAAAATAACTGCACACCTGAAACACATACTCCAGGATAATGCATTTGAAGAACAACAAGCTAAATATAAAAATATAGATAACAAAATGGAGATGCTTGAAAAAACAATCAACGAATCAGAGGTTGTAAGAAAAATAAACGATTTAAATAGGGCAAAAAACGATGAAACAACTATGCTCCACACGTTCGAGAGCGAGATCGATATGTTCAGGAGACGGACCAGGCAACTCTTCAGTGAAAAAAAGCAGCTTATAGAAAATGTTCAGCAGATGACAAACATCATCTTTAATGGCACAGTGGAGTTTAGGGGTAGGCAAGAGGCACCAGAATACCTGGAATAAAAAAAATTTATTTCGAGTTTCAAATACCTGAAAACAGACGAAACAGAAAATCTGAAAAGATTATTTTGGTAGCAATGCAGGTACGTTATCCTTTGGGCGGTAATGTGTAACTTGCAACATGTCACTCACCATGCAAAGCATGCAGTTTGTTATATCTTACTCTTTGAAATTCGATACACGGTGAAAATACACCACACGTTAATTTTGCCCGGAAGGAACTTTCCTGGGCGGATACAAACAAAGATATAATTACCTCCAAAGCCAGTATGTCTTGAAAACGGAGACAAAACCATTGCTCACAAGCACATACATCCACATACCTCACATCGGACGCACGGTCGAGCACCGGATATGGTCATGCGGTATCAGAACGTGGTCCGAGTTTGCAGAACGCCAGGACAAGATACCTATATCTGCTGCCAAAAAAACAACCATCCTTGCCGGGATCGATGAGTCCATGCAGCACCTCGGTGCACATGATGCCGGATTCTTTGCAAAATCGCTCCCGAAATCCGAACACTGGCGCGCATACCGTGATTTCAAGGACAAAATTGCCTTTGTGGACATAGAGACTACTGGTCTTTCCCAGCACCATTCCCGCATGACCGTTGTTGGGATATATGATGGTAAAAAGGCAAAGGCATACGTGCGCGGGATTGACCTTGATGACATCGTTTGTGAGCTTGCAAAATACGATTTTCTGGTCACGTACAACGGTGCACGTTTTGACCTGCCATTCATAAAACACGAGTATCCCGAGATTGAATTCAACCAGCTACACATGGATTTAATGTATCCACTGCGACACATTGGTTACACGGGTGGTCTCAAGGCAATCGAGCAGGTACTTGGAATAACACGAAGCGAGAATACGACAGGGATGACAGGTTTTGATGCGGTAAGGCTCTGGCACGAGTACGAACATGGCAGTGATGAGGCGCTTTCACTGCTTCTAAAGTATAACCAGGAAGATATAGTGAATCTTGAAACGATTGTCGAACTTGTGCATCCAACGTTTGTTGAAAGTGCATTTTCGGCTGCCGGCAAGGCTTGAAGGTCGTTTGTGGTGTGTTTGGATGTTTGCTGGTAGGTATGTGGTCCAGGCTAATGTAAAAAAAATCGTATTTGTTTCGAGCTCGAAACACATACAAAAAATCAAGGGAAGAACGAGCAGGACACTTAAGGCAGCACTTTCCTCATTTAAGAGAATGGTGCACTGATCATTTATAGGCTCCGGGGCGCTATCATGGATCTATTGGTCATGGGTCTTGAAGTTGTTGAGAAATATATTGGGATGTAAGAATTATAATGAGAAACCAAAATGTTTATAAGAAGAAAATCACTAACAAGCCCTGTACCTATAAGTACGGGGTATAGTGACTTTATCAAAACTAGAAATATAAAAATATTTATGGAAAATATTATGATGTTCTCTTTGATTGAGGGATTAACGGCGTTGGGTGCTTATGGCATTATCATAATAGCAAATAATGGTTTATATGACTTTATAAAAAATACATTCTTATCGGAAAATGGAGAAGTAAATGAGTTTAGTGTTTTTGTTAATTTTCTTCCTGTATTAGGTATTGCATATCTTGCGGGTTTTCTTGGATACATAATTCTTAATTCAAAAGTTATACTAATAGAAAATCTTGGGGCATTTGTGGCACTTGCTTTGATTTTCACAATAGCTATAACACATTTTGAATTATTTGCCGATATAAATTCTACATTTATCAGAGAAAAAAAACTCTGTAAACGATTTACAGCTGTTGTGTGCTGTCTTTGGGGTGTAGTATTTTTATGTTTTATGAGTTCACCAGATGTAATAAAAGCCACTGCAATGGTCTTTATTCAATTTCTACCGTTTATTTCTAAGTACATAATTCCAAGACTCAATGCGTTTTAAAAATGCTGAGAAGCCCATTGCAACAGCGGATGCACCCGAATTTTATTCGGGTGTGGCAAGGTCGGGGCTTTATGAGGTTACAAAAATGGAAAGAAAAAAAATGTTTAGCTTTTTGGCTTATGATAGTATTGGTTACAAGTAGTGTGTTTATGAGTGATCTAAGTTTTTCATAGGAAATTTCAGTATGGTTGCATATTAAGGATGGAGCAACACAACAATATTGAGTTAGATAATAAGATCGAGTTAGATAGGAAGTCCAAGATACGAGAATACTCCCATCATTTTAAGACCCACATAAAGCATGGCAACGATGAAGATATACCTGAGCTGCGTTCCCGGCAGTCTGTGTGCAGTCCTGACACCAACCCGGGCCATTGGAACAGATGTCACAGTGAGAGCAAGCCACGATTCAAGATTTACGTATCCAACAAGGTGTCCAATCTGATATGCACCCCCAACACCAGCAGCCAGCCCATTGTAGATGTAGCCAAGAAGCCCGCCAAGGCTTGCAAATATCATAAAAGCAGTTGATGTTCCAACAGCATGGTGCATCTTGAAATTTAATGCAAGAATCATCACAGGAATTACTATCACACCGCCACCTATCCCAACAATGCCGGAAAGAATGCCAAGAGGAAAACCCCATGCTGCCAGGGTCAGTGGGCGGTCTTTTGGCGCATCTTTGACTTCTGGTGGTTTTGCTGTCAGCATCCTTGCCACTGTAGCAGTAACTACACAACCAAAAGCTACAACCAGCACCTCTCCCGGGAGATGTGCTGCAATAGTTGATCCAATAACTGCTCCGGCAGCTCCTGTTATACCAAGAACAAACCCGGCTTTCCAGCACACAACACCTCTTTTTGTATGCCCTAGGGCACCGCTCATGGCAGTTGGAAGCACCACAAATAAACTCGTTCCAAACGCAACCTTTATTGCAAGATCACTGGAAATGCCCATTGTCGTATAAATCCAGTACTGGGCAGGAGTCATAATAAAGCACCCACCAACTCCGAGCATACCACTTGTAAACCCAACACCAATTCCGGTGATCAAAAATACAATGATTGCAGTTGTTATATCCATTGTATCAAAGTTGCCTCTCCTCTTTGTTGGAGTCATTTCTCAACAGATTTAAACTTTGTGTAATCGAGAGGCTGTCACGTTATGTGGTATTTGGGTGCCAAACCAGGCTTCTTGCTTGACACTGGTGGGATTCTTTTAGGCACCGGCTTCAACCTCAAAGGTTATGATTCCAGAGTATGCCCGGTCGCATGAAGGTCACACATACTCCACTGCAATTCTAAAGCGCCTACAATGTCGCGTGTTTGTTTCTGGTGGCTATGATGCCGCTTGTGGTGCCAGGTCAAGCCTCTAATATATCACCCGATTCTTTTCTTGAGTTCGGTAATCCTCTCTCTGAGTACAATTGCCTTTTCAAAGTCGAGTTTGTCAGCAGCTTCTTTCATTTCTGCATCAATTTCTATAATTAGGTTTGGAATATCCTTTTTTGGTATGTGCTTTGTATCCTTTACTTCGATCTCCTTTTCCTTGATTGCCTTTACAATCGTTTCAGGAATGATGCCATGCTCCTTGTTATATGTTGTCTGAAGTTTTCTCCGCCGTTCTGTCTCTTTTACAGCTTGTTTTATGGAATCGGTCTCTTTATCTGCGTACAGCACTACTTTTGAGTTCACGTTTCGTGCAGCCCTTCCTATCGTCTGTATCAGGCTTTTGGTGTCCCGCAGGAACCCTTCCTTGTCAGCATCAAGTATCCCGATGAACCCGACTTCTGGTATGTCGAGCCCTTCTCTCAAAAGATTTATCCCAACAAGAACGTCAAACTTTCCCAGCCGGAGTTCTCTTATTATTTCGGTTCGTTCGAGTGTGTTGATGTCGGAATGAAGGTATCTTGTTTTTATCCCCTGTTCTGCCAGGTATTCTGTTAATTCTTCGGCAAGCCTCTTTGTAATCGTTGTAACAAGCACCCGGTCGCCGCGTTTTATCGTAACACCAATCTCTTTTTTCAGGTCATCGATCTGACCTTTTATTGGTCGTACAAAGACCACCGGATCAACGAGACCTGTGGGTCTTATAATCTGCTCAACCACCTGCCTTGACTCGTGTCGTTCGTACTTTCCCGGCGTTGCTGATGTGAAAATCACCCTGTTTTGTTTCATGTACTTTTCAAACTCGTCGAATTTCAGGGGGCGGTTGTCAAGTGCTGTTTGGAGCCTGAAACCGTAGTCAACCAGGTTCTTCTTTCTGGAATAGTCTCCATTGTACATCCCGTGTAGTTGTGGGATTGTCTGGTGGCTTTCATCGATTATGATCAGAAAATCGTCCCCAAAGTAGTCAAGGAGGGAATATGGTTTCTCTCCTCTTTTTCTCCCGTCGAAATGAAGCGAGTAATTCTCAATCCCCTTGCAAAAACCTGTTTCTTCGATCATTTCAATGTCATACAGGGTTCTCTGTTTCAGTCGGTGGGCTTCAATCATTCCTAATTTCGGCAGATTTCTCTCGAGTTCCGCTTTTATCGATGCGATCGCTTCTTTGATCTGGTTTTCAGGGATTACAAAGTGTCTTGCAGGATAAATAAAGAAATATTTGATTTTTTCTATGACATTACCCGTATTTTTGTTAATCTCAGAAATTGTCTCGATTTCATCCCCGAACATCTCCACACGTATGATATTGTTGAAGTATCCCGGGATAAAATCGATTGTATCGCCCCTTACCCTGAAACGCCCTGGCATAAGTTCGGTATCGTTTCTTTCGAACTGTATCGCTACAAGTTTCTTCAAGAATTCGTTTCTTGGTATTTTTTGTCCGATCGTTAGTTCAAACCCCATTTTTTTGAAGTTTTCAGGGTTTCCGATGCCGTAAATACATGAAACTGATGCAACGATGATTACATCCTTTCTTGAAGACAATGATGCGGTTGCGGCAAGCCTCATCTGTTCGATCTTGGAGTTTATCTGGGCATCCTTTTCGATGTACTGGTCTTTCTGCGGAATGTATGATTCCGGCTGGTAGAAGTCATAGTAGGACACAAAGTACTCAACCCGGTTCCCTGGAAAGAACTCTTTAAACTCGTTGTACAGCTGGGCTGCAAGGGTTTTGTTGTGGGCGAGAACCAGTGTAGGTCTCTGGATCTCATTTATGACGTTTGCTATGGTAAACGTCTTTCCTGAGCCGGTAACACCGAGAAGAGTCTGGTAGTTATAATTCTTTCTTATGCCTGCAACCAACTTTCGTATTGCTTCTGGCTGCGAACCATCTGGCTTGAAATCCGATTTGAGTTTAAATTTCATTTCAATAATTCCTTTTTGTGTAGCAACCTGCTATAACTGATTGCAAACCTGTGTGCTTCATCCCTTATCTGCTGTATCAGTTTCAGTGCTTTGCTTTTCTTGGGAAGTTTCAGCGGAAACGCGAGTTCCAACAGGTACACTTCTTCAAGCCTCTTTGCAATGGATATGATGGGAATTTCAAGACCGAGTTTTTTAAGCTCTCTTGCTCCGGAATTCAACTGTCCTATGCCTCCATCGATTACAATCAGGTCAGGAAGATCCAAGCCTTCGTTGAGAAGTCTTGCATATCGTCTCCTGACAATTTCACCAATCGCTCTCGTGTCGTCTATGCCTTCAACTGTCCTGATCTTAAACCGCCTGTAATTGCTTTTATCAGGCAATGCATTCCTGAATTGCACCATGGACCCTACGGTGGACGTTCCTGAGATGTGCGATATGTCAAAGCACTCGATTACAATCGGAGGCTTCGTCAGGTGAAGTTTATCTTTAAGGTCATCAAGTTTCTCGATATCAGAAAAAAATGATGCTTCGATGTTTTTCCGGACGAGATCCAGTAGTTGCTTCTTGTCTCCGATCTTTGGAACCTTTACAGATACTTTATCCCCTCTTTTGGCTCTGAGAAATGAAATCAGCGAACCATTAATCTCGCGAGGGAGTATTATCTCGGTAGGTACTGTATTCCCTGAATAATACTGGACTAGGAACTCTTCAAGGAACTTATCGCTGCAATCGAATTCAAACTCCTGTTTATTTTCAAGGATGCCCTTGTAGATGTTAAACAGGATAAGATAAACCCTATCATTTCTTACGATGTAGTTGATTATATCTTCATCGTATTTTTTATTGAGCTGCACGTTCTGTTTTTCTTTCAACCATTCGATCGCTTCGATCTGGTTACGCAATTCGAGAGCATGCTCAAAGTCCAACTCTGCTGATGCTTCCAGAATCTCGTTTTTTTTGGATTTAATGAGTTCATCTGTTTTGCCTTTGAGGATTAACTCGATTACTTTCATCCGGTCAGAATACTCAGTGCTATTAATCTTTCCTATGCATGGCGCTTGACACAGGTCAATCTGGTGCCTCAAACACGGCTTCTTCGGCATCCTTTTGCATGTTCTGACCTGAAATGTCTTCTTCAGGGCAGATAAGATATAATCGCGTGCGGCAGCTGAGACGAATGGTCCGAAGAACTTGCCAGTACCAACTCTTCTTCTAGCAACGAGAAGCCGTGGAAACTTCTCGTCTGTGAGTTCGATGTACGCATACCGCTTTGAATCCTTCAGGTCGATGTTATATTTTGGTTTGTTTTTCTTTATGAGGTTGTTCTCAAGGATCAATGCCTCAACCTCATTGTCAGTCACGATGAAATCAACAAAATCGATCCTCTTAACCATCGCCATGGTCTTTGGGTCGAGATCGTTCTTCTGAAAGTAGCTCTTGACCCTTTTTCTCAGATTCCTGGCTTTTCCGACATATATAATCTCACCGGTAGCATCTTTGAAAAGGTAACATCCCGGGTGCTCTGGTAGTTTGGATGGGTCGATCATGGCTATTTTGCTGTGAAAAAATTTATAATTCTCGTATGGAAGTTTCGCTGTCATACTTCAAGGTTGTGCTTTCACCTCTTCTGATGCTATAGCGTCAAACGTTCTCTGATGTGTTATCGTCACGTATCGAATTCAATAGCAAGGTAAACAAACTGCACAACTTCGTTGCGCAGAATTGTACACTTCGTGTGCAGAGAATAACTCTCGATTACGCAGTAATCGAGTTGTGCAGAAATATAATATCAGTAGCCTTTGATTCTTGATTACGAAGTAATCAAGTGCAGCAAATTACCAGCAACCGCATACAACTTAAGCAGAGATAATCTTTGATTGTAACTTTTGGAAGCCGTCAAATTAGCTTTTTGACTTAAAAGTCTATCTCTTTTTTTTTTGGCAATGTCCTAAATTACGATACTTAATATACTTTGGAATCATATACCATATTTGTGATAAATATGGTTCGACCCCGTGGAGAAATCAAAGTAATATGCCAGAATGAGAAATGCAAGTATTATCTAAAAGAAGAAGGTAAAGATATAATCAAACGTGGTAAGTACAGCATAGGTCATCAAAGATATTATTGTCATCACTGTAAGACCTTTTTCATGGAGACAAAAGGAACTCCATTATATCATAAACATCTTTCGAAATCTGAGATAATCAACATCTGCAAACACCTTGTGGAGAAAAATGGTATCAGATCGATTGAACGAATAACAGGCCACTACAGGGATACAATAGGAAATCTAATTGAAGATCTTGCCTTGCATGCTGAACTAGTATCTTGACAATTTAATTTTTAGACGTAATGCAGGGATCATGCGAGTGTTAAGCCTCTTCTTGGTCAACAAGCCATAAGACATAAAACCACAGAGTACACAGAGAAGATTGAACTCGAATAAAATATCTGAAAAGATTATTGTAGCAGGGATTACTGGAAGGCACTTATGAGGCAAGTTTTACCGTTAGGAACTCTCAAAAACGATGCCTTAAAGTCCTGTCACAGGTTGAGTTTCCTGTAGTTTATGACAACTGCTTTCATACCTCAAACTCGAAAGCTGAAAACGCCCTAGTGTCTCAGCAACTTAATTTTTAGACAAAGTTTATAAACCTGTGAGTCCAACCATATTCTATGGAAAAAATAAAACTTACAGAGAAAGAGGTGGAGTATCTCAACGATTTCGTGAAAATGGGGC
>RPGO01000026.1 GCA_004193545.1 Candidatus Argoarchaeum ethanivorans | reverse complement strand
GGTGTCAATGCCAAAAGTGCGCACCACTGATGGACACTTTCTTGAATGGGATAAAAATCTCATCGTAAAACAGTTGCAGAATGAAACCAAATTATCAGAACAATTCTACAAACTACCAGCAATAAGCGAAGACCAGGCGAAAGAGATAGCAAAGGAAACCGAGCGACGTATCCAAAAAATGGGTGTAAAATTCCTATCAGGGCCGCTCATACGAGAAATTGTTAACATCGTGCTCCTTGAACATGGGCATATAGAATGGAGAAACATCTCTACAAGAGTGGGGACTCCTGTGTATGACGCTCATCAAATAGATATTGGAGATGGCTTTGAGGCACGGGACAATGCAAACCTTCAGGAAAATGCAGAAACAAGCCACAAGAAAAAAGCAGATAAAATTTCAAAAGAACAATACCTCCTTCTCCTGCCGCCACAGATCGCAGATGCACACCTGAAAGGAGACATACACATTCACGACCTCGAATACCTTGGAACCCGTGCATTCTGCCAGGATTGGGACCTGCGTTATTTCTTTTACTATGGACTCATGCCAGACGGCTCAGGCATTAAAGCAAGTGTTGCAGGACCAGCCATGAAACCAGAAGTTGCTGTGCTTCATGCAGTAAAAGCTCTTGGCAGTGCACAGACAAACTTTTCAGGAGGCCAGGGTTTCTATAACTTCCTGACGTTTCTTGCACCTTATGTTGAAGGCATGACTTATGAAGAAATTGAGCAGCTCATGCAGATGTTCGTCTACGAGATGACGCAGATGATGGTAGCTCGTGGTGGGCAGCCAGTCTTTAGCAGTGTACAGCTATCACCAGGTGTCCCCAAACTATGGAAAGACAAACCAGCAGTCTACAAAGGTAAAGTATGGGATGGAGTACAGGCGCAGCTTCGCACTTACGGTGAGTTTGAGCGTGAAGTCAGACTCCTGTTTGAGGCTCTGATGCAGGTAATGCTCAAAGGCGACTACTTTGGCAAACCATTCAACTTCCCAAAGCCAGAGATAAGCATAGAACCATACTTTATGAAAGAGGATGAAGAATTCAACAAAAACAACCCAACCGTGTTAAGCTACGATGAGCTCTACACGCTCTCATTCGAACTTGCAGCAAAACAGGGCTCACCATACTTTGACAACCAGCTGCCTGAATATCGTGGAGCAGGAGATGGTATAAGCTGCTACCAATGCTGTGCCTACAATTTCTCAAGCACAAGCACTGATGACAACGAGTTCGAAGATAAACTCTACTTTAAAGATGGCAAACACTTCTCAATGGGTGCATGGCAGGTAGTTTCAATCAACTGCCCAAGAGCAGCCTATAAAGCAGAACGAGGCAACACCAAAGAACTATTCGCCGAACTCAAAAAAATGATGGATACCGCAGTAGAGCTTTTTCAAGTCAAGCACGACTGGATGGAACACATAATCCGGAACAAACGTATGCCATTTGCAACACAACAGCCCAAAGACCCGAATACAAATAAACCCGGAAGAATAGCAGTGGGCATTGAAAAACTTGTATACATTATCGGGGTTATCGGCATCAACGAGATGGTACAACATCACACAGGAAAACAAATACACGAATCCAGTGATGCACTCAGGCTCGCAGTCCAGACGATGTATGAATTAAAATTCTATGCAAAAGAACTATCAGAAAAACACAACATGGAGATTGCACTTGCACGCACACCAGCAGAAACCACGTGCCAGCGCTTTGCAGTATCAGACCTGCTGCACGATCAATACCAGCAGTATGCAGAGGCGGTAGTAAAAGGAGATGTCAAAACCTCAAAAGAAAAAATACAGGAAACAAGAGATCTCCCAATCTACTACACTAATGGCACCCATGTCCCGCTATCAGCGAATGCAAGCCTGATAGAACGCATAGAAATCGAACACATATTCTTCCCAATCGTAGACGGCGGAAATATTCTGCACATCTGGCTTGGAGAAGCACAGCCAAACCTTCATGGACTGAAAGACTTCGCAATGCACCTTGCCAAGAATACACAGGTCGGGTACTTTGCATTTACCCGCGACATGACTATGTGCATGAACGATTTTCACATAGCATCAGGGCTTCTTCAAAAATGCCCAAACTGCGGGAGTGAAAACGTGGAGCACCTCTCAAGAGTCACAGGATACGTGCAGGCAGTCAGCGGGTGGAACGAATCAAAGAAACAGGAGCTAAAAGACAGGCAGCGATACAATGTGTCAGATATGATCTAAATTATGGGGAGGTGAGAAAATATAGCAAGTCAACGACCCCGGATTCCGCTTTGCTAAAATCCAGGGCATCGAAGTGAGTGTATAAAACAAGTAAAGAAAAATACAGGCACAAAATAGATACGTACATGTCTAAGCTTTTTAGGTGTTGATAATGTAGTTAGTGAATCGGTTGGCAAATCGGCATTGTGCAGGAACCTTTAAGTTGATGATAAAACTATCTATCACGTACGGGAATTATGAATTGGAAGTATTCTATCACCATTGGATTAATCTGTCTTCTTGTAGTTGGTGTTATAGGTGGGTATCTAATTTCAGGATATTCAACACTAGTGTCTCAACAACTTAGTTTTTAGGCAACTATAAATACTACGAGTTTATCCTATATTTTATGAAAAGGATAGAACTCGTGGAAGAGGGGGTAAAGTATCTAAAGAATTTACAAAGAAAGGTCAGAAAAGCGCAAGAGCATTGACAAGAGCCCATGTTTTGCTTTTGGTTCATAAAGGGAAAAAGGAAACGACAATAGCAGAGATATTAAACATAAGCCAAAACTGTCTCCAACATTAAGAAAAGATACTGTGAAGAGGGACTTCAAAGCGCCCTGGCAGAGAAACCAAGACCGGGGCAGCCCAAAAAATACACGGAACGGCACGAAGCAGAAATTATAGCACAGGCATGCACCAAATCGCCCGATGGCAGAAAGAGATGGTCGCTTACATTACTCACTGAAGAGATGGGGAAGAAGAAAGGTTTTGAAACAATAAATCGTGAGAGCATACGGCTGATTTTAAAAAAAGCAAAACGAAACCATGGCTGAGAAGGATGTGGTGCATCCAGACGATTGATGCAATATTCCGAGCTTGCATGTACGATGTCCTTGACCTGTATGAAGAGCCCTACGACCCAAAAAGACATCTCATCAATCTTGATGAGAAACCAAAGCAACTTCTTGGCGATAAGAAGGTGCCCATACCCATGAAGCCGGGAAGACCTGAAAAATACGATTATGAATACGTCCGGAACGGTACAGCAAACATATTCATAGCAGTCGAATTTAAAGCAGGGAAACGGGTGACGCAGGTCACAGAAAGAAGGACGATGAAGGATTTCGCGTGGTTCGTGAAGATGCTCGTTGATGAATACCCTGATGTCGAAGTCATCCGGCTGGTCACCGATAACCTCAACACCCACAAAGAAAAGGCATTCTATGAGATGGGGAGCATTGAGGGGGCAGAAAGAATCCTAAGCAAAATTGAATTCCACTACACACCAAAGCATGCAAGCTGGCTCAATGCTGCGGAAATCGAGATTAATGTGATGGACATCGAATGCACTGGGAGACGAATCGCTGATAAGGAGACACTGGTCCGGGAAGTGGCTGCATGGACCAAAAGAAGGAATGACCAGAGAAATAAAATCAACTGGAAGTTTACGAGGGAAAGGCGGATAAGAAACTGTCCAAGTATTATGTCTAAGAATTAAAGTGTAGAGACACTAGGGGATATTTTTAATCTTGTTCCGTTTGCTGTGGCATTATCTATACTTATACTGTCTCAAGGAGTAAGTATTGCAAGGGTAAAGTATAGGGACAAGAGCAAGCAAAAGAGGGACCACTCAAAAAAGTTATGTGATAAAGAGCTTAAGATTATAGCTAATACTTCCATTGGATCTTCTAACGACTACAGTTTAAATTTATGCATTGAAGGAAGACCATCTGGTGTACAAACTTATGATGTTTATTCAGATCCGGTTGCTGCACACTTAGAAAAAGGATATCCTGAACTATGGAAACATAAAATAGAATGTGACTCTATAATAAACAGTCATAACAAATCAGCTAAATTGCTATTGGATACTACAAAAGAAAAAATATTAAAAGAAATTGAAAACAGAAATCTTCCTTTAAAAAAGGGGGATTATGGAGAACAATCAGCAATAAATTATTTCATTCCAAGATATCTCTTCAAAGATATTTGTTATGTTATTCAAAATTCTTATATACCTTCTTTCGACATCGAACAAAATTATACCATTCACGAAACTAGTGTTGACTCAAAAATCAAATGGAATTTATCAATCAACAGTCGTTTTGCCGTAAGCAGTAATAAAACTGATGTCGAAGAACTAAAACAGATAATTAAAGAAACTTTAAATGTTGTTCTCACAACGGATGATTTCAGTAAACTTAAAATATATAAAAACAATGCTGAGGTAGAACACGATTCCTTTCTAAAGGGAATTAAGGGAATTATACAAGATATAGATAATGATATTCCTTTAAAAGGTAAATGTGAAATCTGTAAAAAATATTAATTCATTTTGATGTGCCCGTATTTGAGCATAAAAAGGATACACATAACAGCCATTCTGCAAGTCAAATTGCGGCGGCACACCCCGCTGCAGAGCAGCGGGGCATGTTCCGTGCTGCCGCTTTACTATCCGGTCTTATTCAAAAATCTAAAAGTTTCATCTGACCATACTCCTCTCTTTCTTCTTTACTACCTTGCTTTTCGACATACGTTTTAATGGTATCGTATTTTATAAACACAATGGCTCGCATGTTTCAACTCAACCATTAATGTTCTTATATATCCACGCTTAAAAAAAGCTTGTTTTGTGGCTTGTCCCAACCGCAGCAGAGCTGCGGGGTATAATAATTAAATCAAAGAAACAGGGGCTGAAAGATAGGCAGCGATACAACGTGTCAGATATGATCTAAAGTATGGGGAGGTGGTACAATATGGACATAAAAGAAATTCGTTGGATAATAGTTGTGCTAATGTTTGTGATAGTTTTATGGGTGCACGAGATGTGCTTGCCATATATAACGTTGTAAATCAATATAAATATGGAAGAGAAAAAGAGGAATTGGTAGCAAGAAGACTTAGAGGAAAAGGCGCTAAGGTGAAACCAATGACTTACCTGAATAGTATCATTTTCCAGAAATTTTTAAGACACAGATTTCAAGTAGTTTAAATTTTAACAGGTTGTTAATTGAATTGATCAGGACAGTAACGTCTGTGTAAATCTGTGTCTATGACGATTTTCAAAAATTGGGTAAACTATTTATCGGGAGTCCCCCGGTTGATGCGGCTCTGTAACATTCGCAATAAAAAATGTTATATATAATTGAGCCTTCATTCTGGAATCAACCATGAAAGACGACTTAAACCAGAACCTTTTTAGAAGAACTCATTATACTAATCAACTCACACCTGTGATGGGGGAAGACTGTGTTGTTACCCTTACCGGATGGGTGCACGAGCTTCGCGATCTTGGTGGAATCATGTTTGTGCTGCTTCGAGATCGCGAAGGAATCACACAGGTAACACTGGTAAAAAGGAATAGTTCTGCAGAACTTATGAATACTGCAAAAAATCTCATCCGCGAATCTATAATAACTGTTACAGGAAAAGTAAAACCAGAAAAAAAAGCACCTCGCGGATATGAAATCATACCAGGCACGATTCATCTGCTAAACAAAGCTTCATCGCCGCTTCCAATGGACACCACCGGGAAAGTCGATGCTGACCTTGACACCAGGCTTGACGCACGATTTATGGATTTGCGAAGGCCGCAGGTTCTGGCGGTATTTAAGATTCGCCACCATCTAACGCAAGCAGTAAGGAGGTTTTTATCAAGCAATGACTTTATCGAGGTTACAACCCCAAAGGTAGTAGGTGTGGCAACCGAGGGCGGTACAGCATTATTTCCCATTTCCTACTTCGAGAGAGAAGCTTTTTTAAATCAAAGCCCGCAGCTCTTCAAGCAAATTCTAATGTCTGCTGGTTTTGACCGGGTATTTGAAATAGGACCAATATTTCGTGCAGAAGAACATGACACCCGCAAGCATCTAAACGAGGCCACCTCAATTGACATCGAAGCAAGCTTTGCAGATCATAATGATGTGATGAACATCCTTGAACAGCTAATTGCACACACATATCATGAGTTAACGATCAGAGCAGAAGATGCGCTCAGCACATTAAACATTTCATTAGACGTTATAGAGCTTCCTTTTGAACGATTGAAGTATGACGAAGCTGTGGAGATTGCATCAACAGGAGGGGAAAAAATTGAATGGGGCAATGATTTAACCACTGCTGCTGAAATCATTATTGGAGATACAATCGCAGAAAGTACTGGCAGGAGTCATTATTTTATTGTTGATTGGCCTACAAAGATAAAGCCATTCTATGCGATGCCTTATGAAAACCAGCAATCGCTATGCAAAGCATTCGATCTGATGCACAGGGATATGGAACTCGCGTCAGGGGCACAACGAATTCACTCCATTGATTTACTCACCGGGCGCATCCTTGAGCAGGGTCTTGACATTGATGGGTTTGAATCCTACCTTAATGCTTTTAAATATGGCATGCCACCACATTCAGGGTGGGGGCTTGGAACAGAGCGACTGCTCATGACCATGCTTAAATTAAATAATATCAGAGATACTGTTTTGTTCCCTCGAGACAGGAAACGTCTTACACCCTGAGAATCTGCTCATTATAATCTCTCAGCCTGTATTCTCCTGTACCAGTTGCAGATAGTACTGGTGAATTCTAAGGTCATCTGTAAGTTCAGGGTGAAAGGCTAATCCGATTATGTTTTGCTGTTTTGCACCAACAATATCCTCTCCAAATCTTGCTATGACCTCTACATTTTTTCCTACTCTAACGATTTTTGGTGCTCTAATAAACACTGCATTGTAAGGCGTGTTAAGAAAACTTATGTGAATTGGCACTTCAAAGGAATCGCCCTGCCTACCAAAGGTGTTTCTATCAACTTCGATATCCATTATTCCAAGTAGATGCTGCTTTGTTTTTTGTGCCTGTTTTCCACCGGATTTGGCTAAGCTGATAAGTCCGGCGCAGGTTGCAAGTATCGGCTTGTTTTGTTTTGCAGCATCAATAATTTCAATATCAATTCCTTCGTGTTTCATCAGGCGGCAGAGAGTGGTACTTTCACCACCGGGAAGTACAATGCCATCACAATAGGGTATGATTCCTTTATGTTTTACTGGTACGACTTTTTCATCAAGTTTTTGTTTCTGCATGGCTTCTTTAAGGGCATGGATGTGTTCTTCCACGTTTCCCTGTATTGCGATTACTGCAATCGTCATTGTATTTTAACTCCTGTTACCATGCTGATGTTGTTTTCCTGCATGGTCACACCAATTGTTCGCTGTGCAGCTTCTATCACTGGTTTTCTCAAGGACACCACGATAAACTGAGCCTCTTTGGAGGATTTTTTTATGCGCCTTGCTACTCGTTCTGCATTGAAACCATCAAGAAACATGTCTATCTCATCAAAGGCGTAGAATGGTGCTGGTCTGTACTCTTGTATTGCAAAGATGAGTGCAAGTGCTGTTAGGCTTTTTTCACCACCCGACATTGCTTCCAGCCTCTGTTCTGTCTTGTCCGAAGGTCGCGCTTTGATGGTCAGTCCACCGGTAAAAGGATCCTCCGGGTTTTCAAGTATAATCTCTCCTGTGCCACTGGACAGCTCTGCAAATATTTCCTTGAAGTGACTATTTATGCTGGTGTATGCCTCCATAAATGCATCTTTTTTCATCTGCTCATAGTATGTGATGCGCTGGAGCAGTTCCTGTCGCTCATTAAAGAGTATATCGCGTCTTGATTGTAGTTCTCCTTCTCTATTTTCCACTTCATCATATTCACTAATAGCTCTCATGTTAACCGGTTCAATTCGTTCCATTGCTCTCTCGATGCTTTTAATTCGTGAATAGACTTTCTCGGTTGTTGGAACTTCTTCGTTTTGACTCAGGTTTCTCTGGCTCAGTTCTGTTTGCAATTGTGTGATCTGCTCACTAACTGCTTCCCTGGTGGTTTTTAAGGCAAGCATCTGGCTGCCGAATTGCTGGATTGTTATCGTAATATTCCGGGCTTCTTCTTTTGTAGAGTCATATCTTTCCTGCAGCTCTTCTCGCCGCATCTGCAGCTCTCTAAGTTCAACAGATAGCTGTTTCTCACGCTCCTGTTTTTCTGCCAGGTCACTATCAAGTTGTTTAATCTTGTGGTGCAGTTGCTGGATTTTTTCAAGGTGTTCTGTTTTTTTTGTTTCAAGTTCTGATGTGTTTCTTGTTATTTCCTCGATTTTTTCCTTTATATATTTTCTTTCAAGATTAATGCTGTTTAACCCCTCTTTAACATCATAAATTCTGTTTTGAAGGTGGTTTATCTCATCCTGCAACTTATTGATTTGTTCATTGAGCTTTGGAATAGGAGAGCCTTTTATTTTTTCTTCTAATCCATGTATCTGTTCTTCAAATTCGTGCATCTGGAGGTTCTTAGCTGTTTTTTTTTCTTCCATCTCTTCCATCTCTCTTTTAAGCGTCTTTCGCTCACCATCTATCTGTTGAAGTTCATCTCTTCGCTTATTAATTAGTGTTGTAAGCTGTTCCCCCCGTCCTTTAATGTCTTCCAGTTCCAGTTGTCTCTTTGATAACTGTTTTTCGGTTTCAGCAATCTCTTTTTCAAGAGTGTGAATATGAGATTCTATGCTGTCAATTTTATTTAAGATGCCGTTTCTACGAGATTCAAGTTCTGTTGTTTTCTGTGCTAATCCACTGAGTTTTTCAGTTTCACCACCTGCAAACGAATGTCTTGATCGTATGCTCCCGCCAGTCATAGCCCCGCCGCGCTCAATCATTTCACCTTCGAGTGTGACCATGCGATATCGTCCAATAAGTTTTCGTGCGTCACTCAGTGTTCCAACGATTAGCGTATCTCTGAATACATACCAGAAGGCTGGATCAAACTTCTGTTCGTAGTCCATAAGATTTATTGCATAGTCGATAACGCCAGCATGATCTGGTGCTTCAAGAGGTCTTGATGGATTTAATTTATTCAGGGGAAGAAATGTTGCACGCCCCTTTCGTCTCTGCTTTAAATAAGCAATAGCATAAGATGCATCTTCATCAGTTGCCGCAACGATTGCCTGTATGCGTCCCCCTGCCGCAATTTCAAGTGATGTGGAGTAATTTTTATCTGTTGTTCCAAGTTCTGCGATGGTTCCATATATGCCCTCCAGTTCATGGTTTCTTGCTGATTTAAGTGTGCTTTCAACTGCACTGCTGTAACCTCCAAGTTCGCGCTCTGCTTTGATCTTTGCTTCGAGACGCATATACTCCCGCTGGTTGTTGATAAGCTCCCTTTCTACGTCCCCTGCTGCTGCTTTAATACTCACTCTATTCTTTTCAAGATCCTCGTGGTCATGAAATAGCTGCTTTACAGTAAGGACAAGGTTTGCTATTTCTTTTGCTGCCTTTTGCAGGTCACTTTCTTTGCTATTTATTTTTTCCTGTGAATCAGTTATTTCAATTTCGATCTCTCTAACATCAGAAGTCCTGCGTCTGATAGTATCCAGGAGTCTATCCTCGTTTCGCATCAACTCATTTTTTTCACTTCTGCACTCTTCGAGTCTATTTTTCAAATCGGTGAGCGTTTTCTGTGTGTCAGCATATTCAACATCAACTTCAGTAATCCTGCTTCTTAGTAGTTGCATCTGTGTTTTTTTCTCATCCAGTTCTGTTTGCAGAGTACTCTCTCGAAGCTGTTCTTCTGCCACTTTCTCATCCAACCCCTGCCCGATCTCCCGCTCTCTATTTATTTCGAGCAGGGCTCTGCGTTTCGTTTTTTCAGTGGCTGTTATTTCATTATTCAAGAGTTCGATGGTATTTGTTGCAAGCTCGTGCTGTCCTTTGATCTCTTCGATCTCTTTTTTTACCTGTATCTGCTCTGCCTCGCCCTTTTGCATGATCTGTTCGTTTAACTCATGCAACTCCAGTCCAAGAGCCTGGAGTGTGTTTTTCTGATGCTCATAGTCTACCTGGATTTTCTCCTGCTCGATCTCTTTTTCTTTCAGTTCTCCATCGATCGAGTCGAGTTCCTTTTTTGCATCGTTAAACTTTGCAAGTATTACGAATCCCTCGTATCGTCTTTTTTCTTCCCGAAGGGCTTTATATTTAAGAGCCTGGTTTCTTTCCTCTGTTAATCGCTGTAGTTGTGCTTTTACCTCTTCTATGATAATATCCACGCGCTCGATGCGCTCACGCACAATTTCAAGTTCATTTAAGGAGCGCTCCTTCTTGTCATCGAACTCGCTCACTCCTGCAATCTCATCGATAATTTTTCTCCGCTCAAATGGCGTTACCTGGATGATGCGAGTAACATCGCCCTGCATAACTACATTGTAGCCTTCTGGTGTGATCTTTGCCTTGCTCAGCTGTTCATGTACCTCACTGAGTGTTACCGTTTTACCATCAATATAATAGTAGCTGTAGTAGCCTGACTCTGTTTGTTTGACCTTGCGGGTGATTGCAATAACGTCTTTGTTGTTGGAAAACTCACTTTCGGTATTATCGATTTGTATTGTCACCTGTGCATAATCAGGTCGTTTGCCCCCGCCATTGTATATAAGGTCGGTTAGCTTTTCTGCACGCATAGTGCGTGAGCCGGAAAGCCCGAGACAGAAGAGAATGCCATCTATAATGTTGGACTTGCCACTTCCATTGGGACCTGATATCGTGGTAAAACCATCAAAAAAGGGTATTTTAATTTTTTTTCCAAAGGATTTAAAGTTTTCAAACTCTATCTGTGTTATATGCACCGATAACCCCAACTGGTATACTTTATATTTCGATTATGTCACCGACTTCGTTTGCTTTAGTTGGTTTTTTGCTGTCCGATACTGGCACATCGGAAGCGATGATTATATCATCATCGTCATCATCCTTTTCTTTGTTCTGTGTTTCTATACTGGGCGGTTCCTGCACCGCTGGTTTTTTGCTGATAGCCTGGATCATTGACTTCTGATCAAGGAGTTCTCTCATTAGTCCGTCATAGCTGCTATTTATTTCTGCTACCTTCTTCTCAAGAGCAGTGAAACGCTTATTAAGTTCGTCCAACATCGTTGTTTCTTTTTTTCTCTCTGCCAAGAAACGGTCAAGTGATGTTTGTACTTCTTTTAATTGCTTATCCTTATCGTCAAGTTGTTTTTCAAGTCGTTTTATCAAAATATCACGGTCGCCATTCATTTAACAAACCCTCTTTAACATAAAATCAATCATAACTAATACGTGATTATATTATATAGTTTATGTGTACTGCAAAGCTCACCTGCAAAGCTCACCTGCAAAGCTCGCCTTCGCTCGCTTTGACAGAAAAAAGTAGGGGTGCAGTCAAATAAAGATTCTGCAGTCTGAACGAAGTCACGGACCTCGGATTGCTTCGCAAAATCCGGGGCATCTTTTCAGGGCGCATAGGTATTTTATATTTTCAATTTGCGTAATCATCCTTTATGAAACAAAATTTATGGAATTTAATAGAAAGGACTCTTGTAATCTTTGAATATTATTCCATAATAATATGAAATAATAATAAATAACAAACCCATACTGATGAAATTGTCGATACCTAACATACCAAAAATCCAAAAAATTATTGCACTTAATATTATTAATGCTATAATAAGGAATATTCCAAAAGATATAAAATTAGCCCACCTATCATCGCGTTGATATCCTTCTTTAACATCTATTATGATAAATTTTATTACTAAAAAAGATATTAAAATATATAATAATATATGAACATAATCTGTTATAATATCATTATTTATTATAAATCCAAATAATCCACCTACAATAAAACCCTTGCCACAAAATATTGCAAGTTTTTTTTCTCGAATTTTGTTTTCTTTTTCTATTTCTTTTTTACTTTTTTCTCGTTCGATTCTTTCAATTTCGTCTTTTTCTATGGAATTTATACGGTCTACTTCATATTTTTGAATATAATCAATACTATCATCAAAAAATATTATACTCGAAACATCTTCTTTTGGATCCAACAATTCTCTACCTTTGTTAAGTTCTTCTAAAATATAATTCAATTTCGACTTTAAGTTTTTACTATTATCGCCTTCTTTGAGAACTGAATGCATACCCCTCTTTCCCTTTTGTTCTGACCTATCAATAACATTCCAATAGTCATAATACCAAATAAGAGCATTCAAATAGTGATTTAAAGAATTTAAAGCCCTTTTTTCTTGTTCAATTTTACTATTATTAGTTTTCTCGCTAACAAGCCTACGAAAATCTCTTATTTGGTTCCTTAATTCTATATTTGGTTCTATACCTTTATATATAAGCAAAGCCTCAAAATCATCGATAAATACTCCCGTTAAATCATACAATAAATCCTCAGCGTCCATACAGATTCACCTTTTATTTTTCCTTAATATAGCTTATGACACGCAGGACAAGTTGATCTACCACTTCCACATGAACTACATGCAAAAGCTCCACAATGTGGACAAATCTTTGCTCCTGGCCAACCAACATCCTTGTCACCTTTGCCGCAAATGTCGCATCTTCTTTTTGGCATAATTTTCATCTCCTGTTTTTCCAGATAAAATTTGTGTATCCATATTGAAGTCACTATACCCCGTACTTATAGGTACAGGGCTCGTTAGCGTTTTTGGCGTATAAAGGTTTCGTTTTATTTGTTCTGTGTGGAGATATCTCTCTCGTTGTTTTCTGCACAACGAAGTTGTGCAGTGCAGAAGTCGAGGAGTACAGTTGCTCACCCACAAAGTATAACACCTACCGCAGCAGTAGATTTTAAACCAAGATTTTATGACAGATGTAATTATCATAAGAAAGTTCAAGCCACGTGATTTCCAGAAGGTATTAGATATCGAATACCAAGCATTCAATGAGCATCGCCCTGACCTCTACATGCAATTTTATGAGCTGAATGCAGACACATTTCTGGTGGCAGAATGGCAAGGAGAGATTGTTGGATTTATAGCCGGTATTGAGCTCAATGGTATTGGTAAGGTTTTCTCGATAGCAGTGCATAGAAATTACCAGAAAAAAAATATTGGAAGTATATTACTAAATGCCACCATGTGTACGTTCAAGAGCAAAAAAATAAATGAAGTATATCTTGAAGTTCGGGAAAGTAATTATTCTGCTTACGGTTTCTACAAAAAGCATGGATTTGTATCAATTGGCGTGCAGCCGGGTTATTACAGCGATGGTGAAAACGCTGTAGTAATGAAAAAAATATTATATTAAACCGTATCTGTTTTTACAACGTTCTATCACAGCTTTGTTTCAAAGTTCCAAACAAAAGATTTATGTCTTATCATATCTCTATTTATTGCACACTCTGTGTACAGAAATAACTCTTAATTACGAGAAGCACTGCACAACTTCGTTGTGCAGAGATATAAATAACCTTTGACTCTTGATTGCGATAGCAATCAAGTGCAGAAAACAACTCTTAATTACGAGAAGCACTGCAAAGCTGCGCTTTGCAGAAAGTAACCAGTAATTCTCGATTGCGCTAGCAATCGAGTGCGATAGCAATTCAAGGAGGGATAATATTTTACTTTAATCAATCATTAAAACGAAGAAACATCAACATTTTTGATACAACTCTCAGGGACGGGGAACAGACGCCTGGAGTTTCTCTTACGATTGAAGAAAAACTTCGCATAGCAGAGCAATTAGATAAGCTTGGGGTAAATGTGATCGAGGCAGGATTTCCGTCATCGTCCGAGTGGGAAATGAAAGCGATAAAACAAATAACTGCTTCAAACCCGGGTGCAGATATATGCGGACTTGCCAGGGTAATTAAAGATGACATTGATGCATGCATTCGCTGTGACGTGGATATGGTGCACACTTTTGTATCCACCTCTGATGTTCAACGAATTTACACAATCAAGAAATCGCAGGATGAGGTGTGTGGGATGGCAGTTGAAGCAGTACAATACATCAAGGACCATGGAGTTAAATGCATGTTCTCGGCAATGGATGCCACAAGAACAGAGCTCTCTTACCTTAAAAGAATATTTACTGAAGTTGAGTCTGCTGGCTGTGATATTATAAATGTACCAGATACCGTGGGCGTAATCGTACCATCTGAAATGTACCAATTGATAAGAAGCCTGCACAGCGAAATTCACACACCGCTTGATGTTCACTGCCACAATGATTTTGGTCTTGCATCAGCCAACAGCCTTGCAGCATGCGAAGCAGGAGCCTCGCAGGTGCAGGTGACAGTCAATGGACTAGGTGAGCGTGCAGGCAATGCAGATCTATCGCAGGTGGTTATGAGCCTTCAGTGCATGTACGATGTCAGAACAAGCATCAATACCGAATACCTGTTTGAAACTTCAAAGATGGTCGAGGGTCTCACTGGTGTTAAAATACCGATTACAATGCCGGTTGTTGGCGAGAATGCGTTTGCACATGAATCCGGCATACACACACATGGTGTGCTTATGCAGTCAGACACCTTTGAACCCGGCATTATGACGCCTGAAATGGTTGGGCAGAAACGAAGAATCGTGCTTGGTAAACATGCGGGCAGGCATGCAGTAGACCAAACACTGAAAAATGCAGGAATACAGCCAACAGAGGAACAATTAAAAGAAATAATCTTACGCATTAAAAACATTGCCAGTAAAGGCAAGAATGTAACAGATTCAGACCTTTTTGCTGTTGCAGATACGATCATGGGAAAAGGCTTGAAAAGGGAGCAGGCAATAACGTTAAAAGAAGTATCTGTTATGACAGGAAACATCATCACACCGACAGCAGCGGTTAAAGCGATTATAGACGGGGAGGAGCACATCGAAGCGAATACAGGTGTGGGACCTGTGGATGCAGCACTCGGCACTCTCGAAAGTATGCTTGGTGAGCGGTTCAAGGTGAAGATAAGAGATTTCAAGATAGCTGCCATCTCAGGAGGATCTGATGCTCTTGCAGAGGTTATTATCGGTGTGGAAGATGAAAATGGCAGGACAGTAACTGCAAGGGCTGCACGCGAAGACATAGTGATGGCGTCAGTGGAAGCTTTTGTAACAGGCATCAATCGTTTGCTTTCTATTGACCGGTAAACAGAGATTACTCGAACCTGGAAAATCTGACTTGTAATAAGCCAGAGATTATAGTTACGAACCTAATATTTCTAACTTATGTCCCTCATCAATAAACTTTTCAATCCACCCCTTCGCAAAGCTGATCTGTGATGAATATTTCCGAAACTTATCAATGATTATCTCTTTCATGTGATTTAAATCTACAATAAACTCGCGTGAAATGACTTTCTTGATGCTTTTCCAGATGAATTCAATTGGATTCAAATCCGGAGAATATGGAGGCAAAAATACCAATACAATCCCGTTTTCTTCAGTAAACTTTGTAGTATCTTTTGCCCTATGCGAACTAAAATTATCAAGAATAATAACAATGGAGAATTCCTTTTAACTTCAATTTTTCTACTTCAATCCCACAAATCCCTTTCTTTGACATAATTTTGCCCTTTATTTCCCATTTTAGGTTTATTTAATTTCATATTCCTCAATTTTTTCCATATTTAATGATAGCTACCGCTAATCATTGTATGATGCCTTTCTTTTTAAATGTGCACAACTGATACAAATTATAATCCATAGCAGTAAACATCATTTTAACCCCTGTTCTTGCCACTGTGGTAACTTTTACCCTCCCGGACCCAAACACAGTTTTCACAACAGCATAAATCCGTTCACACTTTGCTCTTGTGTGATTGATTCGTTTGTTTCTAAGTACATCCCTTATGCCTATTGGATGTCCTCTCACACCTCTTTGCATAGTTGCATTATATCCATTCGGATGCGCCCCAAAGTAACCTTTGTCCCTATAAACCACTTCACCTTTCATTGACAGATCAACCTGATTATCATGAACAGATGCTGTTGTTGTTTTTATTCTTCGAATCAATTGGTAATCCGCATCAATTATTGTGTGCAACTTGTATCCGTAATACGATTTGCCGCTTTTCTTAGACCACGTACCATCCTTACTCCTTCGTGTTTTTGCTTCATCACCCCGTGGTGTATCTGCCTTTGCATGTCCGGGATCGGATTGAATGAAGGTTGCATCTTGTATCATTCCTTTCTTAATTTTCAGACCTTTTTCATAAAATTGTCTTTGTAATTCACCCCATATTGCAGAGTCTTTTCCGGTTTTTGCGATTCTGTTTTTAAAATTCCAAATAGTGGAACGGTCCGGAATGTTTTTTGGAAAACCAAGGAATTTCCTGAAGGAAATTCTATCGGTAGCCTGTTTTTCTATTTCAAGGTCGGATAAACCATGCCACTGCTGAAGTACAATCATTTTGAGCATGACGATTGCATCATTGTTTGGTCTTCCACCCAACTCTGTATGGTTGTTGTACATTTCGTCGATTATTGGACGAAATGGCTCCCAGTCTATGAGGGATTCAACCTCTGAGAGCTTGTCTCCAATAAGTGCGAGCCGTTTATATTCTTCTCGAAGTGCAAAAGCAGTGAAGGATGACATAGTATGAAATATGTTTTGAGAATATATAAATTAATCTAAATAGTTTGGTGGGGGGTTAATAGAAATTCTCAATGGTCTTTCCAGGGTTTCCGGACCTTATTTCACCAAAGAATTCACAAATCGATTCCTTTTTCGAGTTTTCCTTAAAGTCGATAACTGAGTTTCCGTTTAATGCATAAAATCCAAAAGTATTCGCTCGTAATTTTGTAGTGTTCTTGGATCGTTAACTCCATGATAGTATTATTGCATTAACATTGTTCAAGGATGTTCATCACATCATTATGATCTGCAAAAGCTTGCTTCGATGTCAATTGAGGTGGCTCGTTTAGATGCTTTGCGGAGTGTCATGTGTTCTTCTGCACGAAATATTGGTCCTGTTCAAATACCCGGTCAAAACCAGCAGACATTAGAATTTGCTTGAAGAGCGCGGGCTTTGATTTAAAAACTTCTCTCAAAGTAGAAATGGGAAATAATGCTGTACCGCCCTCGAGTTTGCCACACCATACTACCTTTGGGGTTGCTTAACCTCGATAAAGTCGTGCTTGATAAAAAACTCCTTGCAACGTTAGATGATTAGCGAATCTTAAAAATACCGCCAGAACCTGCGGCAGCTTCATAAAATCCATAAATCGTGCGTCAAGAAGCCTGGTGTCAAGGTCAGCATCGACTTTCCCGGTGGTGTCCATTGGAAGCGGCGATGAAGCTTTGTTGCTTGAATTAGAGATCGTGCCTTCTATCGATTTTATTCTTTTGGTTAGTTCTTCAACACTCATGTGTCGCACAATGGTGATTGATTCAGGTCTTGTCATGAATATAGGCAAAGAGCTGATTAGTTATAAAAGTTACGTTCTTGACTATAAATCATGCAAAAATCGGAAGTTTTATATATTATTATGCTTTAATTTTTATCTTACTTCAAAGAGGATAAGAAGAATGAAGAAGCCTGAACTAAAAATAAAATTGGTATCGCTACTCATCATAGCGATAATGCTCTGCTCGCTCTTCGCGGGCGCTGTTACGGCGGAGAATAAAAAAGATGGTGCATCTTCAAGTGAGGCTACACCAAACACAGGTAATACCGGCTACGAACCATGGTATTACTACGCTGCTGGTGGTATGGTCAACATCGCAAACGGCAATTTATACCTCCCGGAAAAAGACATTTCAATAAAAGCACGCGGATTTGACTTGGAAATCATCAGGGCATATAACAGCCACAGTAGTGGAACGCATGGTCCTTTCGGTTTCGGCTGGACACACAACTACAATATACACCTTGTGGAAAATGATGATGGTTCTGTAACATACTTTGATAGAGATGGTTCAGGGCACACATTCCCTCCTGCCATGGGAAACAATTATACTGCACCACCCGGAATACACTCGAAACTAACCGAAAATCCGGATGGTTCTTTTGTCCTCTGGCTCAGAGATGGATCGAAATATAACTTCGGCTCAAATGGTAAGATAATTAATATTACTGACAAAAATGATAATCACTTGAATTTTGAGTATAATATATTTGGGAGACTTACACGCATATCCGATGATTCCGGTCTATTTTTGAATCTCAATTACAACCTGCGTGGTAGGATTAGTAGCGTTGCAGACCCGCTTGGAAGAGAGATTAATTATGAGTATGAGGTTGCAGACCTTGTTAAAGTAACTGATGCGATGGGGAAATCAACGCTTTATGAATACTGTCCCAATCACAAGCTTGAAAGCAAGCTTGATCTGAATAGAGCAAAGCTCATATTTACTTATTACAGCGGCGGCAAGGTAGAGAAAATTAAACTGACAAAGCAGACCGCTCCCGGTGCCAATATTACGTATCACCCCATCCCGGTTTATAGCTTCAGCTATGCGACAGATGTTGTTCGTATAACAGATGGACAGGGGTACACTACTAAACTGGAACTCAATTCAAAAGGCAATCCGATAAAAATCACTGACCCATCAGGTGGAACTACAAAAATGGAATGGGATAGCAATATGGATATGCTGAGTTTCACAGATGCCAATTGCAACACTCACAGGTATGATTACGATACGCATGGCAACACTATCAAGATCATTGACCCCTTAAATAACTCGATGTCGATTAGCTGGGCACATCTTGCTGAAAAAAATATGTTTTTAGCTACAAGCACCACAGATAAAAGAGGCTTCACAACTTATTTTGAGTATGATGATAGGGGCAATGTGATTAATATTACCGATCCAAATGGAAATAGTACCTATCTGAATTATACCTTTGGTTATGTCTCCGGCATCACAGATTTTAGAGGATTTCTGACAGAACATTCTTACGATTCTCATGGAAATATGATTGAGATAAAATACCCGGTAGGAAATACCACAAGATTTACTTATGACCTTGTGGGGCGAAGGATCGGAATATGCGATGCCAATAATAATTCCTTTGAATCCCAATACGATGATAATGATCGGGTTATTAAAACTATTGATGGGAATTATAACGAGACAACGTATAGCTATGATGCCACTGGCACTTTAACCAGCATGATTGATTCTAATGGGCACGAAACCAAATATTCCTCCGATTCAACTACTGGTGCTTCAGGAGATGAAATACACTTTGATTATGAAAAAGGGAAGTTGGTAAAAGTTACTAATCCTGAAGGCAGAGATAATTCCTATAAGTACGATGCGTTGGGCAGAGTGATTTCTTCAACCGATCCACTTGGATACACCGAGAAATACACCTATGATAAAGAGGGAAATATAATCAAGATTAAAGATAAAAATGGTAATATTGCTACCTATAGCTATGATAAATTAGATCGGTTGATAGCGATCACTGCCTATGGGAACACAACAAAATACACGTACGATGAAAATGGCAACTTTTTATCCAAAGAGAATGACGATGTTAAGATAAGCTACACTTATGATGCCTCGAATCGCGTTGTGTCTGAAACCACTGACTACGGAGCGTTCTCCAAGACAGTATCGTATACTTATGACGAAAGTGGCAATCGCATAGCCATGATTGATCCGGATGGCAATGTGACAGGATATGAATATGACAAAGCAAATCGACTGATGAGGATCGAGGACCCCTCTGGTACTGTTATATCATATCAATATGATGGCGCTGGTAGAAGAATAAGGGAAGAATGTTCCGATACTTTTCTGACCACTTATGCCTATGATGGCGCTGATAGGCTTCTGAAACTCACAAACTCAAAGATAGATGGAGAAATCATTTCAAGTTATTCTTATGCCTATGATGCCTTTGGGAATAGGCTTTCTATGACGAATTCCGATGGAGAAAACACATATTATGAATATGACGATATGAACAGATTGATTGAAGTAAAGTGTCCGGATGGAAACACCGTTGAGTATACTTATGATGGAATGGGGAATCGTTTGACAATGAAAAAAGACACTTTGACGGTGGATTACACTTATGATGAGAATGACAGACTTACAGCAGACGGGACTACGAATTACACTTATGATAAAAACGGGAATCTCATAATTGCAGTTAGCCCGAATGGTACCACCAGATACGAGTATGGTTTAGGGGATCGGATAGTAAAGGCAATAACCACTGATGGAACGAAAGTAACTTATGGCTATTCTCCAGGTCCATGGAGAAACAGAGTATCCAAAGCTGTCAGCAATAACACAACATACTTCGTATACGACTTTTTGGATATGTTGATGGAGCTTGACGAAGAAGGGAATACAAAGGCAAAATATATACATGGTTCAGGTTTGGACGAACCTGTCAACATGATTAGAGATGACACGGAGCTATTCTATTTATATGATGGAACAGGCAGCGTTACCTCGCTGATCAATTCTTCTGGCAATATTGTAGAGCAGTACAAATATGATGCCTTTGGAGTTATGGAAACGATTGGAGATGTGATTAATCCTTACACTTTTACAGGTAGGGAATATGACAGGGAAACCGGACTCTACTATTACAGGGCAAGGTATTATGATGCGAAAATCGGGAGATTTTTAAGCGAGGATCAGAAAAATAGAGTGGATATTTCCCCGTATGTGTATGCTGATAACAATCCTGTTAATTTTGTTGACCCTTTTGGGGACTCTATATTTATAATTATAGCTATCGTAGCCGTGATTGGTATTGCCGGAACATCGATATATGCTTTCTGTAGCAGTGTTAAAGACTATGCAGCTGCATTTGAACGGGTATTTGAACTGGGACAAGAGCGTGGAAGGATATTTAAAAATCTGGCAGCAGGTCATGTCACACCGGACAATTTGAAAAGACTCGGTGAATTGGTAAAAGATGGAAGTATGACGGCTAGCCAGGCAGCTTGGGCACTGTATACAAGCATTCCGGGGACACTTGCTACTGGTCCTATTGGTACACCCACTTCAATGGATGAGATGGCTGCAGCAGGTTTGGGAAAAGCTTATGCAGACCTTATGACCGAATGGAATAAAGAAGAATATAAAAGCAACGGCAGAAAAGATGGATATAAATGTAGAAGTAAATTTAAAAAAGGGAAGCCGGTGAAGCTGACTGAAAAAGCAGAGAAAGATCTTGATGAACTTGAAGACCTTATAAAAGAAGCTGCAGATGGTGATTTTGATGATAAGATAGACCTGGTAAAAAAAATTAGAAAAATATATGACAATCCCGATGATAACTTCGATGTCGCAACTTTTAGTTATTCCGCAAGCACAGACTCATCATTTGATTATAAATCCAATTCACAAATTCCAATTCTTTTGAATGGTTTCTTTAGAGAGTGTTCAAATCTTTTGGTCGAATTGGGCGAATCCATCACTTTGGTAGACATTGATATTCCTATAGACGAATTAAATGATTATCCGATTTTAATAATTCCAAGTGGCGGCTTCTTCGGTATTGACTCGTTACCTTCTTTCAACTCAAAACTCGAAAATTATGTGAGTGATGGTGGCACGCTAATCGTCTTTTCACAGCAGCACGGCTACGAATTCGATGCTGTACCAGGGGATTGGTGTGGTTATGGCTGGGCAGAAGACCAGAGCTGTCAACATCGTTCAGTCGGCATAAGCAATTATCATCCAATACTGTCAGGGCAGGATTCTACCACCCTTAATCTCGTCGTTGATGGCTACTTCACCTCTTATCCGGAAAATGCAACCATTTTACTCACGAGAACGAAGAACGGAATGCCTGCGATGTTGATGTATGAATACGGCAACGGAACGGTGATCGTAAGCACAGCATACACCGATTGGGCTTACGGGCACAATCAAGCCACGAAAGATGGGGAAAACTTGCTCAGAGACATAATTTCATGGGCGAAAGAACCGAAAGAATTGCAAAATTATAGCTCTGGCGATTTCATAAATATTCCAATAAATATAACAAGTTGTATAGATTTAATTGCAGATAAAGTTGAATTTGAAGTGTTTGTGGGCAATGAAGCTATAGATTCTGTGGATGCTACGACTTCCGCCATCCCGCCTTACGGAACAAAAACAGTTAATTTCGTTTACACGGTACCTTCAAATCTCGGTATTTACCATGTTGACTACCTGCTCGTGAACGACAGTTATGGAGAAGTGCAGCGAGTGCATGGTGCAGAACAATTTGAGGTGAGTAAATATGCAAAGACCCCAGGTGGTTTTATTTATCGAGGTTCTGAAATATCTCTCTGGATAACAACTCCTGGGGAATATTTCCCTCGTGGAAACAACGTTACAGCAACCTACCACGTTAAGAACGATGGAGATACAGCCAGGAATGTTAGCTGCTCGTATGGGTTTTGGCATAAGTATGATCAATATAGAGAAATAACGGTGGATGCCAATAGCGAGGAAACGTTCACATATACTACGAAAGTATTGGACTCAGCTAGATTTGAAGCACGCTATAATAGCATGTATGCGTATAAGGGACTTAGGGTTTTCAATCCTTCTGTTGACATCGGCATAGAAACGGAGAAGAAAGAATATGCAAAAGGTGAAGATGTTTATGTCTCGCTCAACCTCACGAACAACCAAAAAATCAGCCACAATGTTACAGTTACTATTAGAACGCTTGACCCTGACAACAAGAAGATTTACGAAGACAGTTTTGATGAAAACCTCAGCGCTTATGAATCCACAAGCAAAACGCCTTCTTTCTCGCTGCCCTTTGATTCCGGATACGGCACTTACATCGTTACCGCAGAAACATACGAGAACGGCGAAAAAATAGGCTCTAACTCCACATACTTTGAAATACCAAGATTTTATCGCCTAATAATGAGTTTCAACAGGTCAGATGAGGTTTATTGTATCAGACAAAACATGAGCCTTCTTCTCAACATCTCAAACACCGGCTCGTCTGTCTGGAATTCGTGGGTAAATACCTCAATTCCTTCTCTCTCTTTCTTTGATTCCAAATTCGTTTCTTTGAACCCGGACAAAAAAAGAGAAATAGAATACGAGAGCCTTTCCATTCCAACTGACATCGCAGCCGGAAAACACGATGTCTTCGTTAACCTCTCTTACGACAACTCCACAAAAAAGGACAATTTCTTCATCCCCTGCTCGGATTTAATTATTGGATTTGATAAGGATGGTGCTGTTGCCGGAGGGAACATAAGTTTCAATATCTCAAATGTCGGCGGCGTGGATACTGTTTTCAATTGCTCCTTCAAACTCGTTGACTGGAAGGGTAAATTGATGCACGAGGATGTAGTTGAGGATACGGCTCTTTCGCTTGCGAACAAGACACTCGCCTTTGGAATTCCTGATCAGTCGGTAAACGGCTCATATTATCTGTTTGTCACATGCAAAGATAAAGAGACAGGAAAAGAGATAGAGTTGGCTGCGGTATGCGAAGTAAATGGTTTGAATGCGGATTTGACCTCTGACACCGAGAGGAAAATATATTTCAAGAACGAGAATGTCTCCATCCTTACAAATATAACGAACCTTGATGGGGAGATTGTAAACGGCACGTTACACCTCAAAATCGTTCGTACATCCATGCCGTCTGAAACTAAACTCGCACCTGCGAAAGCTACTGCAAAACTACTGGCATCCTACACCAGTTCAACAGCGGAAGAGGAAGAATCGCAAATAGAAGAGGTGCCTTCGTCGTCATCTTCTGCTATATTCTCTCTTGCTATGAGTCTATATAATTTTCTTGCTACTGCCAGTGCCGCATCGCCACTTGCAAACATTACTCCCGCCCCCACTCCTGAACCTGAACCCGAACCCGCACAATCTCCAAAAGAGGAGTTCAACGAAAGTTATGGTAATGAATCGGTAATAAAAGAGCCTGTGCCTTTGCCTTCACAATCTCCACCAACCAAATTAACCACATCGCCAGAAGAGCCTGTACAATCCCCACCTATTAATGTTACCCCCACATCCGAACCCGAAGAGGAACTTAACGAAACATATAATCCGAGTGTAGTAAAATTAAGCGATATTATAATAGGAAACGAAACGGTGTGGAAAGACGAAGTAAAAATCTTAAGCAGCAATTTAATTATCAATTCAACAGGGAACCTCACTTTGATTAATACCCAAGTATTCATGGATTGCACCAAAGACAGACAGTATCACATTGAAGTTCAAAATGGCGGAGAGATGCACATCTCCGATTCCGAAATTACTGCAAAGAACACAAATTATGAATACTGCTTCCAAGTGAAATCCGGTGCGAAGTTCGAGATGCACGATTCTGAACTACACGAGTGCGGTTACACCTGGGGGATAAATGGAGACCTTGCCGGTTTGTGGATCAATACGAATGACACAATAATTGAGAATAATTTGATAACAAATAATTATTACGGAATCGTGTTGTTTCAATCGAATAACAACACCTTAACAGACAATATCGCTAACTCGAACTACCGATATGGCATCTCCTTAAAGTATTCGAATAACAACACCTTGACGAGCAATATTGCAAATTGGAATAAATGCGACCATGGTATTCTCTTGTCTTCTTCGAGCAACAACACCTTAACGAGCAACATAGCTAACTCAAACGACAAACATGGCATCTATTTGAAATCATCGAATAACAACACTTTAACGAACAGCACTGCTAATTCAAATGATGAATACGGCATCTGTTTGTCCTCTTCAAGCAGCAACACTTTAACGAACAGCACTGCTAACTCGAATAATGAATACGGCATCTACTTGTCTTCTTCGAGCAACAACACTTTAACAAACAACACCGCCAACTCAAACCATGACCACGGCATCTATTTGTCTTCCTCGAATAACAATACCTTGACGAACAGCACTGCTAATTCAAACAAATATTACCACGGCATCTACTTGTCTTCCTCGAATAACAATACCTTAACGAGCAACACCGCCAACTCAAATGACGACCATGGCATCTCCCTGTCTTCTTCGAGCAACAACACCTTAACAAATAACACAGCAAAGGAAAATAGCAAGTTTGACTTATTCATTCACGCAACTTCCGTTTCGCACTGCAACAACAAAATAGATAACACGACCGGCTCCGGAGACAGACCGATAAGATATTTCAATTCATCTGTTAGCTTATCAGATGAAGACCTTTCAGAGTTAATCTTATGCAATGCCGACCACTCCGACATAAACAATATAACAGTAGAAGGCTCATCAACAAAGAAAAATAATGGCATTCTTTTAGTGCAAACTGATTTTTCCAACTTAATGGATATAAACTCGTCTAACAACTACTACGGCATCTACTTGAAATCTTACTCGTGCAACAACTCCTTAACCAACAACACTATGACCAAAAATTCGCAGGATGGCATTTATCTTCGTGATTCATGCACAAATAATACAATAAAAAACAACTCCGTATATTCAAACTCGCATTCTGGTATTTATCTAAATGATCACAGCAATAACAACACGATAATAAACAACTCTGTTCATTCTAATTCGCTTTATGGCGGTATTTATCTAAATGATTACAGCAATAATAATGCCATAGAAAACAACACAATAAGTTCAAACAGCGATGGAATTTCTTTCCGCGATGCGTCAAATAATGCTATAGAAAACAACACAATAAGTTCAAACAGCGATGGAATTTCTTTTGGCGATGCGTCAAATAATAATGCCATAGAAAACAACGTGATAAAAAATAATAAATACAAAGGCGTTGATTTGCGCAAATCCCATAACAACAGAATTATCAGCAATAATTTGACTTCTAATCAAGGGCATGGAATTGAACTTTATGGCTCATCGAACAATGTCATAGAAGGTAACAGTATAGAAAAAAACAAGGAGACTGGCATTTTTCTATCAAGCTCGAATAGCAATAAGATAATTAGTAATACGGTTATTTCAAACAACGACAGGGGAATCCATTTATACTACTGGCGCCCTTCGCATAACAATAATATATCGGGTAATAATGTGAGTTTTAACTCGGGTTACGGAATTGCGATTGGTGGTAATAACAATATATTGACAAAGAATATCGTGTACTCGAACGACGGCGGTATAAATCTTTATGGTAGTACGAGCGATAGCATTTTGGAGAATAACACGATAAACTCGAATTCAGGAAGCGGTATTACAATCTCTGCATCATCTTACAACACATTATCCAACAACAGCATTAACAACAACAAACGCAATTTTGGCGGTGTTTTTGCCGACCATCATGACTATGACAAACACTTCAACCATTCCATTGATACTTCAAATACGGTTAATGGCAAGCCGATATATTATCTTGTAAACGAGAAGGACAAGGTTTACGATGAAACAGCGAACGCAGGATATTTCGCTGCTATCCTCTGCGAGAACATCACAGTGAAGAATCTGAACAACCTGACAAACAACAGCGAGGCTGTCTTCTTCCGAAAAACGTATAACTCGTCAGTTGAAAACATCTCTGGAACATTCAACTCATACGGCATTCATCTGTGGCATTCTGACAACAACACTATTTCTAATTCAAACTTAAGCTCCAACTCTTACGGAGTTTATATGCGAGACGCAAGTGGAACCGAAATTCATAACTGCAACCTCTCTTCAAACTCCAATCATGGTCTGTATCTAAAAGATTCAAGCAAGAATAACCAAATAGACAACTGCAATATCTCTTCAAACAGCAAGCATGGCGCATATATCTATTATAGCACGTACAACCGGATAGACAACTGCGATATCTCCGCAAACAATGACTACGGTCTCCATTTCTACCACTCCGGCGCAAACAAGATACTGAACAGTGAAATATTGGGTGTTAAAAGCATAAAACTTGCTGACGGATCGACTAACTGCGAAATAAGCAACAATTCCATCTCTTCAAGTGATAGAGGAATTTACATCTACGACGGAAGTGCCAAAATATTCAATAATACGATAAATGCAGACAAAGAGGGAATTTACTTCTACAAGCGAGATGGAAGCGTTTTAAGAGACAACACCGTTACTTCAAAGTCTTATCCCCTTTACTTCGGAACATACAGCGATGTGATTTACATAGGGCAGGACATAGATTTGTCCAACACTTTCAATGGATACAAGGCTTTGGTGCTCTACAACACTAAGAACGAGTCATTTAGCAACCTATCCTTTGCACTGCCGAAGAAGAATACCAGGGTAACTAATTACGGATTGATAAACCTGTACAAATGCGAGAACATCAACATAGAAAATGCCACCGTGGTCAATCATTCCGACTACGGTTTCTTCGTGTACAAATCTAATGTTGTAGTCATCGAGAACAGCACAGCGTCTTCAAATGAAAACGGAATCAAACTATGGGGTTCAAGAAATGAATTAAGAAATAGCACAATAACTAATAATACTGAGAATGGAATATACGCCCACAATGCCCAGTTAGCATATATTGTTGATAATGAAATAACCCACAATAAATATGGTGTGTACCCCTGCGCAGGAGGTTGGGCAATGAAAGCCCACATACAAAACAACACGATTGAAAACAACGAACGGGGAATTTATGTTGATGCGTGGAATACTACTATTGACAATAATATTATTAAAAACAATAGCAATTATGAAATTTACTGTAGAGACTATTATGCAACCATTGAAAACAACACGATAATAACAGACAAAAACGCCATATATCTCAGGGATTCAAAAGAGAGTGAGGTGATAAACAACTCCATTGTTATAAACAGCGGTGGTAAATATGGGATTTACGTATACAGCTATTCCTGCGTCTTGAAAGGGAACAAAGTATCTCTTTCTGGCGATGCAATGGGTATACAGATATCCGACCAACCCAACACATTCAGAAACAACAACATTTCCATATCAGGTGATGCTTACGGTTTCTACTTCAACGGCTACAAGAACCTTGCGCAGAACTTTGACGCTACAAACACCGTAAATGGCGTCAGCATTTTAGTGCTTTACTCCAAAAAAGGAACTACAATAAGCAACCTCACTGCTGTTCTGCCTTCAAAGGTAAAAGCAACGAACTACGGCATTATAAATCTCTACAAATGCAAAAATGTCACAATTGAAAATGTTGCAGTAGCCAATCATTCCAATTATGGAATTTATCTCAGTAACTCAAACAACAATACAATAAGAAACAGCAGGTTTGAGTCAAACTCTCGTGGTGTCCACATCACAGGATCAAGCGCCAACAACGAACTTATAAGCAACACGATGGAATCAAACAGTATTGGGGTTTATTGTGGTGGGGACGGGAATATAATAACTAAAAATGTCATAAGCTCAAATAGCGATAAGGGTATTTATCTCTGCTCAGGTTCAGATAAAAATAATGTCGTAAGCAATAGAATCATGTCCAATAATTACGGTTGCTATGGGCATAGTAATGCAGATTATAATCTTATTTACGATAATCTCTTCGACAATACAATCAACGCCTACGCAGACGATAATGATAATATCTGGAACATAACAAAAACGTTTGCTGACGGCGGTAATATAATCGGCGGACCGTGGCTCGGTGGTAACTACTGGAGCGATTATCATGGAGAGGATTTGGACGGCGATGAACTTGCAGACACACCGCTTCCTTACAATTGCAGTGGAAGGGTAAGTAAAGGAGGGGATTGTTTGCCACTCGTGATGCCGCTGCCGCCAAAAGAAGTGCTGTGGGAGAAAAACATAACGATAAACCTTGCTGCGGAAGGTGAGACGAAAAACATCGTTACTGAGGTTCCAGCAAGCGTGTTTGAGGATGCAACAGGCAAGCAGAAGTTAAGTACAACGCTCTACTCAAACACAACGCAAATAATCAACATAATCGACCCTTTCTTCTACATCACACCGAAGAACACTTCTCTTACGTTGGAGACCGACAAGATGATTTACAAGCCGAACGAGACGGTGCTAATTTACGTAGAAGCAAAGAATCATGCTGGCAGCCCCGTAGGTTGCAATCTCTCAATAAAGAAAGACAGTGTGGAAATATTCAACGATTCATTTACTCTTGCCGCAAATGAAACTCGCTATTACACAACAAACACCACTGCAGACGCACCGTTCACTTTAGAAGGGACTGTGGACGGTGTAGTAGTAATGGATTCGATCGGTGTGGAATCGCCTGAAATAAATGCGAGCATTATCGCTCCGGATGTTGTTGGGCTAAAGGACTTCGATGTGGGCGTTCTAATTGAAAATATTGGGAACATAACCGCAGAATTAAACGTCAGCCTGGATTCCAAAAGATGGAACATAACAGTTCCGGAGGGCGAATCACAGCTATTGGAAACCACCATGAACACATCAATTGACATGACAATAACGGTTGTTATTTCTGGTGATGTAAATGAAACCAAACAAAGGGGGATAATCTGTGATGAGAGCGCAAAGATAAATATCACCCCAGAACCGACGTATTTGGAAGGTGAGGCAGAGATATCGTTCACAATAAATAACACGGGCGCAATAGATTCGGAATTTAACGCTACATTCTCTATCTCTTCACCAGAAGAGCAAAACATTACAAAACATTTCTTCGTGCCAAAAGGTGAAAACATAACCGAGAGCATCTCGTTCAACTTGACAAAAGGAGCGCATTTGCTGCGATATACTTCGCCATTTGAAGAAGTGGATGTGACGATAAATATTCTTTCACCGCCGGAACTTAATATTACTTCAATTTATCCGGAGGAGATGAATTTCACCGCCGGAGAGGACGTTACCTTTGTGTTCAAAGTTAAAAATATTGGGGGATCCGAAGGAGAAGCTGTACTTGCATTAGAAATGCCAGACTTTGAAGATACGAATAGGACGTGGATTAGAGCAGGAGATGTGGGAAACATAAGCTTCAACTTTATAATTCCCGATGATTTGGAGGAGAAGAGTTACAAAGGAATCTATGAGCTTGATGGGAAAAGAGAGGAATTCACTTACTTGGTGCGAGGGGCGAACATATCGGTTGATGCATCGCTGGATAAGAACATGTACGAGGATGGTGAAACTGCTGTATTCACGTTAGAGATAGAGAATAAATGCAAACTTGATTTGAGCTTGTATTCAAGGGTGAAGTTCAATGAATACGATAATGTAACCAATTTCAATTTGACTGGTTCAGGCTCAAAAACATTGACTTTCAATATCCCAGTCACATTCACTGGCGACAATAAAATACTGTACACGGTTTACATGAATTCCGGAAGGGCACTGTACATTAACTCGATGTATATTTACGAAGAGAATCCGGAGATAAGTTTGTATACTGACAGGGACGTGTACAATGTAGGCGAGGATGTGAGGATACACATCAATGTTAACAAATCGGATAGGCTCAACTTAACAGCGCCAAAGTTCGCATACAATGATACGATAAGCGGTCCGACAACGCTTAATTTCACCTTACTGGAACTGAGGTCTGGAACTTATTACGTTGAATACACCTTTGGAAACCTATCCTTTGCTCATCCCTTCGATGTCATCGGATACCATAGCAAGGTACTCGAAGCTAACCTGTATGAGGAAGTATATTATTCCGGGGAAACTTTAAGATTAGGAATTAATATCGAAGCAAATAGAAATATTTCAGGATTATTAAGGATGTGGATTTACGACCCTGAAAATGTGTTGATTGATGAGTTCGAAATGAA
This sequence comes from Candidatus Argoarchaeum ethanivorans, assembly GCA_004193545.1. Taxonomy (GTDB): domain Archaea; phylum Halobacteriota; class Methanosarcinia; order Methanosarcinales; family EX4572-44; genus Argoarchaeum; species Argoarchaeum ethanivorans. Next base: position 41,248 of record RPGO01000026.1, on the reverse strand, counting down.
TAAAACATTAACGGAAGGAGAGAATGAAATTGAGATGAGCAGAACCTTGTTAACAAACATGTCCGGTATTCATGTAATTGTTTATGGTTTCTATGCAGATCTGAGTGGTCACAGTTTGATTTCGCTTGCTTCCGGTGCAGAATACTTTGACGCATCTCCGCTGGATGCCGAACCACCAGTAATAAGTAATGTCCGGGCAACCGGGATAACAACTAATTCGGCGGTGATAAGCTGGGAAACAGATGAAGATTCAGACAGTTTGGTCAAATATGGTACTGAGTCAGGGACTTACACGACGCAAGAGTACGATTCAGTACTGGTTACTTTTCACAGCATCACTCTTACTGGATTATCCGCAGAAACGATTTACTACTACGTAGTGAATAGCACGGATTCAAGTGGTAATTCAAATGAGAGTGTGGAACACCACTTCACTACTTTGACGATACCACCGTCATCGCCAAATATCACTTCTTTCGCTCCTCCTTCGCCTGTTAACGATGCAGTCTGTCACTGGAGAATGTTTAACGTTACCGTAAATCAAACAGTAAACGTGAGCTGGTATCTGAACAATTCGTTCCTATTTAAGAATGAAAGCGTAACGGAAGCCAGTTGCACGCTGCATGCTCAGCACGTAGGTGAGAACAATGTCTCCGCAGTGGCGTCAAACGCAAACGGCACGGATATGCAGACGTGGGTGTGGAATGTGACGATACCACCGTCATCGCCAAATATCACTTCTTTCGCTCCTCCTTCGCCTGTGCGCGATACGGAAGGTGCAACTCAAACATTTAACGTCACAATCAACCAAATCGTAAACGTGAGCTGGCAGATAAATGGGACGGAGGTTCAACCGAACGTAAGTGGGATGGCAGCATCGTACACGAATACGAGTGCAAAGGTTGGAACCTGGAACGTGTCAGCAATCGTTACAAATGCAAATGGAACCAACATGCAAACGTGGATTTGGACAGTAGGCGCAGCACCATCACCTTGTTACATTGCAACCGCAACCTACGCAACGCCTCTGGACAGACGTATAGACGTGCTGCGAGATTTCAGGGATGAGGTACTCATGACGAATCCGGTTGGAGAAACATTCGTTTCCACATATTACGCAACGAGTCCGCCGATTGCCAATGCATTAAGAGCGAACGATGGACTCCGGACAGTCACAAGATTGACTTTGATAACGCCACTGGTGTATCTCTCGAAAATCGCATTAAACGGCATTTTACTCGTGTTCAGCATTGGATTGGCAGTTAGTCTCTTGATTAGAAGAGATCGAACGAAGATATTAAAATCGCTTTTAGTTGGGGCGGGTTCGATTCTCGTTTTTATCGCAGCCATATTCTCGCTTGGATCCGCTGGATATGCAATACCGTTCTGTGCAGGCATCGGGGCGTACCTGCTGCCGTTTGTGATACCGGTATCAGTGGGTCTCACGGTCGGCGCGATTTGGAGGGGGAGGGGAAAAACAACGTCTCCTGCAACCGGGTGCACGACAACGTCGAGGCAGGATTCTACCTGACCAACGGAAGCACCGGAAACGTGATTGAGCGAAACAACGTGATCGCAAACGGCGTGTACAACGAAACGAGTGGTGGGTGGGAGTGGCATCCGGGCAATATGGAGCAGCTCACATTGTATCCCCATCTTCTAAATCTTCCCTCATAACAACTTTAAATTTCATTTTCTTGGCACCTTTTATAGTCAAGAACGAAACAAACCTTACAAATAAATAGATGGTTATTCAATTTATAATAATTCTGCTTACGAAAATCATGATTCAAACTGCTCTAACATTGATAGGATAAGTTAGAAACCTAAGGTTTTTGACTATAATAGATATATTTTTGATGGCACAGTCGAATTTTCTAGTGAAATTGCTAAATCCTTAAATTTCACCGCAGAGCACACGGAGAACGCAAAGGCACCAGAAAGCATAAGCAATAATTGGGACAGTCTTAAAACTCTGCGTACTCGGCGCTCTCCGCGGTGATAAAACACTCGGATTTTTAGATAGCTCCATTTTTGATATTAAAAAGGATTTCCATAAAAATGGGATTGCCGCATTATGTGCCGCATCGTGCGCGGTTACTAAGTTCTGCAGCCGGGCTATAAGGAAGCAGTTACCGCTTGTTAAAAACCGCAACAAGCACAAACACAAACACTGCAACAAACACGCTGATAAGGTGGTTGTAGGTTATCGGGTAAAAGGAGGTTCCAATTTCAGAGATCACGAAACCCACGAAAGCAGCAAACGTGGCAGGCGCATTGACTCGATCTATAAGTGATTTTTTAGCTGTATTCTGTATATTTGTTGTTGGTATTAATGCAATGAGAAGAGGTAACATTTCATATTGTTTTGTCAGGTCGGTTTCATTCCAGATTGTTCTCTGTGCATAGTGTTCTTATCATGGCTGGTATAGTTGGTGCGCATAGAGTCTATATGACATTGATCACGCGGTTGTACGCCGCTTCTTCTCCCGCGAGCGTTTTATCTGAATGCCCAATCGATCTGTGCTTGCGATGGTTCGAATTCACCCAAATCCTCAACCTCTTCTTCGGTGAATGATGCTACCTGCGGTTCGCCTTTGCTTGTATAATACACTTTTATGTGCATGCCTTTTGCTTCTTCTATACCGACGAGTTCGACAAGGTCCATGCCCGCCTCAGTTATTGCTTCGGGTGAAACAGGTTCTCTGCCTGCCATGAGACTGCGAACGAGGTAATAATCTGACGCCATCTGCACTTGCTCATCTGATGCGGCTTGTGTCCCGCGCCCCGCATATATTCTTTTCAACTTCTCTCTCTGCGAATCGGTCAACTCATATCCATTTATCACAAGCCACTCCTCATGACTGAATGCCATAACGATGCCCTGCTTGCCTGTAGGTTCAGGTTCTTTCCATAAAAACGCAGGCACCCACCAAGGTTTCTTTGGGTTTTCAGGTCCGCGTGGTGCGCCTTCAGGTGCCCACAGAACTTCGTAGTGTGCGCCCATCGGTCTGCCAGCAGCTTCCCACGCTTCCATCTTCTGCTCTTCGGTTGGTGCCCACTCAACCCATTCGGCAGCCTTGTACGCAGCCTTCAGCTCTTCTGCCGGTCTATTTGCAACATGTCCCGTGTAAATCACGAACCCTGCGATCAACAAACTTATGATTACCACCATTGCGGTTTTATTCATTTTCATTTTTATCACCTTTTTTATTTCAGTCATTCTGTTGTTTCGTTGTAATGCATCTATGTCACCGCCGCCGCATCAGACATGCGACAGCAGCAAGTCCAGTGATCGCAACCGCCGCCTGCAAGATCATAAGCGCGTCGAGCGATGTGACGCGGTCGTCGCCGCTGATGTCTGCTGAAAATCGATTCTCCCACTCATTAATCGCATTCACAACACCTTAAGTCGTTTATCTGTTGGTATGCCATGTCTATCTACTAAAACGACGTCTTGTGATACAAATGCAAACTCGTTCACGTCATAATAAACCATACTAAATTGCGATGCGTTAGAATCAAGATAACATAATTTAATAATATATTTTTCATTACCAAATAAATCTTTTCCATTGATAGCATATTCAACATTATACACATTATAAACAATTTGAAAATTTTTAGTGATTCCCATATTATCTACAAGAGTTACGGTATATATTTCTGGTAAAAAATTTATTGTTTGGAATTCCGATACTGTGTTATCCACATGTCTCAAAAAACCAATTCCGATAATTACAATTGAAAATATAGTAACTATAGTTATAATTATTAAATATTTTTTTTCCATACTACCACCCCATAAATCCCCCAATAACCAGTTTACCCCAATATCCCCCCCACGGTCGCCAACCTCCTGACTTAAGTTCATATCCTGCACATAGTGATTTCATGCCGTTCATCTTACCGTCTGCTCCAGTCGGTTCACTATGGTAAGTCAACAACGATACCTTAATGATAGATCCTGTATCTACATCTGCACCGCATGAACTACAAAATTTACTGCCTTCTTTGATCTCTGTTCCACAATTTGGGCAAAACGTCATTCTCCTCCTTTTAATCTCATCTTCCACACCCCCTCTACCAGATGGTGTGGCAGTCTCTGATTATCACAATGTTCTTTTCCATGTTTAGTCTCATACTCTTAATCTCTTAAACTTTTTTCTTATTATATCTCCTGAATTGGGTATAGTGTTATTTATAACCCCCACTATGATTCATACCACCACCTTCTTGGGATCATAAATCCCATAAGTATCAAACCAACGATTCCGCCTATTAACCAGCCATACCAAGATCCGATGTTTATGTGAAAAATAATTATCTGGCTAATGACATATCCAATTTGAGATAGTGTTAACAAGCCATCAACAATTCTTCGATAGTTTGACAGCAGTATGGGTGGTTCGTACATTTGGTTCCCTATACTCATTATCAATGGGAAGGAAATGGCTGGTGCCCACCAGTACCACGAATAAATCATAATACTTACAACCGTTGCTATCAATATTTCCAAAAATAATGCAATCATATCATTACCTACATTCTGGCATGTCGCCTAATGGATTATAAACTTAATTGATCGCCATAATGCAAAAAATTAACCGCTCCCAACCGCCGCCTGCAGGATCATCAGCGCATCAACTGACGTAACCCGCCCGTCTCGGTTCACATCCGCACATCACTGTCTTTGCCCTGTGTTAGTTTGTGCAGGTCTTTCCACGTTTCTTCTTTATCCGGAACGTGTTGGAAGGCAAAACCAAGTGCATCTGCTGCACTCCACCGCACCAAACGGTCGTTGTCCTGTGTTAGTTTGTGCAGGTCTTTCCATGCTGCTTCTTTATCTGGAACGTGTTGGAAGGCAGAACCAAGTGTACCTGCTATCCTCCACTGCACACCAGGGTCTTTGTACTGTGTTAGTTGAATCAAGTCTTTCCATGCTGCTTCTTTGTCAGGTAAATCTGCAAAATCACTGCGTAGTTGCTCCGCCGCCCATCGACGTTCCTCAACATCACTGCTTACGGTTTTCCTGTGAATCTCAGCCTGATCGACCATTTCTTACACCTGACCTCTTTTATGCACCAGCGCACACCAAAAATCATCGTTCATCAATATAATTGATGTTAAAACCTCGGTTGAATAAATCCTTTGCGTTTCAACTGGAATCTTAACCTGCATGGTGTTCGGGCACACCACCAAACCTGAGGGTCACAAGTCCCGGAATATAAGAGAAAGAGATAGAGAAAAATTTAGAAACAAATATAAACTAATGAAAGGAGACGTAAATAACAGTACCATAAGGTTGGACTTTTAATGAAAACAAGTTTCGAATCTATTAAGACATATCTTGGTTCAAAAAAAGAGAGAGGTCGAAGAAAAATAGGGCTGCTGGTTGACGGCCCCAACATGCTTAGAAAAGAGTTCCAGGTAGACCTTGAAGAAATACGGGACGTTTTGAAGGATTACGGCACCATAAAAATTGGAAAAGTATTTCTTAATCAGTATGCGACCGACAAGCTTGTTGAAGCTATAGAAAACCATGGTTTTGAGCCGGTGATATGCACCAGTGATGTTGATGTTCGCCTGGTAATCGAGGGCATGGAGCTGGTGTACAACCCGGTTATCGATACCCTGGCTCTTGTCACCCGTGATGCAAATTTTAAACCACTTCTTGTAAAAGCTAATGAAAAAGGAAAGGAGACAATACTCTTTGGCGCTGAGCCGGGATTTTCTGTTGCACTGAAAAACTCTTCTGATTATGTGATAACATTAAAGGAAGGTGTCATGGAGTATGAAACTGATAAAGTTCAGAAACCCTGAAAAAATTGAAGGGTAATTGCGTGGCAGGCTCCACCCCATCTTTTATTCCAAACACCATCGCTTTTATACTATGTAGGGGTTCATAATTATATGAATGTTGTAACAGAACATATCAGTATTAGTACCAGAGGAAACGTGGATATACTTGATATCACTGATGATGTATCCAGCTTATTAAGAAAATCTAACTTTAGGAGTGGAATAGTCACAGTGTTCGTACACGGTTCAACGGCAGCACTGACAACCATCGAATACGAGCCAGGTCTGATAGAAGATATGAAGCGAATGCTTGAGCATGTAGCACCGCAGGGCATTGAATACAAACACAATCTTCGCTGGGGCGATGGCAATGGACACTCTCACATCAGAGCATCACTTCTTGGACCAAGCATTACCGTACCGTTTCAAGATAGCAGCCTGATGCTTGGCACATGGCAGCAGATTGTATTTATTGATCTGGACAACAGACCACGAAGCAGAGACATTATTGTACAGATTATGGGTGACATGAACGGATAATACTACTTCATCGGTGTTCGGTTAAGAGATAAATCATAAGAACGCAATAAATATCGGGTAAAGTCATTATAATTGGCTTCCATCTGTGACCGGTTGTAATTTTAATATGCATCAAGATTTGCCAGAACATTCAAGTTGTCAAAAACGTGAGAGATGAATCACTAAAACTTCTTAACCGAACGCCAATGTTGAACAATCTGGATATGGAGGTGGATGCTAAAATGTTCGCTTCAACTGTTTCAATTCTATTGGAATTTTATAAACGGGTTCAAAAGAAGAACTTCCCCCGCAATGTTGGAAGGATTGGCGGATCATCTGTGGACATGGCATGAATTTTTCTATTTTCCAGTTAACTATCTCGGATTAGGACATTACCGAAAAATATGACAAATGCCCAAAATAGGCAGTCTGTCCATATTGCGCATCAAAACTGAAACTCACCATACCACAAAAATAACACAGACACATCCACCAGTGGCGAGATTATGCTGGTTTCAGGTGGGCGTGTTTTATAATCACATCTTCCTGTGGCCAATCAGTGAATGATCCTTTGTTTCCTGTTTTCACGGTTTTTATACGGTTAACGGTCTCCATACCAGATATTACTTTGCCAAATACTGCATAACCGTCGTTACCCTTTGCATAGTTCAGGTAATGATTATCGGCAACGTTGATGAAAAACTGAGAAGTAGCGCTGTCAGGGTCACCCGTTCTTGCCATTGCGATGGTTCCGACCTGGTTTTTCAATCCGTTGTTTGATTCTAAATTGATGGGTTTATGAGTTGGTTTCTCTTTACCATTAGGGGTGTAGCCGCCTCCCTGGATCATAAAATCGTCGATTATGCGGTGGAAGATGGTGCCATCGTAATGTCCTTCCTGTACGTAGCGAATGAAATTCTCGGTCGTTATCGGGGCATTTTCGTGATCAAGTTTGATCTCAATCTGCCCCATATTTGTCTCAAGCACAACTATGTTCTTCATAGTATGCCGGGTTTACTCGGGTATCGTATAAAATAGTTGGGTGTTCTACTGTCTTTATACGCCGAATCTCAAAAATTATCTGGTTAATACAGCACTCTGGAAACCATGTTTGGTGTGCTGGAGTGTTAAGGTTTTAATCTATTGTTTCGTATAATTTGGTTTGATGTATGCTTTTGTCGGGTTGCTCAACCGATTGATATCGTCCCATCGGTGCTTGCTTAGAGGGTTGATGCTGGTTGATTTCGTTCTGGTCGCACCTTGAGAAACAGGGCGCAACTGGATTATACACCAGGTCTAATGCATGGATTCCAGGTCTTGAATCTAATAGGGATTGTGGATTCACAGGGCATTTATGCTGCAGATACAGTGCTTGTGCCAATTGAGGATAGAGATCGGTGCTCTGCTCTTAAGAAGATGGGCAAGACTGTTGTGGCGGTCGATCTAAACCCGCTTTCACATACGGCAAGAACGACTGAGGTAACCATCGTCGATAACATCGTAAGAGCAGTTCCGAATATGAGATCTATAGTGGAGGAACTTGGTGGTGTGACAGTGCCAGAACTCCAGCGGATGCTCAAGGATTATGATAACAGGCGAGTGCTTCGGGATGCGCTGGATGAGATTTCAGCACACCCGCAGGAGTCATTCTAAATCATGAACATAAACCACACAGATCATGAACATGAACAACATGAATCCGGGTATGTGTTTTGGAATGCGTTTTGATACAACGGTGCTTGAGGACAGGCGAAATCTCCTAACAGACAAGAAAAAGCAGAGAAAAGATCAGAAAAGAGAGTGAGAACAGCAAGTCACACAGATTCAGTATGCAGGTTCTCAATAGCTTTCAACCCCTTTTCCGTGATCATGACCCTGTATGATGGCGTGCCTGATGCGCTCTCTTCTGAAGAGACTTCATCAATCCTGATGAGCCCGATCATGCGAAGGAATATACAGTTTTTCTTGACTGTTGTGTTATTGGCTTTTACCTTCTTCGCCAGTAAATAGAATGAATAGACTTTTCTATCACTCAACTGCTTTAAAATTCTGATCTTTATCTCATCGTTAATATTCAGCTTCATCCAATCTCTTGAGAATCGGATCAACATCTTTATGTAGAATGATTATGTAAATATAGTGGGATTAACGTAGATACGTTAGTTATTTTGAGAGGTGCCAGAATGAAGAAGAAAATCACAGCAGACATGATTGGAGCGAGTGCCAACCATAACGTGCTTAAACCGAAAAACTTATGTGAAGGGGGGCGTGGTATGAATAGTCTCTTTGAACATGTTACGAATCATGACGGATGAAGGGGCAGAGGTAGGATAATGGCGAAAAGAAGATGTGATCTATGCGGTAAAGAACGAGAGGTAGGATGGCCGGGAGCAAAGTTATGCCCACACTGCGGGGCATTTCTATGCAGTGGCTGTGGAAGTGGCAAATCAACCTGCCCGTTTTGTCATAAGTCGTATTGAACGATGGGTAGTTGATTATGGAGTACATAACCATCTCTATGGTTTTCTTAATTTAGTAACTATAATATAAAAAAGGGTGATTGAATGATAAAGTTCCCCGTACCATTGGATTGGTTCCAGAAAAAGCTTTGGCGTATGAAATATCTGGAATGGATGATTTTTTATATTGTTATTGTTTTGATTGATTCAAGTGGAGGGTTGAAGGAAGAGATGACAATGCTCCTCATGACGCCGATTGCGGGTTTGGTGTTGAGTAAAACATTTGGGCTCCTTGTTGTGGGTACATACAAATTAATTGCATTATTCAGTGGTTTCGGCATATTCAGGTCATTTGCAGAACTCCTTGAAGCGGTTGGTAAAATTAATGAGCGTATCCTTGCTAATTTCTGCGAGGAAAAGCCAAAGTACGATGCAGACTACGATGATTGATGTACTGTAGGGTGCTTCATGTGGTTGGAAGTTTATGAGGTGTAATCAATGGATAAATCTGAATTAATAAAATCACTCGCGGACTATGATAGCCGTAGAGAAGTAGTTAAAGCTGCAATCAAGGATGAAGAGGTTCGAAGGTCGTTGTTCTCTTTGGTGGAAGAAAGAGCTATAAATAAAACGTTGGACATTCCAATGGATTATAATGGGTCTATGAGAATTGGTCGTGAATTGGATATCTTATTGAATGCAATGGATGCTGTTTCTGAAATAGGGGCGTGGGATTCTCAACTCGTACAACCGATAATCCCGTCCGTAATTAATCTTCTTGATTATGAATTTTACTATACCAATAAAAGAGCTGCAGAAATTATTGCAAGCGCGGTGAATAAAGATAGCATTGAATTAATCAGACCTGCAATACCCAAATTAACAAATCTCTTAGAACATCGTGAAATAATTATTGAAGATACAAAAATTGATAACATGGATTCTGTGGGAAATGCTCAAAGGGCATTACTTTTCATATCTGTAATAAATTGTGAATCGCTGAAGGATGCAATCCCAAAAATGATGAAATATTCCGATGACTATGATAGCAATATTAAAGATATTCTGCAAAATATATCTGAACAGTATTGTGAACTTTTAAAGCCAATCCTACCAGAAATAATTGAACATCTTGATAATAATGAATATATAAGAATAATTGGAAACGTTGCACAAAATGATGTGGAGACAATCAAGCCAGCAATCCCCATATTAATACAACAACTTGACAAACCAGACTTTCGAGAAGAGTCTGCCCGTGTGCTCGGTATTATCGTCGAAGGAAACGTTGGATACGTCCAATCAGCGATACCAAAATTAATTAAGCTATTGGATAGTAGTGATGAGTGGGTCTGTGTTAATGCTGCCCGTTCATTGAAAATCGTTTCTCAACAAGACGAAACACTGATAAGAAGATTGGATAGTATTATCGATAATGTAAGCTTGTTTGATGAAGTCTGTCATTTAGAGAACACAAGGGACTTTTATGCTTATGATCTAGCGTTTGATGCGGTAAATAAAAATCCAAATGATCCAGAAGCACTGAAAGCGTTTGGCGAAATGATAGGTCACAACTTTAATAGATTCGAATTTGATTTAAGTACAAAATCGAAATTGAAAGCTCGTGAAAAGAGTATAGAATATTTTAAGAAGTCTGCAGAAATCAAACCTACTTTTGAGACATATGAGCACATCGGATCTGCTTACCTGTTGTTTTGGATGGATATGGGAAGTGCGCCAGAAGGTGGTGAAATCGATGGAGAGATTCGGCAGGATCTCATAAGAAAATCTATATATTATTCTACAAAAGCATCTGAACTTAATCCTGAAGATATTGAATGCCAATTACGGATCGCTTTAAACAATAATATACTCAGAAATTATGATGAAGCGATATCGTTATTGGAAGAATTGTATCAAAAAGATCCTGATAATCACGAAGTTTATGGGAGATTGGCAGATTTTTATGTCGATGCTGCCAAGCGATTGAATGAAGAAAACAATTATTATGAAGCTTATGAATATTTAACTAAAGCTAAAAGCATCGAAGATATCTACTCAAGCACCAGAGAAGAACTTGATCAGATGCTCGAAGATGAAAATCTTAAATCAAAATTAAAAAACCAGTTAAATAATTTGAATAGTAAAATCAAAACCCTCACCAAAGAACGATCCGAAAAATTCAGTGAATCAGGAGAGATGGCTTATTCAGAATGCATAAAGGATAACCCTCAATTAGCACCAGACGCGAAAACCAAATTGGATGAAATTTTGGCGATTGACAACCTCATGAGTAAAACAAATCAGGAAATGGAAAAAACAAAAGCCAGAAAGAAAAAGTCTGGATTTTTGGCAAAAATAGGGGATGCTGTTTCATCCACTGCTAAGCAGGGTAAGCTGAAAGTTGAATTATACAACCTTGAAAGAAAGAAAAAAAGTGCCTTTACCGATTTTGGTGAGGCTTTGTGGACATCTCATAAAAATGGGGACGATGCCTTACAGGAATTATCAGATATTTGGCAGGCAATCGAAAAGATAGAACAGCAAATCAATAAAAACGAAGAAGAAATCGAAAATCTAAACAAATACATAAAATGAAAATAGTTCCATTTTGTCATAGATATCCCGAAAGAACATTAAAAATCAGTGGTCACTATTTTCCTGTCTGTAGTAGATGTACGGGAATTTATTTGGGGATGTTCATCTTTTTTTTGTTACAATTCTTTATTGAATTTAACTATGGGTTGGACATATTCGTTGTTTCTATGCTTCTTATGCTGCCAACTGCGTTAGATGGCACAACACAATTGCTTAAATTAAGAGAAAGTACTAACTTGATACGGTTCAGCACAGGCTTTATTTTTGGCATTGGGTGTTTTATATTGTTGTTAGCATCAATAGAGATCCTGAAAGAGGGAGTATGATGGGCGATGGTGAGGAGATTTGTGGTGGCATAATAGCAGTTGTAATTATTCTTGCAATTATTTATTATGTAATAATGTTTATTCTTTCAATTCTTACTCAAATTTTATTAGTTGCCACTATTGTTTTTGTAGCTTATCGTGTTCATTCAAAACGAAATGAAATCACAGACTGGATTGATCCATCTATTGTTTCATTGCCACGATCGGAGATTTTCACAATAGTGCTTTTAAATCTGTTTCATGTCGCTCCAATGTATAATAGGCACAAATACGAGAATGAGAAATATAACCAAATAGAAAACAAGATTGAAAATTTAAATGAAGATCTTATGCGAACATCAAATATTGTTGGGGATTATAGAAGAAAAATTTCGATTCTTGAGACCAACAATGAGGATAGAATTATTTCTGCATCAACAAAAGCTGAGATAGGTATTTTATTGGAGAATATCTCAAAGGAAACTGCGAATAAAAAAAGATTGGAAAAGGAACTGTCAAGTTTATATAGTCTACTAAAAACAAAAAAGGATGAACTGGATAAACTAAAGGATGGCGCGCGAGGTTCCATAATTGGACATAAAAAAGGTTATGAAGAGAAATACAAGGAAGCAAAAATAGCTGCTGAAAAAGAGGCAAAGAAAGCGGCAGAAGCGGCAGCACGCAAAGAAAAACAAAAAAAAGAAATCAAACTGTTAATTATTGAAACAAAAGATTTGATCCAGCGTAATAAATTGAGAACAAGTGACGCTGGAATACTGTTTGTACTAACGGCAATTGAAACAAAATTAGTTAATATAGACAGAGCTTTTGAAAGAGCGGGAATATCGTATATTGATGCTAAAAAAAATATTTTAGAACTAAAAGACGAAATTAAAAAAATTGGAACAACTAGAGAAAAAACAACAGAAAAAGAAAGAGCACCACAAGAAACATATTATGATATTTTAGGTGTTGATTGCACTGCGAACCAAGGCGAAATTAAAAAAGCATACAAAGTAAAAATGATGGAATATCATTCAGACCATTTTGAACATCAAGATTATGAGTGGGTCAAAAAAATGTCGAAAGAAATGTCTCAAAAAATAAATGAAGCTAAAGATGTATTAATTGATCCTGAAAAACGGAAAGAATATAATAGAAAAAATGGTTTATGTTGAGGATTGAAAGATGGATCACACAGAAACTATGGATTAGATATACAAACCAAAAAGGTTTATTATAATTAAAACCGTCTTAATATTGATTAATGCGGTAATAAATTTAACAAAAATATCTTTTAAATATTTAGCAACGATGATTATCCGTATCGGACAGAACAAGCAAGTTTACATATGATATACGAGCATAATTTTGACATTTATTAAAAATATATTTAAAAAATAAAATTATGGTGATTAGATGGCAGATTTAGTAAGAACCGAACAAGAAAAAGTAATAGAGAAGTATATGAATCAAAGTTCTGATATCCTTTCCACGTTCATTAAAGATACAGAGATGCTTGATGTTATCTTTATGTTTGATACAACCGGGAGTATGTATTCGTATTTAGAAAGTGTTCGCCAAAATTTAGTACGGCTAACATCAAAGATCAATTCAGAAATTCCCGATGTTTATTTTGGAGTGGTTGCCTATGGGGATCACTGTGATGCTGACACGACATATGTCACTAAAATTTGCCAGTTGACGTTTGATGTAAATATAATTAAGAACTTTATAGCTATTGTGGAGCCAACTGATGGAGGAGATGAACCAGAAGCATTAGAAGATGCATTGTATGAATCAAATAGATTAAATTGGAGAGAGCAATCTAACAAATGTATAGTTTTAGTCGGAGATGCCCCACCACACGGAGTAATGGATAGTTTCAACGAATGCCCTCGTGGAATAGATTATAGAGAAGAAACGAGGAATTTATCAGATGTTGGTGTTAAGATATATTCTGTGCTCTGCAATAATGTTCATCAAACAGAAGTAACATTTAAATGGCTTGCTGACCAGACAAATGGAAAATTTTTAAAATTAGAAAATATCGATGACCTCGTTGATTTGATTGTTGCTGTATGTATGAAAGAAACTGGTTCATTAGCGTCCTTTGAAAATAAATTGATTGAAAGTGGTGAGATGACAAAATCTAAAAAAAGGTTGTTACTTGGACTTAAATGACAGCGTGTAATTAAGTGAGAAAATGAAATCAGTATGTAAGCTCATACTCGTGTTAATGATTATTTTGGCATGTGTTGCAACTGTAACCGCTGAAGTAGGAGACCTTCTAATAAGTGGAGATTCTAAATCGCTGACTGTCAAGAGTCCTTGGGATTTAAAGGAAGGTTACGTTTTCATAGTCGAGGATGTTTCTAAAGAGGAAGATCAAGTATTGGTTGTTCTATTAAAAAATAACATCAAAGTAAGTAGCGATATTATGGAAGAAGGGGACTTGTTTGTTTATGAGAAGGAGATCGATGATAGAGAATATACCATTGTAAGTATGAGACTTGCAGATATACGCAATTCAATTCGGTTCACTTCTGTGTATCAGTACTCTGATGGCTCTAATGACGTTGCATCGACATCAACGCCTATCCCCACACCAACAGCAACAGAACAAGTTTCAGCAGTAACCACACCCGCACAACAACAAAAACCAATTGTTAAAACGTATAGTGCTACCAGCATAACTTCTAACAGTGCTGTTCTCCAAGGCGCTGTAAACCCTAATGGTCTGTCTACTCGAGTAACTTTCCTACCTGGCAACTCGAATACTAGATCTTACTTTACCTCAACGCCTGCTCAAAATATTGGCTCTGGTACCGCATACAGATCAGTTAGTTATAGACTAACCGGACTTAGACCAAGTACTACTTATTCATATTATGTGAGTGCCACAAATAGTGCAGGGACTCAAAATGGAGCGGTTGTAACATTCACAACACCAAGATCAGTAACTACTCCTCATAGCACCCCACACTATCATACAACACCAGCAAAACAAGCAAGTAACGGTAATTCTTTTTGGAATTTTCTACTTATAATCAGCATTTTAATTGGTGCAATTATTATATATAAAATTGATTTTTCAAAAGCCTGAGAGTCAAATTGCGGCGGCACACCCCGTGTAGCAGAACTGCGAGGTATAGCGATCAGGATTAAAAAGTCAGCACTCTATCATCAAAATTCTTAGGTGCAGACAGGTTTCAACGCTTCAGTCTTCGTATTGTAGCATCAAGTATATCGAAACCAGTGCTTGCTTCTTCTTTTGTGATTGTCAGAGCCTGTCCCACAATAACCCGATAAACAATGATATGTATCCCCTACCAGACACAATTTTTCTTTATTTTATCCACAAATAAGATGTTTGTGAGTTGTTAGACAAATTAAAACCGTCTAATTTATATATATGTTGTATTTATGTGTATATGTAGCTATGAGAGGTGTATTGTGTAAATCACCAAGCAAAGATTCCTCAATTAACTCAAAATCGTCTTATTCAAAGCATTATCTTCTTATCGACATAAATAACTCTGCGATTCGCATTTAGCCCACTCATCACATTTGTTTGTTGGCTGGAATACATCTTTTTCCTCTTGCTATTAATTCTATTCCCTCTTTCACAGCTTCGCTAACAATTCCGATCTCCTTTTTCTTTTCTTCAAACTCCTCTGGGGTGTAGCAAATAGCTTCCAGTAAAACCAGACCTTCCCACTCGACAGAAACGTCCCTCAGTCGTTTCAACCAGTTAATTCCCTCAAATTTTTTACTCACGATAATCATATCAACATCACTATTGATTAGATAATCCCCTCTTGCTCTACTTCCAAATAGTAAGACTTTTTCTGCTGAATATTTATCGCTAATTACCGCTAAAAAGCGATTAATCCATTCTTTCACATCTCTATCTGTGATTCGATCCATTCTAACGCCCCCTTACTGTTATTTAAAATTTCCTTTACGAGATACTCATCATAGAGCTCATAAGGCGTTCCATAAGCCGCATCCGGGTACCGTGTGGTAACGAACTCCGGCGTTAATTGCCTTAAGAATATGTAGAACTTGGATGGCATATCTATCTCTGTTGCAAGGTAAATTAATGAGTGCGTTGTACCCGGGGACATCCGTTTTTTTGCGATATACATCGCCTTCAAACCCTTTTCAACCGATTGCTGACAGAAGAATGCACACGCATAATAGTCTTTCGAATTCTTGCAGTTTTCTGCTGTTATTAAATCTCTTTTTGCTTGTTTCCACCACTCTTTAACTTCTTTTCTCATAATACAAGCCAATAAATACTATTTTTGTCTTATCTCAACCTCGTCACTTGTAAGCTGCCTTAAGTTCAAGCAGCAGCTCTTTGAAAAGATATTTTCCTGGCATTATTATGTTTTTTATCCCGTATTTTTTCAATGTATCAGCAGTTGGTATGCCAATTGCACCAATTAATATTTTATTCATACGATCTAAAAGACTGGCTGACACATTCATACTCTCTGCAATACTCATAAAGTTGCGAACCATCATAGTGCTTGTAAAAGGCAGTATATTCACTTCACCGCAAAGTACCTGCCTGACAAACTCCTGCTGCTTTTCTCCGGACGGTTTTACGAGAGTGTACACGCAGGTTTCATGTACCTTTGCCCCCCGTTCTAACAATTTTTCAACAAGTACCGGTGCACCATGCGTACTTCGCACAATATCCACCTCGCATCCGGAAACATCTGATAGTAATTCAATTAAACCCGTGGAACTGTATACTTCCGGCATCAGGGAAACATGAATTCCATGCTGTTCAAGAGCGTCTCTTGTGTTTGGACCAATTGCTACAATCCTGCTGTTATTCAAACCTTCAATAAATTGTTCAATGTTTTGTATCTTGCACAGGGTAAAATCCACACCATTAGCACTTGTAAAAATGACATAATCAGCCTCAGAGCTAAACACTCGCCCGCTGAAACTTTCAAAATTCTCATCCAGGTTATCGCTTATTTCGATCATCGGGCACACGACAGCATCAAAACCAAGAGATGTGGCAAGATCGAGTGAATCGCGAGCATAACGCACTGGGCGCATAATTCCAACAGTACCGTTCATCATATCTATAGTGAAAAGAACAATATATAAAGCTCTTGTTTCAATATGAGATTATGAAACGTCGCTACCTGGAAGGAATCAGTGCTAATATATTATTACTTGGTATTGTCAGTTTTTTCAATGACCTGAGCAGTGACATGATTATGCCAATTCTGCCCATGTTTATAACCACACTTGGCGGGACTGGTTTTACTGTTGGATTGATCGGAGGCTTGCGAGATAGTATTTCAAGCATACTCAAAGTTTTTTGCGGCTACTGGTCTGATCGGACCGGCAGGAGGAAGATTTTTGTCTCTTCCGGCTACCTGACTTCATCGATCTTCAAAGTATTCCTGGCATTTTCTCAAACATGGCTGCATGTTCTGATTTTTTCCGGTATGGAACGGGTTGGCAAAGGGTTAAGAAGCGCGCCAAGAGACGCAATAATTGCAGATTCTATGCCAGACGAAAGAGGTAAAGGATTTGGAGTTCATAGAGCACTGGATACAAGTGGTGCAATCCTTGGATCAATTGTTGTTTTTATTTTATTCTGGCTTTTTGGACTTAGTTTTAGCTCAATTATATTCATTGCTGCAATCATCTCATTTTTCTCATTAATTCCGCTGCATTTTGTAAAAGAAGAGAAAAAAAAGCTGCAAGATATAAATCTGCGAATAGGTCTAAAAAATATTCCAAAACCCCTCAGGTTATTTATTTTGATCTCTGGCATGTTTGCTTTAGCAAATTTTAGTTATATGTTTTTTATTCTTGAGGCATCCGAAGCCTTTGCAGGTAAATTATCAGTAGGGGTACCGATCCTGTTGTATATCCTGTTCAACATTTTTTATGCTGTATTTGCTATCCCATTTGGCACTCTCTCTGACAAAATAGGGAGAAAAAATGTACTTATATCTGGTTATTTGTTATTTTCATTAACCTCTCTCGGGTTTGCGTTTTTTAGCTCTCTTGCAGCATTTGTGATCTTGTTTTCTCTTTATGGTATAGTTCATGCAATGGTTGATGGGAACGGGCGTGCTTTCGTCTCCGACTTATCCCCTGTAGAACTAAGAGCTACTCACCTTGGAACGTTTCATACGATAATGGGCATCACAGCACTGCCAGCAAGTTTGATAGCCGGACTTTTGTGGCAGATTCACCCAAGCACAACCTTTATTTACGGTAGCGTAGTAAGTAGTATCTCGGTTATAGTCTTTGTTTATTTTAGAAATTCTTTTGTAAGCGGGTACAAGGTAACTCATAAACAATGAGTTACATAGAACTGCACAACTTCGTTGTACAGAAATAACATTTAACTCTCGACTACTTCGTAGTCGAGTATCTAAACAGTATTCTACACCAGACAGGCTATCTGCAAGATATAATATAATAAAAGGCGATTTGTAATGGAAAAAATTAAAATAGGAATTGTAGGAATCGGTAATTGTGCAAGTTCACTACTCCAGGGAATTGAATACTATAAAAATAAGGATAGTAGAGAAGCTATCGGTCTCATGCACTGGGAGATCGGCGGTTACACGCCATGTGATATTGAAGTGGCAGTCGCTTTTGATACAGACATGAGGAAAGTTGGAAAGGACGTTTCAGAGGCTATCTTTGAGCCTCCAAACTGCACGAAAGTATTCTGTAAAGATGTGCCAATTACTGGTGTGAAGGTGAAAATGGGCAGGATACTGGACGGCTTTTCTTCACATTTGAAAAATTATGATGAGAAATATGCCTTTATTTTAAGTAACGAAAATGAACCCTCAAAAGAAGACGTAGTTAACGTTTTGAAAGAATCAAAAGTTGAAATCCTATTAAATTACGTTCCGGTAGGTTCTGAAGAAGCTACAAAATTCTATGCCGAGTGTGCACTTGAGGCAGGTGTAGCGTTTATAAATAACATGCCTGTTTTTATAGCGAGTGATCCGGTGTGGGCGGAAAGATTTGAAGAAAAGGGCATACCGATAATAGGTGATGACATTAAAGCTCAACTTGGTGCTACAATCACTCATCGAACACTGGTTGATCTGTTTAAGAAAAGAGGTGTAAAGTTAGAGAGAACCTACCAGTTAAACACCGGGGGCAATACTGATTTTCTCAACATGCTTAACAGAGACAGACTTGCATCAAAAAAGACATCAAAAACAGAAGCCGTCCAGTCAGTGCTTGAAAAACGACTCGATGACGAAAATATCCACATCGGTCCAAGTGATTGGGTAGCATGGCAGAAAGACAACAAGCTTTGTTTCATTCGGATGGAGGGTAAACTTTTTGGTGATGTTCCGATGAACCTCGAACTCAGGCTTTCTGTTGAGGATTCTCCAAACTCCGCTGGAGTTGTAATAGATGCCATAAGATGCTCTAAACTGGCACTTGAAAGAAACAAAGGAGGGCTACTGTATTCACCTTCAGCATACTTTATGAAGCACCCGCCCCGGCAATTTACCGATGACGAAGCATACCAGTTAACAGAGGATTTCATTCACGCAAGAAGACAGGATTAATGATGAAATGCCTGATCATCGCTGCAGGACTGGGGAGCAGGCTATCAAAAAAGGGCGATTCAAAACCTCTCGTTTCTCTTCTTGGATTGTCCCTTATTGAACGGGTAATACTAACTGCAAAAAAGAGCGGCTTGACTTCTTTCTATGTGGTAACCGGGTACAATGGCGAAAAAGTAAGACAACATCTTAACCAGTTTAAGAAGGACAGAAATATAGAAATAACCCATATCATAAATGAAGAATGGGAAGACGGAAACGGCATATCTGTCCTCAAGGCAGAAAAACTATTAAATGAAAATTTTATTTTGCTGATGGGGGATCACATCTTCGATGAATCAATACTGGTAAAACTAAAAGATGAAGAAATAGCAGATGGCGAAGTTGTGCTGGCTGTAGATCACAACATTGAAAACAAGCTTGTTGATGCTAATGACGTTACCAGGGTTCGCGAGGAAGACAAGAGGATCTTGGATATAGGCAAGAATATCAAGAAATATAACGCTTACGACACTGGAATTTTTCTTTGTTCGCCTGCAATATTTGGCGCCTTAGAAGAAAGTTTACGTAATGGTGATAGTACGCTTTCAGGAGGAGTGGAGGTACTGGCTAACAGAGGAAAAGCTAAAACCTTTGATATTAAAGATTGTTACTGGATTGATGTGGATAATGAGGGAGCACTTAAAAAAGCTGAAAACAAGCTTTTAGATACGTTGAAAAAGACTTCCGACGGACCAGTGTCAAGACACTTGAACAGACCGATATCAACTAAAATTTCAAAGTGTCTTGTGAAAACGGGTGTTACTCCAAACGCAATATCATTTCTCTCTTTTATCCTCTGTTGTATCGGGGCATTTTTTTTCTTTTTAGGGGGATGGATTAATTTAGTTATCGGGGCAACACTGGCACAGGTATCATCTATTGTTGATGGTTGTGATGGCGAAGTAGCAAGATTAAAATTCAATGAAACAGAGTTTGGCGCATGGTTTGATGCTGTTTTAGATCGCTATGCAGATGCATTCCTTCTTTTCGGTTTGACGTATTACGTCTATTTTCTAAGTGAAAACCTCTTGTGTCTTGCTGTCGGGTTTCTGGCAATTATCGGCACCTTCATGAATAGCTATACCGCTGACAAATATGACGGCTTGATGAAGAAAAAAATCGGTTTAAAAGGACACTATTTCAGAATGGGTCGTGATGTCAGGATATTTATTATATTTCTTTTTGCACTGCTGAATATGCGCTTTTTATTTCATGTGGAAATAATAGATTTGCCATTATTAGCAATCCTTTTAATCGCTATTTTGATGAATACAGAAAATATCAGAAGGGTGGTGGTTCTATATAAAAATAGACAGTATTGATTGCGTAAAAAAGAAGATTGAGGGAATTATTGATAAATCGCAAGTTCCCGAGGACCCGATACACTCGAAAAACACTCTGGAATGGTTGCTTAAATTAAAGCCTAATGCTGATGAAGCTTTGAAAATAGCTGCTTTAGGTCATGATATTGAAAGAACTATCGAAGAACAAAAAGTAATACGGAAAGACTATATAAGCTACGATGATTTTAAAAAAGCTCATGCTTTAAACAGTGCTGAGATATTAAAAGAAATAATGAAGGCGTGCAACGTAAAAAAAGAATTGATCGATGATGTCTTTTTTCTTGTAAGTAGTCACGAGACAGGAGGCAATAGAAGAGCGGATGTTTTAAGAGATGCCGACACTATCTCGTTTTTCCATGTAAACCTGCCTTATTACTCTGTCAGAAATGATGCAGAAGAGACAAAAGGAAGGTGTTTATGGGGGTATAAAAAGCTGCCTGATACCCTGAAAAGGGTTGTGGCTAATTTTAGATATGAAGACAAAGAAATTGAATCTCTACTCAGAGATTGCACAGTCGAATTTTCTAGTGAAATTGCTAAATCCTTAAATTTCACCGCAGAGCACGCTGAGAACGCAGAGGCTCGTAGCGGTCTTAAAACTCCGCGTCCTCTGCGCTCTCCGCGGTGATAAATCAATAGATTTTTAGATAGCGCCATTTAAGACGCCGAAATCTTAAATTTGTATTCGGTTAATTATTTCGTTTATTATTGCTACTGCTATTGGTGTGCCGCCTCGTGTGCCGATGCTTGTAATTGATGGAATTCCCAGGTTTCGAATATACTCTTTTGAGTTTGAAGCATTGACAAAGCCTACTGGTGTCGCAATTACAAGAGAGGGTTTGATAATCTCCTGTTTTATCATATTGTTGATTGTTATTGCTGCGGATGGTGCGTTTCCGATTATTATTATGCTGTGGTTGAGTCGTTCCCCGAGGGCAAGAAATCCTGCTGAGGCGCGAGTGATCTGTTTTTCTTCTGCAATGTTTCCCCCATAGTCAAGAGCACACTCGATTTTACAGTTATGTCCTTTTTTCAATATTCCTATCTGCACCATGTGAATGTCTGTGTACATGGTGCATGATTGTTTGATTGCTTTAATTCCTTCTTTAACAGGGTTGTGTTTGAATACGATCAAATCTTTGAACGAGGGATCGCCTGTTGCAATGATGCACCGTTTTTTTATACCGTCTTCAATGGTATTTCCTTTAATTATCTGCGATACGATATCCCGGCTTTTGTTTGATATATCGCGTGCTTCCTGTGTTGTTGCTCCAATATCAGTAGTCATATTTTTTATGGTATCCACGTGGTGTTATAGCGCACTTGATTGCTGCGCAATCAAGAGTTGAAGGTTTCTGTGTTGTTGCTCCAATATCAGTAGTCATACTTTTTATGGTATCCACGTGGTGTTATCACTCTATCGGCGTTATTCCATATTCTACTTTCCCGGTTTCCAATGAGAACTGTTGTGCGCATATCCACTTCATCATAGAATTTCATAAATTCTCCAAGTGTTGTGACGATTGTGTGTTCGCCTTCTCTTGTTACGTTTTGAGCTATTCCGACCGGTGTTTGCGGCTTTTTCTCTTCTGAGATTATTTGAATTGCTTCTTTGAGGTGACCTATTCTCTTCCTGCTTTTGGGATTGTAGAGGGCTATTACAAAGTCAGCTCTGGCAGCAGCATACAGCCGCTCTTTAATAATTTCCCATGGTGTAAGGAGATCACTCAGGCTTATGACTGCAAAGTCTGCTGTGATAGGTGCTCCAAGACATGCTGCTGATGCAGTAATAGCAGTGACACCTGGTATTATTTCGATATTGGTTTGTTCTTTTTTCTCTGCTACCTCAAGAACGAGTCCTGCCATGCCGTAGATGTTGGCATCACCACCACTGACGATGGATACGATGCTGTTTTCTGCGAGTTCGAGTGCTTTTTGTGCACGCTTCACCTCATCCCCCATATAACTTCTAATAACTTTTTTTCCAGCAAGTAGTGGAGCTATCTGGTCAAGATACGTGCTGTTTCCAAGTATGTATTCAGAGGACTCAAGTGCTTTTTGTGCACGAACGGTCATATCCTGCACAGAGCCGGGTCCGATACCAACTACATACAGTTTATTATTATTATTATTATTATTATTATTATTTTGCGATTGCAATGGTCACATCTCCGTAGATTTGTTTTGGAAGAACAATTGTTTTTTTATGAGCTACTGCAAGAGCCGCGGGCTCACACACACCAACCAGTCCAAGACGTGATGCCTTTGATGCAGAAGGCGGGTTCATCGTGTTAATAACATCGTGCGACACATACACCAGTGGTTTGGCAAAATGTTCTGCTGCACCAATAATTCCCTGTTCACCTTTTTTTAACTCAGCAGTTGCAAAAAAAGAAACATCATCAATGGAAACACCTGCACTTTCAATTGCCATCATAACGGCTGTAATTACCTGATCACTGCTAATATTACGGTGTGCACCGATTCCAACGATGAACTTCCCACGAAGGTCTTTTTTTTCAACCACAGAAACATTGCCATCAACCAGCACAACTTTTGGGCCACTGAGATAAACCACAGGTACATCATCTTTAAGAAGTGCAAGATTCACACTTTTTGTTGATTGTCTGTTAACAACCCTTGCCCCCAACTGTTTTGTAATTCCCTCGACCGATGGTCTTTGATGGGCATCGGTTGCAGTAGTAATCACCGAAACAAGTCCGAGCTCTCCAAGTTTTAAGGCAAGCTCATTTGCACCATGATGCCCTCCCACAAGAGATACTGCAAAAGTCAGATTCGAATCCACAACAACAAGCGGAGTATCAGACCATTTATCCCTTAAAAAAGGAGCTACAGACCTAACAGCTATTCCTACAGCCATTATTGCTACAACCGCACTGTACGAAAGTGCCTTTTCAAATACACCTTCATAATAGAACAACAGGTCTGCACTAAGATTACGCTGGAGTCGTCTGGCTTTTACCTCATCCCTTTTGAAAGCTATAATCGCAATATTTTTATCAGTCATCATCAAAGAACGTTTTTATGTACTATATTTTGCATTTATTTTTACGTATTCGTAGGTAAGGTCGCATCCCCAGCCTGTTGCTGTAGCCTTCCCGATGTTAAGGTCAAGTTGTATGTTAATGGTGTCTGATTTCATTATCTTTTTAATTTTGCTCGTGGTTTCGATGGTCTTCCCCCCGTCTATTATTGTTACACTATCATTCTTGTCTGAGAATTCGAGGGTTATTTTTTTTTGGTTCATGTTTGCACCACTTCTGCCTGCTGCTGCGATGATGCGCCCCCAGTTTGGGTCTTCCCCAAAGATTGCGGTTTTTACAAGTGGTGATGTGAGTATCGTTCGTGCGATCCTTTTTGCGTCGTCTGGTGTTTCTGCGCCTGTTACTGTGAGTTCGATTAGTTTTGTTGCACCCTCTCCATCTTTTGCCATCATTCTGGCAAGATTGATGCAGGTTATGTCCAGTGCTTGCTGGAATTCTGTTACGCTGCATTCCTTTTTTTCGGTGGTTATGAGGATTGCCATGTCGTTTGTGCTGGTATCCCCGTCAACGATTACCATGTTAAAGCTTTTATCTACGGATTTCTGAAGGCAGTCCTGCAGAACATCATGTGGAAGACATGCATCCGTGCAGATAAAAGCGAGCATTGTTGCCATATTTGGTGCAATCATTCCTGCACCTTTTGCAATGCCGCCAACGTGTACATACCCCACGGTTTCCACTGCAAACTGCTTGATCGTGGTGTCAGTGGTTATTATTGCTTCTGCTGCTTTCTGGCTTGCAATACTTCCTGATGCAAGTTCTGGCATCACTTTGTCTATTTGCTGTTTTATTTTGTCAACTGGGAGAAGTCGCCCGATTATGCCTGTTGATGCAACAAGGATCTCTTCTTTTTTGCAATTGAGCTTTTGTGCGAGGATTTTGCACATCTCCTCTGCATCTTCAATTCCTTTTTGACCTGTGCAGGCATTGGCATTTCCGCTGTTTGCAATAACCGCTTTTATGTGCCCTTTCTGGCTTTCAAGATGCTTCTTTGTCACAATCAGTGGAGCAGCAATTACTTTATTCTGTGTGTAGACAGCAACTGCGAAACCATCTGCACGTATTATGGCAAGTCCATATTTCCCTTCTTTAATACCCCACGTGCTGATACCTTCTATGGCGCAGATTCCACTGTTAAGTTCTTTCATCGTATCTGTTTTGACCTCCTTTTTATAATCACATCTTGATTGCTACACAACTCGATTGCTTGCGCACTCGATTGCTTCGCACTCGAGAGTTATCTCTGCTCGCGTTGTGTGCAGATTTTACTCGACAATGTTTCCACTTCCTTCACCTGATATGGCTTTTATGATGTCGCCACGCGCAACTATCCCGACAAGCTTCTCTTTTTCTATCACCGGTAGCCGGTTTATCCGGTGTTTTACCATTTTTTCAGATGCAGTTTCGATACTGTCTTCAGGCGAGACTGTGTAAACTTTCTTCGTCATTATCTTTTCCACCGGTTTGTTTTCGATGCTTTCAAGACTGTGCTTCAATTCTTCCCATCCGATGAGCTCTCGCAGTGGCACCTCTACCACTTCAAAGGGGCTTGGAAGCCACAGGTCTTCACTAACAGAAGGGTTTTTTAATAATTTTAATATGTCTGTCTCGGTTACTATGCCAACAAGCCGATCGTTCTTTACTACCGGAAGACCGCTTATTCTGCGTTTCTTCAGTACCTGTGCTGCGTTCTTTACGGTTTCTTCAGGTGTGCAGGTTATTACATCTGTGTTCATTACATCTTTGACTTTCAAATCATATTCCTCCTACTTAGGTTGTGCCATTCTTCTTACCTTACTGTGCTTGATCCCTCTTATTTATGGTGCAAGCCCACCATACCACAATCCTGTGACTTCATCAAGGTCAAACATCTTGTTCATGTTTTGTATTGCCTGTCCTGATGCACCCTTGACAAGATTATCAATCACTGATATCACAACCACTCTGTTAGTTGCCTTATCAACCTCGATGTGTATGTCGCAGAAATTGGAGCCGCGAACTCCTGGAAGGGAGGGGATGTTTTCTCTTAATCGAATAAATGGCTTGTCCCTGTAGAACTCTTTGTACAGGTACACAACCTCCTCGCTGGTCAGTTGTTTTTCTGTGAAAAGGTGTGCTGTTGTCAGAATGCCTCTAACAGAAGGTATAATGTGCGGCGTGAAACATATACTGTGTTGTAACGTCTCGTCAAAACGTGTTAGCTCCTGTACGATTTCAGCAGTGTGCCTGTGAGTGGTAAGTTTATAAGCCTGTATGTTTTCAGCCATGTTAGGATAATGGCTTACTGCGGTTGGCTCTGCCCCGGCACCGGAAATACCTGACTTTGAATCAAACACCGCGGAAGTTAGCAATCTTTCGCTTGCAAGAGGTGCTGCTGCAAGAATAGCGCCAGTGGGATAGCAACCAGGATTTGCAATCAACGCATGACCTCTAACATCATAAAGCTCCGGAATGCCGTAAACAGCCTCTCTTGAATCACAATGGGTAAGTCCATAAACCGTTTCAAAGATGGGGGGTGGCAGGCGATAGTCAGCACTCAAATCAATAACCCTGGTTGAATCTAATAATTCAGGAACAATTTTCATAGCACTTCCATGGGGGACAGCAGTAAACACTACATCGCACCGACCTGCAATCTCTCCCGGTGAAAGATTTTCAAAATACAGGTCATATATTTTATCAAGATGAGCATGCACGCCTGACACAGGCATTCCATCAAAACGTCTTGATGTGACTGCAACAACCTCTGCCCCCGGGTGAAAAGATAACAGTCGCAGCAGTTCACCACCAGTATAGCCTGAGCCTCCGACAATGCCAACCTTAATCATTTTTTTCATCTCTTTATAAACCTCTTTATTGTATATACATCCACACAGTAGCAGCGATGGTCACACTTACCACAGGAACCTTAAAGCATATCTTTGTTTCGAATGTTCTTGACGCACTCGATTGCTTCGCAACTTGATTACTTTGTAATCAAGAATTATTTTTTGCACAACGGAGTTGTTCAGTGCTTCTCGCAATCGAGAAGTATTTCCGCACACGGAGTTGTGTGGCTGCACAATTAAGTTTGCAGTTTCTTGAGCTTTTCAAATGCTGCTTACAGACTTCCCATTTTCAGAAAAATTTATGTACCGACAAATCATTGAATTTACTAATGAAAAATCCCGCTCTTCTTACCATAGCTGGTTCCGACTCTGGGGGTGGAGCTGGTGTGCAGGCAGATATTAAAACCTTTGCTGCTTGTGGTGTGCATGCTGTTTGTGCAATTACTGCTGTCACTTCTCAAAACACGCACGGAGTTCAACACGTGTTTCCTCTGCCAGCAGAAGTTGTGGTTGAACAGCTCGAAAGTGTATTCTCTGATTTTGATGTGGAATTTGCAAAAATAGGCATGCTTTACAGCAGTGAGACAATTCGTGCTGTAGGCAAGTATCTAAAAAAACGCGATGTTTCGTATGTTGTCGATCCTGTAATGAGCGCTGAGGCAGGTGGAAATTTGCTCCCCACTGACGCTCTTTTATCATTGAAAGATTTAATCAAGGATGCTTTTGCAGTCACTCCAAATAAATTTGAAGCACAAACATTAACAGGTGTTACAATAACCAGTGTTGATGATGCAAAACGTGCAGCTTTAAAGTTGTGCGAGATTGGAGCAAAAGCAGTGGTAATCACTGGGGGACATCTTGATTGCAGGGATGTGGTGCTCTCTGAAGGTCGTTTCAAGGTTATCAATGGTAGCGTTGAGGGCGGCACACATGGTGCAGGCTGCACCTATTCTGCAGCGCTAACAGCAAATCTGATGCTTGGTGATGATATATTTGATGCTGCAAAGAAGGCAAAAAATTTTGTCATTGACGCTATTTCTTCAAGTAGACCGGTTGGTAGCGGCGTATCACCTGTCAACCAGATGCATCGAATCATCGAGGATGCTGATCGTTTTAATGTTTTGCAAAACCTTGCTCGTGCTGTTAAAGAGTTGCAAGAATGCAGTGAATGCGTACTGCTGCTTCCAGAGGTTGGATGCAATATCGCAATGGCAATACAGGAAGCATCAACACAAGGTGATGTGGCTGCTGTTGAAGGGCGGATAGTTAGGTTACGTGATAGAATGCACCTTACCGGATGTATTGGTTTTGGGGCAAGCAGGCATGTGGCACGCATTATCATTTCTGCCTTACGATTTAATCCCGTTCTTCGTGCTGCAATGAACATACGGTTCACGCCTGAAATCCTTGATGCGTGCAACAAGCTCAAACTCAACACTGTGTCTTTTTCTCGCGAAGATGAACCTCCTTTGACTAAAACAATGGACTGGGGCACATCGTATGCCTTTTTGCATGCTGCTAAGGCGCCTGATGTCATTTACGATGAAGGAGGTGTTGGAAAGGAGGCAATGATACGACTTCTCGGGACTGACGCATTATCTGTGGCAAAGAAGGCAATTATGATTGCACGAATTGCCGCAGATGCGTAGATACTTTTATATAATCACGCACAGACAACGATACTTATAAAAGATGGCACAACATAAAAGGCTGCAAAGCTTTGTTTTGCAGGGCGGCACAACATAAAAGGAGAAAAGAGATGTATGTTTAGCTTAGAAATAGAATCAGATAAACTAAAAGAGGCACTTGAAGCAGCAGAGGTGCTGGTGGATGAATGCAAACTCAATTTCACACCAGAAGGGTTCACTATTCGGGCAGTAGATCCTGCAAACGTGGCAATGGTCACCCTCGAATTGCAGCGTGAAGCATTCATCAATTATGAAGCAAGCGAGGGGGAGATTGGAGTTGATCTTAAAAAATTACTTGACCTTCTTGCAATGTCTCGAAAAGACGACGTCGTCAACCTGCAACTCGACGAGACAGGTCATAAACTTTTGATACACATCGGCGACCTCTCTTACACCACATCACTGCTTGATCCAAGCACGGTTCGAAAAGAGCCAAAGATACCAAAGCTTGAGCTTCCTTCACAAATCATACTACCTGGAAGTGTACTAGTGAGAGCAATAAAAGCAGCGGACAAGGTCGGCAGCTATCTATGGATGAAAGTGGACAATAATCTGGCAGCATTCATATTAGAAGCAGAAGGTGATACAGACCACGTACAACTCACCCTTTCAAAGGATGAGCTAATTACACTTCAAAGCGAAACTGATGCACGAAGCTTGTTCAGCATCGAGTATCTCCTTGATATTGGCAAAACACTTGGAAAAGCAAATGAAGTACGTATCAATCTTGCCAATGACCATCCTGTTAAGATACAGTTCACTATAGCAGATGGATGCGGTGAAGTAAGCTACCTGATAGCACCGCGGGTGGAATCTGATTAAGAAACATGGGTGCAAGAGATAGCATATCGGTGACCACTCTTGCAATATATCCTTTTTTACCAGCAGCAGCTTCATATATAAAAAATTTGAACATTGGGGTAACAGAAGTAACCACATCTCCTGTTTTTGAAAACATCATACAAAAATCAATGGCTGACATAACAGGTGCAATACACGGAACACTATCAAGAACACAAAAGGAAGATATTACGGAATCTGAGATGCAATTACTATCCTATCCAATCACACGAATGATACTATCCTGTATGGATAACCCGCATCTGACACAGAGATATGCAATAGCAGAATCAAAAGAAGCATCAAAAAACCTGAAACAGGAAAAAACAGAGCAGCTTAAAAAAGTGGCAAAGGAATTAAACCTGCATTCAATAATCGAAAAAAAACAATTTTTATATATACATTTTGCAGAATATGTTCAGACAGCACACTCTATAAAAGAACGGAAATGGAAACTGACAAACCGACGTCTTGACAAAGGGTCTGTAACAATAAACAACAAGGATTTTATACGTCTACTCGAAGAACAGATAAAAAAACGTGTTCTTCACGGGATGCCACTTGATGTATCAGATGAAATCTGTACAAGCCTTGAGTCTTGCACAGAGCAAATCAAGACAATCCTTTCTCAAACACAGCAGGACATAGTATATGATCTTGGAAAGGTTAACCAGGAATATTTCCCCCCCTGCATCGCATACGCTATAAAAACAGTACAGGCAGGCATAAACATCTCTCATTCCACACGGTTTGCTCTTACCTCTTTTCTTGTGACTATCGGAATGAGCGTTGATGCAATAATCGAACTATTTGCATCCTCTCCGGACTTTGATGCCGAAAAAACACGCTACCAGATTGAGCACATAGCAGGATCAGGGGGGACAACGTACACCCCGCCGTCCTGTACCACCATGGCAACCTTTGGCAATTGTATAGGTAAAAACCGTTTATGTGATAAAATATCACACCCATTAAATTATTACCGAAGAAAAGGATGGCTTGAAACACACAAACACAGATCATAAAGGGCGCGTAGCCTAGTGGATATGGCGGCAGCCTCCTAAGCAAACTTTTGCAGGAGAAAGCTGCAATTCGAGGGTTCAAATCCCTTCGCGCCCGCCATGATACAAAATTTAGGTTTTTTGGATTAAATCTACTTTTTTTAGGTTTTTTTAGTAAAACCAAGCTTTTTTAGGGAATGTTATTTTTATACCTAATTGTATCAGGTATGTAATATGCAAGAATTAAGAAGGTGCAATAAATGGATAATGAAGTAAGATGGTTGATAGAAGAAATCATGCAGTTGCTTCAAAAGATGTCAGATGAAGACATTAAGAATTACCGAAAAGAAGTGGGCAATGTCAGGCATGTGCATAGAGCACTGTTAAACAAGAATTGCAAAACCTATCAAGCATCATGAGGTGCTAAACGGTGGCAGGAAAGCGAATTTGGGAGCTGCAGCCATTCACTGTTTGCAGGATACTGGGACTAACGTTTAACGAAATGGAGCTAAAGAAACTCTTCAGGGAGTTGAAACTATCTAATAATGGAGATTTACTGCAAGCTTCAGCGATGCATCAACAATTAATCGACGTCTGTGCAAACAAGACACAGGCATCAAAGAATATGGGTGCTGTACTCAATAAACGATTTGAACCATACAAAGAAAAAATTAAAAACCAGGATGTTGTTAAACTCATTGAACAGGGGAAGACATGCACAGACATCCCACTTTCGGCTTTTATCTGGTTTGCTGTGTAGGATCAACGTGAAGATAACAGCATCGAAGAACAAATCATTGCAGCGATTCACATCAAAGAACATGAAGCGCTGCGGTTCTATGATGAACTTTCAAGAACGCTGCACAACAATCCTGAATGCGTGCTCAGTGAGTTAAATAACACTCGCTCATTGAACGAGAGACTTGAAAAGAATCTTAACCGGCTGAAAAAGAGGTTAGAGATTGTAAAATCTGAAATGGATGCAGTGAAAGAGGATAAACTACAGATCGCAGACGCCTTGCAGGAAATGCAAGAGTCAAACGAACAGTTAAAAGATGAGACAAAGAATGCTGAGAACGAAACAGCACTTGAACAGATCAAATCTTTAAAAAAGGAGAGAGATTTACTAATCATAGAAGTTAAACAACTAACTGAAAAACTTGGGGTTGAAGATGCAAAGAATGCGGTATCAGAAAATGAAAAAGATGTTGAAGAAATACCTATCAAAGAAAGCAAAGAATGTCCATATTTGACAGGTGTGAAAGTCATGTATATCGGTGGTGTTGAACCACTTGCTCCTCACTATAGGGGGCTGGTCGAATCGTTCGGGTGCAACTTCTGTTACCATCCAGGACACTGCCCACAAAAAAGTGAAATAAGAAGCATTGTTGGAAGAACAGATATGGTATTCTGCCCTGTCGATATAAACAGCCACAATGCCTGTCGCCATATAAAGAAGGCATGCAAACAGAAAGGCATACCGTGTTTCTTCCTTCGAAGTTCAGGTGTAACAACACTTAAGAAGAGTCTGGAAGATCACCTGCAATTTACAGCAGGAGGTTTGGTGTCGCAAGAAAGTTAAAGCACTGCACAACTTCGTTGTGCAGAAATATAATACCGGTAACCTTTTAACTCTCGACTACGGAGTAGTCGAGATGGGCGCCTACCGAATATTGGTCGATTTCTTCTTGGGATACTGACCGATCCTCAAGACAGGTTTTAATTTGTTCAACCAGACTCTCATATTTTTCAAGAAGTTTTCTGCCGTCTTCCGTTAGGACGGTTCCGCCCACACTGCCTCTTGAGGATTCCACGACATCAACACCCACATCTTCTTTCATTTTTCTGAGAATGCCCCATGCATGTCGATATGCCATCTTCAGTTCTTCAGCCGCCTTTGAAATCGATTTTTTTTCATCGATTAACTGCAGAAGACGGGCTCGTCCACGTCCCATAACAAAAATGCCATCCTTTCTAAGCTGTATATTAACTACCAGCTGATACATCTTTGTTACTCGCGAAGATCAGGTGGAAGCATATTGGGAATGCCATCTTCAATTGGGTACACTTCAGAACATTTTTCACACTTTAGAGAGCCTGTAATGATCTCTTCTTCTTTCTCATCAACAACAGTAAGTTTGAGATCACCTTTACACATTGGGCAGCACAGAATATCCATCAAATCACGTTTCATAATAAAACCTCGTACACTTAATGCATATAGTGAACTATAAAGTATTTGATCATTTCTATGTTTTATTAATTTGCCAATATAATAGTTACCTCTTCACCCTTGCTGTATCCTTCGATTTCTTCTGGTATCATAATATACCCGTCTGAACGTGCTATGGAGCTTAAGATGCTTGCACCACTGCTCATTATAGGTTTTACAGTGTTATTTTCTATTTTTACGCGTGCAAATGTGAGATATCCAGCTTTGGAGGCTATTTTTTCTGCAAGTGGGAGTGTTATCATGTTTTCCGGTAGGTACGGTTGATGAGCGAGAGTTTTGATTGCTGGCTTGGCAAATAGCTGCAGCGTTACGTATCCTGCAACCGGGTATCCCGGCATGCAGATAATTGGTGTGTTCTTAATCGCTGCAAGTGTTGTTGGCTTTCCAGGGCTTGCTTTGATGCCGCGGATGAGGATTGTTCCAATACTTTCGATTGCTGCTGGAACTTGGTCCCTGTCACCTACTGATGTGCCGCCGCAGAGTATGATCATGTCTGATGAGAGGTTGTTTACGATGGCTTGTTTTATTAACTCTGGTTTGTCTGGTACGATGTTATTTATGATGGGTTTTCCGCCCCATTTTTCCACGTACAGTCCAACCATCAGGCTGTTTGTTTCGATGATTTCTCCTTCTTTTGGCGGTTGTTTGCTGTTTCGTGGTATGAGTTCATTGCCTGTTGGAATGATTGAAACGGCAGGTTTCTGGTAGACGGTTGCGTGTGTTACCTGGAGATTTGCTAATACTGACACATCTACCGGATGGAGAGTATGGTTTTGCTGGAATACAAGTTCTCCTTTTTTCATGTCTTCTCCAATTTCGCCTACGTTTTCATGAGGGTGCAGTTGTGCTGTTATTTCTATTAAGTTGTTGTCAAGTTTTTGTGTGTCTTCTACCATTATTACCGCATCTGCACTATCTGGCAGTAATGAACCTGTGTGTACGTGCACGCAGCTTTGAGGTGTTATGGCATCTGACTCGTGCAGTATGACTGGCGAAGTCGTGCTTGCTGCAAGTGTGTCTTTGGCTCGAAGCGCATATCCATCCATTGCTGCACGCATGTAGTGCGGAACGTTAATTTGTGCGATAATCTCTTTTGTGAGCACCCGGTTGGAGCAATCTTCGATTAAAAGCGTTTCTGTTCTGTTAACAGGAGTTACTGTGTTTAAAAATGTTGTTTGTGCAATGTGTACTGGTGTTAGTTCTTTGAATAGTTTTGACATGATTTTTCAGTCACATAAATATAATTTTTAACTTTTATAGCATAAACCACAGAGGGCACAGAGACTACATAGAAACGCAGATGAATAGAAAGTTATAAAAAACGGATACGACCTGTCATATCAATGATGAATTCTCTCTTTCAGTTCTCTTACAAGTTCAAGTTTGATGCTGCTGTTTCGATCGCCACCACACACACATCCACGCACACCGATAATATCTGGCGCTACTTCTTTTAGCGCTTCAATATCTTCAAACGTGAGGCTTCCTGCAATAGCTGCCAGAAGTCCATATTGGTGGGCTGAACCAATGAAACTCTCGAGCTTTTCAAGGTTCAAAAACTCAAGAGTGGACCTGCCATCCTTAACCCCGGTATCCATCATCACCACATCAGCGCCAGCATCACTTACTATCCCAGGAAGTTCAAAAGGAGAAATAGAATTTATTCGATTATAATCTGAATAACCACATATTACAACTTTCTTTTTTGAATCGTATTGTTTGACTGCCTTTGTGACGCGTTCAGTCATTTCAGATGCCTGTTCTCTGGTCTGCACGTCAAAAAGACCAATCTTTATATAATCTGCACCAGCCACTGAAGCACCAAGTGCAGCAAGGGATGCGGTGCCTGGCTTATAATTAAAATCACCTATGGCAACACTCATTGGTTTTGTGATGACGCGTTTGACACTTTGAATAACATCCGGGAAGTTCGCACCAAGGGAGCCTTCTTTTGGATTTTTCACATCAATAATATCTGCACCACCATCGAGGGCAATCCTCGCTTCTTCCACGCTAATCGGGCTTACAAGCAGTTTCATAGTCATGTCATATACCTACACTCTTTAAATCTAATAAACACTTCAATAGTAATATGTTTCAGATTGTTTTTGTACTTGACATACTTAACGGTATCGTTTTGCACGCATCAGGTGGCAGACGTGAAAACTACAAGCCGATTCATATCACAAGCAAGGTATGCGATAGCTCTGATCCACTTGAGATAATAAAACAGTTAAAACCAGAACAAACTTATGTAGCCGATCTGAACAGGCTTCAGAAAACAGGCACAGATAATTATAGACTGATAAAGGAATTATCAAAGCATACCGTATTAATGGCAGATACTGGCATCGTAACAATCGAAGACCTTGAACCATGCCTTGCAGTCAGTAATACTGCAGTGATAGGAACCGAAACAGCAGATATAAACACAATAATCAACGCTTCAAAACGCTTTCCCGGAAGAGTCAATGTAAGTATTGATATAAAACACGGCAGAGTGTTGGCAACAAACAGAGCAACCTTAAAGCCCATCGATATTGTCTCCACACTCAATAAGCTTGAGATTAATCATATAATCGTACTTGATCTTGATCGTGTTGGAACAAGCAGCGGGTTCAATATCGAGCTTCTTGAAGAACTGTGTACTCAATCAGAGCACGACATATTAGTTGGTGGAGGCATAAGAAATATGAAGGATATTGAAACCCTTGATAATATAGGGGTGCGTGGAGCGCTAATTGCAACAGCGATACACAATAGGAACATTCCCACAAAGATTCTCAACCGGTACCAATAAAATTTAATTTAATTAAGATTATAACTACAATAATGAATCTGAATAATCTAGTGGTGACTGTGACGTGAGGGGCAAAATAACCATATTGAAACGATCAAACATTCCGATAGACTACAATTACCAGTACGAAATTGCATCGATGCTCTACAAAAAACTCGCAGAGTCTGATGTTGAACTTGCAAATGAGACACACTCGCACAAGGGATTCAAATTTTACACATTTTCCAACCTGATACTTGAAGATAAAAAACGATGTGAAACAGGACTGAGCTTTAACAGGGCACATTTCTTTCTGTCGTCTCCGGATGACAGATTTATCAAGAGCTTTGCAGAGGGCCTGCTTATGAACCCGGAATTTTACCTTAAAGGACTGCACAGAAGGGCTGATTTCACAATCGAACGCATTGAAATACTCACACCACCACAGTTCAAGAACGAATGTACCTTCAAAACAATATCACCAATATACATAAAAACACAACGATACCATAACGGAAAAATAAGAGAAACCGACCTCTACCCAAACGAACCCAAATTCTATGAAAATATGCACAAAAACCTTGTAGAACGGTACACCAAATTCTACAACAAACCACCTGAAAAAGACTACTTCGACACAATAAAAACCTCCAACATCAAACCAAAACGAATCAAAATCGCAGAAAACTATCGACGATGCAACCTCATGAACTTGCAAATCCAGGCAGCCCCCCAACTACTTAAATTTGCATACGACGCTGGACTCGGGGAAAAGAACGCCATGGGCTTTGGGTGTGTGGAGATCATAAACACAGGATAACACCAACGCACAACCTCCTGAAAGCTACACCGTGGACTGAACAGAAAAGTATCATTCAAAAGACTCATCAGAATCGAATTATATAAACTAACAAAACACTTTATCGGTGAAAAGGAATACAAGCCGCTCGTGATGTGGTGGTGAAATGGTGCACTACTGTAAAAAGATATTTAATTGATTAGTGTGTTGTTCTTGTCTGAAAGAATTTAAGGCATTTAACATCAAAAGACGTGAAGGTGTGTTGTAGGATAAGGGTGGATAAATGGAGAAAATATACATTATTTGAAGGGTTCATTGCCGCTGCCCTGCATGATATTGGAAAAATGGCACTTAAAAATAACACATGGGTGCATCATTGGGACTTGATAGCAGTTGGCAAGAGAACTGGAATTGACTTTGTTGAACTTCTTGGGGAGAATGTTGTGGATTTGATCTCAATTCACCATGGAAATGTTAAGAACGAAAAAATATTTGATTTTACTAAGTTGTCAAAAATTGAATATGCGTTAATTCTTTCAGATAAGATTCAATCAAGCATGCTTCCAAATGAAGATAAGATCAAAGAAGTTGTCGGTGAAGATAAAATCAGCGAGATTAAAAGTCGTGAAAAATATTTTGTTCCGTATTACGGTACGCTGGAAATATGGAATGATAGTAAAGCGAATTCGTCTCTCAAAGAGATTTTTGGTAAATTGGAAAAATCACCTACTCCTAATTGGTGGGCAAACAACATACTTAAGATCCAAGATAAACTCTTAAACTACCCTTTTAAGACACTCCTGCCTCATCTGTCATTGGCGATGCACCACCAGTTGAGTGCTGCTTTGTTCCTGTTCTTGTGCGATGAACTCGAAAAATATGACGATTTAAGAGATTTTAAGGAATTTAGTTTTTCTGTTATTGAAATAACTCCCGACTCGCTCAGGACGTTTTACCGAATGAGGGAGGTCAGTGGACTGCATTCACTAACAGAAAAATTATCCACAGAAATTCTTAACAAACTTTTCGGTCACTATCGCAGTAAACTCAATGGGATACCACATAAAAAATCGAATCCTTTTCTGTTTTACAACAAAAACAGCCTTGTATTGCTGCATCCGTCACATGAGACTGTACTTGAAAAGCTAAGTGAAGTATTAAATGGATTAGATCTGTTCTTTTCGCTCACAGTTAACGTTAATGAATATAGTTGTGCGATAGATCTAAATTCTGATACAAAAACTTCTCATAAAAATATATTTGTCAGAGGACATCGAGTCATCAAGAGATACTACACAATCCTATCTGATAAAATTTTGAGTGATAGTCCGCATCAGGATTATATCTGCACAGCGTGTGGAAAACCGATTGAAGGTGACAAAAAAGAAGATGATAAGGGGCACGTTCTGTGTGATTTCTGTTACAACCTGCGCAAAAAATCTACAGGATATGATCTTGACGTTATCGGCGGAGAAGGGGAGCGTCTGTCGTATATCTTCTTAAAACTACCAGACGATTTGGTAGAGCATTCACAAAAGGTAGCTGAAGAGAAGTTAATCAGCCGCTTCCTTGCTGAGTGCAGGATAGATCCATATTTGATTCCACCAACCGATTGTGGAATACTTGAATACTTGCAGGCGCTGCGTGAATTATCGTTATTTCAGGAGGATGTCGATGGCCTCATCATCGGGGATTACGAAAAAACCCTGTTCAATTCACCGCAGTTCACAGGGTATCTCTTCAGGGAAACAGAGACACAGCCATGGGATTTCCTGCGATACCTCAATACAAAACGACTGGATTTACGGTTAAACCCATCGCTTGTTCTGATGAGCTGCAATACCAAGACTCCTTTCTGGAGCCTCATAGAATCGATGCCAACTTATAATAGCTTAAATGGAGATGTTATTTATGATATATCAGGTGGATGTGTAACGATGTTTCAATCAGATGAAGTTAGTAGAATAAGAGAACTTGCAGAGACTGCACGAAATAGCAACGTGACATCAACTCAACTAAATAGTTTGTCTGGTGTGGCTATGAATACGAGTATTGATGAACTGCTGCTTGAACTGGATACACGTGAAGACAAACTCCGAGAGTTCGGAAAACGGTTGGCTGATGCGATTAACCAGCTGAAACCGGCGGAAGGTGAGTATCAGAACCGAATAAAACGAGCGATATTCATCAAATATATTGGTAAACTTGTCCCACGCAGTAAGAATAGATATAATAAAAGGAGGAGATAAATATGGTATTTGAAAAGTTAGAAACAATTACTGAGATAGAAGTTCAGTACACAACGCGCAGTTGCCTGGTTATCCATGTGGGAAAGTCTGCTGGATATTCGATTGTGGATCAGCCCATAATAAAGATTGGTGGAGTTCCTGTGATACCAGGGTCAAGCATCAAGGGTGCATTACGGAGTACTACAGAATCAATAATGTCTGAAAGTGGTATCGATGTGTGCATTCCAGAGGCATCGATTCCAAAGACAGTTAAACAGAGAGGGAGGAAAGATGATTATGCGAAGGAGCTTAAAAGACTGCCGCCGTGTGACTATTCCAGAGGTAATGTCTGCCCAGCGTGCGACTTGTTTGGCGCAGCAAGCTTGAGCGGCAGAGCGATGTTCCTGGATGCTCGACCCGAATCAGAGATCGTGCCTATAAAACGCACACATGTTGCTATCAGACGAGACACAAACGCCCAATCAGAGGGCTCACTCATGGAACTTGAAGCAGTGGACGAAGGCGCAGTCTTTCTGGGAACAATTCGCATAGTCAATGCAGAAAACTGGCAGATAGGAGCGATACTCAGGTCTCTGGAGGTCTTAAAACTGATGGGACTGGGAGCAAAAAAAACCGCTGGGTACGGAGAGATCGACACTCAGGTTAAAAAAATCACCCAGAACACATTTGAAAATGGAGAGCGGGCGCCAGAGGATAAAACATTACATACAGAAGATTACATGAAAGCATTCGAAGAAAAGCTGAGCAAGCATGAATCTTAGAGAGGGTACAGTATTCTCTTTTAACTGCACATTAAAAAGCCCATTCCACACCACGCAGAGAGAATACCGAAACCTGTTAAAATGTGCCCCATTTATAGCAGGCACAAGCCTGAGAGGCGCCATACTGAAAGCATTGATCGAACTGCATTGCAGAAACATATAAACGAGCTGGGGAAATTACACAGTTATCATGAAATACAAAGGTTTCATTCAGACTGCCATGAGAATTGTCCTGTAAAATCTTTCTTCGATACGCAAAAGACAAACGCTATCTTTTCATGTGGAATTTTAAAAGAAAAATCAAAATACGATATGTTCACTCGAATTGCGCTGACAAAAGACAGCCGGAGCGCAGCAGAAGGAATGATAGTGAACGCAGAATGCATTCCAAGCGGGGTTGAATTCCAGTTTTCCGTATCACTGTTTGACGATGCAATTGATGTTGTTGATAAACTGACAGATGCTATTAATTTAGCATCGCAAAACGGAATTGGACGATTCAAAAGCATAGGTTTTGGCAGGTTTGATATTGAGAGGATTGATGAGAAGAGTGTTGAAGATTTAGTTTACTGTAGTTATGATAAACTTGAACCTGATAATTCAAAAGTAGAAATCGAATTTCAAACACCACTTATATTCAATAACTCCAAAGAAGCCTTCGACACAAAAAATTCAGGACATGTGTTCTCTACACTGCTCAACAAAAGGTATAATGATATTTGTATTGACAAAATGACGAAATCATCAGCTATTTCATCTACGGAAATGAGACTGATACCAGAATTTATAAACAGATATTCCTATGAAATTGGACGAAAAGAGAGCAGGTTATCAGCAGGGATCGAAAGTCAATTCTGGTTAGAATTTGATGAAATAACAGAGGATGTCAAAAGTCAACTGGCAATAGGTGCCTCCTTTGGGATTGGTCTCTGGTGCAACTGCGGATTTGGCATATTTTCTACGGGAAGAAGAAATGAAAAATACTGAACTGTTAAAATCAGACCTTAGATGGATTGAAATACAAACTTTTGTAGTGCTTCGATCAACCGTTGAGCTTCGTTAAAATCAGACCTTAGAGGGATTGAAATGCGTTCCCTCTTATGGTTGCGATATCGCCGATGAAATCGTTAAAATCAGACCTTAGAGGGATTGAAATGTTGGATTTTGAGCGTCTATAGCAAGCGTACAAAAAGTTAAAATCAGACCTTAGAGGGATTGAAATGCAATTGCCACAATTCCACTGAGTCCTAAATTTCTCTTGTTAAAATCAGACCTTAGAGGGATTGAAATGTATTTCGTTTTCGCCTTCTCCAATAACTAAAGTCACGTTAAAATCAGACCTTAGAGGGATTGAAATGATAGATAGGAACGGATAAAGTCTTATTGCTTCTGCGTTAAAATCAGACCTTAGAGGGATTGAAATATTGTATTCGGTAAAAAGACGGATGCTAAGAAGCTTGGTTAAAATCAGACCTTAGAGGGATTGAAATAGCTTATGAGCAAAATATGAACCTGCCATAGGGCAAATGTTAAAATCAGACCTTAGAGGGATTGAAATAGCTTATGAGCAAAATATGAACCTGCCATAGGGCAAATGTTAAAATCAGACCTTAGAGGGATTGAAATAGCTTATGAGCAAAATATGAACCTGCCATAGGGCAAATGTTAAAATCAGACCTTAGAGGGATTGAAATAGCTTATGAGCAAAATATGAACCTGCCATAGGGCAAATGTTAAAATCAGACCTTAGAGGGATTGAAATTAAGATGCTTAGTGCTACGAATAAGTATTCTATTATGTTAAAATCAGACCTTAGAGGGATTAAAATTCATCATGGAGATCGTTTCCCTGTCAAAAACCAGCACTATCTCGTTATCTCCAAACCTGAAATCTGTTTTCCACTGAATCGACAAACCTTGATCGTTTCGACATCCGCTGTGTAATCTTCGGGTATGTCTTATGCGAAGGGATAGCCGCTGGAGTTCACCAGAAGTGAGAGGACAACTCTTTTTTCCGAAATCCAGTTGGCTCTTGGCTCACCCCACGCTTGCTAGCTCACATTTCTCCCCTCAAAATACGAATCGGGAAGATCATAAAAGACGATGTGAATGCTGTCCTCGTCCCGTTTTTCCAGGGCTTTGTACAGATAACGCTTCTATCCTATCTTTTTATCCTCGATGAGATCAAGCTCACGAAATATGGCAGATTGTTGGTCGTAATAATGGTGAAATATGCCTAACGATATTGGGCGTATGTTGGTGAGAAATGGTCTATTGTAGCTGATTTTCTACTACAATGCCATCAAAAAGTAGCGATCAAGTATGGGAAAGCTGGAGTTAAAGCTAATTTGA
>RPGO01000025.1 GCA_004193545.1 Candidatus Argoarchaeum ethanivorans | reverse complement strand
TCAAACCTTCGTGGACATGGGATAGTCAAGGCATCTATATTGTAGGTCTCAAGATAACAGATTCTCAAGCAAGTGGACCTGGTGGCACCATCGGACCTTTGGATGTCGATATGAAATATGCAACTGTGACGGTGAAACCTAAAGCAATTTTATACGCACCAAATATGTGGTTTGATTCAACAGAACAGTACAACGCCACCACTCCTTTCTTTTACACTGGTAACATCTACGAAACAAGTGGAGAAAAGAGTAAAACGAAATATCTCGATTTAACTGAAGATCAAATATGGGACAATTTTACCATATTTTATCATATTGCTGAGATGGAAGACGAAATTGTATACGAGTATTGGTTCTATTATGCGTATAATGACTTTTTGAATGAACACTATCACGATTGGGAAACGGTATTTGTATTTGTTGATAAAAATGCAGGAGAAGTTACAAGAGTGGTGGCTTCGGCTCACGACTGGAATTGTCCAAATAATTATCTTTCAAACCCAAATTTTGAAGAAAACGAACATGCAGGAATTCTTGTTGAGGAGGGCTCACATGCAAGTTGGATCGATGGGAATAATAATGGATTAGTTAATGTATTAGCTGATGTAACAAATGGATTATCTGCATATAAAATACTTTATTGGACTGAGGAAGATCAGTTAAATGGCCCTCAAATTAAACATAACGATTTACATTACAAACTAAAAGAGATTAATCAGGATTTCATAGATATGTTTGGAGGGTTAGATACATTCCCCAATTCTCCTGAGTTGGGGATACGTGTAAAGATTCCAGAATGGTTAGGTGAAGATAAATTCATACATAAAGGGGGAAAGCCTCCTACACATCCTTGGAAACAATCAAGGTACAATAATCCCGAGGAAATTTCGATATTAGCAAGATTAGGAGATTATGTCGAAGGAACTATAAATTTAGTGGGTGAAGGAACTCCAGAAGGAGCAATAATTGTTATTTTAAGCAACGAAAGCTACTACACCTTTGCAGGTGAAAATGGAACTTTCTTGATTAATCATGTTTCTTCTGGAACTCATGATATTGTTGTAAATCTGGATGGCTACGCCCCATATAAACAGAGGTTTATTCATTCTAGTAATACTACAGGGGGTGTAGAAGGCATACTTCATCTTATTCCAGAATCAGAAGCTTTTAGAATTGAAGGGATAGTAACAGATGAAAATGGGAATGTAGCAGTTAATGCAATAATTGATGTTTATGATGAGAGCGGAGTTAGGTTGTTTACCACTTTAACTGATGAGAATGGACAATATTTAGTTATCGTTTCAGAGGAGCATGTTTACACTGTAAAGGCAAGCACTGAGACAGAAGAAGGATCGGTTAAGGTATCTGGAGGAGCAGGCAGTATTGTTGAAGGTGATATAAGAACTACTAAAAAAGCAGGTGCTGTACCCGTTCCTGTCTTATCAACTGTCGGAATGTTAGTTCTTGTTGTATTGATGCTGATTGTTCTTGTAAACGAAGCTATAAAGAAGAGGAGATAGATACTCTTGTCTTTTCAACTCTAAGTGTTATACTATAATAAAAAGAAAAAGTATGGTGGCCCCATGAATATTTTAAATCGTTTAAAATCAGAAAATCATGCCTCCTTGTTAAAATACATGTTGGTGGGGGCAATTGGATTTGGGATTGGAGGCGCTATTTGGGGTTTTCTTTTATTTAAATCAATTCCATCCATGGGTCCCGGTGAAAGTCCATTCACTCATCTGATGGATGGTATTGTTTTAGGTGCAATTGGTGGTGTGTTTTTAGCACTGCCATTTAAGGATATTAAGAAACTTTTGCTTTCTTTTCTATTGGGGGCAGTTGGATTTTTGTTCGCGTTTTTAATTGGTAGTATATTATCCTATCCTCTATATTTTATCGGACATTTTTTCACGTGGCATTCTTTGTTTATTCTACGTCCTTATCTTCTTATTGGAGATTTGGTCTTTGTTTTTGCAGTTGTAGGTGCGATTGGGGGATTTTTTTATAGTATTGCTTTGAAAAAAAAGATCGGGCCACTAATTTTGGCTGGGATGCTTGGATTTGCTATAGGGTCATTAATAGGGCCTTTGGTGGGAAATTTTACTGAGATGATATTCGAATCTCTTTTAGGAGCCTATGTAATAACCTTTCTGACTATAGGTTTGTTTACGGGAATAAGTTTTGGTATTGGTGTGTATTTTGCGGAAAAAACAAGTATTTCGAAATAAATCTTTAAACAGTACTTCTTTGACATTCAATGGAGAAACGTCCTGCAGTAGTTTATGTTTACATTAACGACTTCAATAGTTTCTGGACTCGCTGGTGTATTACTGTAGAAAGCACTGAACCTACACCACAGCGCCTCCACCAGTTGCAGCACAAGTCCCAACGCTAACACCAATCGGATTAGTGGCTTTAGTTAGGTTGTCAAGCACTATTGTAATAAGTAAGATCAGAAGGAGAGGAAAATAAGTAAACCTTTCTTTTTCATTAGCAATGAATTTGAAGAAATAAAGACATAAAATGATAATGAGTATGGCAGGGATGCACCCGATTTTAATCGGGTGTGGCATGGCTGGGGCTTGTGCAGTCGAGAGTTGTTTTCCACACACGGAGTGTGTGGTACTGGAAGAATAAAAAATGTACGTCCGGGCCGGGATTTGAACCCGGGTCGAGGCCTCGACAGGGCCCCATGATGGGCCACTACACTATCCGGACATGTTGCTTTAAAGACAAAGTGTAATGATTTTTTTTGGATTTAAACCTTACGGCACTGAAATCGATAAGAAGATTTTTGTACCACCACTACATGACAGTTTTTTGATGACA
The DNA here is from genome assembly GCA_004193545.1 of Candidatus Argoarchaeum ethanivorans. Taxonomy (GTDB): domain Archaea; phylum Halobacteriota; class Methanosarcinia; order Methanosarcinales; family EX4572-44; genus Argoarchaeum; species Argoarchaeum ethanivorans. Next base: position 56,545 of record RPGO01000025.1, on the reverse strand, counting down.
AAAAAGAAATTATTCGGTACTAATGGAGTTCGCGGCATTGCTAATAAAACCATGACTGCTGAGACTTCGCTGAAGTTGGGATCAAGTCTCGGCACATATCTCCACAAACTGCACGATGATGCAACAGGCGTGGTTGCTGTTGCCAGAGACACCCGCATTTCTGGCAATATGCTAAAAAATGCAGCAGTATCTGGCGTGCTCTCGGCTGGATGTAGAGTGGTTGATGTTGGAATTGTCCCCATTCCCGCACTACAGTATTATGTAAGGGATCATGCTGATGCTGGCATTATGATTACAGCGTCTCATAATCCACGTGAGTATAATGGCTTAAAATTGATTGCAGGAGATGGCACCGAGTTTTCACGGGAAGATGAAGCAAAGGTAGAAGAACTATATTACGGGAAAGAGTTTTACTTTGCTGATTGGAGCATGACAGGAAACCTTCGATACGATGCTTCGGTTGCAGAAAGGTATATGCACGGAATTATCGATGCCGTTGATGCCGGGCGTATTAGAAGAGCTAAGTTAAAAGTAGTTGTTGATACAGGTTGCGGTGCAGGAAGCGTTGTTACTCCATTTTTACTGCAGCAGCTTGGATGTGTTGTGATCAGTTTGAATGCACAAATGGATGGAACGTTCCCCTCCCGGAATCCTGAACCAACAGAGGATGCACTTTATGAGTTAATCGAACTTGTCAAAGCAACTAAGGCAGATATTGGAATTGCACACGATGGTGATGCTGACCGCATAGCTCTGGTTGATGAAAACGGGAGTTTTGTGAACGAGGAGGTGCTGCTTGCTATGATGGCAGACCATATACTAAGGAGCAACAAAGGAACGGTTGTAACGCCGGTAAGCTCTTCACTTCGCACCTTGGATGTGGTAGAATCTCATGGTTGTAAGCTCGTATGGACTGCTGTAGGAAGCATCAATGTAGCCCGCAAGATGCGAGAGACTAAAGCGGTTTTTGGTGGTGAAGGTAATGGGGGACTAATCTTTCCAGAGCTTCAGTACTGCCGGGATGGTGCTATGAGTGCTGCAAAGATTCTGGAAATTATCTCAAGCGGGGTGAAACTTTCCGACATCGTTAAAGAATGTCCAGAGTACTACAACATGAAAACCAAGATAGCGATAGAGGACTCTAAAAAAGTGATGTCTGAGGTAGCTTACCAACTGAAAGGCGAAAAGCTGGACACTACTGATGGTTTAAAGGTATGGTACGATGACGGATGGACACTGATTCGACCAAGTGGTACTGAACCAATCATCAGGATATACTGTGAATCTAAAAGCCGCAAGCGATCAGAAGAGATGCTAACGTACTTTGAAGGGTTGGTCAATGGGATAAATACATGCTAATCTTCATTCCAAAATAAACCCGGTGAAAATTGTAGATAAGGAAAATGCAGTTGAAAGAAAAGACTATACCCAAAGAGATACCATTCTATAATCTTGGTGATCAGCCATATCAAACTTCAAGATAGTCCTGTTTTTGATTCTTGTTGTTGCATTGATTTTTCTTATGCCCCTGTTTCAAACAGAACAAACCACCTACATTGATGTTAATGAGGCAAGTATCAGGTTTAACGGCAGTGACGCAACAATCACGCTGTACTATGAGCTGACTCCTGCTGCCAGGGCTTATATATTTGCCTTTGGCACAAGCAGCCTTGAGCCAAAGATCCAGGGCATGTTCTCCAATTTTAACGACACTCAGGTCTTGAACATACGACCCGAACACGCTGAAATACTGATTAGAAATGTATCAAAACCAAACGAAAATTATTACCTGCATCACAGTATTGAACTGCCACTCACATTCAGGGTGCTGAAAGTGTACACTCCAGACTCGCGCGAGTCACGTGACTACTATTATGTTAACTCCACTCCAGATATTTTTTACCCGAAAGAATGATAAGTTTTTATGTGATGTAGAAAATGAGATAAAGTAAATGACCGTGATGAAGCACTCGATGAACAAATACATCCCTTTGATATTAATAACGTTATTTTTCATATCTGTGATATGTGCCTGCCAAGTCGCTTCTGCAAGTGACAGAATAAGTCTTGAATTTCCACTTGAAACTGGAGATAGTATATATTTTGAAGATGGATATTATAAAGTAACACTTGTCGGCACTGAATGGCAGTTTGGTTGGGCACTGCTTAGTATTAGCTGTGATGGTTGTTTATACGAACAACGAGAAGTCTACGGTCGCAAAAACCAGACAATTCACTATCCAACTACTGATAGCCCAATGATATCTATAACTGATACAATAGATGTTAGTAGAGATAGTGCCAGAGTAACCATATCCTTTCCAGAACACTGGAGTCGTAAGCTCGTCACTGCAGAAGAAGTGAAAGAAGAAACCAAGCCTGTGACAGTTCCAAAGCTCTTGATAACAAAATCAGTTGATAAAACAACGATAAAACTTGGTGATATCATACAGGTGACAGTAATAGTGGAGAATGTGGGAAACGGTTCTGCAAATGATATTGCTATTATCGAGTCCCCGAGTGCAGCACTTGTGCCTCTTGGAAGTGGGTTAAGGCTAAAGGTTAAAGACCCGCTGCCTGCCGGGGAGAGTGATGATGACGCTTACTCTGTCGAGTCTGTCAAATCAGGCACGTTTGAGATACCCAGAACAGTAGTAACATATTATAGTGAGTCTAAGGAAAAATACACTGCTGAGTCTGATGCTATATCCATCAAAGTTCTTGCACCAGAGGTGAGGGTATCAAATCTTGAAACAACAATTCAATTTGATAATGTGGAGGTGCTAAAAGGTGCAGAAATTGCTGCAATAACTACCATTAAAAATACAGGCGATGCACCAGCAAACTCAATAACCTTGATAAACAAGATTCCAGCAGGATTAGAACTTGTGAGTGGTGAAGTTGAAAACACCTATTTTGAAATTAAACCAGGAGAGATGCGCGAGCTAACAGCACTGGTTAAAGCAAAGGAAGCTGGTAATTATACTTTTAACCCGAGAACCGTTTATAATGATGGTGAAACAACGATTACGTCCCAGACAATTGTTGTTACTAAGAAAGTAGTAAACTATAAAAAATATCTATACTTAGTGCCTGTAGGTTTAATCATAGCTCTAATAGTTTGGTTTCTCATTAAGAGACACAAAGAATATTCATTCTGAGAGGATTTGTAAATGCTAAATATATTATTACTTGGAGTAGGACAGTGCGGAAATAGAATTCTTGATGCCATAAACTGTGAATCTTTTGGTGGCGGCAGATTCTCAAAGTATTACTCGAAACAAAAATATGTAAGCAATGTGCAGACCATGGCTATCAACACTGCACTAAACGATTTGAAGGGATTGAGATTTACCAGGGCAAAAGATAGAATACATATTCCTTTCCTTCATGGTGTAGGGGCAAACAGAAACATCGGCAAAGAATGTTTCATCAACAACAAAGACCTCGTACTGCGAGCCATCGAAGAGCGCGGCAACTTTGATGTGGCTTTTATCATTGCCTCAGCGAGTGGCGGCACAGGCTCTTCTTTTTCACCACTACTGATAAAAGAAATTAAGGAACGACACACATTCCCGGTATATGCCATTATCGTGCTGCCATTTAGAGAGGAGGGGACTATATATCTACAAAATGCGGCTTTCTGTTTGCAAGAAATGCGAGAGACTGCTGTTGATGGAATCATAATCGTGGATAACCAGTTCTTAAAACAGGCAGGAAAAGACATTAAATCTGCTTACGATGGCATAAATGAGATGATATCAAAACGCTTCTTATTTCTTATGCGTGCTCTTGACAGCGAAATGATGATGGTGACAGATCTTGGGGACTTTAAAACACTGCTCGCAAGTGGTGCCAGACTTGCAACCTTTGGATTTGCAAAAGGAAATGAAAAACAGACTATACAGGAAGTAATCAAACAGAGCATGTCGCCAAATGGGTTGCTTTTCTCTATGTCACCATATAAAGAAGCAGTACGTGCAATGATAATTATACAGGGCGATAAGAAATATCTTGATATCAATGAAATAAGTAATGAAATCGAAAAACTCTCAAGCAGCCTGGGGCATGTCTTTAAAGGCATACTCGTACGAAACAATGAACTTCCGCAAGTGCTGACAATATTTTCAATCTCATCATCAGAAGAACTTGATAACCTCTATCTTACAGCCATCGAAGCCATCAACAAGGAAAAAGAACAAAAAGAACAAACAACAAACCAAAAACAAGAAGCAAGCGACATACTCAAAGGTATGGAGCCTGAATACTAACACAATACTATCCACAAAAACAAACGAAAAAAAATAAAAAGTATAAGTATAATAACTATCATTAAAATGTGCGATGATGATAGAAGCAATCAAACAAATCGGGGATACGCGATAGGGAAGGATGGGAAGGTTGTTGGTCGTGGCAGTGATGTTGGCATACTGGATCAAGGTGGAAAGATGGATGATGGGTAGATGCTGGTGGTGCGGATGATCGAGGCGATCAAGGAAATTGGAGAGTATTATCTTAAAAAAGAAGGGAAACATCTGAATGATCCAGTAGATATTATCGTGGAAGATCCGGCAAGTTCACCTGCTTACAAACACATTTTAGCAGTAATCATCAACAAAACTGAGACCGGATTCGAGTTCGGTGGAGTCCGGCATGAAGAATACACGAAAAAAAAGATCGGGCAGTACCTCTACAAGCGCGGGTCATCCAAAGGATCGGATCTAACGCCGACATCAAGAATAACAGAAGTGCAAAAGACGTTTACGAATAAAATGCTTCTGTGGTTTAAGAACGTCGTAAAAAATAAAGATCTTGAACTTAACGAGGAAGATACCGAATTCATTAGCGATTTAGGCGGATGTGTAGAACAAAATAAAGATATTATTTTATCTGAGTTAAAAAGCAAAACCGGAAATTTTGCGAAGAATGAGAACGGAATTCTCACTCTAATAATCAATAATGGTGAGAATAAATATGTTGGAGACATTCCTGTTTTCAGGAAGATATTGTTACATGATTTCTCGATGAAATTGTACCACTCTCCGACCTATAAAATACAATCTATTTCACAAAACCAGTTTTGTTCAGTGTGTAAACAAAGAAGTGATGAAGTGTATGGCTTGGTATCTACCTATAGTTTTTATAACGTGGATAAGCCTGGTTTTGTTGCTGGTGGTTTCAATAGAGAGGACGCGTGGAAGAATTATCCGGTTTGCTTGAAGTGCGCCCTTACACTTGAAGCCGGGAAACAGTACGTTGATGAATTCTTAGCATACAAGTTTTATGGATTCAACTATTATATTATCCCAAAACTCCTCCAACATGGAAGAGGGCAGGAGATATACGAACTTCTCGAAGACTACAGAAAAAACATTAGAGACGCGAATGTCAAAATCAAGAAGGAATATGGCAATCTTCTATCCGAAACTGAGGAAGAGGCACTCTATATTCTTGCCCAACAGGAAAATTTTTTGAACAATAATTTATTATTTTACGAAAAAACGAATGCAGCGTTTAGAATCCTCCTGTATATTGAAGACATTTTGCCTTCACGGCTGAGAACATTATTTGACGAAAAGCGTAATGTCGATAAAAAGACCGTTTTCAAAGAGTTTGGTAAAGACGGAAAAGCTCTCGCTTTTACCTTTGGGAATGTGTGGCATTTCTTCCCACGGAACCGGGAACAGGATATGAGTAAGTATTTCCTTGAAATCATAAATAAAATTTTCGTGGGTAGGAAAATCGATTATCCGTTTTTAATGTCGGTGATGGTGAATAAAATCAGAAGGGAGTTTACAAATAGCGGCACTACCAAGCTATCAACGCTAATGGGATTACAGTTACTTGATTATCTTAACAATCTTGATCTTCTTGACAATCTCAATGGATGTGTAGAAATGAATGAAAACGGTATCAACCAGATATTTGGAGGGGATGATGCGCCCCTCAATGAAAAAGTAAACAAATTGTTTACAGAATTCCCGGATTTCTTTGATCAACCTGCCAAAAGAGCGGTGTTCATGGAAGGGGCTCTTGCTAAACTGTTACTTAACATTCAGTACCAAGAGAGGGGTGCAGATCCGTTTAGAACCAAACTGCAGGGTTTAAAACTTGACGAACGTCTCGTTAAACGCTTGCTTCCTGAGATGCAGAATAAGCTTGAAGAATACGGCAAGAACTATTACCGTGAACTTGAGGCACTGATCTCAAAATATATGATACAGGCAGGCGAAGGCTGGAGGCTGTCCAAAGATGAAATCAGCTTTTACTTTGTTCTTGGAATGAACCTGTATTACATGTTCAATTCAACCAATGGAGGTAAAACAGATGAATAGTACCATAGCAAATAGGTCCGAGCTTGTTTTCTTATACGATTTGAAGGATGCCAATCCAAATGGCGACCCTCTAGATGAAAACAAGCCAAGAATAGATGAAGAGACTGGAATTAACCTCGTAACCGATGTGCGGCTGAAACGAACGATACGTGATTACTTATACAAGTTCAAGAAACAGGAGATATTTGTTAGGGAAATTGAGACGGGGGAAGGGCACATCCAAGATGCCAAACTAAGAGCAGAGGATTTTCTCGTAAGAGACGGGGCTAAAATTGGTAAGTCTGACCTCAGCATCTCCGAGATGAAGAATGTAATTGAGGAGAATGTGCTTGCCAAATGTATCGATGTCAGGCTGTTTGGACTCACACTGCCAATCGAAAAAGACCCTATCACCCATACCGGACCGGTTCAGTTCAAAATGGGACGTTCTTTGCACAGAGTCTTTACCAAGCACTTTAAAGGGACTGGAGCATTTGCATCCAATAAAGGCGCGAAACAGAAGACATTCAGGGAAGAGGATTTTCTACCGTACTCTCTTATCTGCTTCTATGGCATCATCAACGAGAATGCGGCTAAGGAAACAAAGCTGACCGAAGACGATGTGGGGCTACTTCTTGACGGTGTGTGGAACGGAACCAAAAACCTGATTTCCAGATCCAAGGCAGGGCAGGTACCGCGACTCCTCTTGAAAGTCAACTACAGTGAGAACAACTACCACATTGGTGACCTCAACAACATGCTGAAGTTGTCTCTGGATGTACCAGAAGACGAAATACGCGACATCTCACAGGTTAAACTGGATGTTACGGAACTGATGAATGCACTTGGCACGAATAAGGGCATGATCCAGGATATAGATTACAGGATCGATGATCGGGTGAAAGTCCTCTGCAATAAAGAGGATAAGACCTTCGAGGAGTGTCTTGAAACTGTAGGGATAGTAACAAACGTCATTTTGGTTTAGGTGTTGTAATGGATAGTGTGCTGGTGTTTGATGTCTGGGGTGAGTATGCTCATTTCAGAAAGTACTATACTACCACTTCTCCGCTTACATTTTCCATCCCGCCAAGAACCGCGGTATGCGGGCTTATTGCAGGGGTAATAGGCATCGATAAAGACGAGTACCTAAAACACTTCACCAAGGAAAAGGCTGACATCACTGTAAGGATACTTGCACCGGTAAAGAAGGTGAGAGTTGTTGAGAATCTTATCGATACAAAAAGCGCTCTGCTGATGAGCAGAATAAAGAATAGAACACAGATACGTTTTGAATTCCTGAAAGACGCAAAGTTCAGGATATACTTCCGCCACACCGACCCAGAGACATACGCTATGACGTTGGAATTTCTGAAACACCATAAGTGCGTCTACACGCCGTGTCTTGGCTTGAGCGAACATATTGCGAACTTCCGGTTTGTGGGTGAAATGAAGTGTAAAAAGGTGGATGGTAACAGTGACTTTGTCAAAATCGATTCTGTTATCCCCATCCCAAATGGTTCTCATATAGAGATCGATTTTGATAGGGATGGTGGAGAATACTTCTCTGAGACGATCCCCATTGAAATGGAAGAGGATAGGACGTTACGAGAATACGTCAATGTGTCATTCGAGCGAAAATGTGCGTCAATTTCTGCAAAGGTCGGAAGATTCTGGGAAATTGAGGGCGATGAACGAATCATCTTTCTCTGAGTTGCTCTCACATCCGGAAAAACCCCTACAGGTGCATCTCGATGGTGTGGGTGCACTTTGTAAGGACACGATATCCAAAAAGAAACTTGATTTTCCAAACATCGGCAATAGGACTCTTGAGGATATGGTATATATTCTCGGAGTTTGCCATGATTTCGGCAAGGTAACAAAATTTTTTCAGGAATATATACGAGAAACAGATGAAAAGCGCAAACGCTCCCTCAAAAATAAACCGCAAACAAACCATGGACTCATCTCCGCGGTTTTCACTTATTTCGTGTTGAGAGAATATCTGAAAGATAAGCGTGGCGATTTCTGGTATCTGCCGGTTTTTGGCTTTTTAGCGGTGAAGAGGCATCATGGAAATTTAAAAGACCCCGTATTCGAGTTGGTCGGATTAGACGAGGAATCTTTGGAAGTACTGCTGGAACAGGTGAACGCGATTGAACAATCTCGAATCAAAGAAGTTTACAATACATTTCTGCCATGGGTTGATGTGAAAGAGTTTTCGGAACAAATTGAGGTCGTAGTTAGAGATATCAAAAGAAGTAGGCGGAAACTAACAAAGTATCTCGAAAATGAAGATTCGCCCCGCCTTTACTTATTATTTCAGATTCTCTATTCAACTCTCATCAACTCTGATAAAACTGAAGCTTCGGGACTTATACAGTCTAATAGGGCTGAACTTTCCCCCATATTGGTTGATGACTTCAAGAGGATGAAGGGGTGGGATAAATCAGATGATGTGATGAACAACATACGAAATGCAATTTATGATGATGTTATCGGAAATATCGAAAATTTAGACATGCTGAATCGGATTTACTCTCTTAATGTTCCCACCGGCACGGGCAAGACCCTCACTTCCCTTTCTTTGGCGTTGAAGCTCAGGGATAAAATAAAAAGCCAATGTGGTTTCGAGCCAAGAATCATATACACATTGCCTTTCTTAAGTGTGATAGATCAAAATTTTACTGTTTTTGAAGAGGTGTTTAAAACAGTTTATGGTCAGGTACCTCTTACAGAGGTACTGTTGAAACATCACCATCTCTCTGATATTTTCTATTCCACAGAAGACGATGAATTTGAAGAGGATCGAGCTCTTTTTCTGATCGAAGGTTGGAATTCAGAGATAATTGTAACCACTTTCATACAACTATTCCATACCATAATTTCAAACAAAAATAGAGCGTTACGTAAATTCCATAACATCGCAAACTCCATTATAATTCTAGATGAGGTGCAGTCCATACCCCACGAATACTGGTTACTGCTTAAAGAGGTAATATCTGCGATTTCCAGATATTTCAATACCTATTTCATCTTTGTCACAGCAACACAACCCCTGATCTTTGATGAACACAAAAATGAGATACTTGATCTTGTGAAAAATAAGAATAGTTACTTCGAACAGTTTGATCGCATAGAACTTCAATATATTCCAGATTCCATGCACATTGGGGAGTTCAAGGAGTATGTTAGAGAAAACATCGAAAAATATGGGGACAAAGATTTCCTTATCGTACTCAATACTATTAATTCAACAATAGAACTATATCAGTACCTTATATCTCAAAAAACGGATGAGACTGAATATTACTATCTTTCTACCAGTATCACTCCAAAAGAACGTCTTGAGAGGATACGTGCCATCAAGGAAAGTGAAAGTAGAAAGGTGATTGTTAGCACCCAGTTAATAGAGGCGGGAGTGGACATTGATGTAGATGTAGTTTACAGGGATATGGCACCTCTTGACTCGATAAATCAGGTTGCAGGTAGATGTAACAGGAACTACAGGGATGGGAAAAAAGGGACAGTCAAGATATTCACACTCAAAGATGATCGAACAGAGTACCACAGGTACGTCTACTCTGGTTTCCTCATCGACAAGACAAAAGAAGTTCTTGAAGGGACAAATATCATACAGGAGAACCAGTTTTTAGATTTGAATAACAAGTATTTCCAGAACGTGAATGACACACAGAGTAAAGACAACTCAAAAAAGCTTCTTGAATACATAAATAATTTAAGATTTGGATCCCTCAACGAGGATTTTCATCTGATCAAAAATGAATATGTTAAAACAGATGTTTTCATCGAACTTGATGACGCTGCTCGTGAAATCTGGCACAAATACCAGAACATTCGTGAAATAACTAATCCACTCAAACGGAAAAACGAATTTTTGAGAATTAAAAAGCAGTTCTATGAGTATATGATTTCCATCCCAAAAGCTAAAGCGCAATCTTTAGTAGATACCGATACCGGAATCGGCTACGTCTCACATGAAGAATTAGAATCATGGTATGATAAAGAAACAGGTTTTGTATCGGGCGAGGGAGGGGTACTGATCTTCTAATGAAAGCAGCAAAAATGCAGCCATACAAAATCATGTTCAATAAAGAACAGAAACACCGAGACACAAAAATGCCGAACAAAAAAGAAGTCATGAACGAAATTGGAAAGATCGCATCAAAATTCGATGATGTGAGTGCAGTTTATGTCTTCGGCTCTTATATCGATAACGACGATTTCAATGACATAGACGTTGCTTTATTAATCTCCAAAGAACTGAACCCCTACACAAGCTTTAAATTTGAGATGATGGTTGCAAGAGAACTTGAACGGCAAATAAAGCCAAGATTCGAATTTGATGTGAAAATTCTGAACCATGCTCCAATCGAGTTCCAGTACGAAGTCTTAAAGAAAGGTAAAGCGGTATTTTTGAGAGATAGAACTAAAAACGTCGAATACGAATCCGAAGCCATTTCAAACTATCTCGATTTCCAAACAACTGCTGAATACCTAAATAAAAAGTTTTTAGCGAGGGTTTAAATGAGAATACTATCCCATCTAAGAGAATTGAGCGAATCTTTAGAGGATTGGAGACGATACCAGAGCATATCGATTGAAGAGTTGCGAATGGATAGAGACAAGAGAAATATGGTTCTCCATTCCATGTTCATAAGCATCCAGTCAGCGATCGATATCGCAACATACATAATAGCCGAGAAGGGGCTTAGAAAACCATCTACCTACAGAGAAACGTTTGAGATTCTCGAAGAGGGACAAATAATATCAGAAGACCTTGCGAATGATCTTTCAGATATGGCTGGATTTCGAAATGTTTTGGTTCACATATATTGGGAACTTGACCTTGATATGATTTATGGCATTCTCCGGAATGATTTGAGGGTTCTCATAGCGTTTAAGAAGATCGTGAAAGAATTGCTGGATGGGGTTGAATCTTGATATTTAAACTGGCAACAATGGTGCTTTGATCCTATGCCCCTTGAAACGTTATGTCAGAACATTTAGGAAGACCACTAACAAGGGCAACAATGGTGCTTTGATCCTATGCCCCTTGAAACCCTTGTCCGGACCCTTTCATCCACCCGCCCGATCACAGAGTCCGCATCTCATCTCCGGGGCTTCTTCGCAACCAAGTTCACAGAGTATGAACTCCTGCACCAGCACGTGGACAATGGCAAACTGTTTTATCGGTACCCAATGATTCAGTACAAGATCATCGATGGCACTCCTACGGTTATCGGGATAAACGAGGGTGCAGAGGTGTTAAAAGAGATTTATGATCAGTATGATAAAATAACTCTGGGAGGTAATACTTATGAGATTGTTGAGCGAGGTGTTACTCTACGGAAAGAGGAATTTGGTATTTTGGATCGGTTTATAAGTTATCGGTTCGTGACACCGTGGCTTGCATTGAATCAGAAAAATTATGAGCGCTATTTCAAGTCGGGTCAGATAGAACAGCTGGATCTGCTCAAAAGAACGCTCACCGGGAATATACTTTCGATGGCGAAGGGTCTTGATTATGCCGTTACTTCGCAGATACGGTTGGATATTGAGATGTTGCGGCATACACCGTGCAGGGTCAAGGGTATTGGTATGCTTGGGAGCATGTGTGAATTTATGGTGAATTTCGCGATTCCTGATTTTCTTGGTGTTGGTAAGTCTGTGTCTCGTGGTTTTGGTGTGGTGATGCGTGTTGCAGTTGGTGATTAATACTCGTGGTGCTTTCTTGAAGAAGCAGGGCAATTGTTTTCTTGTGAAAAATGATGATAAAGTGGTGGAGGTTTCGGTTGGGCGGGTTGAGAGTATTTTGATTACTACGTCTGCTGCTATTACTACTGATGCTATCCAGTTTGCGGTTGAGAATAATATTGATATTGTATTTCTGGATTGTTTTGGAGATCCCTTTGGTCGTGTGTGGCATTCAAAGCTTGGGAGTACTGTGCTTATCAGGCGGCGTCAGCTCGAGGCTGGGCGTGGCGAACTTGGGTTTGGTCTCGCGCGTGAATGGGTCGTGCAGAAGGTTGAGAATCAGCTGGTGTTTTTGAAGGATTTGAAGAAGAATAGGCCTTCAGTTAGGGAGTTGTTAGGTGAGTATATTGGTGAGCTTGAAGAGTTCAGGGGCAAGGTTGAGGCGTTAGAGGGTTTGCTTGAGGATCGGCGTTTAAGTATTATGGGTTTGGAGGGTATGGCTTCAAGGTGTTACTTTGATGCGTTGAGTCTGATCATGCCTGATGGATGGAGGTTTGTGGGGCGCAGTCGGAATCCTGCCCAAGACGGTTTTAACTGTTTGCTTAATTATAGTTATGGCGTGCTGTATTCGATGGTTGAAAAGGCGTGTATTATCGCTGGTCTTGACCCTTATGTGGGTTTTCTGCACACAGATAATTATAACAAGAAGTCGTTTGTCTTTGATTTGATTGAAGTGTTCAGGATATATGCTGACCGTACGGTTGTTAATCTCTTCTCTAAGAAGCAGGTTCATGAAGGTCTGTTTGACTCGATTCCAGGAGGGCTATATCTTAATAAAAAGGGGAAAACTCTGCTGATTCAAACACTTAACGAGACTTTTGATAGGAAGGTTAAGTATCGTGGAAGAAATATAAAAATCAGGAATGTGATTCAGTATGAGTGTCACAGCATAGCTAATAATCTAATAAAAGATTGGAATATATCAGGTGATGTGAAAAAATGACAATGGTCTGGGTGGTTTATGACATAACTGAAAATAAAATCAGAAGCAGGGTAGCGCGTATATGTCTTAATAAGGGACTGTATCGGGTGCAAAAGAGCGTGTTTCTTGGAAATCTTAACCACAATGAGAGAGACTCGCTTGCCCTTGAATGTGAAGAGATCATCAATCCGGATGTTGATTCTGTATACGTATTCCCGATGGATAATAAATCTTTTAAGCAGGTGAAACTGCTTGGACAAGCCTTTGACAGAGAACTTGTGAGCGACGAGATTCTGACAAAATTCTTCTAACGAGAATGCAAGCACAGAGTACACACCATAAAATGGTGGGAGACACACCAATAATCAATGTTTCGGATGTCCTCGAATATCTATTCTGCCCGCGATTCATCTACTATATATACTGCCTTGACATACCGCAGCACGAAGAGAGACGATTCAAAGTACTCAAAGGCAGAAAAGTGCATGAAGAGAGGCGCATCAACAACCCTGAATACCTGCGTAAAAAACTTGGAGTCACCCATAGAGAGACGTCAGTATTCCTTGCATCAAAAAAACACCACATAAAAGGAGTCGTGGACGAAGTACTGTTTTTAGAAGAGGGAAAAGCCGCGCCACTCGAATACAAATTTGCAGAATACAAAAACAAAGTGTTCGAAACTTATAAACACCAGCTAACCCTCCAAGCGTTGATGATACAAGAAAACTACAACATTGAAGTGAACCGGGGATTCATCTGCTACACCAGAAGCAACAATCTAATAAAAGAAATAGACATCAAACCCAGCGAGATCAAAAAAGCCAGCCAGACCATAGACGAAATCCTGCAAATCATAGAAAAAGGCTTCTACCCAAACAAAACAAAACACAAAAACAAGTGCATAGACTGCTGCTACAGAAACATCTGTACCTGAACCAGACCACTTTTTCTTACTCTTATAAACCAAGCCATGAAAACCCAACAAGAAAAACAACCACAAAAAATAAGGCATATCAACACATATTCAGTCAATAATAAGCAAAAATATCCAGAGTACAAGAGCGACATCCACTAAAACAAGGATTGAAACACACGTTCAGTTAATCAAGGACTACTTGAACGAAAAGTACAAGAGCGACATCCACTAAAACAAGGATTGAAACCTTATGTCATACCAAACGTCTGTTGTACGACTTGTAGTACAAGAGCGACATCCACTAAAACAAGGATTGAAACTGGTATATCCTCACTATTGATACTACCAAAAAAAAGTACAAGAGCGACATCCACTAAAACAAGGATTGAAACATAGTGTTACTGGTAAAATACACGAAAAGATAATTAAAGAGAGTACAAGAGCGACATCCACTAAAACAAGGATTGAAACTAACTTATAACTGCTATGAAAAATCCAAGAGTTACAGTACAAGAGCGACATCCACTAAAACAAGGATTGAAACTTATAATCTCCTACGATGTTAGTAAGTAATCGAGTGTACAAGAGCGACATCCACTAAAACAAGGATTGAAACTCGTTTATGGAGCAAGTGACGATTTGATGGAATTTCGTACAAGAGCGACATCTACTAAAACAAGGATTGAAACTTTTTAAAAACGATTGCACTATCATGTGAATCAGACTGTACAAGAGCGACATCCACTAAAACAAGGATTGAAACAAATCACCTTCGTTTTTTCATAGTGCAAGTATCATACCTGTACAAGAGCGACATCCACTAAAACAAGGATTGAAACGTTCCAGCGATCTCACTACCATATAAATTCCAATCCATGTACAAGAGCGACATCCACTAAAACAAGGATTGAAACAGCAGCGATATGAAGACATCCAAGCAACTGAACGGGTACAAGAGCGACATCCACTAAAACAAGGATTGAAACAGTAGTTTTGTGTGTGGAGTATTTTTGTTAGTTTTGTACAAGAGCGACATCCACTAAAACAAGGATTGAAACTGGGGTAATTCTACAGGGCCAATTATAAATGTTTTATTGTACAAGAGCGACATCCACTAAAACAAGGATTGAAACTAATGACACAAAAAGGATTATTTTTTATTTCAGATTAGTACAAGAGCGACATCCACTAAAACAAGGATTGAAACTACATTAGGGTTAAACGGCTGGTTTAAAAATTGTATGTACAAGAGCGACATCCACTAAAACAAGGATTGAAACTTTATTGTTGCGTCCAATGATTCTGAGAGTAGTGTCTGTACAAGAGCGACATCCACTAAAACAAGGATTGAAACTTACTATATTGTATATATGTGTTGTGATGTTACAAGTACAAGAGCGACATCCACTAAAACAAGGATTGAAACTGCTGACAAAATCGGTATCAAGGTATTCGAGGACATGTACAAGAGCGACATCCACTAAAACAAGGATTGAAACTGATTCCTCTTGCCGCGGGGGCGCTGGCAAATACGGTACAAGAGCGACATCCACTAAAACAAGGATTGAAACATGATGTTTTGGATGCCTTGAGAGAATCGGGGTTCCGGTACAAGAGCGACATCCACTAAAACAAGGATTGAAACGTGGTTACACTTGGACTAATTCGCATTGCATCGTATGTACAAGAGCGACATCCACTAAAACAAGGATTGAAACTATGGTTCAACTGGACTACTCACAACATACAATTCAGGTACAAGAGCG
The DNA here is from genome assembly GCA_004193545.1 of Candidatus Argoarchaeum ethanivorans. Lineage (GTDB taxonomy): Archaea > Halobacteriota > Methanosarcinia > Methanosarcinales > EX4572-44 > Argoarchaeum > Argoarchaeum ethanivorans. Next base: position 40,852 of record RPGO01000025.1, on the reverse strand, counting down.
ACATCCACTAAAACAAGGATTGAAACCATGTAAATATTCCATATTTAATCCTCCGTATACCTTGTACAAGAGCGACATCCACTAAAACAAGGATTGAAACTCTTAGAAGGTTTAGGTTTTTGTTATTAATGGTACTTGTACAAGAGCGACATCCACTAAAACAAGGATTGAAACCGTGCAATAGCCATTTCTTTGCTCTTTTAGAGCCAATAGTTTTGAGTGTAAATTGTGCTATAACCCATTTCGGATTCTCCAAATCCGGTATCAATGGTGGTTTCATTTTAGTTCTTCCATTAATAGCAATACAATAGGTTACATTTAAATTTTTCGATTTTTAACTGTTTATTTTTAAAATGGATTGTTTACATCACTTCCATTATGGTTTTTAGATGTATCATGACTCAAATTCAAAATTAGATGGTTTATAGGAGTGATGTTGCGGGTGCTTTTGAAAGGGGGCTATGGAAAACTAAACCACAGAGGATCGAGAGAGTTGTTATTTTATCTTTCGCCCCCTCTGCGTCACTCTGTGGTTTCCCGAAACTTTATTTCAAAAATATCAAAAATCTCCGGAGTTTTAGTCACTGCAATGCGATAGTACACAAAGACCTTTACTTCACTTGGAGAGGATGTATAAATCCACTTTGAAGTATATGCTCTACAAGAACTAACGACACCATTGCTTCTGCAACAGGTACAATACGGGGAAGTATTACTGGATCATGGCGCCCCTCTATCCTGATTTCTACTTCTTCCATTGTTTTGATATTGATGGTTTGTTGAACTTTCGCAATAGACGGCGTTGGTTTTACTGCAATTCTACATACAATCGGCTCACCAGTTGAAATTCCTCCAAGCATACCTCCTGCATGATTGGTTGAGGTGTGTATGCTACCGTCTTTGACTCTGAAAGGGTCATTCATCTCGCTACCACGCATACTGGCACTTTTAAAACCTGCTCCAATCTCAATACCTTTAACAGCTCCAATACTCATCAGTGCACCTGCCAGATCAGCACTCAGCTTATTGAACACTGGCTCACCAAGTCCTGCTGGCACATGAAGGGCAATAATCTCAACAACGCCACCAAGACTATCGCCATCAGCTTTAGCCAGCATTACTGCATCGTACATTGCTTTTGAAGTAGTGAGGTCAGCGCATCGCATCGGATTCTCCCTAACATTAGAGCGAATCTCATCAACAGACACTTCCCCTGCCTTGATTCCTCCAAGCTCTGTTACATGTGCTAACACCTCAACACCCCGGACGCCAAGCAGTTTTTTTGCAATAGACCCGGCCGCTGCACGACCGATCGTTTCACGTGCAGAAGCGCGCCCACCGCCCCTGTAATCCCTTATGCCATACTTCTCCTGATATGTAAAATCCGCATGCCCGGGACGCAAGAGATCAGCAATGCGTTCATACTTGGACGAATCAACGTCCCGATTGTACACGATCATCGATATTGGAGTACCTGTTGTAGCCCCCTTGAAAACACCTGAAAGTATTGTCGCTCTATCAAACTCTGCCCTCTCGGTTGTAACACTACTCTGCCCGGGACGACGGCGGTCAAGCTCTCTTTGAATGTCTTCCCCTGATAGTCTTAACCCGGCAGGACAGCCATCAACAACACAACCAACAGCAGTACCATGGCTCTCGCCCCATGTAGTAACCCTGAACATTTTTCCAAAAATATTTCCGGACATAGAATATACCTCGAATTTATAATATCTACATGAGTATTAAAAGTAGTTAGTCAGGTTAATTTGTATTCGTTTATGTCATTTAAACTATATGAAAAAGGTTCGGGGTTTATAATTAAATACTTTGAAGACATTTTGAATAATAGGTAGGTGAGTTTCGAATGAAAATACTTATAACAGGCGGCGCTGGCTTCATAGGATCCCATTTAACGGAACGGCTGCTCGGAGATGGTTTTGATGTGATCGGGATCGATTGCTTCACCGATTACTATCCGAGGGAATATAAGGATAAGAATATCAAAAATGTTCTGGGATATGATAGATTCACTCTGATAGAGCAGGATATACTATCAATGGACGCATTCCCTGATGTGGATTATGTATTCCATCAGGCAGCACAGGCAGGGGTGCGGAAGAGCTGGGGCAGGGACTTTGAGATATATACACGGGACAATATTCTGGCGACTCAACGGTTGCTGGAATATTACAAGGATTGCGAGATAAAGAAATTCGTCTATGCCTCTTCATCATCGGTCTATGGGGACTCTGAACTGCCGATGAAGGAAACTCGGATGTTAAAGCCACTATCTCCTTACGGCGTCACAAAACTGGCAGCAGAGAATCTATGTTATCTTTATTATAAAAACTACGGTGTGCCGACGGCGTCACTCCGGTATTTCACAGTATATGGACCGAGACAGCGACCTGATATGGCGATACACCTCTTTGTCAGGGCGATCCTCGAAGGTATTGAGATATCGGTCTACGGGGATGGTGAACAGACAAGGGACTTTACGTTCGTGGACGATATCGTCGAGGCGAACGTGCTTGCAGCGATGAGCGGCTTGCAAGGCGAGGTCTTCAATGTCGGCGGCGGCACAAGGATCAGTGTCAATGAATTGCTCGAGATCATGGAGAAGGTTACTGGGAGACGAGCCGTTGTTAAATACATTGAGAAGCAGAAGGGGGATGTCAAGGATACGCTGGCGGATGCCGGTAAGATTGGCAAACTCGGATGGAAACCGAGAGTCGGAATCGAGGAAGGGGTCAGAAGATTTGTCGAATGGTATGAAGAACTGGTGGTGAATCAACGATGAAAATACTTGTAACAGGCGGCGCTGGCTTCATTGGCTCAAATCTTGCAGATGAACTCGCAAAGAAGCATGAAGTAGTTATAGTCGATGACCTGTCCACCGGAAGAGCAGCGAATGTTGAGAATCTTGGTATGGAACTTGTGCAGGGCAGTATCACAGATATGGCTCTGCTGAAGGAGAATTTTAGAGGCGTCGATTATGTCTTTCATCAGGCAGCGCTTCCAAGTGTCCAGAGGAGCGTGGATGACCCTGTTCTTGCAAACGAGGTGAACGTGTGCGGGACCCTGAATGTGCTCGTTGCCGCGAGAGATGCCGATGTGAAGAAGGTAATTTATGCGTCTTCGTCATCGGTTTATGGCGATACTCCAACCCTTCCGAAGAGAGAAGATATGAAACCGGATCCAAGATCTCCTTATGCCGTAGCGAAACTTACGGGTGAGTATTACTGCAGGGTTTTTAACGAGATTTACGGCTTGAAAACGGTTGCTCTCAGGTATTTCAATGTCTATGGTCCAAGACAGGATCCATCATCCGATTATGCGGCTGTGATACCAAAATTCGTGAATCGTATCATGGCTGGTAAGGGGCCAATCATATATGGAGATGGGGGGCAAACCCGTGACTTCACGTTTGTGCGCGATGTTGTGCAAGCGAACGTGCGTGCGATGGAATCAAACGCTACAGGTGTGTTTAATGTGGCAGCAGGGCAGCGGATCAGTGTCAATGATCTTGCCGGGATGATTATGGAGATTATCGGGAATCACGTTGATTGTGTGCACGAGGAGTCAAGAACCGGGGATGTGCGGGATTCGCTCGGCGATATCTCAAGGGCACACGCTGGTTTTGGGTATGCTCCGCGGTACGGGATGGTAGAAGGACTCTCGGAGACGATCAGGTGGTTTGGGGTGAGGGGGTGAATATGGAAGGTAATACCACCGTTTGCATCGTCGGACTTGGATACGTTGGGCTGCCATTAGTAGAGGCGTTTTCCAGACATATCTCGGTGATAGGCTACGACGTGGACGAGGCGAAGGTAACAGAGTTGAGCGATAAGGGCATGGATAGAGTTTACAACAGATGCCCCCCAGATCAAACAGGCTGATTTCGTGATAATTGCAGCTCCCACTCCTGTAACGAAGTCAAAGGATCCTGATCTATCGTACATAACGTCCGCTGCAAAGACGATCGGTCAAAACCTGAAGAAGGGCGCGATAGTTGTTCTGGAGTCCACTGTTTATCCAGGCGCGACCGAAGAAGTTGTCAAACCAATTCTAGAAGAAGAATCCGGGATGCGATGTGGCACAGACTTTAAGATTGGTTATTCTCCTGAGAGGATCAACCCCGGTGACGAGGAGCATACCACGGAAAGTATAACAAAGATCGTCGCTGGCATGGATCTGGAATCCGCTGACCGTCTTTTCGGGCTGTACGGTCTGATCACCAGTGTGTACAGGGCAAGCGACATAAAAACTGCTGAGGCTGCAAAGGTGATCGAGAACATCCAGAGAGATCTGAATATAGCGCTTATGAATGAACCGACCCTTATTTTCCATAGAATGGGACTCGATACTGGAGCCGTCCTGGATGCTGCCGCAACGAAATGGAACTTCCACAGGTACACACCCGGACTGGTAGGAGGACGCTGCATACCTGTTGATCCGTATTATCTGGTGCATAAGGCGGAGGAACTCGGGTATCATCCGCAGGTGATTCTGCAGGGCGTGCGATCAACGATTCGATGCCCGGGTATGTTGCTATGATGGCGATAAAGGGTTTGAATGATGTCGAGAAGGTGATAAAGGGGTCGAAGGTTCTGATCATGGGGTTGACTTACAAGGAGAATGTACCTGATACAAGGGAATCTCCTGTGCGGGAGATTGTGAGGGTGCTCGAAGACTTTGGTGTGGATGTGTATGGTTTGATCCTCTGTTGAGTGATGAGACGGTCAGGGGGTTTGGTGTGAAGGTTCTGGATGATCTGGACGCGAAGGTGGACTGTGTGATTGTGACGGTGGCGCATGATGAGTTTAAGGAGGTGGGGCTCATGGATGTGGAGCGGCTTATGCCTATGGATGAGACGCCGGTGCTTGTGGATGTACGGGGGATGTTTGATCGGGTGGAAGCTGAGAGGAGCGGGATTTATTACAGGAGATTGTGAGCAGCAGATATGTGTTTTGCATTTACTATGTGTGCGGCGATGAACCGCGTGGTCGCGGCGGTTGTGTGGGTGAATGGTATCGTGCAATTCACCGATTGCGAAAGGGCTAGGTTTGCATGAGGGACAGAGATCGGCTGGATGAATCGCTCAGGACGATTGCGAAGGGCGCAGGAATCGGATTTGCTGGCGCCATGTTTGGCACGGCGGTTGGGTATCTGTCAAGGATGGTCATCGCGCGGTATCTCGGTCCTGAGGATTATGGTTTGATCTCGCTTGGGTTTGCAGCGATGATGATCGCGACCACCCTTTCGTTGATGGGGCTGAACTCGGGCGTGAAAAGATATGTCGCATATTACAGGGGAAAAGGTGATGAGAGGCGAATAAAGGGAACGATCATGTCAGCGTTGAAGATAACAGTTCCTATGAGTTTGCTCTTCATGGGTGTGGTCTTTTTTGGTGCGGATTGGATATCTACTCATGTTTTCCATGAGGCTAATTTAACACCGGTTTTACTGATCTTCGCTGTTGGTATTCCGTTCTGGACATTAACAACTATCTTCAATTCCGGGTCTATCGCTTTCCAGCAGATAAAATATCATGTTTATACCGTGTACATATTCAAAGACTCGTTTAAATTGATCGCAATCGTTTGTTTTCTTGTAGCAGGATATGGCGTTATCGGGGCTGCCGTTGGATGGATTCTCGCAGTTGTCGGGATGTCAGTATTATCATTCTATTTTCTTGAAAAAAAAGTATTCCCGGTTTTTAGTGGTACGGTGAAATCGATATCGATGGATAAAGAACTCTTTTACTTCTCCTTTCCGTTGATTTTTGTTGGCATATTGAGCATGGTCACAGGCTGGACCGACACATTTATGCTTGGATATTTCTGCACATCCACTGAAGTTGGGATATATAATGCAGCGCTGCCGACATCGAAACTGCTGGGGGTGGTGCTCAGTCCGATCGGACAGATATTTGCCCCGGTCATTGTCGGGTTATATGCGAAGAACAGGATCGATGAATTGAGATGGACATATTCAAGCGTGACAAAATGGATTTTCTCTCTTGTGTTCCCCGGGTTCTTGTTGATGGTTCTATTCTCCGAGAGGATTCTTATCACACTCTTTGGAGATGCGTATGTTTCCGGATCTATTGCACTTGGTATCTTGGCATTCGGGGTTCTCATCACTGCCATGGTTGGACCTGCGTCGTTGGTCATCACCGCGTATGGCAGGACAAAGATAATTATGTGGTGCAGTTTCGTCGGGGCGTTGGTCAACGTTCTTTTGAATTTATTTTTGATACCAGTGTACGGGATAAACGGCGCTGCTATCGCAACCGGGTTCTCACTTGCACTGATAACCGTTCTTCATCTGGTTTTCGCATACAAAATTGGGAGGGTGCAGCCATTTAGATGGAGTTATGTGAAACCGTTGTTTGCATCGATTGTGGCTGTGGCTGTAGTATATGTGGTGGTGCAGTATGTGATCGGGGTTTCTGTGATTTCTCTGGTGGTGATGCTCTTTGTTTTTGGTTTGCTCTATTTTATCCTGCTTCTGTTGATGAAGGGGTTCGATGAAGAGGATCTGGTTGTGATGCGCGCTGTGGATCAGAGGTTGGGGGTAAAGTCGGATTGGGCGCGGAAGGTGCTACGGAGGTTCTTGTGAATTATTTTGTACGCTTGATTCCGCCAAGGTTTTTCATCATATAATAATAGTCCTCTGAAACATACTGTGCAAAGTCCCTAAATGCGGCATTCTGGCTAACATCGTGACTGAGAATCAAACCCCTGGTTTTGATGTGTGCCCATGCAGTTTTGTACTCCCAGTACATAGTTTCATACGAATGCTCGCTATCGTGCAGGAATATATCAACTTCCTTAACTTCCAGAAGCAGAGTCGGAAGCAAGTCAGAACTCTTTCCAGCTCTCAAATCCCATCGTTTTCTCAGATGTTCAGGAACCATCCACCCCGGCACTTTTCCCGAAGGTAGGTCTGGTGATGGTAAGTCTATGGAGTATAGAAAACCTTTGTTATTCTCTTTCAGTGCTGATAGGATTGAGAGGCTGCTGTGACCTTCGAAAACACCGGTTTCAATAACTATTTCCGGCTTTAAAATCCTTATCATTGTGTGCAATGCTCTGTGATATTCGCTCAGGTCGTAACTATCAGTTTTGCTAGCGAATTCAGTGCCATATCTATTAATTGTATCGTTTTTGGCTTCGGTCATTGTCGAAACGAACGTCGGCAGCATCATAGGGAGTTTTCTCACATTCAGGACATATCTTCTGAGTATTCTCATTTTCTTGGTCAAATTCATAAACATACTCCTTTGTGATAGAGGGTTTTATAATTAGATATACTCCTCATACAGCTTCATATACTTTGGTATTATTATCTCATTGCCAAACTCTTCTCTTTTTTTAAGTCCGTTTTCACTGAATTTTTTGCATAGCTCAAAATCGTTGAACAATTTTAGAATCGCATCGGCTAACGCATCTGGATCTGCCGGTTTAACCCTCAACCCGATATCACCATTCTCAAACAGATCGTTGCATCTGCACTCGGTTGTCGTCACAACAGGCACCCCAAGACACAGTGCATCCAGTACAGTCCATGAATACCCTTCCGATAATGTGGGCAGACACAACAACCGGCAGTTTGACAATAATTCGATGTATTTATTTTTTTCTAATCTGCCATGAAAAACTACGTTTTCGGTGATGCCAAGATCCTTTGATAATTTTTTGTATTCTTTAATTCTGTAACCGTTGGTTAGTAAGTGCAATTTAATCTCTGGAAATTGGTCTTTAATTAGAGGAATAGCTTCCAGCAAATATTCTATGCCTTTCCGTTTAATTGCGCTGCCTGCAAATGTGATATCATAGTTATTTTCAGTGGCGGTATATAGATATTCCCCGTACACCGATAAATCCACCCCGTAATTGATCAGTTCAATTTTGTTTTTATCAATATATCGAGAAAGTTCTTTTCTCACTTCGCTATCCGGAACTATCACCACATCCGCATTTTCGATTGTTTTTTTAAACATGATCTTAAACATACTTCCAAGATTGTTTCGATTCATGTAAACGGATTTTTTGATGGATCTCTTTAAACCGGTTGAATTTACTAAGAAATCGTCTTCAAACACATTATGTGGCAACTGCACGGGTCCAATCATAAATGCTTTACCGCTGATGTTTGACAACAGCGGAATCAGATTATATCCTTTACCAACCTGAAACTTTTCGCAATGGTGGATTATTTCAACGTTATCCTTAACTTTCTTATATGCATTGTAAATAGCGTAATTGTACCCGAGCTTTTGGATTTGGATGTCGCCTTTGTAATCAAGCATTAGAAAATCAATGTTTCCAAAACAACTGCTGTTTATCACTCTGTTTGCTGTGCTATATACTTTAAACCGATCTGCCCTATCGAGTTCCTTTAGTATCCAGTAAGCCGGATCTCGCCCCGGCTCGCAGGTCACGCCCCTGTAATCCGAGATAAAGAACAACCCTGTTTTCGTCATTTCACTCTTCACCTTATTTAAAATTTTTTATTTTTAATACTGATAACAAAATTCCGCCCCCTCGCATCTACCTACGAAATCCGATGGGTCTACCACCTGTTCAGTGATGTATAGGTCTGGGGTCATTTCTTACACTTCTTACAATCTTTGTTAGATCTGTCATTTTTATTATGCTAAAAGACACTGAGCCTGCTTCTGCTGTGCTGAATACGGGCGCGTCATTGCCAACGAATCGTCTATCGATTTTTATTTTCATAGATATCTCCTCAGTTGGCTAAAAAATAAACCTATGGTTTCAGACATTGCGATCAACACTGCGCCTCATCTATTGTAATCATCTTGGTTGTCCATTCGAAGACATCTTCAGCAAGTTTCAATGCTTCTTTATATTCATCCTCACTCACAGGTTCATACACGCCCGGGTAGCGAGCGTCCACAGCATAATCTGTGAGCATCTTCGATTGTTTTACATCGTCTGGTATTTCGATACCAGTTTCTTCAATGAGTTTCAGAAGTGCCCCAATAGAATGGGTTTTTGGAAAAGGTTTATCGAGTTTAACAAGCAGTGCCTTAAGAGATTTCTCAGCCGCTTGCTGGGCATCGAAGCAGATATCTTCATAGAGTATCTCTTCAGAACATTTTCCAACCCGTACCCTTTCCAAATTGCTTCTCGCTCTTTTTAGCCAATCTGATACGATCTCTTTATTTTTCATACACTACACGCCCATATTTTGCAATATCACAATATATCAAAAAGGGATTATCCTTCAACTCATTAAATCTTTCCGGAGTCTCCACAATCACATCAACAGGCGCATTTACATCAAGCGCCAGATAAATTCTCTGCGCAAGTTTCCGCTTATGAAGGACGCCTTTTTTCAGAACACAGATATCATAATCGCTCTCTTTCATCTGCTCTCCTTTTGCTCTCGAACCGAACAGGATGATTTTATCAGGAACTACTTCCTCTACGACTTTCTGTATAATCTCCGCCAATATATTCTGTTTGGGCATAGCTCGTTCATCACCATGGTTTCTCAATCTTTGCGGTATTAAGCTCTCGGTTGTGGTTTGCGCCAGCTTCTGCGACGGTGAAGGCAGGCTCGCCATCGCCAGCAAACCGATCACCAATTTTTCCTTTGTAATCGAGCGTTGGAAAATTGATGTTTCTAAAGCAACTGCTGTTTATCACTCTGTTTGTTGTGCTATATACTTTGAACCGGTCTGCCCTATCGAGTTCTTTTAGTATCCAGTGAGACCGATCCCTCGTTGGCTCGCAGGGCACGTCCCAGTAATCTGAGATGAAAAATAATTCTGTTTTTACCGGTTCTCCAAACGGCGGTAAGGCACCACATTTCGAGCGCAAAACGTTTTTAAACTCCCGCATAAGAAAACACCGCCCTCATTTTATCCATCCATCCCCCCTTAAATGTCGCCATGTAATAACTTCATCCGTGTCAATATCTTTAATTGTTTCCACGCCCAAAACTTTACATAGGTCCTTTGGAGAGATTCCTATCCCTGGCCTCTTTGAGGCGAGCAGGTCATTGGTTATTTTGGTACCCTTGGAAATGAAACACTTTGCTACTAAACTCCTCCTTGCATACTTTCTTGCTGATAACTCGCTTTCGAGAGGTTCTTTTAGCTCTTTTCCAATAATTTTTTCCAATAATTCCAAATTATCGACAAATTTTCTCAAATCCTCCACGTCCATCGAATGGTAATGATCATTCCCTTTTAAAGATTTATTCAACGTAAAATGTTTTTCTATAACTCTTGCACCAAGTAAAACTGCGGTGGTCAGCACCAACATATTCGAATCTGGTAATGTGTGGTCCGAATATCCAATCAGATAATCAGGAAATGTTTTTTCAAGATGTTTTATCATTCCAAGGTTAGCATTTTTGTATTCTGTTGGATAGTTTAATATGCAATGCATAATCACAATTTGACTATTGCCTTCCCTTTCAATCGTGCTTACAGCCTCTTTAATTTCCTCGATTGTTGATGCTCCAGTGGAGAGAAATATTGGTTTTTGTTTTCTTGCTATATATTTTATAAATGGTATATTCGTAATATCAGATGAAGAGATTTTAAACACATGCATCAAATCATCCAAAAAATCGACTGCTGCGTTATCAAAAGGAGTTGACATAAAAATAATATTTTTTTCTTTTGCATATCGTGCCAACTCCACGTATTCATCCTCTCTGAATTTGTCATATTTTTTAAAAAGTTCATATTGAGATCTCGTGTTTTCTTTTGCCACATCCCAATAAGCAGGAGAATATTTAGATGCCAAGTTCTCTGCTTTGTATGTTTGGAATTTGATCGCATCTGCACCAGCGTCTGCCGCCGCTTTCACCATCAATTTCGCTGCATCGATAGGTGTGATATCTTCTGCTTTTGCAATATCGTAGTAGTTAACGCCTGCTTCTGCTATGACAAATGGACATGTTGTATCTGAAATTTCTTTTTTTGATATTTTAATAATCTTTCTCATTTTTATTCACCTCGAAAGTTTTTATGAATTTATCCACATCTCCAAATAGATATATATTATCTTTTATTTTATTGACATCCCAATTCCACCATCTTATTAGGAGCAAATCTTGTATTTGTTTTTCTGAAAAACGATATCCAATTATTTTAGCAGGGTTACCTGCCACAATAGCATAGGGTGCCACATCTTTTGATACTACAGCACCAGCGCCAACAACTGCTCCACTCCCTATAGTAACACCTGAAAGTACTATCGCATTTATGCCCATCCAAACATCACTTCCTATTAGCGTTGGTCCACGCGACACTGAACAATCTTCAGTTCTTTTTTTCATATTCTGAAGAAGCACATACTCAAGTGGGTAGGATGCGACTCTCTGAATTCTGTGGTTACCGCCTCCTAATATCGTTACGCCACTCGCAATGCTACAAAATTTACCTATTGTTACTGTATCTGAAGAGTTCCAAGTAAGTATTCGTACATTTGGGATCGTAGTATATTCACCAATTTCAACCATACCTGTTCTCGAAATATCCTCATTACATCCTGTGTAAATTACTCCTTTGAATTTACGGCGAATAATCAATACCTTCAGCCGGCAACAAATTAAATTCATCACCGTTCCCATTACCTTTTTCCAGTTTACCATTTTAATCACACATATTATAAAATAAAAGCGTTTCATTTAGAAAACTTTCCATAATTACGTAAAATCTTTTGATTTCATGAGGAACACCATGGAATTCATCAAAATCATTTTTTGCAATTCTCTCTTCGAGCATATCAATAAGATTTCTAATTCCTGAAATCGTATATGTATCACTTGGTGTTCCAATCGTTTTTAAAAATGCTTCCGTTCTCATATCTACATTAAACAAAAATGACGGTTTATTCAAAGATAAGAAAAAGATGTGTGAATGTAACCTTGTTCCTATATGTACATCGTATTCGTACAACTCTGCAAAGGAATCCAAACTTTTTCCTGATACATTATAGGTTTTTATACCTACCATGTCTGCTAATTTTTTGATAATTTGTTGGGGTATGCTATATCCATGCTGAAAAATTATTCCCAGTTCCTCTTCGCAAAACTTTCTTTTTAATATATACAAAAAATTTAAAGTTACTAAAAAAGGTTTGACTGAAGAATAGGATTTAACTGTCAGGTCAGGAATAGATATTATAATTTTATTAATTTTTTTTATATTATTCTTTGGAAAAGCTTTATCGCTTTCCAAATTAAATAATGCAGGGCATCCTGTCAATTCCGGTTTAATACCATAATTCTTGAGCACATCCCGTGTTATTTTATCCCTCACCGAAAATAATTTTGAAGTTTCGTAAACATATTTCCAAAAACAGATGGATTCATAGTCTAAAAAATAATCCTTGTTGGAATCGAACTTTTCCCCCGAAATTCCAAGACCTATGCAAGTGCAAGGTATCTCTTTATCTTTTATATATTCGATCATATTTTTAACTTGTGGGCGTATTTTACGGCTGATCAGCGGCCCCCCCAATATAATCAATCCATCAAAATTTCCGTTAATCGGTTTAGACCTCAATTTGTAACTAAAATCAATATTATCTCCAAAAAATGATTGCAAAAGTTTTTTACCCCTTTCGTATATCAAAAAGTCGCCTGCATTACTAATCGCACCGTGTAACACACATATTTTAGTTTTTTGATTCATTTTCCACACCTTGGTAATACTTGTCAAAGATTAACCTCAAGACTCTATCCATACCTTTTTTTAAATTAAATTTTAAAAGTTTTTCATTCATCTCCTTTCTTAATTCGTAATCTTTAATCAATTTCTTTATAGCAGAAGCAATATTTTCTTCTGATATATCGTATGCCATTCCAAGATACATAATACTTCTTGATGTATGAACAAATAAGTGTCTTACCTCCCGCTCGTTTTGAGAGATGGAAATACATGGTGTCCCGATACTCGCTATTTCATATATCGTCCGCCCATTAGAAGTAATTACAATATCTGCATTGTATATTTCTTTACTCATCAGCTTGACACTTTCTTTAATAGATATCTTAAATCCCTTTGCCTTGAGCTTACCAACATAGTGATACAACTCCTTTTTTGGAGTATACCCCAACCCCAAAACTACATTCACACAGATGTTTTTCAAATCCAATCTTTCCATGGCTCCGAGTGTTCTTAAAGTTAGATTATTCGGATCTGTTCCACCAAACGTTACTAAAATTTCTTCCACGCCCACCTTTATTTCTTTTTTAGGAAAAATATAAAATTCGTCCCTAATGCACACATACTTATAACCATAGTAGTGATTCTCACGGGGGTAACTATTTTCATAAAGTGCATTTATAACGACATCCACCAATTCCGACCCCTCTCCTAAATCTTCAAAATTGACAATAAAATAACCTCTATTTTTTAATTTAGTGATATATTCTTTATCTGTGTCAAGAATATCGTTGATTATGATATTGGGATTTATTTCTTCCAATAGCTCAAACAACTCATCCACTCCACTAAATGTACGTATGAGGTGATTATATTCTCTGATTTTTTCAATTCCTACATTTTTAGCTTTATCCATTAAAAAAATTAGGTTGTGATTAAAGACCATTCGATTTGCCAATGATATCATTCGATATACATGTCCTAATCCAATTTCACCATCTCCATCCACTCTAAAAACAATCGTTTGTTTTTTTAACAGATTTTCTGCAATCCACCAATCTTGGTACGTGTCTATGTCAATGCTCTCCTCTTTTGGAATTTCAAAAAGAAATATTTTACCACCAATTCGATTATTCTCAGTAGTTAACCACCTCTTAGAAATTAATATTGCACCCGTTTCTTTATAGATCGGATCTAAATATTGTCTATTCTTTCTTTCTTTATACAATGGAGTAAAGCGCCCATCCTTTTTTATCCAATACAAATGAGTTTCGTCTTTTATACTCATCAACGTATCGTAATCTCCCTCTAACATAATTTTAATCGTTTCATTAATTGTTTCAGTTGTTAAAAGAGGCGAAGTTGGTTGGATGGTTAAAATAAAGTCATACGTCACATTTTCCATTTTTTCAATTGAATCTACGGCATGAAAAATAACAGGATCCAAAGGCACATCGTCCGCCCCTAATTCATTTGGTCTTTTAATAACCTCCGCACCATTAAGTTGCGCAATTTCCGCAATTTCCTTATCTTCTGTAGAGACAACGACTTTATTAATCCATTCCGATTTCAATGCCACTTCAATCGTCCATGCGATCAACGGTTTTCCGGCAAGCAATCTGAGATTCTTCCTCGGAATTCCTTTACTTCCACCTCGTGCAGGAATTATTGCTATGATCTCCATTTTTTTCATCTCTGTTACTTCTTCTTGCCCTCGCGTATATGTATTATCGTATCAGCTATAACTTCACCACAGTTGCCGAAGTTTTTAAACATTCTGTTTTTCAGCCACTTTTGCTTTTCGATTACTTTATTACATCGTTTCTTATCACTTATTATTGCTATTGCTTCTTTAACCATAACCTCGGGGTCATCAATCGGAGTTCTCCATCCGAAGGATGAGAGGTCATACGCTTTTAGGTACGGCTTTCCAGCAAAGTTGATTTGAAGCACGGGAAGATCGCAGGCAATCGCTTCCTGCATACCAGTAGATGTTGCGGTTATCATAATGTTTGAATTCGCCATTACCTCATAGAAGTCTATTTCGTTTCTTATGAACCTCGTATTTCGCAAATCCTCTCGCGTGAAAATTCTCTCCATTTGCCTCTTTGTGTTTGATTCGTTTAAATTTTCTCGCGGATGCAATTTTATTGTTAGGGCCACGTCACCCGGCAATTCATTTCTGAGCTTTTTCAATGCATGAAACGTTGTTTGAGTATCATAGATCGCTCCCTGTGAAATAAATGTAATATTCTTTTTGTATTTTAACTTATTAATTTTTTTATAGAATTTTGTACTCTTCATTCTTTGTAACTCTATGTGATTTTTAAAATACTCAAACCTTGGAGAGCCTGATGCTATAACCTCAACGGTATGATCGAGCCATTCATCTAATGAATCTTTAGATACGTCATCAAGAGTGAACCAATAATCCGACACATACGGATGACCGTGCCACTTTCCACCGATTCCATGCTGCAGAACAAATGTTGGTATCCCTCGCTCTTTACACAACTCAAATGCCGTGGTAAAAACGATTGAAACTGCACCCTTCAGATCAAACGTGTTGAAAACCTTTTCGAAGAAATAATACTGGATCAATTCCGTGTTAAGGTGAAATTTTATGAAATATTTATCGATATCAATCAGTCGTTTGAAGTCACCATCCAAGTTTTGAGATTTCAATAGCCTAAACTTCTCTTTGGATTCTTTAGTTATTCCTGAATATTTCGTTAGCGGGAGATCTTTCAGTTCATACTCAAAAAATATAATTTTTGTATTTTTTAATGCATCAAAATCATCTTTATATCTCGCATACACTCCTTTAAAGGTCACAACTAAACTTCTCGCTCTACCATCCATACTTTCCAGGACTGGTAAAGCTGTGATTGTGTGGTCTGTAGTGTTGAGGACGAACAGGTAATCAAAGTTTTCGTTCATTATATCTTGGAGTGTGCAGACGTTTGGATATTTGACTTTGTAATACCTACGTTCAAGCCTTATCAAAAATAACCTCCAGAAAAACAGGGCAGGAAGTATGAACATATTCTTTAGAAAATTTAACTGACTATCGAAAGTATCTATTTTTCTTCTATCCCCCAACAAATACGGCAATTTTGAAAATATCGCATCTTCGTTAATTAAATTGCACAACCTATAATAAAGAGCCTCCTTCCAAGTCCCGAATTCATTATCAATTATTTCGTATACCGCTTCCCGTTTGTTAGTATAGCGCCCCACCAATGCATTCACCATTAAAAATGTATAATATTCAATCAGTCTTACAGGCATGGATTATTCCACATCCAATCTCTAAATTCTCGGGAGTTTCATGAAATACATCATATCCCAATTTCGATAGGTGATTTATTAGATCTTGATGGTTATAGTTAGTACTCAAATAATCATGATATTCCATGCAAATTCTATCTATTTTTTTCAGGTATTTATCAGGAGTGTCAAGTAGTATCCTATACTCCTCGCCCTCACAATCTACCTTCAAAACATTTATCCGATCCAAATCGTTTAATTCAAAAATATCTTTTAGAGTTATGCACTCCACTTCAATTTTTTCGCCTAATGTCGCATCGATAACTCTTGATTGTTCTCGATAAAATGAAGAACTATGAAAGAGTGGTTTGTCACCTTTTTTGAATATGTAAAATTCTTTTTTACCAGTCTTGTCGCTAATACCGAATTTATAAGGTTGGATAGTATTTTGTAATGAGTTGATACGGATATTTTTCTTGAGCACATCGAAGGTAGTGGGACCCGGTTCATAAGCATATACTCTACCAGTTTCTCCGATTTCGCACCCCGCCATAACCGAGAAAGTGCCAATGTGCGCACCAATGTCTACCACTATATCGCCCTTATTTATTTCTAACTGATGATATGACCTATGAATATACACCTCCTTAACCATTCTTATGTCAAATGAATCCGGACGAATAATAAATTTTGCACCATTTCTGAGTTTACAAACTGTTTCAGCATTGGATAAACCGGAAATATTTGAAAAGTAGATCCACCAGTTCTTGAAGGTCATAACTACATTAGGAATTTCTCCGACTTCGCTTAGTATTTTATTTATTTCTAGCACCCCATTCACCAGTATGCATCATACCACCCAACATAACATAAACATTTCCACAGCAAAACGCCATAATCGCCTTTCCCGCTTCTATGTCGCCCCCATAGCTCATGCACCCCCTTCGAATCCAGATACGGCGTATCACCAATCATCTCTTCAGATAAATACTCATCCAGCGTATCGCCCTTGAACCACTCCTTGATCGGCACGTCAAACCCGTGCTTCTTCCTCTGCATCACCTCTGCAGGCAGTAGCTCCTTCACACTCATCTTGAGCAAACGTTTCCCAAGCTTCATGCCAGACGGCACCCCGCACACCAATTGCAATAATTCATGATCCAGGAAGGGGACACGCGCCTCAAGTGAGTTAGCCATCGTCATTTTATCCACTTTCATTAGCAGGTCATCGGGAAGCCAGTAATTGATGTCGAACCCTAACATGCAGTTCAGATAATCTCCATCGCTATGGAATAAAGCGCGCGTATTATCCTTAACACCATCGGTTCTCAAAATATCAGTATTCAAATAACCGCCGTCCCGCAATTTCAAACGATAGGAATAACTATCCTCATGTGTTGTCCTCGAACCAACGTATAACAAGTATTTCTTTAGGGCGCATTCATTGACTTCTTCCCCCAATTTAAAAACCAGTTTCCGCAACAATCCCGGCACACATCTGAGCATATTACGCGCACCTATTTCCGAAGCATAGTGATCATACCCGGCAAACGCCTCATCCCCTCCTTCGCCACTCAAAACCACCTTCACCTTCTTCCGTGCCACTTTTGAGATTAAATAAGTGGGTAACATCGCAGGGTCTGCCAGCGGTTCGTCCGCCTGATAAATCAACTCCGGCAGGATATCTGCATTGTCTATATCCACCCACTCCTCAGTATGATCCGTTTCAAAATATTCTGCAGCATTTCTCGCATAAGACGTTTCATCATATTTTGCGCCGTAGAATCCAACAGAGAATGTCTTTACCGGCTCGGAAGAGAATTCACTCGCTATCGCAGTTATTGTGGATGAGTCCACACCCCCGGATAGGAACACGCCGAGCGGAACATCAGCTATGAGTCTTCGTTTCACTGAGTTTTTCAGCATCTTCAGTATATTGTTACTAAAGTAGTCTTCGTTTCCAGGAATCGTTTTAAATTCGAGATTCCAGTAGCTCTTTTTTTCTATCCCGTCCGTGTTCACCACCATATAACACCCGGGGTCTAGTTTTCGTATTCCTTTAAACATTGTCCTGGGCGCGGGAACGTACCGCAGGACGAAGTAATCCGCAAGAGCCTGCACATCCACCTCCCGTTTGATCCCGTACTCAAGAATTGATTTTATTTCAGAGCCAAAAACAAGAACTCCATCGATCGCCGCATAATACAGCGGTTTGATGCCAACTCGGTCACGTGCCAGAAAGAGTTTCCTACGATCCATGTCCCAGAGCGCGATCGCGAACATACCATTGAACCGATCCAAACAATCATACCCATACTCCTCGTAAGCGTGTACAATCACCTCGGTATCGGAATCAGTAGTGAATCTATGACCCTTTTGCTCCAGATCGTACCTCAATTCCCTGAAATTGTAGATTTCCCCGTTAAACACAACCACAATATTACCATCTTCGTTGAAGATCGGCTGTCTTCCACCAGCAAGATCGATAATGCTGAGGCGTCGCATGCCGATAGATACTGCGTCGTCCACATAATACCCGGAGTCGTCAGGTCCCCTGTGCTCGATTACATTGCACATTCGTTTCAATAGGGGTTTATCCGAAACTCCATATATGCCAGCTATGCCGCACAATTAAGACAACCTCGGGGTATTCCAATCATGAATTCTACTGCTCTTCAGTCATTGCTCGCGGATACACGCTCGTATATTTCAGCGAGCTTCACAACAACCTGATAAATTTTGTCGATCTCATCTAGCCCTTCTGTAACGCGCTTCATATCAAGAGTACCGTACCTATGGACAATGCTATTTCGCACCCCATTATATTCCTTCAGGACTTTCATTTCATTCACATCTATGATAGATTCTCTCGCTAATTTTTCTATGTTGGTATAATCATCACCGACCGCCAGTCCGGCATCTTTTGTGAGCATGGCGACAACATCCATGGATATCTCGGCACAGGTTTGCAGCGAGTGAAGTAACGCCCGCGCTGTAACGTCATCGCAGACCTCATGGGCTGCTATAAAATTAACCTCATCTTCAAAAAATTCCAGCTTCTCCAAGTATCGTTTTCTTCTCATGCAACCACCGTTTCCTGAGTATCATTCGTTCCCCAACACTGTCAAATTGATTATATTCAACACGCGGTACCATATCAGCCCATAGTCGCCTGAACCGGTAGAAGTACGCTGAAAGTTCAATGTCATCACCATATATAATCTTGTGATCGTGAATTATTTCGATCATAATATAAAGGGGCAAGTTCTCAAAAACCTTTATATCGTATTTCCCACCCAGCATCCGGTTCATCCCAGTCAGAAGTCCATCGTTCGCAGGTCGCACGATGCAGATATCCATGTCAGACCGTTCAACGTCTTCCATTCGGGCAGAGGATCCAAATAGTATTATTCCAAGAGCATCGTCCTTAAACATCTCAAAATCCCTTTTCATATCCCTACTGCGCCACACAGTTTTCATCAGGTTCCTATATTGTAGATACTAATTTAAAACCCTTTCCGCTTTCTCAGCAGTCCGCCGGTCTGTTGCGGTCATCAAATCCACACGTCTCGCAATATACCGATTGATCCGGTTCTTCACCCACGGTCCTTCCACCGCGCCCTCTCCTCTGAAGCTCATCACGGATTTGCTGCCTTTGCGTTTTGAAATAAAAACAGAGACAAGACCCCCTTCCCAGTTCCTTCCGTCGACCACATCGAACCGATCCAGTGATCTGCCCTTCAAACTCCCGAGTAGACTATAACAAAATCGGGACATCGCCTCGCCTTTCATGTATTTCACCCGATAATAATGCACTCCATCCATCACTTCGTCACGGCTACCATCTATCCCAGCCGATATGACCGAAACGTCGCACATCCTTGATAATTGCTTCGATAACTCATGCACCTGCATGCCAGCTCCAGATAGTTGGTATGGTGGCGCGTAAAGAGAGCAATAGCAGATGTTCTCAACTTCTTTTCCACATAACCGGGCATACATGTCATAAACGTAATCTGCAACGATGTCAAATGAGAAATGCTCCTCAACGTACTTCCGTATCACCATGCGATCAAGATCGCTACAACTCATAATCCCATCCGCAAGTTGTCTCGGATTCTTTGTCTCTACCACCGCCCCGATCTCGTCAGTCACGACCTCAGGTCCGGCTCCTATCGTTGTTGTGACCACCGGAAGACCACATGCCATCGCTTCAAGCATGGCGTTTGAGAAACCCTCCATGCCAATCGCGGGCAAAACAAAGACGTCCATGCCATTCAGCAACCCAGGCAGTTTTTCATGCCCAACTTTTCCCAGAAATGCGACCTGACCACCCGCATCTCGCTCTTTGACCAGTCGCTTCAATTCATCTTTCTGCACCCCACCCCCGACAAGAAACAACTTCGTGGTCGGTGGAAGGTATTCAAGTGCTTCGATCAGATATGAGATGCCTTTTTCATGCGAAAGTCTTCCTGTGTTTATTATGTTCAGATCCGGACTCAGATCAACTCCGAATGTATGCGCCACCCATGTTTTTTGTTTTTCCCGTATCATCACCTTAAATTGGGATGTATTTACACCATTAGGAACCACTTTAATCGTTTTATTCATCATTATTGCCCCGGATGATTCACATATCTGTACATATAACCAAGAAATACCGTAGCAGTAAACAGCCCCAGAAAGAAAATCTGTACTGCCGGAACAATTTTAAATCGCAAAATCTCCTTGACCCTCCCAAAAACCCCATCACACACCAGATTCCTGAGAAAATCGCCTTCCACATCCATCGAATATCCCATCTCCGCAATCATCCTCTTGGAGTAGCCCTGCCAGAACGCGCGCCTCATAAGAAACGTGACTTTCGTGCGCGCTGAAACAATCTTGTGATGAACAATCGCATCAGGATTATACATAACACCCCTCCCAAACCGCGCCTTCATCCGCACACATATCTCAGTCTCCTCCCCTTGCAGCGCGCCGCTCCCGCGAACGCCCATCTCTCCTCGAAAACCCCCGAGCGCGTCCAGCACCTCCGTCCTGAAACTGATATTTGACCCAAACGTGTTCCTGACCTCTGTGATTCCCTCTGCAAACCCCCGGTGTGTTGCACCGATCAACCAGTAACACTCCTCGGGCAGGAATTTCATCTTCCCTCCGATCCAGAGTGGCACAATTTTTCCACCAGCAGCTATCGCATCGTACTCGTCATACATGCGCACAAGTTCCTTAATCCAGTTCCGGTCGGCAACCGCATCATCATCAAAGAATACAATCACCTCACCGGATGCGACATTTACCCCACGATTCCTGCTTCGAGAGAGCCCTATATTTATTTCATTCAGCAGCACCTTATCTACAGGGATACCATCTTTCACGATCTGCTCGTACAGTGCTTTGTCCCCATCAACAACCACGATGAGTTCCAGATCGGCGTATGATTGGGCAGCCAAACTTTTGATGGCTTCTACCAGATCAGGATATCTATCGATTCGGTGCGAACAGGTTATTACTGATACCAACATAATTTATATTACTTAACGTACATCTCAAACTATTTAAATTACATGAACACTGTAATATGAGGTGCATTGATTGACTGTAAAGAAGGATAAAGAGAATAAACATGGAAAGGCTGGTAAAGGAAATAACGCTATTAAAAAAGAATCTTTAAACAGAAAAAAACCCATTTCCAAACAAATCGAACAACAGACAGAAATTAAACAAACTCTGATCAATCGATTAAAATCTGGTGCCTTTTATGGTGTACTATTGGCAATTATATTTGCGATTGCACTCTACATCCGGACTGTACTTCCATACGACAGCGTATTTCTTGTAGATGGTACGATCAGGTTTGGTGGAAACGATCCATGGTACCATATGCGACTGGTGGATTACCTGCTTCATAATTATCCTCACACCCTTACATACGACGCATTTACAGAATTTCCATACGGACATTTCCAACACTATGGCCCTTTGTACGATCATATAATTGGTTTCTTATCGCTTATTCTTGGACTCGGGCATCCAGATCAACATCTGGTTAATAGTATTGGGGCATACTTCCCAGCAGTTCTTGGCGCACTCGTGGTTATACCGGTCTACTTCGTCGGAAAACACCTGCACAATCGGGGTACAGGACTCCTTGCAGCACTGATCATCGCAACGCTTCCCGGGCAGTTTCTGTCAAGGTCGCTACTTGGATTTGTCGACCACCATGTCACAGAGGCGCTTTTTTCCACCGCAACTATTCTATTCTTCATGCTTGCGATCAGAAGCGCGCGCGCTCAGAATCTCTCGTTTAGCGATCTGAACAAAGATTGGCAGACAGTCAAATATCCGCTCATATACTCCATACTAACTGGTCTTGCGTATGCAGCATATCAACTCTGCTGGACAGGTGCAATACTCTTTGGTCTGATCATCATGCTCTCAGCGATTATTATCTACGTCGTCGAACACATCCATGGCAACTCAACAGAGTATATAACAGTGGTAGGGGTGATTGCATTCGCGCTGGAGGCATTATTGATACTGCCGTTTATACATCCCGAATCTGGATTTTCAGGCAATTACTCGTGGCTGCATGTAACCACGTCTATTATAGCGATCATCGTCTTCGTGCTGATGTACATCGTATCAAAGGAGATGAATCGCAGGGATCTGAACCAGTATTACTATCCTGCAGCACTGGTTGCAGGTGCAGTGATTGGTTTTGTCCTGTTGAGCGTTCTCACCCCTCATTTAATTAGCACAATCAAAGGTTCCATCATCGCAATCTTCACGATACGCGGGGGTGGTGCTGCAACCGTTGCAGAGATCTCCTCGATGCTGATGAGGGGCACACCACCGCATCTTGATATCGGTAGAGGTAGCATGGTATACGGCAACTTTGGAAACTGCTTTTACGTATCAATTCTTGGAATCATTCTTCTTGGCTACTACGTGATACGCAGATGGAAGCCAGAAGACATTCTTGTCCTTGTCTGGACTCTGTTCATGCTCCTTGCGATATATGGTCAGAATCGGTTCGGTTATTACTATGCAGTGAATGTAGCGCTCTTGAGTGCTTACTTTGCTACAAAAATGCTCGGGTTTGCAGGTTTTGATGATATTCAAACGGTGTATAAAGAAAGCGTCAATAAACTTAAGGATATTCCACAGTTTATAATAAAAGATGTTAAGATATGGCATGTGTTGTTTGTAATCATCACATTTGCGATCCTTGTATATCCACTTGGTCCCTGCACCGCGGCATTACAACAGGCAAAGCATAGTGGTGGACCAAGCACACCATGGTATAACTCGCTTGAATGGATGAGATATAATACACCAGACCCGGGAATCTCATACTATGGGCCTTATGAACGACCACCAAAAGGAGAGCCATATCCATACCCAGACACTGCTTACGGTGTCATGTCGTGGTGGGATTACGGGTTCTGGATCGAGACAATAGGACGCAGAATTCCCAATGCCAACCCATTCCAAGGTGGAATCGGAGGCGGTAAAGAGCAGCGGCCGGGTGCAGCCACGTTTCTTACAGCAGAAAGTGAAGATGAAGCAAACAAGATTGCAGATGAACTTGGCGTAAGATACGTGGTCAGCGATGTTGAGATGGCGACAGGCAAGTTCTATGCGATTGCTGCCTGGGATGGTGTTACAGGGCAGGAATACTGGCAGAAGTACTGGCAGTCGGTGCAGACATCCGGTGGGATGCAAAATCTTCCGAGCATGACTTATTATAGTTCGATGGAGGCGAGGTTGCATACGCTTGATGGCATTGGCTTGAAGCATTATCGTCTGGTGCATGAATCAATGCCGGGATACGATGCTGGTTACAGACAGGTGTACAACTTATATACCAAGATGTATCCTGATTTCTATGAAGTATACCCGAATTTTCCAAAAAAAATTCCTGAAGAAAATACTGGTTATGTCAAAATCTTTGAATATGTGAAAGGAGCAAGAATTACAGGAAGTGCTCCATTAAACAGCACGGTAACACTACAGGTGCCAATTCTAACAAACAAGGGGCGTACATTCGAGTATGCACAGACAACAACTGCTTCAAATGGTACGTTCACCTTCATCGTGCCATATTCTACAGATGGGGCAGCAGTAAATGGGACTAATTTCGATACCGCACCATCTGACCTTTATGCCATAACTATAGAAGGAAGAGTGCATCGTGTGCCTGTGAGTGAGGGAGATGTGATGAACGCAAACATCGTCGAAGTTGTATAGAGAATTACACACTCTATTGGTTTCAACCACGAGATTAACACAGGGATCTCGTGGTTCTCACCATTGTATGGCACGATGTTTATATTTTCTTATTTTCTCTCATTCGTCGTCTGCGAACCGGAGAACCGCACACCGGACAGGGTCCAATTCCCTCTACCTGCCTCCTGCAACCACTACAGACCATAATCCATTTGTAAGTTTTTTTAATAGGCTTCTGGTTTATTGGTTGTATCGTAATATCCAGTATTTTTGCAATGTTTTGAATTCGATAGTCGTCTGTTAAAATTATAGACAGAGGTTTGTATTCAAGAGCTTTAGCAAGCACATCGATATCAGCAGAAGAGAGTTGTTCGAAGTCTCCACTTTCTTCTGCAACTTTTTTTATTTGTTCTATGAGCTCTTTTCTTGGTTGTTCAATACATATAGTTTCACTGCAGTTATCAATACAAAAAAGTTCGAGAAAGAGGGCTGAGGATGAATCTTTGACCTCTGCAACTACCGATGGTGTGGTAATGCACACATCAGATGGTTTCACTTTAGCTAAAAAAACGCTGGTATCTGCAATGTAAAATTTCGTCATATATTGCTGTCTTTAAGTTTGTTGTTATACTAAACCGTATCTATTTTTTTAACGTATAGGAAAATATAAACGCAACCATGTTCTTTTGCACTCGATTGCTAACGCACTCGAGAATTGGCCGTTAACCGTTATTTCCTGCACAGCGAAGTTGTGCAGTTGTTAATTTAATTATTATACCCCGCAGCTCTGCTGTGGTTGGGACAAAGATGAGTATAGTCAGATGAAACTTTTAGATTTTTGAATAAGACCGGATAACAAAGCGACGGCACGGAACATGCCCCGCTGCTCTGCAGCGGGGTGTGCCGTCGCAATTCGACTTATCTCTGCACAACGAAGTTGTGCAGTGCCTGTGCAATCGGGAGTTCCTTGTTATTTTCCCTGCACAAACGAAGTTTGCACAGCTTCGTAGAATTTGCAAGCGAGGAATTCAGTTAACTCTTCGATGCAAACCACAGATACTGACCGATACAATAATATCTAATTAGCATTAAAGTGTAACTGAGTAATTATGAAGTCAGTAAAACTATTTGTTTTTCCACTGTTGTTGTTAGTTATTGTCTTTTCAGGGTGTCTTGAAACACCAGTTGCAGATCCTCCACACATCGATGAAAGCGTGCTTGAAGAATGTGGTTGGGTGCAACTTGGTGATTCCACAAGCATGCCAAAAACCTTTGACATTGGTGGTAAAGAGATGAAAATCAACACTGCAACAATCAATTATGCAGACAAGTCCCTTGAGGAGTATTTGATGCGCCAGGTTGGTGCATACAGTAGTGTAGAGAACGTATCTACATCCAGAATAGTTGCAACGCGAATTGTGCTTCCTGCTGGTATTCCACTGCCATCACAGATAGTTTTAGAGATGGCTTCGACACAGGTAAAAGACATGGCTGCAGGGATGGACATTAAAGATTTTCATAAAATCAATACAACACAAGTACCACTGAAAAATGGAAAAACAGCCGAAGCAAAGGTATACAGCGGCTATATCACTCTTGATGGTAACAACGTTCCGCTTAAAGGGATGATTGCTACATGGAGTGTATCAGGTTCAACACTTGTCGTAATCGTAGTGTACCCAGACGAGGATTTTGTTTTTAAAGTAGGCACTAAAAAAGCAATAATAAATATCGATGGTAAAGCAGAATACGAGGAAATAGTAAAACTTCTACAGTACATGGAATAAACAAACCCAACCCTCACTCAAAAATACGGTGAAGTGGAGGCATTGAGCACCACTTCTTTTGTTTCGCCTGCTCCAAGTTCAAAGACATTTCCTTTAACCTCAACCAGTACTGGTTTTGCCCCGCCTGGGAGAGCCTCTATTTTTAGTTTGTCAGCAGTAATATCTAGCTCAAACAAATGTCCCCGGTAACGCAGATGCAATCTTATTCTTTTTAATTCCTCAGGGAGCACAGGATTAAAACGCAGAATATTACCCCTGGATTCAAGTCCTGTATAACATCGTTGGACTATGTCCACACATCCTGACATAGCTCCCAGGTGTATACCTTCGGAAGTAGTTCCTCCCTGGATATCTGCTACATCGGTCTTGAGAGCCTGGTTAAAAAGCTCCCAGGAACGTTTTCTATCTCTTCGGGCTGCTACCCATGAATGAATAATCCAGCTCAGTGATGAACCATTGGAGGTACGTTTCAGATAATAATCAATATTTTTGGGTATGGTTTCATATTCAAACGAATAACCAAGCTGACCAAATAGTTGGCTTAATTCCTCAGATGAAAAGAGATAAAAAAGCATTAAAACATCTGCCTGTTTGGATACTTTGTACCGGTTGGTAGTGTCGCCTTCCGCCTCAAGAATGCGATCCAGCCGCTCTATATTCCCATATTTTTTTTGGTATCTTTCCCAATTAAGCTCATCCAGGTGCTTATACCCTTCAAACTGGCTAATGAGTCCATCATCATGAAATACAACCAGCATCTTGTGACTTATTTCTTTCCATCTTACTTTTTCCGCTTCGTTTATATCAAGCCTTTCACAAAGCTCCTCCCATTGCTGTTCAGGTAGGAGCTCAAACAATTTAATGGCTCGATTCAACACAAAAACAGCCATAACATTGGTATAAGCATTATTGTTCACACCAGGACTCTTTGCACCAGGATAGCTGTCATGGTACTCGTCAGGACCAACCACTCCAAGAATCTCGTATCTGTCAAGCTTTTTATTATAGGTTGCTATACTTGCCCAGAAACGTGCAATCTCGAGGATGATCTCGGCTCCGTAAAAAGATAAAAATTCGAGGTCGCAGGTGACCTGGTAATACTGCCATATATTGTAGACAATAGCTGCATTTATGTGGCGCTGAAGATGGGTATTATCATGTACCCAGTGCCCTGATACAGGATTGAGATGAACCTTCTGACTTTCTTCTCTCCCATTACTCCCGCTCTGCCATGGATACATGGCTCCTTTATAACCAAGCTTGTATGCGGCTTTCCGGGCTTCTTTGAGACGACGATACCGATACATAAGCAGTGTTCTGGCAATCTGGGGAACCCGGTAGATAAGAAATGGAAAAATAATCAGTTCATCCCAGAAGATGTGCCCACGATAAGCTTCGCCGTGCCAGCCACGGGAAGGCATCCCAACATCAATGTCCATAGAGTGCATGGAAGCGCTCTCTAAGAGGTGAAAAGTATATAGACGAAGGATTCTCTGGATAGGATTGCCATTGTTGGAGCTATTCAATCCTAAGTTAATCTCAAAACTATGCCACAAATGTTTCCAGGCAATGGTGTGGGTCTGGAGCAAACCATTAAATCTCGGTGCATCCAATACCGCTTTTTCTGATTCAAGAGTGCACTCTGAGATAGCAGCATCCCGCGAGGTAAAAAGAGAGACCACTTTTTCTATACTGAGCGTCTCCCCTTCAGTAAGTTCCACTGTGAAGTGCTGGGCAATATATGCTGGTTTTTTCACGAGCAGCCGTTCCATGATTATTGGCGATTCATCTTTAAACACATGGGTTCTTGAAGCTTCGGATATATTCAACTTTGACTGGTTAGTTCGCACTCGCAGAAGGATTGTATTATCATCAACTTGTTTGGCCCCTACCTCTTCAATATGTTTGTTATTCAGGTTTTTATATCTTTTCACCCCAGAATTGGTTACCTGCCCATCCAGTGCAGAGCAGATTTCTATTTTTCCAGACCAGTTTACCGGGATAATCACTGTTTCTATTGCTGCTATGTGCATATCGCCCATGTGCACAAGACTGCGGTTGAGTAGTCTCGTTTGCCGGTTATTTTTATCCTGGAAATTGACTGTGCGGTGAAGTATCCCCTTTTTAAGGTCCAGTTCCTGCCGATACGATAAAATATCTACGTTTGTTAAATTAAACCAGTCTTCACCTGGTATGCGAAAATTAAGGCAGAGCCAGTTTGGCAGGTTGACAAGGTCCTCATTTTCTATAGTGGTTTTGTCGATTTTTGTTTTGAGTCTGTTGTATCCTCCTGCAAGGTAGGTTCCTGGATAATGGATCTTATCAGCACAAGATTCCGGGGCTGCTCCGCGGGTAGCAAAATAGCCATTTCCAAGTGTGCACAATGCCTCACGCAAGCCCTCCTCTTCGGAATTAAAGTCTTTATAGATTAGCGACCAGCCGCTGCCTTCTTCCAGTAGGGTAGTAAGGGTATGAAGAAACGCCTCAACCTGTGCTGGATTTTTTAATCTGTATTTAGCTGAAGTATGGCGTGAACCATCTCCCACCACTACACCAATTCCCTGCATTTGCAGTACTGCAAATGCATCTTCATCGGTAAGATCGTCACCGATGTAAAAAGGAATCGTATCTGGCTTCTCAAGTTCTGTTGCATCAAGAAGCCACGAAAGAGCCTTGCCCTTATCCCAATTAACGTTTGGCTGGAGTTCATATACCATTTTGCCATAGGACTCTCGAAGTTTTGCATAATGCAGGGCTGCCTGATCTACAACCTCTTCTATAAACTTAACATCCCTGTCCTCTACATTGCGGTAATGAACTGCAATAGAGAATTTCTTACGTTCCACCTGAGAGCCGCTAATGTGAGATAGTTGCTGCTTCAACATTTCTTCAGCTTCATCAAGCAGTGGAAGAAAACTCCCTGCTTTTTCATACTCCATCTTTAGATATTCCGGTCCTTCGATCTCAAAACCATGGCTTCCTGCATAGTATATGCCATCGATTCCAACACGCTCTTTTACATCTTTAAGGTCTCTTCCACTGATGACTGCAACAGTGCATTGATCAGATAGCATCACCAGTGTTTTTTTCATATCTTCGGAAAGCACTGCATCTTCCGGATGAGATACAATAGGGGTAAGGGTGCCGTCATAGTCTAAAAATACCACCACTTTCTTGTCTTTTACCTGCTGTTCGATCTCTTTGAAATGCTCTAAACCATCTAAAAGGTCATCAATCTTTACCACTATTTCAATCTCTGATAAATCATTTACAACAAGGTCAGCCCCTCCATCTTTAAGGGCTTTTTCCTGCTTACCACGGTTTACCCCTATAACCAGACCAAACCCGCCATTGCTCCCAGCCATGACCCCAGAGATTGCATCTTCGACTACCACGCATCTTTTTGGATTAACTTCCAGCCGATCTGAAGCTTCTACAAAAATAGCCGGGTCGGGCTTTCCTTTAAGGTCAAGACTTTCGGAATCGACCCCGTCTACCTTAACATTAAATAGATCGGAAATATTTGCTGCATCCAGAACTTCAGCACAACTCTTACTGGAGGATACAATAGCAGTCTTAAAATCTTTATCCTTTAACTTTTTAATTAAATCAATAGAAGATTGATAAACTTCCACACCCTCTTCTTTCAGGCACTCAAGGAATGTCTGATTTTTTTTATTTCCCAGACCGCAAACGGTCTCAGTGCCAGATGAATCATCGGGTTTGCCATACGAAATCTCTATACCGCGTGCATCAAGAAAATTCTTCACCCCGTCGTAGCGAGGCATACCATCAACATATCGATGATAGTCGTCCATGTCAAAAGGTTTGAAATCTTCAAACTTCTTTTTTAAATACTGGTCAAAGAGCTTCTTCCATGCGGCTGCATGCATCCTTGCAGTTCTGGTAACAACCCCATCGAGATCAAAGATAACTGCATCATATCTTGACCTTGAAATAGTAAAACTGTGTGTGTTACGGTTCACCACCGTTGTCACCTCTCCAAGTAGATCTAACTTCCATTTACCCTTTATAAATATTGAGGTCACTCGACAACCTGCACAACTTCGTTGTGCAGATACAGAGACTTTTTGCCCTTTATAAATATTGAGGTCGCTTGACAAATGGAGCACCTGCTTTAAAGTTTTCAGCAACATTTGATTATCAGTAACAATTATATAAGTTAAATTCAAATACATGTTTCCAGATTACATGGAGTATATAGATATTATGAAGAATTTTGTCATACAAGGAAGCTTTAGAGTAAAGACAAAATGGCAAAAATTTGCGAAGACTGTTACAAGCAATAATGAAAAAAACGCCATTGAAAAAACGTATTCTACTATTGGAAGTCAACACAGACTAAAACGCAACTATATTAAAATTGACAATGTCAAAGAGGTTACCAAATGAATCAGGAAGAGCTAACACAAGAAAAAGTTGATGGAATACTTTACCAGTACCAAATGTATCAGCAGGAGGTGGAAGCAATCTCCCAGAGACTAAATATCACAGAGATGTCTCTTGGTGAGATAGAAAGGGCTATTGAGGTTACAGATAGAATGAATAACGTAGAAAAAGGCGATGAAATTCTTATACCGATAGGTGCAGAATCATTTGTACACGGTGTACTGGCAAAACCTGACACAGTAATTATTGGGGTTGGTAGTGGTGTGTGCATAGCGAAAACTACTGAAGAAGCAAAAGAAGAACTGATCAAAAGAAAACAAGAAATTGTAGGCGTAATAGAACAGTTAAAAGCAAACCTTTCACAAATCACAGCAGAACTTAAAAAAACTAAGCAAGTGTTAGCACAAATACAACAACAACAAAACGTAGCTACTTAAATTTTTTGAATGCAGAAGCATTTGCTGATTCTAAGATTGCGGTCTAGCTGGTGCTTTATAGACTTTATCAGGATCAAATAATTTTTCCCCTACGATCTTTCCATCTGCTCTGCGATAAAAGCAGGAGCGGTAACCCATGTGGCATGCTCCACCAACCTGCTCAACTTTAAGCAGAAGTGCATCCGCATCACAGTCTACAAGAATTTCATGAACTTTTTGGGTGTGTCCCGAGCTTTCACCTTTTTTCCATAGTTTCTTGCGACTGCGACTCCAGTAATGGGCAATCCCGGTCTTAACCGTTTCTTCCACTGCTTCAGGGTTCATGTATGCACACATCAACACCTCTCCTGTTCTGTAATCCTGTGCAATGGCAACTACAAGCCCATTTTCAAGCTTTAGATTATCAAGCAGACTCTCTGACATAGCCATATAATTATCACCGTGTTATTAATGTGTTTTCCTTACCATGCTAATCTGCAAATCTTGCGTTTTACATAGACAATAACCTGCAAAGCTACGCTTTACAGAGACAATAACTCTCGATTACACAGTAATCAAGATCTTTGTCTGCGATAATTGTCAAAATAACTGGTTTTTCAGATAGTGCCCCAAATGTTTATTTTGCCAGTGCTTTTGGTGAGCGAGCAATTCGTTTTCTTTTGGTACCGTCTGCTGCATACCGCTGTGCTGGGCCTGGTCGTTTGTATTTTACCTCACTTCTTGGCATCATTCTAACATGCCCTTTCCTACCTTTAATACGTACCCATTCAATCGAGCCTGTTTTTCCCATATATTATTCTCCAAAATCCTTATAATTAGTTAACAGATTTCATATATACTACATATACCTTTCTGTTGAATAGGCTGTTTGTGCAGTCTCAAATGTTTATAGTTTCTTATACGTATATAAAATAAAAATTATATTATTATTTCCATCCCATCATAACCAAGTGGCCACGTTTCAATGGCCTCATCGTGCGGCTTATAGAGGTGACTTATGTGTGTGAAAATCACTTTTCTTGCTCCTGTCTTTCTATACAGTTCGAATGCTTCTTCTGCGTTCATGTGTTTTACGAGTTTGATGTGGGGGGGCGTTATAGCATCAGCAATGAGAAGGTCTGCCTCCATCATAAGTTCGATGCTCTGCTCTGGGATGGCTGGACCAGTGTCTCCAGTAATAACTATTTTTTTGTGATTTTGCTCTATCAGCACACCTGCACAATCCTTCTGCGGGGGGTGGATAACTTTAAATAGCGTGAAGATTGCTCCCGCAAGCTCGAATGGTTCATAAAGTTTAACATCGTTTCGTTCTGGATGTAAGAAATGCAAATAACTTAAGATGTAGTCAAGGGTGGTTGTTATGCCATACACAGGAACGTGTTTTTGCACTCTATAAAATTCCGGATAGCCAGCATAATGATCGTAATGCCCATGAGTCCATATACAGGCATCTATGTGGGAGATGTTTTCACGAAGCAATTGTTTGCGAAGGTCTGGACCGGTATCGATAAGAACCTTGCCTTTTGTTGTTTCAATAAGTGTGGCAGATCTAAGTCTGCTGCTGCGTCCTCCTTGTAACGCATCCTGGCATGTCTTACAGTTGCAGCCTATCTTTGGTGTGCCTGCTGCATCTCCGGTGCCGAGGAGCGTAATCTTCATGAACTAATTTCTGTTTTTAAAATTATTCGTCGATCAAAGGATTGTATGGCTTTTAAGAGGTCCTGCTGGCTGAGCTTTGTTCTGTCTGTGAGTAGAGCGCTTAATACTGCATCCTTGACCACCACTCGCAGATCTGAACCGGAATAGCCATCTGTGAGTTTTGATAGCTCCTTTGTGTTTATCTCGTTGTCGATGTTTTTTGTGATACAATCAAAGATATCCTTTCGTATTTGTTTGTCTGGAAGTGGGAAGTCCACTATTTCGTCAAATCTGCGCCATACCGCACGATCAAGCAGATGTGGATGGTTCGTGGCTGCAACGAGAAGAACCCCATCTCTAACAAGACTTATTTCGTCAATGGCTTTCAGTAGTGTGTTCACTGCCCGCTTGAGGGCTGCATTCTCATCGGATGAACGATTTTTAGCTACAAAATCAAATTCGTCGATGAAGAGAATGCAGGGCGACAGCTTCTTTGATAGATGAAACACACGATCGATGTTTTTTGCAGTCTCCCCAAGATACTGGTCTGTTATCATCGAGAGACGTACTTCTATAAATGGCAGATGCAGTCGTTTTGCTAGTCCACTTGCTGTACTTGTCTTGCCTGTGCCAGTATCACCTACAAACAATAGTTTTCCTACCTCAAAGAGCCCTATTTTTTTTAAGTATTCCCTGTGTTGAATAGCACTGGAAATCCTCTTAACACCATTCTGCTGCTCTTCTGTTAACACCAGACTGTCGAGTGTTTGCTCGATCTCCTCAGGTGCAAGTATGTATACAAGTTTTAGCATGTCCTCGCTATCCTTTTCAGCAGCAATATCGTTAAGCAGGGAATCTATCCACTGTCTGCTCGCTTCTTTTGGCTTATTGGCTTTTTTGGATTTTTCATAACTAACATCAAGCATTTCTTTTTTTTCAAAGTGGTGGGATAGCACCGGGTTTTTTTGTATAAGCTCTTTTGCATCCGGTTGTTTTGCAAACCATTTGCTTGCAATATCAAACACCGTGAGCTTGATCTGTGAGCCAAATTCCTCAAATTCAATAAAAGGAAGTTTTTTCAAGGATTCTCTTATGCCGTTGACATCATATATTTTTTCAACATCAATTTCTGCCACGTAAATCGGTCGGGAAACTGTTTTATCTTTTATATTCCAATAATGCGTTCGAATATGATATGGCAGGTCGTCCGCACTGAAAGTTTCATTTTTGTTATACAGTTCAGCAGTTAATACCAATTCGGTTAGTTTGGTTGTTAAATCCATTATTATCTACCCTAAAAAACTGAGTACTTAAGTAAGCCACATAAAATATAGTTTTCTATAATTTATCTGGCATTGCAGGCATAATGTCTTTCTTTTTCATCCACCAGTAGGTCATCCAACCAGATAAGATCATCGATACAAAAAGAAGTGACAGGTACCACCAGAGATCCTCTGGCCCTTTATCGCCAAAAAAAGAAGTCCCGTATATGGTTGCAATGGTATTTGGAACAAGAACCGCAGTTCCTATTACTGTTAGCCATGCCATAAGTAGTGAAACCTTATTGTTTAATACCTGGAGCTGGTTGTTGTAGATACTCTGGAGCACTTCAAGCCCTGACACCAATACCTCTGACATGTGTTCTCCAAGAGAAATCTGGCGATTCACATCGTTTGCAAGGATTGTAAACATCGCCAGAAGATGTTCATCATCGCTTATGAGTTCAGCATCACCGTAACGAAGGGAGGATATCACATCAAGGGTTGCCCACAACGCATCAAGGTATGCTATCAGTGCATGCTTCATGTTGTATATCTCTGGTGCAAGCATGGCTCTTGAGGATTTTAAATCTAAGAGCGAGTGGCTGATCTCATCTCCTTGAGCTTCTATTTCTCTCAAATGGTCAAAGTTTCCATTATTATTCTCATCAATCAATCTGGTAAGTAGAGTTGTTATCTTATCCGGAGTTGAGAGTTTTGGATCTACTTTTTTCAGGAAGGTGGGCGCATATCTGGAAAATCTTGTAAAACGTACTGCATCGGTGTAGTGAATTGTAATAATCAAATTTTTTTTGATTAGAATTAATAGTGGCGTAACCTTGACATCAAATTTTTTCCCGACAACAGCCGGCAGTCTCATTCCAAGTTCTGTATCAAGATCCTCATAGACAGAATAATAGTCACCAAGAAGTGTTGGCACGAGTGACGAGATAAAACCGACAGAGACCGACAGCTTCTGTGCTTCCTTCATGTCTTCAACTGAAAAGTCTATCCAGGCAAGACCGGTACCAGTTAAAAATGGTATGAACTCAACTGGCGAATCTGCTATCATTTTAACCTGCCTGCCAGTTGGCGTAAGGGCTATACAAAAAGCCTTTTTTTTGTGCACATCTGATGAAGAATCAGGAACATATTTAAAAACTTCGCTGAGTTCTACCGAAATTCCACAAATTTTCCAAAATCGTAAACTTTGTATTGATTCAAATATATTTGAAATATTAGTGATTTGTATGAAACTGAACTTCCAGCATTAAGCAATTACGCTTGGATGGGGTTATAAACTCTCCGGGTGTTATACCAAAACTTTAATTTCTTTCATGCGTTCAAACCTAAGAACAGCAGATATTATGCCTGAATACACAACCAGGTCAAAACAATGCCAACACCCAATAACTTTACAAGCCCCAATAGCAACAAAATTTATACGTAATGCAAATAACGTGCAAGAGAGGATCGAGAAACTTTTATGTGCACTATTTCAGATATACTTGAGATACTTGCTGGCGATGGGCATATCTAAAAGTCATGTTTTTATGAAAAAAAAGCTCCTTGCACAGCAGTTAGAGAATTGCATTGATAGAGATGAGCTTGCACTGCTTCCTCGAAGCTGGTACATCATAGGTGATGCAATCATTGTTCGGTGGAAAAGTGGGGTAACCGTATGGAAATTGATTGGAGAAGCACTGCTAACAATATATCCGCGTGCCAGATACGTACTCCTGGATTATGGTATTTATGGAAACTTTCGAGAACCAAAAAGGGAGTTAATCGCACCCCGTTGTGCCATTACATCTTTTGAGACAATTCACCGGGAAAATGGTTGTCTTTTCAAGCTTGATCCAATGCGCATTATGTTTTCAGCAGGCAATCTGCACGAGAGACAGCTGTTAAATGGAATCTGTGATGATGAAGTGGTTATTGATATGTTTGCTGGAATTGGGTATTTTACTGTTCCTATAGCGGTGCACTCAAAACCAAAAAAGATACTTGCAATTGAACTAAACGCACAATCGTACCAGTATCTTAAACAGAATATCAAACTGAACAGGATCGAACCACGAGTTGTGGCACTACATGGTGATTGCAGTAAACTTACACCAACTAATATGGCAGACAGGGTGATTATGGGCTATCTATCATCAGAAGAGTACCTTCTGTCTGGCATCACCGCACTAACAAGTGGCGGAACACTTCATTACCATGAAGCAGTTCCAGAGGTACTCTATCCACAACGTCCGATCAAACGAATTAAAAGGGCAGCACTTAAGTCAGGATGCGAAATCAAATCAATCGGATGCAGACGAGTGAAAAAGTACTCCCCAGGGGTTCTTCACTCATGTTTTGATGTGACAATCAAGTAATCACTTCAAAACATAACAATCTTATTAACCGTTAATCTCTTTTAGTATCTGTTCCGGCTTTCCAATGTCAATGAATGATTTCCAGCGTTTAAGGCATGCATCGCGATAATACGACTCGTTTAGAAACTGGCGTGAAAATCCGTATATTGAAAGCTTCTTGCGCACATTGTATAGGGTAGCGTCATCAATATCTATCTTCATTTTTCTGGATGTTTTGCCACGGTCAAAATCTGTCCATGATTCGGCCTGGATAATTCCGGCCCTTTCTGCCTCATCAAACAGGTAAGTACCTGGCGTGGGAGTAGTAATCCCAACATATACCATCTCAGGCTGCATAGATTCTATCAATTTTATAGTCTTGTCAAGGTCTTCGTAAGTCTCGCCAGGAGTGCCAATCATAATATTGCTAACAACTATAAGCCCTTCTTCCTTGCATATTCTCAGTACATCATATGACTGCTTATCTGTCGTACCCTTGCCAAGAATATCAAGCACCGACTGCGAGCCTGACTCAATCCCGACGCACACGCTGATGCACCCGGCATCTCTTAATGTGTGTGCCATGTCTCTATTGATGGTATCAGCACGGGTGTGACAATACCAGGCTACTTTTTCACTCAGTCCGCGCTTCTTCATCTCCTCGCAGAACTTATACGTCCATCGTTTGTTCACTGTAAACGTATCATCTTCGAGCATGAGTCCGCGAATATTGTAGCGAGAGATGAGGTATTCGATTTCATCAAACACGTTTTTAATACTTCGATACCGTGCCCTGTTGCCAAAAATCTTGTTCAGGCAGGGTTGGCAGAATTTGCATGTAAATGGGCATCCCCTGCTTGCAAATACATGAAGAGCAGGTGAAGGCAGTGGAAAGTTGGTCACAGGATTTAAAAGCACTTTATTAAGAGGAAAAATGTCTCTTGCTGGAAAAGGCAGAGAATCAAGATCAGCAATCGGCTCACGTCCTTGATTATGAACTATTTTTCCATCCTTGTGGTATATAATCCCTTTAACGCTGTGCAACCCCCTCGCACCTTCAAGTGCTTCTATAACCTCCCACATGGTGCGTTCGCCCTCGCCAACCACTACAATGTCCACATTCTTCTCTCTTATAACTTCATCCGAACAGACGGTTGGATGAGGACCTCCGAGCACGACAACAGCACCAAGATGTTTTTTTGCAATACCTGCAATCCGCAGGGCACGCGGCATCTCTATTGTCATAGCACCGATACTTACAACATCAGCGCCACTTGCTGCAATACTGTGTGTGGCTTCATCCCAGCTATTAAAAAACCGAAGGTCCAGACCTTCAACCCGGACACCATGCTTTTGCAGATAGCTTCCAATGTATGCAAGACCGATAGGAAGGTAGCTTGTTTTCATGTCAAAAGATTCGCCAGGGGAAACCAACAAAACCTTCAAATCAACAACACCAGACAATACATAATGCAGAGTTTTTTATGGATGGATAAAAATGGGCCTGCTGCGATTCGAACGCAGGACCTCACGGTTATCAGCCGTGCGCTCCACCTGGCTAAGCTACAGGCCCGTTGTAGAGAAATGAAACAGGCAGTATTATATTTAAGTTTTCCTTTCGGCAGGGGTTGCAAACTTATTGGGTGTTGGCATTGTTTCGGCCTGGTTGTGTATTCAGATGTAACCCCCCCCAGCTTCACCAATAAACAAGCTCTCTAACGCTTATTCCCATACCTCCTGCCAGATGTATGAGGCAGAAAGCTAAATGGAATGTTCGACACACTCTTTTTTCAACACTTCTACCGGTATATTGATGTAAAAACTTCAATCCAAGCGTATTCTTCACAACTTGATTGCTTCGCAATCAAGAGTTGATTTCTGCACAACTTGATTGCTGACGCAGTCAAATTGCGACGGCACACCCCGCTGCAGAGCAGCGGGGTGTGCCGTCGCTTTGTTATCCGATCTTATTCAAAAATCTAAAAATTCCATCTGACTATACCCCTCTTTGTCCCAACCGCAGCAGAGCTGCGGGGTATAATAATTAAATCAAGAGTTACTGGTTATTTTCTGCACAACGAAGTTGTGCAGTGCTTTATGTTTATATTTTTTCTTAAATAAATGATTGAAACAACGAAGAATCGATTAATGGTGGCTATATAATCCTTCATTGAGCTATATCCTTTATCACAGATGATAAAATCGCCTCTTATCATCTTTTTCGATGAGTACAGTTTTTCAAGGAATGAAACAAGTATTTTTGCATCATTCGGGCATCCATTGTGAAGTTCATAACCTAATAACTCGTAATTCTCAGTGTCTATCGCTACAATCAGTTTAAAACCGACGTAATACCCTTTGGAGGGATAATAAGACCATTTGTATGGTTTTCCATCCTTTCCGATCCTTCTCCTGTTTCTCCACGTATTCAAGTCGATTTTGATCGACGTTGCATCTATAAGGATGTATCTTCTGCGCTTTTGCCTCCTTCTCGTAGATACTTTGAATATTCCTCTGAAAAACGTTGATAATGTCTTCACATCCAATTTGGAATGTAATTTGTAGAGATATGCTAAATCAAATATTTCTTTCACATCCACAAATCTATTTCGCTTTCTGTTCTTTTCTAATTCAGATATAAAGTCAGAATATGCTCCCCCAAACAGATCAGCAATCGTAATAACCTTCATTATGTCTATAAACTGTTTTACATCTGGTATTTTCAGTCTGCTTGCCGTTTTCTTTGCTTTTTTAGATCCGATCGTTTTGAGTATAAATTGCGCTATAACCTATTTTGAATTCTCCAAATACGGTATTAATGGTGGTTTCATTTTAGTTCCTCCATTAATAGCAATACACCAGGTTACATTTAAATTTTTAGATTTTTAATGGTTCATTTATAAAATAGGTTGTTTATATAGCTTCCATTATGGTTTTCAGATATATCACAACTCAAATTCAAAATTAGATGGTTTATAGAAGTGATATTGCAGGTGCTTTGAGGAGGGGGTTATATCTCCTATGTCCAGGAAATATAAAAATTGGCATATCGAGACGTTTTTTAAAGCAAAATAGTTTTCAAGCGAGTCTGTGAAAGAGACTCCTTTGAAAACTTTTGAAATTTCTGTCATCAGTGAGGGACATTGCACAGTATTTAAAGCTGTCGGTAGGGTGCAGCATGCCCGGAAAATCAGGTCATACCCAAAAAAGAGATAGAGTTTTAAATCAAAAAGCTAATTTGACGGCTTCGGTTATCTCGCGCACTCAAACCCTCACGGGCTTCGCATATCCGCAAAACGGTACCAGTAACCACAAGACTTTGTGTGCAGAAATAACGAATTATGGAAATCTGCAAAGCTACGACGCTTTACAGAGACAATAACTCTCGATTACGCAGTAATCGAGGTGAGTAGAAATAACGAATTATGGAAATCTGCAAAGCTACGACGCTTTACAGAGACAATAACTCTCGATTACGCAGTAATCGAGGTGAGTACAAATAACGAGTCTTGATTACAAGGTAATCAAGCTGTGCAACCTTGTGGTTCGAGCTAAACAATGCACGGTTTTTATGTTGAGGAAAATATAATCTTGCAGTTTCCCACGGTAATCGCTGCGAAGACTCTAAACGAGACTGTCACGCCATCTGGTGTTGGATTAAAATTCTGGTTTTTCCAAATGTCCAAACCTGGAGCAGCAGACGCCAGACTCAAATCAACAACATCTTCAAAACAACGCCAGCGCCACGCAATGTGACGGCCTCCCCTAAACATAATAGTTTTATACTAACAAAACAAACGCTCGGTAAAATAACTTGAGGTTAAAAATTATGGCAGAAGGTATAGATCACATAACAGATTCAAATATTGATGAAATTACACAAAAAAACTCTTTAGTACTTGTTGATTGTTGGGCAGAATGGTGTGGGCCCTGCCAGATGCTCACTCCCATACTACAACAATTGGCAAATGAGTATGCAGGCAGAGTTGTCATTGGCAAATTAAATGTAGATGAGAACCCAAAAACCTCGACGAAGCACCAGATAATGGCAATACCTACTATATTGTTCTTTAAAGATGGAACGCTTGTAGATAACATGATAGGTGTAGCACCAAAAAAACATATAGAAGGAACCATTGCTAAATATCTATAGATCATTGTTTACACGCCTGTTTTGTTTTAATTTGTTAATGTCTGTGTACACCAAGTGGTCGCTTCAAGCTATATTTTCAGGTGGCCAGATTGTGGAGAATTGAAGATTCGGCAGAGCTTTATGGAATTTCCTGCTGGGGCAGTGGTTACTTTGGCATATCAAAAAACGGTAATCTCACGATAACGACAAGGAGGGATGGCTCACATCGAATAGAGATTGTTGATATTGTCAGGAAGCTAAATGAAATGAACCTGAAACCACCCTTTCTCTTGCGGTTTCCACAGTTGTTACATGAATGTCTCAAGGATATGCACAGTGCTTTTATACATTCTATTAACGAGTTTGATTATGGCGGTGCGTATCGCAGTGCATTTCCTGTTAAGGTTAACCAGCGCCGAGAGGTAATAGAGGGGTTGCTGCATCCGGGTTTGCCACTTATTTTTGGTCTTGAGGTTGGAAGCAAGCCAGAGCTTCTCCTTGCCATACCCTACCAGGCACAGTATGATGTGCATCTGGTATGCAATGGCTGCAAAGATGATGCATACATCACATTAGCACTTAAAACAATACAATTTAATAAAAATACAATAATTGTTATTGATGACGTGAGCGAAGCAAAGCTGATAATTGATACTGCAAAAGAAC
>RPGO01000024.1 GCA_004193545.1 Candidatus Argoarchaeum ethanivorans | reverse complement strand
ATGTATGAAGAAAAGATCAAAGGCTTTGGGGTGGTTAGGGATCAGGCATGGTGGGCTGGTCTTGAGACCAGCGATTTGATTGGATCAGAATGGAATCACGCAAACTGGAGCTACCCTTACCGCACGAAAACGCTCTGCGGAAAGGAGGTAACATACCAGTCAGGGCTTGATAATCTGGTCAAACTGTATCAGGACGAGGACTCTCCTGAGTTATTGCTGCTGTTAAACCTGAAGAATGATAACATATCATCGTTCGAGACGATAACCGCTGACCAATACTATGATTATGTGTACCACGTGGTTGAGCGATACGACCGGGATGGGGTAAGTGACATGCCAGGACTGATAAGACCGGTCAGGTATTTTGAGGTGGGTAACGAGGTGGATTACATCAGAACCAACGATTCAAGGCATGGTTACCTCTCTCCAGAGGATTATGTTGAGAAGAGGCTTATCCCTGCTTACAATGCAGCAAAAGCCGCAAACAAAGATGCAGTGATCATGGGCAGTGGTCTTGGCATGGAAAGCAACCTTCTGGGTAGTAAAACAGGTGAGTTCAACACTGCATATCTTGAGGCGATGTACGATAACATAACAGTGAATGGCGGCAA
Organism: Candidatus Argoarchaeum ethanivorans; assembly: GCA_004193545.1. Classification (GTDB taxonomy): domain Archaea; phylum Halobacteriota; class Methanosarcinia; order Methanosarcinales; family EX4572-44; genus Argoarchaeum; species Argoarchaeum ethanivorans. Next base: position 218,905 of record RPGO01000024.1, on the reverse strand, counting down.
TAAGAATAATAATTTTTACATGGATAAGATAGCCATCCATTATTATTCAGAGAACGAGCATCCAGAGTTTTTTGACGAAAATATAAAAATGGTAGAAGATGTTATCATGAGTGAGGAGGGTAGAGAGAAGCCGATTTGGATTACAGAGTTCGCTCCAGCACCCCAGGCATCGCTTTATGCCCGTCTGTTGACACTAATGTTTGCAAACAGGATCGAGATGCCAGTGATCTATAATCTCAAAGACGATTCAGAAAGCGGTTTCGGACTGTACGATGTCACATGTGTTAGTGATGAAGAGATGATAACACCGAGAGAGTCCATCCAGGTGATCGATACCGTTTTGAGTACATTACACGGCACAACCCCGTCCGAAAACGAAACCACATCCTCGGAACCCGGAAAAACAATTTATCAGAGAGTCTTCAACAATTCAGATAAGAAAGTAACGGTGCTGTGGTATATCGATGATGCTGATCCCGGTGCAGTGACAAACTATAACTACACGGCATCCCCTGGATCACCGCAAACATTCACAGTAGACGTTCTCGGAACTGCCAATTTCTCGCAGACAAGCCCTTTACATCTAACAATCAGGTCTGATCCCACATACGTGGTTGAAGCCGACCTCCCGATCAATGTTGATCTGCACTTCAACAAGACCACCCCCACAGGAGTCTCAACAGAGAGAGCCGAAAGTTTTAGAGTGGGAGACACCCTGTACGGCAAAATAGCAACAAGTACCAGCACCAGCCACACCGTGAGAACGTACATCACGATGACCATGCCTGACGGAACTTGCAGGTACGCATATTACGATAAACCAGACTTCAACCCCGGAAGCGACAGGCTGCTATTCTCGGAGACAAAAACCCCGCTTTATGACGGCACCTGGAACGCAACCACGAACGACTGGCTGTGGAACATCTACGAGTTCACTGGAAGCGATCCAGGAAAATACCGATGGAACTGCTGGTACGAAGATTCCGTGACAGGCGAGATTCTGGGCGGAGACTCCTCCGAATACAACTTCTCAGAAACACCCGCGGGAACCCCGGTTGAATCTGCAACAGGAAAAGGCGAGGTCTATCTCGACAGCAACGCTGGAACCATTGAAGATCTCGCTGCAATCTCACCCGATGATATGCTAGAAGTGCCAGAGAATCTAAACCCAGTCTATGGATTCTTCAGTTTCAATATCACAGGAATCTCCAGCGGAGAGAGCGTCAATATCCCACTAACATTCCCTGAAAACGTGCCAGCAGGTACAGAATACTGGAAGTATGGACCAACACCGGATGACAACACACCTCACTGGTATCAGATTCCGGTCAGCGATGACAATGGGGATCAAATCATCGTCATAACGCTAACTGACGGCGGTATCGGCGATGATGACCTTACAGAAAACGGCGTGATCGTGGATGACGGCGGACCAAATCTACCAAAGAAAGGCGACCTTGACGGCGATTCCCAAATCACTTCAACAGATGCTGCAATCGTGCTTGAAATCGCAGTCGGCAGCCGTCCCTGCAATTCTCAAATCCTTGCTATTGCTGATGTCAGTGGTGATGGCAGGGTTTCATCACTTGACGCTCTCATCATTCTACAGATGGTAACATGAGTGATCATAAGCACTGCACAACGAAGTTGTGCAGAACCGCACACGGAGTGTGCGGGAATAACACTCGATTGCGGAGCAATCGAGTGTAGGAAAACAACTCTCGATTGCGGAGCAATCGAGTTGCGCAAAAGTAGTCGAGTTTACAATGAATGTGAAAATATCTCCCTCTGTGATTGAGGGTATGGTTGATGCACCTCCTTCCAAGAGTTATACGCATCGAGCTATCGCGATTGCTTCGCTTGCTAAAAACACAACTGTGCTAAATCCCCTGGTTTCAGATGATACACAGAGGACGATGTATGCATGCCGTGCATTTGGAGCAGATGTTGAGAATGTTGGTGATGCAATTCGTATCACTGGTGTGCAGGGAGAAGTTGCTACACCGGATGATGTTGTTGATGTAGGAAATTCAGGAACAACTCTTCGGATAATGACTGCTATTTCTTCACTTGTTGATAGTGCTGTGGTATTAAATGGTGATGCATCCATACGAAAGCGTCCCAATGATCCGCTCTTGCTTGCTTTGAATAGTCTTGGTTCCGAGGCATTTTCGACGCGTAATAATGGCATGGCACCTCTTGTGGTGCGAGGCAAGCTTCGTGGTGGCAAGACCTTTATCGATGGCTCGGTAAGTTCACAGTTTATTACCGGACTTCTTATAGCCTGCTCTCTTGCTGAGAACGATACTGAAATAGCTGTTCGTGGTGAGTTGAAGTCACGCCCTTATGTTGATATTACTCTTGAAATGCTTGGACTTGCAGGTGCGCATGTGGTGGTGGATGAAGGTGCAAATCTTACTTTTATGGTAGAGGGAAATCAGCAGTTTGATGTACCTGTGTATCAGGTGCCTGGTGATTTTTCATCTGCGTCATACCTGCTTGCAGCAGGTGCATTGTTTGGTGATGTTACTGTAAAAAACATGTATCCGACAGCACAGGGAGATTCTGCGATTATTTCAATACTTAAGGAGATGGGTGTGGATATAGCGTGGAATAAGAAACATGGAGTCGTGACTGTCAAACAGAGCGAGCTTCATGGTTGTACGATTGATGTCGGTTTGACGCCAGACCTTGTCCCGACTCTTGCAGTACTTGGTGTTCTCGCTAATGGCGTTACTGTCATTGAAAATGCTGAACATGTTCGGTACAAGGAGACAGATCGCTTGCATGCGATGGCAACAGAACTTGGAAAAATGGGTGCAAACGTGAGGGAAGAGCCTGATAAGCTAATACTTAAAAGCTCAAAGCTTCATGGAGCTAATCTTTGCGGTTGGGATGATCATCGAATTGTGATGGCACTTACTCTTGCAGGTATGGCGGCGGGTGGTACTATGATTGATACTGCTGAATCGGTTGGTATTTCTTATCCTGATTTTTTTGAGCACATGGGGAAGCTTGGTGCAAACATTGAGGCAGTGCATTGACTACACCAATCACGCAAACTATATATCAGGTGCTGCCATTATTGATAATAGCATCCTAATCGTTGTTGGGATAGTAGGGTAGCCTGGACGATCCTCGGGCCTTTGGGAGGCTTGGACTGCGGTTCAAATCCGCGCTATCCCATTCTTGAAAAACCAAGTTATCTGTTTTCAGAGAGATCCCTTTACTTGTGTGCGAAATATGCCGTAACCTTGTTATCTTTTACTGAGTCGATGCGTACGAATCCATACCGTTCAAACTGTACCACTTCTCCAGCGCAATCAGAAATACCTCGTTCTCCAATTCCTTTTTCTTCACCTGTTACATTCAGCACTGTTATGTTTGGACCATCTGGCACCACCCAGTGAATGATTTTTCCCTTCTTTTTTCGAACGATTTCTATCCCGCCACCAATATGCTCTGCTGTGATAACTTCAGCCGTTTTTTTAAGTATTTTGATATTGTAAAGGTCTTTTAGTCGCAGAAGCTCATTTTCTTTTATTTTTTCTGCATCGCTCTTGCTGATTAATACATTACCTGCAACCGATATCAACCGATTACCCCAGTTCCTGTGAGATGGGTGCAGCATAGGCTTTGCAACAGTGACTGGTGCATCCCGGATGATGAGTTTTACAGGCTCTGGTGTGAAAAAGAATCGTTTGGATGTTTGATCAACTACTTTCCGATTTTCAGCATACAGGTTTTCCATGCTCAGTCCGATGTCTGTTTCTCCAACACCGAGTTCGATAAAAAATTTGCATATCGCTTCTGGTTGCATTCCTCTTCGCCGCATCGCCCGTAAGGTTGGAAGGCGCGGGTCATCCCAGCCAGTATACTTTCCTTCTTTGATTGCTTTGCTCATGCTGCTTGTGCTAAGTTTTCCAAACTCGTGTATCTTAACCCTCCCCCAGTGAAGAGTTTCTGGATACTTCCAGTTAAAGTATTTGTATACGTATCGCTGGCGGTGTTCGCTGTCAATCAGGTCTTTGCCGCGAATGATATGAGTAATACCAAGAAGATGATCCTCAATAGCTGATTCAAAGTCAAGCAGCGGCCACACTTTATACCTGTCCCTGATTTCTGGTCTGGGATGTGGTGTATCAACGATTCGAAATGCTACCCAATCGCGAATTGCAGGGTCTTTGTGTAACATATCTGTTTTTATGCGAAGAACAGCTTTTTCAGGTGCATATTTACCATCAAGCATGTCCTGCCAGTTTTCGAGGGTTGTGTTGATATCCTGTTCCCGATGCGGGCAGGCAACGGCAGAATCCTTATATTTTTTGAATTCATCTTTTTCGCAGAAGCAAATATATGCAGCATTTTTTTCTATCAACTGCCGTGCATAGTCATAATACATCTCTATGTGATCTGATGCAATGATTACTTCATCAGGCTCTGCTCCAAGCCACCTGCAATCTTCAAGATACCAGTTGTAAGCATCGGAAAGCGGGCGTTTTGTCTTTGGATCGGTATCATCAAAACGAATGATAAATCTGCCATGATAGCGTTTCGCATACTCAGAATTAACAATGATTCCACGAGCACTTCCAAGTGTTGCAGGGCCGTTGGGATTTGGAGCAAACCGCATAACAACATGATCTGTGCATTCGAGAGGCGGTAAACCTTTATCTGGCGTTCTTTTCTCGTTGAGTTCATCGAGGAGATCGGGTGCAATTTCAGACAATTCACGCTTCCAGGAAGCATTATTATTTTTTGAAATTTCATCCACGACCGTGCCCACTAATTTTGATACCGTCTTAACATGCAAGCGCAATTCCGGGTGCGAGCCAATGAGCCTTCCGATCACAGCACCAGCTTTTGGTGTCATCCCGTGTTTTACAGCATTAAAAAGAGCATACTTTCGAATTTGCAATAATATCTGTCTTTCATCAAGGTCGTTCATATCTATCACTTTTAACATTTTTAGTATTTGTTTTGAGCCCCTTTTATAACCACAAGATTGACCTGATGAATGGACAGCTTCACGCATGGTTGATGGATAAGATTGGGGCCGCTGAGATTTGAACTCAGGTCACAAGACCCCCAGTCTTACAGGATGGTCCAGGCTACCCTACGGCCCCTCTACTTAAGTTAGTGAGCATTTGTTGGAAGCTCTTCAGAGTTTCCTGCCCCTATGATTAGACTTTATCCATTTGCAGGTTACTGATGCCTTGATTTACACAGGCATAACGAGGTCGTCATCCCCATTTTTATCTTCCAGCTCTTTTTAGCCTTGCAGGATAATAATAGGCATGTCAATACAATATATAAATTTTTTGGATATGCGAGACGGGTTTTCAATTTTTCAGGTTACTCTCCAATTTGAAGCGGATGCTAATCTTGCTTGTTCAGTAGTCAGGACAACAATAAGGTAACTCACAAAATCGGCGCAGCCAGAAGAAAAGCTACAATTGGGATCAGTTTCACTGTTTTCTTCTATATACGGGGTTGTAAACTCTCCGGGTGTTATACCAAAACTCTAATTTCTTTCATGCGTTCAAACACAGAACAGCAGACATTATACCTGAATACACAACCAGGTCAAAACAATGCCAACACCCAATAACTTTACAAGCCCCTATATACGATATATTTTTGTACCGACGAATAGATATGGATATAAAAGGAATGGTTTGATATGGCAAAACTTACCTATGCAGCAAGTGGAGTAGATATAACAAAAGAGAATATAGCAATCGAAGCACTTGCCAGAAAAATCACCTACAAGCGGGAAGGGGCAAACGCACCACTGTCAAGCATTGGCCATTATGCAGGGCTTATAGAGTTTGGAGAGCACGTGCTTGCACTGACGACCGATGGAGTTGGATCAAAAATCCTTATTGCAGATGTACTTAAGAAGTGGGATACCATTGGCATCGATTGTATAGCTATGAACGTAAACGATCTGCTTGCCATGGGCATCGAACCTGTTGCCTTTACTGATTACATTGCAATAGATTACCCATCACCTGGAAAAATGGAGCAGATCGGAGTTGGACTCGAGCGCGGTGCACAGCTTTCAAATATCACTGTTGTGGGGGGTGAAACGGCAACACTGCCAGATATCGTAAAAGGATTCGACCTTGCAGGCACCTGTCTCGGCATTGCAGGAAAACACCAGATAATAACTGGTGAGAAGATACAAACCGGTGATGTTTTGATTGCACTCGCAAGTAGTGGACTCCATAGTAATGGATACAGTCTTGTTCGGAAAGTAATCGATGAGTCAACCTACACCTACCATGACCGGCTGCCGGGGAGCAGTTCAAAAACCATTGGCGAGAAACTGCTTGAGCCGACCAGAATATATATCGAAATACTTGATCTAATAAAAAAAATTGATGTTCACGGTCTTGCCCACATCACCGGGAGTGGACTTCTTAAACTACATCGGCTCACACAGTATGGATTTAACATCACGCATCCTTTCACTCCCCCACCTATATTCCAGTTCCTTCAAGAAGAGGGAGATGTTGATACAGGAGAGATGTACAAAACGTTTAACATGGGTATGGGCTTCATTATAATAGTTTCAAGAGATGATGCAGATAAAGTGATCGAACTTGTCGGAGGACAGGTTGTCGGAGAGGTCGAAGTCGAAAGCGGAATCACCGTTAACGGTCTTGGAATAGGTTAAATACTCGATTGCTAACGCACTCGATTGCTTGCGCAATCGAGAGTTGCCGGTTATTTTCTGCACAACGAAGTTGTATAGTGCTTGCGCAATCGAGAATTATCTCTGCAAAGCGAAGCTTTACAGATCAGGAGGATGTTTTTATGAAAATACTTGCAATTGATATTGGATTAGGTACAGAGGACATGCTATTATATGATAGCGAAAAAAAGATTGAAAACTGTTATAAGATGGTGCTCCCGTCTCCAACACAGTACTTCGCTCAAAAGGTAAAAGCAATCAGTGAAAAAAATAAGAATCTTATTCTAACGGGCTGTGTGATGGGTGGAGGACGTATTAACATGGCAGTGAGAAAACACCTAAAAGGAGGTGGACATGTGTATGCCACACCAGAAGCAGCGCTTACACTAAAAGACAATCTCAAAGTGGTTGCTGAAATGGGTGTTGAACTGATAGAAGATGCAGATGAAGTTAAAGGTGAAGTAATCAAGCTTTCCGATATAAACATCGAACAACTGAATGCCCTATTCAGCCTCTATGGCATAAGTCTTCCGGAAAACATTGCTGTTGCAGTGCAGGACCACGGGTTTGCACCACACATAAGTAACAGAATAAGGCGGTTTGAAATATTTGAAAAGATCCTGAAAAGGGGTGGACATTTTGAAGACTTTTGCTACATTAACCCTCCTGCGGATTTGAATCGTATGCAAGCTGTGGCACAAACTATCACATCCTCCGGTGCAAAACCGTTTGTGATGGATACTGGCGCTGCTGCAATCTGTGGTGCTCTGCTTGATCCGCGTGCAGAGCAGCCTGCAATTCAAATCAACGCTGGAAACGCACACACTCTCGTTTCTGTCGTGAAGAAGGGCTGCATAGTGGCATTATTTGAACATCACACTGCAAAACTTACTGCATCAAAAATAGATGACTATGCACGACGCTTATCAGAAGGCGAGCTTGAGTTTGAAGAAGTTTTTAATGATGGCGGACATGGCTGTTACATACAGGAAGCTGTTGGATTTAAAAATATTAAAACGATTCTTGTAACAGGTCCAAATCGTGAAATTATGAAAAATTCAAAGCTTCCGGTGATGTTTGCAGTGCCGTTTGGAGATATGATGCTTTCCGGTTGCTTTGGACTTGTAGACACCTGGATGTTAAAACACTCGGGAAGACATCTGGAGTAACTACACAACTTCGTTGTGCAGAACTGCATACACCGTATGCAGAAAATAACTATCAACTGCATAATTCTTGATTGCGATAGCAATCAAGTGCAGGAATACCGAACATTATCGAAAATTTTATAAATAGAAATAGTGAAAATAATTAAAAAATGGAGAAGAAAGAAATAAAAAGCAAACGAAACAGGTTTTGGAAGATATAGATGTTTGCGCTTCTTTTCGCAGTACTGGCAGTTATAAGCATTGGATGCGCATCCGCTGATACGATTTATGTGCCAGAAGAGGGAAATCAGACAATCCAGCAGGCAGTGGATAATGCCACTGAAGGCGACACGATCATCGTGCGCGACGGCACGTACCACGTGAACGTGAACAAGTGTTTAGAGCTATGGCGTCATTATGGGGTTGGAAAAATTAAGTTTGAAAAGCCACCCCCAAACTGAGCACCCGTCTTCGAGCAAGTCTACAAACTCCTCTGGAATTTTCGTTCTTTTGGCATCAGAGCGCACCATTTCATTCTAGCAAGTACGGTCTTATCAGATCCCTTGATCTACGGATCTAGAGGCAGTGGCAGAACCTCGACATATGCTTCGTCTGGTTCTGACCACTCTCCGTTGTTATCTCTCACTCTGAATTGGATAATGTGTGTTCCAACCGAGAGGGTTTCTATGGTGAATGTTTCTGTCTTGCTGATGATCTCGTTATCGATCTGCCATTCATACGCGGTGATGTGATCTTCTTTGTCAGGGTCTGTGCCATGACCTGCAAGGGTTACAGGTGTTCCAATGTATACTGGGGGGGTGGGATCGATATAGCTAATGTGTGCTTCTGGTGGTTGGTTCTCAGGTTCGATTGGCAGAACCTCGACATATGCTTCGTCTGGTTCTGACCACTCTCCGTTGTTATCTCTCACTCTGAATTGGATAATGTGTGTTCCAACCGAGAGGGTTTCTATGGTGAATGTTTCTGTCTTGCTGATGATCTCGTTATCGATCTGCCATTCATACGCGGTGATGTGATCTTCTTTGTCAGGGTCTGTGCCATGACCTGCAAGGGTTACAGGTGTTCCAATGTATACTGGGGGGGTGGGATCGATATAGCTAATGTGTGCTTCTGGTGGTTGGTTCTCAGGTTCGATTGGCAGAACCTCGACATATGCTTCGTCTGGTTCTGACCACTCTCCGTTGTTATCTCTTACTTGAAGGATTATTATATGTTCTCCCGGTGGTAGGGTAGTTTCAAAGCTCTGTGAATTGCTTAAAAAGCCATATCTGTCTGATTCCCACCTATAAGCTGTGATATAACCATCTGGATCATCTGTCGTGCCGCTTCCAGTGAAGATGATAATCTCGCCTTCTGTGGCAGGATTCGAGTCGATGACATCAATTATGGCTTCAGGCCAATATTGACCGTCATCGTTGACGAGTCCAAGTATTGAAACGGCTATAATTGCAATAGCAATGAGTATCATTTTTGTCAGGGGCGGCAGGATAATTTTTGGCAGAAGATCTGGAATCTTCTTTTCGAACGTCTCTGCAAGCCTGGTATCGACCTTTTCAAGCATCCTCTCATCTCTTAGCTCACCCTGCGAGATATCTCTTGACGCCCCATCCACAGCTTCTTCGAACTGCTCAAGCTTCTCTTCGTCAGAGAGCCTTTTGAGCCGTTTCTCTAATTTTACAAGCTCTTTCTCGTTCAGTTTCTCACTCTGTTTTCCCAAAACTCTTTTAGTAGTTTCTTTTACAATTTCATGTACGTATTTCTCTGCTATTTCCTTAGACACGCTCTTTACCGCGTCTTTGATACTTGTATCAGGCTGCCCCCTCTTATCCACTTCTCACACCTCTCCTAATCTCAAACCGTGATTTTGCCCTGCGCTACATCCTGCATTCTCTTCTCACAACTGCTCACGTTTTCAGCTATGCACTCATAGATTGCGTTCTGCACTTCATCGAATAACGGAGCAAAGATGGAACTTTGTGGAAGGTGCTCTTTTATACGTTGCTCAACCTCTGCTTTTTTATTCCCTGCCAACCCACTAATATCAAGTTTTTTGATTTCCTCAACAGTGCCAGCATTACCTCTTATTCCATGACCTTTAATTTCATCCAAAGCACTCTCACAAAGATTTCTCAGTTGTTCTTGTAGTACCGGACATATTTCACTTTTTACAGCTTGTTTTACCTGTTTTCTTGCTTCATCTACCGCCGCAGCTCTCAGGATATCTTCAAGTTCCTTTGGTGTTTTTTTGCTGATCTTCAAGAAACCCAGATCAAGACTCTCGGATAAACCCTCCAGAACTCCACTCCTGACGCCTTCTCTCACACCCTCTTCAACGCCTTCTCTCACGCCTGAAACAATGTCATCTGTAATCTGGTTGTAATAGTCATGATAAGAATCAAGGATAATATCAATCACACTATCTTCTACAGCCATATTCTCCACCAACATTTAAATATATTTATCACTGTGCGGTGTACAGCCATATTCTCCACCAACATTTAAATATATTTATCACTGTGCGGTGATTTCACCAGTCTCTACTATCTCCACGCTATAGCCCTCAAACTCTTCTATTTCTTCGAAGTCTTCAATACTTTCTTCAAGCTCTTCTGTCTCCTCAATTTCTCCTTCAGATTCTTTCTTCATTTTCTTAACCATATTTCTATACCTCCATTATGAGGCTGCGTGCAACTTCACCTCATCACTTTGATGTAAATTTACTCTACTACTTCCACTTAAACACTATACTTATTAATAGTTATAAAACTGTCGGTAGACCACGACACACCTGCAAAATCAGGTCATACCCAAAAAAGAGATAGACTTTTAAATCAAAAAGCTAATTTGACGGCTTCTATATAAAGTCAAAGGAGAACTTTGAAAAACCTAACCCACCTTCAACCCCCGGCAAACACAACAAAGCACTGGAATATTTTTTTAGTAAAAATAGAAACATTTTTTGCTAATATAATACATATGAAGTCTTTGATCGATTTTTCATTGAGTGAAGAATACGAAAAGGTTAAACGTCTCGGTGATAAGCTTGCACAAGTAGATTCCTTGATAAACTGGGGTGCTTTCATCCCTACCGTAGCTGGGATGTACGGGAACATGACTGAGAAATGGTGGCGACCACACATGGATGAGGTTCTGATGATAAAAATGCTGGTGCTCCGGCAGTGGTACGGTCTCCCGGATCCTGAACTTGAGCGTCAGGCGACAGACAGGATCTTTTTTTCGCAAATTCCTTGGTTTTCCTGATAATATCCCCGATTTCTCAACTGTATGGAGATTCAGGGATAGATTGATCGAAACAGGTAAAGATAAAGAAATATGGGAAGAATTCCAGAGACAGCTCGATACCCAAGGATTGAGGGTAAAGAAGGGCGTAATCCAGGATGCAACCTTCATCACCGCAGATCCTGGCCATGCAAAGGCGGATAAACCAAGAGGTGATGAAGCAAAGACAAGACGAAGTAAAGATGGCACATGGGCAAAAAAGAACAGAAAATCCTATTTTGGATACAAACTTCACTCTAAAATGGACACAGAGCATGGCTTTATCAGGGATATCAAGACAACGACCGCATCCCTCCATGATTCACAGGTGGATCACTCAAAAGAGGGGGAAGTGGTTTATCGGGATAAAGGCTACTCCGGTGCCCCAACAAAAGGATATGATGCTACGATTAAACGGGCTACCCGAGGGCATCCCCCAAATATCAAAGAAGAACTGCGAAACAAGCGGATAAGCAGGAAAAGATCACCTGGCGAGCGACCGTACGCTGTGATAAAAAGCGTATTTAACGCGGGGCATGTACGGGTAACGACTGTTGCAAGAGTTGGCGTGAAGATGACATTCACCGCGTTTGCATTTAATCTTTATCATCTCGCCACGATCAAACGCCGAGAGATGGATTAGCGATAGCTGTCATCAAATTATGGATTAGGAGTGATAAAAGGAAATTACTAGAGGATCTGGTGTTAGTGCAACTCACTAAGGAACTGGAGTCCGTTTTAAGTTTTGATTGGCGTGTAAAGATACGGTAAATCAAAATACTCTATTGTTCTGCCATCCAACTGCTGGGCTAACGTTGTTTCTCTTCTCTTTTTTTTGTTTTCTGTGATTTGAAGGTTCTGACATTAAATCTGGAAATAAAGGCGACATTGACGGCGATTCCCAAATAACTATCAACTGCATAATTCTCGATTGCGCAAGCACCGTACAACTTCGTTGTGCAGAAATACTGGTAACTCTCAACTACGAAGTAGTCGAGTTGTGCAGTTCACAAACCATTATCAATGATAACAAACACAACAGCACTTGTATGTTAACTATCATTACTGGCAGCCAGTTCGGAGACGAAGGCAAAGGCAAGATTGTAGACCTTTTATCAACTGACTATCAGATAGTAGTACGATTCCAGGGAGGGGATAACGCTGGGCACACTATTATTGCAGAAGGAGAAAAATTCAAGCTGCATATTATACCATCAGGTATACTCTCACAATCAAGACTGCTGGTTGGGCCTGGAACAGTTATGAACCCTGAGATAATTGTAAGCGAGATTGACAACCTTGCCAGGAGCAATATCAAAGTAACACCAGAAAAACTTGGCATTGATGCAAAAACCAGCATAATAATGCCCTACCACATCCAGCTTGATGAACTGAATGAAGTCGCAAGACAACACAAAATAGGCACCACCAAACGCGGCATCGGCTTTGCTTACATTGATAAGGTTGCAAGAGACGAAATACAATTAGCAGACATAATAGATAAACATAGATTTAAACAACGGCTTGAAAAGCTGCTTCCACAAAAAAAAGAAGCAATAACAAGCTTTGGCGGAGATTCAGACAAAATAGAAGGAGATTGGATGGATAGATATATTCAAATTGGACAAACCCTTAAATCTTATGTGACAGATGTCTCCTACGAGATACAGATCGCTTTAGAGGATGGAAAAAATGTGCTTGCAGAAGGTGCACAGGGTACATACCTTGATGTTATTCACGGCACCCAGAAATATGTTACTTCTTCAAGTACCATAGCTGGTTCAGCATGTGCAAATCTCGGCATCGGACCAACCAGAGTGACTAACGTTATAGGTATTGTAAAAGCATATATTACAAGGGTCGGAGAGGGACCGCTTCCTACAGAACTTGGTGGAAAAATTGGCGATCAGATACGTGAAAATGGAGGCGAATACGGTACTACTACAGGGCGACCAAGACGATGCGGCTGGCTTGACCTACCGATGCTTCGTAAAGCTATTAATCTTAATGGTTACACACAACTGGTCCTGACAAAACTGGACGTACTGACTAAACTTAGTCCAGTCAAAATCTGCACAGGCTACAAACTAAATGGAAAAACACTTAAGTATCCGCCACTGCAAACACACGAACTTGCCAATGTCAGCCCGGAGTATACCGAACTTGAAGGCTGGAATCAGGATATAACTAACATCAAGCACTATAGTGAATTACCTGGTGCGGCAAGAGACTACATACAATACATAGAAAACGTAGCAAAGATACCAATAACCAGCATATCATTGGGAGCTGGAAGAGAGCAAACAATCACAAAAGACAAGATATAACGAACTGCGCACCCCATGTGCAGAAACAAAGAATATTTGAGTAGATGCCAGTGGTTCACGAATTCGTATCATTACTTCACCACCCGAATGCAGTATCAATACATGTATGTCCTGTTTGTAGTGCATATCGCAAAAAGGGTCAGTGGATTTATAGTAAAAACCAAACAGTTTCGGTTAACGAGATTGTATTAGCTGTAGCAAAAGAAAACATCAAGCTTGATAGCTTTGCTGAAAATTCATCTATTGAACTGGAAGTTGAACATTATGGACGTTCAATTTATCCTATTCACATCCATGCAGAAGCGATAGTATCCGGAAAACCTGTTGTTTATGACGGACTGCTTCAGGTACAGATACATTTTGAAACCTGTGGTGTGTGCAATAGAATTGCAGGTGGATACTACGAAGCTATTATTCAATTGCGGGGGGATAGTCGCATTCCAACAGAAACGGAAGTACAGGAATGCAGCAAGATAATACAAAAACTGCTTGAGCGAATCAAGAGGCAGGGGGACCGTTTAGCTCTTATAACAAGAACAGAAAAACTCAAAGAGGGAACAAACTTCTATCTTGCCTCAAACAAAGCAGCCAAAAAAGCCTGTAGAAAACTAGTCATTGTGTACGCAGCTACACTCACTGAGTCAAATAAACTTGTTGGAAGAAAAGATGGCAGAGATGTGTATCGTATGACCTATGCACTGAGACTGCCGCGGTTTAAGGAAGGAGACATAATAAAGTGTGACAACCGCTACCTTGATGTTACGAGGATTGGGAAAAACATCACTGCTGTAGACCTTTTAAGCGATGTTTCAGTGACACTGCATAAAGAACAAATGAAACAGGCAAAAAAAATCGCTGGAGCAGATGATGCAAAAACAGCAATATTAATCAGTAGTGATAAGACTTCTGTACAAATCATGGACCCGGATACCTATAAAACCATCACCATGAGAAAACCAGCTTTTATATCAGACGATAGGAGAGAAGTAAAGATAATAAAAATAAATGATGAAATATTAATAGTAAAGTAATGGGAAAAATAGCTGATTACTTGTGTTGGTTAAATAACAGCAGTTTCCGTTATGATCATAAACGCATGCATTCAAAGGATCGATTTTTTTTATACGTTCATCAATGTTTATGTACAATTGCTCGATTGAAAAACTGCACAACTTCGTTGTGCAGAGTTATCAATAACCTTTGATTCTCGATTGCGTTAGCAATCGAATGCAAGAGAATATTGTGCGTTTACAATTTCCTATACGTTAAAAAAATAGGGTAATTCCAAACAATGTCGCTAAATTTGGAATTTAAAGGGTGGTGTTTTACATGAGCAAAACAAAAATAAAACTTCGGAAGCATCTGAACGCTGATGCATTATTAAGCTTTATTCGTTCTGGTTTTGATAGAATATTAAGTCGTCGATCAAACAATATCAGAACCCCTCCGCACGTAACTCTCATAAGCGCACCCCATACAAAGCTTACAATCACGAAATATTTTGACAAATATTTACACAAACCTGCCTAATTAAGAGTTGAAAACCGAGTGGTTTATATAGTGGATATGCCATTCAAGGAATAATTTCAGGCTCATCACACTCTAGCGTGGGAGGAATTACAATGGCTAAAACCGAGATACTATCGCAGATAAAAAAAGCAGAGGAAGATGTGAACAAAATGGTCTTAGATGCCGTGCAGGAAAAAGAGAGAAAAATTAAAGAGGCGAATGACCAGACACATTTAATCATAAAAACTGCGAAAGAGGAATCAAATAAGTATAGAAAGAAAACACTTGAAAGTACTAAAAAATTGATCAAAGAAGAACAGGAGAAAATAATCTCTGCTGGAGCCAAAGAAGCTGATATTTTCAGACAAAAATCACAGAAAAACATGGATGATGCAGTGGATTTCCTGGTCAATGAATTTGAGAGGACTATAGTTTAATGCTTAAACCTGAGAAAATGACACGGGTGGTGGTCGTTGGTACCAGCGATGCACTTGATCAAACAATAGAGAACCTTCACAAGCTAAACCTTCTTCATATCATCGACTATGACGAGGAAGAAGCTGGTTTCAAGATTGGAAAACCAGGATCAATGGCACCAAAATTCTCAGAGCATCTTGTAACATTACGTTCAATAGAAAACCAGCTTGGAAGCAGGGAAGAGGCTGGTTTTGACAAAAAAATATCAGCAAAAGAGCTTCCATCGCAGATAGAATCCACACTCTCAGAGCTTGAAGAGGAAGTTTTAAAACAGCATAATTTGATGCGAAGCATAGAAACAGAGTTAAAACAGAATCAGGATATCGAAGACACGATAAAACCACTGGCTTCACTACCTCTGTCACTTGAAGATTACACCGGGTACCAGTCGATAAATGTCTTCGTTGGTTTTATCGACAGCAACATCGAAGATGAAATAAAAGCAGAAACAAGCCAGTATGAGCTGTACACTGGAGAAATCGAAGGTAAGAAAATTATTGCAGTAGCAGTTGCAAAGGAAAAAGAAGATGAGATAAACAAAATACTGCAAAACGATAGTACTTATGTAGAAATCAGACCACCGGAACTAACAGGTAATCCACAGGCAGTACTCGAAGAAATGGCAGCAGCAAAAGCAGAGCTGACCGAAAAGTTGGCAAACGCCGAATCCGAACTTGTTCGACTCAAGCAGGAATATGCAGAGTTTATGCTTGCATCAGAAGAGTATCTTACAATAGAAACACAAAAATCAGAAGCGCCGCTTAGATTCGCTACAAGCGATCATGCTTTTGTTGTCGATGGCTGGGTACCGCTTGACAAATATGACGATTTTGAAAAAACAATCGAAGGAGGTGCTGGCAATGTATATGCGTCAAAGCTTGAGGATGAAGAAGTAAAGGATGTGCCAATAGCACTTGACAACCCAAAAGCAGTAAAACCTTTTGAGCTGCTCGTAGACACATTCGCCACACCAAAATACAAAGAAATAGATCCTTCACTAATTCTATTTATTACGTTTCCTCTTTTTTATGGGATTATGCTTGGAGACATCGGTTACGGTGTGCTTCTTGGAATCCTTTCATGGGTAATCATGTCAAAAGTCAAATCCGGGGGGCTGCATGAACTTGCAATTATTCTCTCGTATTCAGCTCTTTCAACCATCTTCTTTGGCATCATATTTGGGGAAGTGTTTGGATTTCCGCTATTTAATATAACGCATCATGAAATAGTAGAAGGAGGCATTCTCGGTATTGCCGGTCCAAACATCTGGATATTGCAGCTTCCAATACATCGGTTTGCCGAGGTGAAGCCACTGCTTGTAATGACTTTTGTTATAGGCATACTTCATATCACTCTTGGACTCATTCTTGGAATTAGAAATGTTGCTGTTGAGCGTGGATTTAAACATGCTGTGACTGAAAAGATGTGCTGGCTTATGATACTCTTTGGTGGAATTATGGCAATTGTAACTGCCATGCCGGCAATACTCTGGGGGAGCGTCTTAAACACACAAGACCCAATCTTCGTATCAGGAATTGTGCTTGGAATAATCGGAATCATCCTTCTGGTTAAAGGTGAGGGAGCTATAGCGATCATGGAGATTCCAACACTCTTGAGCAACATCTTTTCTTATGCAAGAATTCTTGCGATAGGGCTCTCATCAGCAGGCATTGCCCTTGCTGTAAATACTATTTGCAGGGATGTACTTTTTTCACAAGGGGGAGTGTTTATCGTGGTGGGTATACTGGTGTTGATACTTGGTCACACCATCAATCTACTTCTTGGCATCATCGGCCCGGGACTGCACTCGTTAAGGTTGCAGTATGTGGAATTTTTTACTAAATTTTATGAAGGCGGCGGAACAAAATATGATCCGTTTGGCTTTATACGAAAATATACAGAGGAATGAAAAAATATGGTAGCAGCTGAAGCAGCAGGATTTATTGCACTTGGTGCAGGTATAGCAGTAGGACTAACAGGTCTTGGCGCTGGTATTGGCGAGCAGAGCATTGGCGCTGCAGCCATCGGTGCTATGGCAGAAGATCCAAAGTTTTTTGGTAAAGGTTTGCTAATGACCGTTATTCCAGAATCAATCGTAATTTTCGGGCTCGTTGTGGCATTGATATTACTCTTCGTGTTCTGAATATCGTTTAACTTTTGAACAGGAATCACGTTCATGGGACTCGAAACAGTTGTAGCAGGTATTATAGAAAAGGGAAAAGAACAAACAAAGGTAATACTCCAGGAGGCAGACGAAGAAGTAACTGGCATTCTCAAAAAAGCGAAAGGTGAAGCTGAAAAAGAGCGAGAGGAACTGGAAGATGCAGTACGTGCAGAGGCTGAGCAACTTAAAAAACAAGAGATTTCAAGTGCACATCTCAGGGTGAAACGGGAAGCATTGAATGCGCGTCAAGCAATGTTTGAAGAAGTGCAGAAGAACGTAGCAGATCGCATAGGTAGTATTTCCGATGAAAAGAATGCGAAATTTTTGGAAGCACTTCTTAAAAAGCATGCTACAGCAGGTTCAAGAATTTATTCTAACAAGAAAGATAAAACACTTGTTGAGAGAATTTCCAAACTTGAATATGCAGGGAGCATCGATTGTCTTGGCGGTGTGGTAATCGAGAGCAGTGATAGAACGGTGCAGTATGATTATACATACGATACAATACTGCAGGACATTAATGAGAAATCACTAAAACAAGTATCAGGGATGCTTCTTGGGTGATTCTTGATGTGCGGACTATTCAAAACTCCAGCTTACGCATACATAACTGCCCGTGTGCGTGCACGAAAGAGAAAACTCATCCCTAAAGAGACATATCCCAAGCTATTAAACATGCAACTGCCAGAGATCATCCGATTTATTGAAGAATCAGAATACAAGAAGGATGTTGATGAACTTTCAGCTAAATTCAAGTCAATAGACCTTCTTGAGCATGCTCTTGGCAGGAGTCTTGGAGCTTCCTATAGAAAATTAATGGACATTTCCCGGGGAGAGGTCAATTATCTGATAACAGAATATATGCGTAGATGGGATGTTTGGAATATCAAAACCGTACTCCGTGGTAAATACTACGGTGCTTCAGAAGAGGAAATCTTAAACTGTGTGGTATCAGCAGGTGAATTACACTATCCAGAACTTGAATTAATGGCAAAAAAAGAGAGTATTGGGGATGTAATCGCTTCCCTTGAACATACCCCATATTATCCGGTACTTACAAAGTATGAGGGAGGAATGCTTAACAAAATAGAAGATGAGCTTGATAGTTTATCTTATACACGACTGCTTGATGCTGTCGGCGGCTCACCCGGGGAAAAATTCTTCTTAAAATTCATTCAAACAGAGATAGACATAAAGAATTTAAAGATGCTGTTCAGACTGAAAAAGGCTGGAGTTGAGCGTGAATATGTTCAAAACATCTTAATCACCGGTGGTCTGGAGTTAAAAGAATCCGATCTAACCAGATTGTCAGGATTGTCCTTTTCCGAACTTGTTCACTCACTGGACGGTTATTCATACTGGCGGTCAATATCTGATGTGGTCAGTGATCAGATGACCACGTTAATGGATGTGGATACGAAATTAGATGCTCACCTGATGAATTATGCATCACAAATTTCTCACTATTATCCCTTGTCTATACTTCCGGTGCTTGATTATGTGTTGAGCAAAAAGATCGAAGTTGACAATCTGCGTGTTATTGCACGAGGAAAAGAGCTGAAATTGGCTGATGAAATCATACGAAGCCATCTGGTGATGTAACAATGGAATTATCACCACTCGATTACTGCGTAATCGAGAATTATTTCTGCAAAACGAAGTTGTGCAGGTGATCTAATATGGAATTAGCAGTGGTTGGACAGAGTGAATTCACTCTTGGATTCAGACTTGCAGGAGTTAAAAAAGTGTATGATATAACAGATGATAATTTAATTGAGATAGTGCAAAACACTATGCATAATCCAGAAGTTGGAATCATTGTAATGCATAATGATGACCTTCTCAGGCTTCCAGCACAACTCATGGCGGAACTCAATGAATCAGTTGAGCCAACTGTAGTTGCAATTGGCGGAAAAGGTGAAAGTAACTTAAGAGAAAAAATAAAACAATCAGTAGGTGTTGATCTGTGGAAATAAAAGGTGAAATTTATCGAATCTCAGGGCCTGTTGTCACTGCCCTTAACATCAATGCTCGCATGTATGATGTGGTCAAAGTGGGAGATGAAGGTCTGATGGGCGAAGTGATAGGTATCAAAGGAGAAAAAACCATTATACAGGTGTACGAGGACACTTCGGGTGTTAAACCTGGTGAACCGGTTATTGATACTGGCATGCCATTATCAGTAGAACTTGGACCTGGTCTTCTCGAGAGCATATACGATGGTATCCAGCGACCGCTTCCTGTACTAAAGGAGAAGATGGGAGATTTTATTCAGCGTGGAGTAAGCGCAAGCGGTCTTGACCATAACAAACAATGGGAATTCAAACCAGTTGTAAAGAAGGGTGACAAACTTAAAGGTGGCGAAATCATTGGGACTGTGCAGGAAACAGGGAATATTCTACATCGGATACTTCTTCCACCAAACGTGTCAGGCGTGGTTGATGAGATTAATGAGGGTACGTTTACTGTTGATGATGTGATTGGCAGGCTCTCTGATGGCACAGAGCTTAAACTCATGCATTACTGGCCTGTGCGGCATCCAAGACCGGTAAAGAATAAACTGCGTCCAACAATCCCACTCATTACCGGACAGCGAATCTTCGATGGATTATTTCCACTTGCAAAAGGTGGAACAGCAGCTATCCCCGGACCATTTGGCAGTGGTAAAACCGTAATGCAGCAGCAGCTTGCAAAATGGAGTGATGCTGAAATAGTGGTGTACATCGGATGCGGTGAGCGCGGCAATGAGATGGCTGACGTATTGAATGAGTTTCCGGAACTGGAGGACCCAAAAACTGGCAGACCGTTGATGGAGAGAACTGTTCTTATAGCTAATACTTCCAATATGCCTGTTGCAGCAAGAGAAGCATCAGTGTACACTGGAATTACCATAGCAGAATATTATCGTGACATGGGATACGATGTGTCACTCATGGCAGATTCAACTTCCAGATGGGCTGAAGCAATGAGGGAAATCTCGTCACGACTTGAAGAAATGCCTGGTGAAGAAGGTTACCCGGCATACCTTGCAGCAAAACTTGCAGAGTTTTATGAGCGTGCCGGAAGAGCCAAAACTCTATGTGAAGATGAAGGATCTGTCACTGTTATCGGTGCAGTATCACCACCAGGCGGTGACTTCTCAGAGCCGGTTACGCAGAACACATTACGAATTGTGAAGGTGTTCTGGGCATTAGACGCAAAACTTGCACAGCGTCGACACTTCCCGGCTATAAACTGGCTTACAAGCTACTCTCTTTATGGCAGAACCCTTGACGAATGGTACAATGAAAATATATCAACCGAATGGACAAAGCTTCGGTCTGATACAATGAATTTGCTTCAAAGAGAAGCAGAACTCCAGGATATTGTGCAGCTTGTAGGTTCGGATGCTCTGCCTGATGATCAGCAGCTAACACTTGAAATTGCCCGCATGGTGCGAGAGTATTTCCTGCAGCAGAATGCATATCATGACGTTGACAGCTACTGTCCGATGATTAACCAGTATAAAATGCTAAAAGCAATCCTCACGTGGGGTGAAAAAGCAGTATTAGCTCTTGAATCGGGTGCATCAGTGACAAATATCGTTGCACTTGAATCAAGGGATATGCTTGCAAAGGTTAGATTTGAAAAGGATATCGATGCAGTTCTTGATACTGTGATGAAGAAAGCAGATGAAGAGTTCGCAGCTCAAACGCAACAGAGGTAAATAAAATGGCAAAAGAGTATAAAACCATTGGTGAAATTGCAGGACCACTTATATTTGTTGAAAAAACAGAACCTGTTGGTTACAACGAGCTTGTAAATATTACGCTTGCTGACGGTTCTGTTAAACGAGGGCAGGTGCTCGACACTTCGAAGGACATTGTTGTAGTACAGGTATTCGAAGGTACCGGAGGATTAAACAAGGACTCAGGTGTGCGATTTACAGGAGAGACCATCAAACTGCCAGTATCATCTGAACTACTTGGGCGTATCCTTTCCGGGTCTGGAGAGCCACTTGATGGCGGTCCAAGAATCGTTCCAGAGGATCGGTGGGAGATTACAGGAGCAGCCATCAATCCATACTCAAGAAAGCCTCCAGAAGAGTTTATTCAAACAGGCATATCAACGATTGATGGGATGAACACCCTTGTCCGCGGACAGAAGCTTCCTATATTTTCTGGCTCAGGTCTACCCCACAATGAGATAGCCCTCCAGATTGCACGCCAGGCAAAAGTGCTTGGTGCAGAAGAAGAATTTGCAGTTGTGTTTGCAGCCATGGGTATTACTAGCGAAGAGGCACAACACTTTATGTACGACTTCGAGCGAACAGGCGCACTTGAGCGTGCAGTAGTATTTACAAACCTCGCCGATGACCCTGCAGTGGAACGACTAATCACTCCAAGACTGGCACTCACGGCAGCAGAATATCTTGCTTATGAGTGTGAAATGCACGTGCTTGTCATTCTAACAGACATGACTAACTACTGTGAAGCTCTGCGGCAGATGGGCGCTGCAAGAGAAGAGGTTCCGGGACGGCGCGGTTATCCAGGTTACATGTACACCGATCTCGCATCACTCTATGAGCGTGCTGGTGTGATAAAAGGACGAAAAGGTTCTGTTACCCAGTTTTCTATTCTCTCGATGCCTGGTGATGATATTACTCACCCAATACCAGACCTCAGTGGCTACATCACCGAGGGACAGATTGTTATTTCAAGAGAACTTCACATGAAAGGCATCTATCCACCAATAAATGTACTGCCATCTCTCTCACGCCTGATGAACTCTGGCATAGGACCCGGAAGAACAAGGGAAGATCATAAAGCAGTCTCTGACCAGTTGTATGCAGGCTATGCAGAAGGTTTAGACCTTCGCGGTCTTGTGGCAATCGTTGGCAAGGAGGCACTTTCTGAACGAGATCGGAAATTCCTTGAGTTTGCAGATTTGTTTGAGGATCGATTTGTGCGACAGGGAATGGAGGAAGACAGGGATATCGAAACAACTCTTGATCTTGGCTGGGAACTGCTTGCAACGCTTTCCGAGGCGCAACTCACACGTATCGACAACAAATATATTGAGAAATATCATCCTGCACATAGAAACAAGAACAAGAAAACAGTAGAAGCTTCCACTGAGTAAATATGGCAATCTGCACAACTTCGTTGTACAGAACTGTACTCAACGCGAGCAGAGATAACTCTCGATTGCGAAGTACTGCACAACTTCGTTGTACAGAAATAACAAATTTATTTAAATCTTATTTAGTTGAGTAAATATGGCAATAAAAGATACGATTAAACCAACCCGTTCAGAGCTTATAGGACTTAAAAAAAAGATCAAGCTATCTGAGAGCGGACACAAGCTTCTTAAAATGAAGCGTGATGGGCTCATCATAGAACTATTTGACATTCTTAATAAAGCTAAGAATGTGAGAAGTGAAGTTGAGAAGGACTATGAAATTGCTCAACAAAATCTGAACATTGCAAAAGCAATCGAGGGTGTGGTGGCTGTAAAATCCACTGCTTTTGCTCTTAAAGATGCACCAGTGATAACGCTTGAAAGCAAGAATGTGATGGGTGTGGTGGTTCCAAGAATTGAATCGACCAGTGTTAAAAAAAACATCATCGAGCGCGGCTACGGCATCATTGGAACAAGTTCGCGCATCGATGAGGCTGCTGATGCCTATGAAAATCTTGTTGAAAAAATCATCATTGCAGCAGAGATTGAAACCACGATGAAAAAGCTTCTTGA
This sequence comes from Candidatus Argoarchaeum ethanivorans, assembly GCA_004193545.1. Taxonomy (GTDB): domain Archaea; phylum Halobacteriota; class Methanosarcinia; order Methanosarcinales; family EX4572-44; genus Argoarchaeum; species Argoarchaeum ethanivorans. The sequence goes on along the minus strand of RPGO01000024.1, from coordinate 195,547 downwards.
CGATATTGAAAAAACAAAGCGTCGTGTCAACGCGCTCGAGTTTAAAGTCATTCCAGAATTATCTGAGGCAATGGATTTTATCATGCTGCGGCTTGAGGAAATGGAGAGGGAAGAGATATTTAGACTGAAGAAGATTAAATCATAGATGTCCACGTCTGACCGCATTTTTAATTTTTTGATACGTCAGTATGAAGATCCGGAATCACGCATTTTCATCATGAAATGGTTGTTACGAATCTCACTTGCAATGCTTGTGCTTGGCTGTTTTATCATTTGTTATATATTATCTAAATAAATCGTTCTCCATAAATATATTAAATTTTTTGGGTCTTTGGTATCCCGCGTTGTAGTGACCAGAACCCTGGAGACTTTTTGATATTTTCGAAACAAAGTTTTGGAAAGGCACAGAGATAGTAAAAGGGAAAAATAACAAATCCCTCTCGATCCTCTGCGATGAAGCTAAATGATTTTCTGGTTTGGGTTAATTAATTTCAGTTAGGTACTATGATGAAGTCAACTAATGCCATTGGTTTTTTTGGGCATCTTTTAAACTTGGGTATTACTTGAATCTTGAAAAATACGCATCAATTTCTGGTCTTAATTCTATACCTGCTCTTTCAAAACAATTTAATAATTCTTCATATGTACCATCATTCCCAAAAAAGTCCCACAAGTCTTTTCCGACTTTCAACTCATTATCTAGATCTAACATACCTTTCAATGTCCATCTTTCATAAGGTCTTGGCTCATAAGGATTGTAAGGAATCGCAATATATGACTCTACCTTTGCATTTGGATTTTTCGCTAAGAAAATTGCTATCCATTCTAACAATGTCCTTTTGAAATCTTTAAAATTGCTGATATTTGGTTTTGCTGTTTTCAAATCAAATAAATGCACCGTTCCATCCGCACTTTGAACGAACAAATCAACTTTTACAGTTTTTAATTTGTTCATGGTACCTTTGTTGCAAACTTTTCTTATCCTTTCGATTTCTTTCGCCTTGTTTGGATTTTTTCCAATTGTAAGTTCATTCATAATACGCTGAATTTCAAACTGGGCTTGTTCACTAATAGCATCACCAACCACATACTGTTTTTGTGCAAATTCAAAGTTCAAACTTGCCAAAATTTCCGCAACAGGTTCAAAAATAGATGTGCCAAAAGTAGTATTTAAAGAATGAATAAAAGAGAATAATGCCATTCTATCACGACCGAGTAAACGATAGTGAAAAGGCATATTTTTTGTTTCTGGGTTGTATGTTTGAAACTTTTTCCGTAGGCTATCTTTGATGGCATTCTCGATTAATTTTATTTGTTCTTTTGTAAGCGGCATTTTATATCTCCTTTAGATGAAATATTATTTCTGCATAGGCGTTAGATCTATCTTTTTCCACTCTATTTAACACAGGACGCTTGAATCGATTAACAATTTTCATCTCAGCCAACTGAGCAATATCAGGATAAAGATTAAATTTGTCATTGGCTACTAAAAAGATGTCATAATCTTTTTGAAGATATTTTTTGCAATTTCTTAAAGATTCTGCTATACCTTTAACATAGGCATCCCTCGCTTCCTTTCCCTGGCCTTTAGAAAGAGGTCCGATTTCTATTTCATCTTTTCGATCAAACCCAAATATGTCGTATGCATAAGCATGCTGTTCGTGATAGTCAATAAGTCCAACATAAGGTGGACTTGAGAAAATACCTTTGATCCTTTGTTTCAGCAATAATTCTGCAAACTCTGAATTCCTTTTTTTAATTTCTTCATAAATGTCTATCGTTCTACTATCTCCTGTCAAACAGGTTTGAAATGTTTCGGTTCTTAATCTATCGAATTCTTTAAGGCGATTTAATGTATCTGTAGTATATCTTTGCCACCAGCCCTTGATGGAAAATATTGGTTTACATACTTTACCGTGTTTCTTACAGTAATATGTTGCTGTGACAGGCTCTTTTAAGGTTGCTAAATCAGCATGTGTAGTCGCTCGGCAAGAGCGAACGGTTCTACTGAAGATTATTGCTAATATTTTTTTAATATCCTTATTATCTACTTTTTCCAATTCTTTAAATACAAAATCGATTTCTTCTCTCACTGGAAATAAAAACCACTTATCTAAGAAGGAATTATTTTTATCTTGCTTAATTTTGATTTTATATTTTTCCACTAAATCATAATAAATGCTTAAAAACTCTTGTTCTTTATCTTTGGTATATTCTTGTTCGTTAATCTCACCTTTCATTACTTTTCTTTTATATTCTGGTGATGGAAAATACTTGTAGTTAAATTTTGCAAGTTCTGAAAGAAGATGTTCTTCAAAAGCGATATTATTTTTTGTTTTTTGAAAATTTTTCAAACTCAATGTTATTTTGTGAATAGCTTCCTCCATCTCTGGGATATTATGCTTTTCAAGTTTAGCATTACTGATCATAGCATTAAAAGCAGAAATATCTATACCAATGGCATGCATTCCCAATTCATTCGCTTGGACTAATGCTGTTCCACTTCCGCAAAATGGATCCAACACAATATCACCTTTATGAAAGTATGTTTGTTGCTTGAATTCGTCAGTATGAGAATCAAGAAAATATTCTACTAATTGAGGAATAAATTTACCTTTGTACGGATGTAACCTATGAACGTGTTTTGTTCTTTCCGATTCTTTGTATTCTACAAATGACAAATGCCAATTAAGGTCTTTACCTAATTTCTTTTTCCACTGTTTTTCTTTGTCATAAGAGTCATAATATTCTTTTAATTCTTCAATATTTATCAAGCGATTCCCATTACTTCCATACCTTCTTATTCTTCCGTATTGCAGCAAATACGAAATATTAGAAATTGTAACTTTGCGGTTTAAATGTTGTGAAGCCCAATCAGCCGCTTCTCTTAAATTGATTAATTTTTTCTCTTCTTCAAAAAATGTTAGTTGGTACATATCTGATTACCTTTGATTAACTTTCTACATATAACACACCTTGATATTTTCTTTTTCCCTGCCTGAACTGTAAGTAACTCTCGATTACGCAGTAATCGAGGTGAGTAAAAATAACGAATCTTGTGATTATAACTTTTGGAATGACTATACTTAGCTAAACAAATGCTACAGGTTTATTTCTATCTGGTATATTTTCTCAGGATTCTCTTTATGCACCTTGTAAAATGGTTCTGTGCCGTACACTTCAATCAGTTTTTTTGTTTTTTTAGGTACTGTTTTTGGTCCAAGTACCGCTCCTGGGCGCTTCAAATCATCGATATAGTCGGTTTCCATCACAAAACGTGCGCTTGTCTGCAATGCCTCCTCTACAGCATGTTTTGATGAGATAATCCCGGGAAATAGCCCAGTATTTTCAAATTCTTTTATCATCGGTGGTGCATAATGTTTTACCACTCGTTGTGGAGACATTCCCGTTTTTTTTACTATATCCTGCAACTCATGCAACATTCTAATGGTTGTATCTTCTGTGTGAAGCTGTACTGCACAATCAAGCTCTCTTGATAGGATCATTGCATGCTCTATTATGTGATTGGATGCATCCCATATTTCTTTTGATACAGGATAGTGGGGTCTTCCTGATTTTAAGCCAACTGCAAGTTGTTTTTCTACATATTTGCCTGCACAATCAAGCCCCTGTTTCATCAAATCTACCACCTCTTCAAGTGGTCGATGTTCAATCAATTTAGATATTTCGGCTGGGTGAACTCCAAGTACCACAAAAACACCAACCCCCTGTTCTCTAACTGCTTTTGCTATTGTAAGTGTCTCGTCAAACACTTTTTTGTAGTCTTCAGCCTGTATGATGTTAATCCCGATTGTCCATGATGGTTTTGAAACAAGAACGATGTGCGTGCCGCCACTGTTTACAAAATCCCGCACTGCATCTAAAAAACGACCCCGTCTGTCAAGATGTATATGATTGTCAAGTATTGGGATACTCTGCATTACAGAAGACCAAGACTATCGAGCTCATCCATAATCTTGATAACAGCATCTTCAGCATCAACAGGTTTTTTGCCACCTGTGACAACAAGCTTTCCACTGCCAAATATCAGCATTACTACCTTGGGTTCTGAAAGTCGATATACAAGACCTGGGAACTGCTCTGGCTCGTATTCGATGTTTTCCAGACCAAGTCCAATGGCGATAGCATTGAGGTTAAGCACAGTACCAATATCGGCAGATGCTACGATATTTTGAACGGTGACCTCTGGCTCATCAGGTATTTCAACATTGGTTTTGCGTATTCGATCAAAAACCTGTCCAAGACCTTTATGCACCTCGGGTATACTTTTTGCACCAGTGCACACGATTTTACCACTTCCAAACACGAGAGCAGCAGTCTTTGGATTGGTTGTTCGGTATACTACTCCAGGAAATCGTGCTTTATTGTACTCAGCATTTTCAAGAACTTTAATAACTTCCTGTAAATCAAGTTTAGTTTCAACGGAGCTGGAAGCTACAACATTTTCGATTTTAATCGATTTTATGGCTTCTTCAACTTTAGACATAATAATTGCATCTATTATACTGTTATTATTTAAAGCTTTATAAATCTTTTTAACTTGACTTGACTTTGTTAAGAGCCTATCTGGAAAAGGTCAATACATCACACGTTATTTTCTACTCGATTGCTAACGCACTCGACTACTTCGTAGTCGAGAGTTGCCAGTTTTCTGCACAACGAAGTTGTGCAGTGCTTAGTAGCTTGCGAGAGTCAAGAGTTACCGGTTATCAATCGTCCTCACGCACACCTTTATATTCCGCCTCAACACAATCGAACAGCATCTCACTGTACCCGCGTAGATCGTCAAGATTCCTGCATTGCACCAACAACTCATCCCTACCCTGGATATACTCGCCCGGAACGAGTTCATCACCACAGTGCTCAACCAGTTGCCGGATGCTCTCAAAAGTCGTGTCAAGATGGAATTGCAGCCCGATGACCCTGCTCCTGCTTCCGTACTCGAACGCCTGATTTTGGCATGCATCCGACTCTGCGATCCTTGTAGCTCCCGGCGGCAGGTCATACGTGTCGCCGTGCCAGTGAAACGCTGTGAATCGTTCCGGAAGCTGTCTGAACACCCGGGATTTGCTGGCAGCATCAGTGAGCTGCACATCGAACCATCCGATCTCAGGGTATCTATTTCTGTAAATCTTTGCACCGAGAACGCTTGCGATCAGCTGGGCGCCGAGGCAGACCCCGAGAACGATTCTGTCGGAGTCGATCGCGTCTTTGATGAAGACTTTTTCCCTGGCAAGCCAGGGGAACCTGTCTTCTTCGTAGATGTTCATCGGACCGCCCATTACGATCAGCCAGTCGAACTCTTCCGGTTCAGGTAGTGGATCGTTGTTGTAGAGTTGTGTGTCCGATATTTGATGCCCTTTTGAGAGCGCCCATTTCTCGATATTTCCCAGCCCCTCAAAGGGAACATGCTGCAGGTAATGGATTCTCATCACAGTTTCCTCCTTTTATCTTTTTAATCCAATCAAAGACTATTTCTTTAAGCTCAAGGTCTTCTGAATAATATTTATGCAAATCTTTTATTAAATCAAAAGGCATATCCGGGAGATTGGTGCGACGAAGTATCAAACAGTTTTTACCTTGAAGCTGCATCATGCCTAATTCATAAGCAACATTCGGACTGAAGTTGTTTCCATCTTCAGGTTTGTCAAACAAGGCTATTCCATACTTGCAGCAGTAAAGAGCCGCAATAGGATTATATAAGTTTTTTGTAATGTCCCACTCTCGTTGGTCTGACCTGACGCAATTAAAACCATTTTGCTTAAGATTATTTTCAATGAATCGGTAAACACGTTCGTTGGTGGGCCGGAACTTCATCATAAGAAACACGTTGCGTTCATAAGGATATTGTTCAACATGACTTTGCATTTCCTTCTTAAATCCAATGAGCGGCTTTATAATTGGAAATCTTTCACAATGTGAAATCACTAAAACATCATCCTGTTCAAATGAATATTTTTTTAACAGCTTGTCAATGAGTCGATGAAAATCTCGTTTGTTTGAGTTGTTTATGATGACTTCCTGATAGAGATCGGATTGCCTAAGATAGTCGTCCCATACAAGTTCCTGTCTGGATAGTCGAAACTCAATGTCACTGTCGCCATAACCGTCCTTCTTTAACCCTTCAATTACTTTTTCATTGTCAGAATAAATGAAAACTGGCACGGTACAAACTTTTGGATAATCATCGACAATCTGTTGAATTGTAATTCTATCGCGAACTATGATGAATACATTTTGGTATGAAGCAAGAGCTTCGTCCACTGTTGCTTTATAGAAACCATATTTTTCACCACAATAGTTGTATGAATAAATGGCAGAGTTCTTAGATTGTTCATCGAACTCTGAGCGTGATGAGAACATTAAATCTAAATGCAGTCTTCGATCAATTTCTTCAGGTCTGTGCTCCCGAGTGGTGAACTTTTGCACGATGGTTGCCACATCGCGGCTTGAATACTTTTCACTTATATGTTCTATCAGGTCGGTCTTTCCAGTCCCAGATGCACCGTCAATTAAAAATAAATTCACCATTTTCGATCACCTGTTTCTCATTTTATCTGTAAGTTAACACTGGACTTTCGAGTCTAACCCCTATTTCTATATGTATTATATGTTTCTATCCACCCCCCATCAGTCACGTCGACCGCGGACAGAACCGTTCGAGCCCGAGCAACTCCGCAACCCCGGCGATACTGATCCCATAAAAGACCGCCTTGTCCTGCGCCATCTCAAGTATCGGTTCAAGGGTCCCGTTAACGACCGTCGTTCCCGTAACAAGCGCCAGATCGCACCACTCCAGCACCTCTTCCGCATCCGTACTACCGTCCAGCACCACAACACCGGATTTCTCCTTTCCGATATTCTCCGGGTCCATATCCAGTATCTTGAGATCATGCCGTTCAGAACATCGCCGTGCGTGCACCGGCTGAAATCCAACCAGTGCGATTCTTGACCCCCGGTGCTCCTCAAGAAACTCGAGCAGATCCAGCCCGCATTCCTCAGGACCAGCGTCCTTGCAGTGGACGCTTCCCTCGATCATCCCGAGACTCCGCATAACCGCGTTCAGTGTTGCAACAAAGATCGCCCTCCTGTAGTTGTTGTTGAGTTCCATGGCAAGGACATCCTGGAGCGTCCCTTCAAAGTCGCCGTACATATCTGTGAATGCCTGACCAAAGCTGCCTCTGAACTCTGCCTGCATCATCCGCTCGCGTCCTTTTAGTATCGGAAAGTCATCACCTTCAGGGTTTCCTATTGCTTCTTCTGGTGTCAGGGGTTTTGCCCTTATGACCACTGCCTCTTCTGACAAGTTGTTCTCCGCTACAATTCTTTCGAATTTCTCCTTTATTTTTGTGTACATTCTTATTACCTCTTGCATTCATTGATACGCCTGTTCTGTGACCGTTCCTTCATTTTACTGGAAGACGGCAAGTTACTGTAGATGCTATAGTATATAAAACTTGTGACGTGCGAGGCTGTGTGTATAGTCCCGAAACATTTGACTTTATATACTCGTCTTCTCCACACGAGAAAACAAAATAATGTCGTAAAATGGTATGACTTGTACGAAAAACAGAGATCAAATTTTGATAGTTTTGCAGATTTTGCGAAATGGTATAACACAGTGCAGTATCATGAAAGTTTAGATACAAAACATTATTTGCAGACGCCAGGGGATGCATCCTGCTCAAGACTTCCGGATGAGTCCAAGTTGAACGTATTCTTCAAACGCATGGAGGCAGGATTGTGAGAAAATGTAATAAGCGGGGTGGAGTATATAAAGTCAATACATTTAGGACTATGCACACAGCCGGTGCGACCACAAAAGATTAATGGCTTCACGACATTTAGAAAATTATGGCTCTAAAAAGAGCGATCATTTTTGTATCTGGCAACGTGGAGCGTGTTGGATACAGAGGTAAAGTCATTAATGCTGGAAGGCATTTAAACTTGCTTGGCTATGTTGAAAACAAACCAGATGGCAGAGTACAAATAGTAGCAGAAGGAGAAGAAGATAATTTAAATAAGTTTCTTGATGCTGTAAATATAAAGAATGTACTTATCAATGTTGAACACATATACCATTCTTTTGTGGATGCTGTAGGTGAATTTTCAGGCTTCAATAAGCTTGTTGGAGGGGTGAAACAGATGAGCGCCTTGATACTGCCGCTCACCTGCTGAAGAAACTCATAGAGGTTACACAGAATGGTTTCAGTGAGACCATCAGCGCTATAAAATCGGTGAAAGAAGATACATCAACGATGCTTGATAAACAGGACACTACAATAGAGATTCTGAAAAGTGTGAAAGAAGATACATCACAGATTAAACAGGACACGTCATCCATGACAACCATAAAAGAGGATGCCAGTGAAATCAAATACAGCACCAGTGAAATGGTTTCAGGGCTATGGAATAAGTACGAGGAACTGCACCGGGAAATATCTGAGATAAAAGCAACACTTTCTGCAATGTCATGAGTGTAGGTATTGAAGATTTTTGCTATCTGGGCGGTATCAGGAGGTGGTGCGACCACAAAAGATTTAAAAGGTGAGATGTGTATATAGAATTTAGTCCACAATATGGGATGAACACGAAGGTGCTGTGACGGCTGTGCAGATAGTAACTGGGTAATAAGTGACATGTTACGGATTACACATTACCGATTGTATGATTGCAGCAGCACCGGTTGATTACATCGTAATCAACGGACACAACAAACAAAAAAATATAAAATTGTAAAAAAGGAGAAAAAACATAAGAAAAAATAATGGAGGAATAGAATGATGAATAAAAAAATGATTACAACAACTGCAATTGCAGGGATATTGCTGCTTCTGTTAGCAGTACTGCCAGCAAGTGCAGCAATACAGGCGACAAGCGTTGAGATACGCGGGACTGTATACAATGAGTCTGCCCCAGTTTTTTCGTGGGATGCAAATGACTTCGCTGGTTTCTGGTATGATCTCAAGAAAAATATGAAATCAGAAACCCTTGAAATAACCGACGCCGGGGTTATAGCTGGTCTTGGCGACAGAACAATTGATGAAGATGAATTGACCTACACGGCAGAGAGAAAACTCAAAGAATACAAAGTCAGTTCAAGTGGAAATGGAAATGTAACAGATGGACTTGACAGTACCGGCACTAGTGTAACCGATGGAACACACTATGCTGTTGTAGGCTGGCAGGCTGAAAAATACATTGCACTAAATGGCAATGCAAAGAAGCTTGTTAAGCAGGTTCTCGAACAAGGATCTACTGACACGAAAACATTGACGATTGGTGAGACATGGGATATTGGGGACGGCTGGACATTAATGGCACAGTCGATCGATGCTAAAGCATCTCCAAGACAGGCATGGCTTGTTCTAAGCAAGGATGGCGTAAAGCTTGATGATAAAGTCATAAAAGATAGCGAAGTGTTTACCAAATGTCTGTAACGGCTGTTGCGTCAGTAATTGAGTAATAAAGTGCTATGTTACCAGGATTACACATTACTGATTGTACGATTGCGGCACCATCTGTTGATTACATCGTAATCAACGGACACAACAAACAAAAGAATATAAAATTGTAAAAAAGGAGAAAAAAACATAAGAAAAAACAATGGAGGAATGGGATGATGGATAAAAAAATAATTACAACAACTGCAATTGCAGGAATATTGCTGCTTCTGTTAGCAGTACTGCCGGCAAGTGCAGCAATACAGGCAAATAGCGTTGAGATACGCGGGACTGTATACAATGACGCCGTTGGTGAAAGAACCACTTACTGGGATGCAAACAACTTCGCTGGTTTCTGGTACGATCTCAAGAACAACTTGAAATCAGAAGAACTTAACATAACCGACGCCGGAGTTATAGCCGGTGGCGACAGAACAATTGATGAAGGTGACTTAGCCTATACAACAACGAGAAAATTAAAGAAATACAAAGTCAATTCAATGGAAGGCAAGTTTGTAACAGATGGACTTGACCATACTGGTGTTGTTACAGATTATGGAACTCACTATGCTGTTGTGGGCTGGCAAGCTGAAAAGTACATTGCACTAAAAGGCGATGCAAGGAAGATTGTTAAACAGGTTCTTGAACAGGGATCTACTGACAAGAAAACGATGACAATTGGCGAGACATGGGATATTGGAGACGGCTGGACATTGATGGCACAGTCGATTGATGCCAAAGCATCTCCAAGACAGGCATGGCTTGTTCTAAGCAAGGATGGCGTAAAGCTCGAAGATGAAGTCGTAGAAAATGGAAATGTGTTTTTATAAGCTTTTGTATATTTGTCATATTATTTGTGTTGGATTTGTGTATCTCACCTGAAATTTGATTGTAAGATGTCGCTACAAAAGGAAAAAAGGAAACGACAACAGCAGAGATATTAAACATGCTCAAAACTGTCTCCAACATTAAGATACTGTGAAGAGGGATTCCCAGCTGCCCTGGTAGAGAAACCAAAGCATCGCAGCCCAAAAATACACGGAACGGCACGAAGCAGAAATTATAGCACAGGCATGCACCAAACGCTTCTCCTAACAAAGTTATAATATTTAAAGACTTTGCTACAAGGGGGCTGTCAACTTGTTGGGTGTTGTATCTTCCCATGTTTTGATGTCCAGTATTCCATTTTTCTTGTTAGAAAGGCGAGTATTCCTTGATATGTCTTGTATTTCCTTTTTATTTGGTTGGGATCGGTCTGTCGGTAGTAATTTTCAACTTGATTGTTCGTTTTGGGGATTGACCCATCTCTCATGAAGATATTAAGTCGTTCAAAGTCGGGGATGATTTTTTTCCGTATCCACTTTTGTAAAACGCGTGGAATATCGTCATATTTATTTAATAATTTATTTAATCTTTCTATTGCAATATCAAAGTGGTATGTCCTGAATATTTCCTTAATTTTTGTGAAATAGATGCATAATTTGATTTTATTCCGATATGAGACAGCTTTAGACTTCAAACGATCATACACATCCTTTCCTATCATTTTGAATAGGTGGAATATGCATAATTGATGTAAAGCTCCCAGTTTCTCGATTATGCTATTATACATCCTCTTGTGATCCGTTGTTATTGTAATAAGCGGTTTATCTGCAAGTACTGATTTTAAAAAGTTGTAAACTGTCGTGTAATCTATTTTCTTGGCTATCCCTTCAGCGATTGGGATATTCAATAAAGCGTCAAATAATGTCAGACGATAGCTTTTTCTACCATAAATCTTGATATATTGCTCATCATAGCAGTAATATCCAGAATAATCTGGTATATGGTTATTGATTCTCTTTTCATCCCCGATTTTTAACCAGTTCTTTATCGATTGGTGAGAGGGCGAGATTCCGAAGAACGTATGGAGATCCTCACCCAGTTTTCGCAAGGAACGGTAGCCTGTTTTGACTAAACCATCTATTTTCTCCTTGAATATCGATGCATATCGATGATTCGGCTCTATTATTAAGTTTAACTGGGTTACAAACCGTTTACCACACTTTTTGCAGAGATATCTCCTCACAGAGATTCTACAATCTCCAAACTCACCCAGTATCGGATTTCGCTCCCGGAACTCCTGCCGAATCACATGATAAGATCCACAATATGGACAAATCGGATTAACAAGTTCAAAATGGTTATTTAATAGAAGAACCACCCCTTTATTCACATGATACGGTTTATTATCCATCAAAAATCGTTCTACTATGATCTTCCCCGGTTCAGGGACGCCGTTGGAAAAATCAGACAAGAGAAGCTGAATCTGCGAGATGTTTGTTTTCAAAGTAGATAACATTGTAACACTCATTGTATATACTCTGTTTTCCTTATACATAGATTTTTCGATTTATTTTTGGATAAAAACTTGAATTGTAGGACAAAATCAGATTTAAAAAGAAGATACAGGTGTTCCAGCATGGATCTTTCTATAATGAGCGCCAACACCCGGAGAGTTTACAACCCGGCTTCCAGATTGTCTATCTTCACAGTAGCCATGGATTTTTAAAAATTTTGTCAATTTCTTTGCGGTGGTAGTGGAATTAATCTTGTCATTCTGGTATTCCAATGCTCATTGTTTCAACCAACGCTGGATGTTCAATCTCATATTACTCTCCATTCTCCATATATATAGGCTATTAGAAATTCCTTTGTAGGATAAATGGATTATTTATTTCATACATATTCGCTCTAGTTTCTTCTGTTGTATCCCCGTTAGAAAAACATCCCGAGAGATTAGGTGAATACATGCATATCAGCCGTTATCTTTCTTCGGGTTGTAAACTCGGGTACGCTCATTATATTATCCACGCTGGAACACCTGCATCTTCTTTAAATCTGATTTTGTCTTATAATTCAAGTTTCTATCCAAAAAATAAATCGAAGAATCTATGTATAATGAAAACAGAGTATGTACAATGAGTGTTATAATGTTATCTACTTTGAAAACAAACATCTCGCAGAGATTCAAATTTCGTCTTCGATTTTTCCAACGGTAACACCGGAACCATAAACATCATAGCAGATGGATTCTCGATGGATAATAAAACCGTAATACGGAAACAAGGGATTGACTCTCCCTGGCAGATAACCATTTTGAACTTGTTAACCCAATTTGTCCTATATTTGTGGTTCTATTGTGTGATTCGGCAGGAATTTCAGGAGCAAACCGATACTGGGTGAGTTTGATCTTGTGAGATTTATATGAGGCGTTATTTTAAAATGCCAATAGAAAGTTTGTAAATACAGTTAAACCTTGGTTGTATAGCCGAATCATCGATATGCACGACACCGCTATGTCAGATGGTTTAGTCAAAACAGGCTACCGTTCCTTGCGAAACTAGTGTCTCTACACTTTAATTCTTAGACATAATACTTGGACAGTTTCTTATCCGCCTTTCCCTCGTAAACTTCCAGTTGATTTTATTTCTCTGGTCATTCCTTCTTTTGGTCCATGCAGCCACTTCCCGGACCAGTGTCTCCTTATCAGCGATTCGTCTCCCAGTGCATTCGATGTCCATCACATTAATCTCGATTTCCGCAGCATTGAGCCAGCTTGCATGCTTTGGTGTGTAGTGGAATTCAATTTTGCTTAGGATTCTTTCTGCCCCCTCAATGCTCCCCATCTCATAGAATGCCTTTTCTTTGTGGGTGTTGAGGTTATCGGTGACCAGCCGGATGACTTCGACATCAGGGTATTCATCAACGAGCATCTTCACGAACCACGCGAAATCCTTCATCGTCCTTCTTTCTGTGACCTGCGTCACCCGTTTCCCTGCTTTAAATTCGACTGCTATGAATATGTTTGCTGTACCGTTCCGGACGTATTCATAATCGTATTTTTCAGGTCTTCCCGGCTTCATGGGTATGGGCACCTTCTTATCGCCAAGAAGTTGCTTTGGTTTCTCATCAAGATTGATGAGATGTCTTTTTGGGTCGTAGGGCTCTTCATACAGGTCAAGGACATCGTACATGCAAGCTCGGAATATTGCATCAATCGTCTGGATGCACCACATCCTTCTCAGCCATGGTTTCGTTTTGCTTTTTTTAAAATCAGCCGTATGCTCTCACGATTTATTGTTTCAAAACCTTTCTTCTTCCCCATCTCTTCAGTGAGTAATGTAAGCGACCATCTCTTTCTGCCATCGGGCGATTTGGTGCATGCCTGTGCTATAATTTCTGCTTCGTGCCGTTCCGTGTATTTTTTGGGCTGCCCCGGTCTTGGTTTCTCTGCCAGGGCGCTTTGAAGTCCCTCTTCACAGTATCTTTTCTTAATGTTGGAGACAGTTTTGGCTTATGTTTAATATCTCTGCTGTTGTCGTTTCCTTTTTCCCTTTATGTAGGCTATCTCCCAATCCAATTCAGGTGAATACACAAATCAACACAATAATATGACAAATATACAAAAAAACTTGAAATCCATGAGATCCTCTCATCTCAAAAGCAAATTCCACAACCAATGGTACAATCTAACTTTCCCCCCATTTTACCCCATAGAACTGTCAGATTATGTGAAATGCATACTAAATTGAACTCATTTTTCACATTTTCTACTCCCCTGGTTAAGAACTCTCTCAATCCAAGATTCTGCTTAATATTTCCAAATGGCCATTCCACAGTTTCCTTGCGTTTTTTATATTCTTCCTTTCCCTCCTCTGACCACATTTTATCTGCCATCCTCCGTCGTTCAGCCTCATATTCATCACTCGTGATCTGTTTCATTTTTCCTTTCCCTGCACTAATCCATTCTAAATAGACACTCCTCACAATTTGCCCCGTAATATTTATACTGTATCTTGCCATTGTATTCATACTCCCCTTTTTGATCAAAACCTCCTCATTAGGACAGATAAAACAATCTCTTTTTTCATCATACTCAAATTTATTCTTCGAATACGGATTGTTTTTCTGTTTCTTACCTTTCATTTGTCTTGTGTAACATCATTTGCAACTATTATCCCGGAATCATGATCCACAGTTATTTGTGGATTGTATGACAACTCATTTCGCTTCTTCTTACTCTCCATAAATTGTGATTCAGGATCAGTAATACTGACAGATTTCTGGCCGCTTATTTCAATCTCCTCTTCAGCCTTTTTGATTTTTTCTTCAATCTTCTTTTTTTGATTTTCATCACCGGTTGTATGTGCTTCTATAATCGTTTTAGCAGCACGCTTCAATCTTTTGCCCCGGGATTGCTCGATTTCTTCTATTTTTTTGCGTATTTTTTCTTTAGTATCAAGTTCTGGTGGAAGTTCATCACCTCTCTTATCTCCATATATCTTATCTTTTTCTTCGTCTATCTTGATTCCTTTTTCTATGATGTCCTGTAGTCTCTTCAGTTGTTCTTCGCTCAGACTATTATTGTTTGATGCATTTGCTTTTATTTTGGTCCCATCGACTATCAGCTCTTTATTGTCTTTTCTGAAGTTGCAGATTGTTCTGAAATTTGGTTTTTCATTTCCTGTAAGGTACATGTAAATAACATTTTCATGTGCTAATTTATCAATCTTTCTTGAGGACCAGACACCATCAATAGCAGCTTGTACTAATAATCTCAGTAGCATCTGCCTTGGGTATGCCGGATTGCCTGGTTGTGATTTGAATTTTTCTTCTGCTTTACTAACATCTATACAGGCAATTATTGTTACAATTAGATTGCAAATGTGATTTTTGGGTATAAAATCATTAATATATGGAGGAAATAACCATGTTTGTCCAATTTTATCTTCTCGTATTGCTATTTTGTTAAATCGCCTAAAATATCATGATAAAACTACGATTGTAGTTATTTAACTAATGATACATAAATTAAACGATTTATTATTATGTAATGAGGTTTTGAAGTTGATTATTTGGATACAAAAGAAAAAAGACTGGTTTTTACAAGCGGATTTGTTGGTGGCTAGATAATTGTTGGACAGCCTCTTTACAACAAGGAAAAATAAATTCTGGTATTTTTGTTATAGATAGCGTCAAATCTATGCTTGGGTATTGTTATAAGTACATCCTGTTTTTCCTTGAGTGCAAAGATGCAAGAGATGATTGGTGTAAGGTTAAAAGATCCCTGAGAGCAGACTATAGTAATTTTTTTAGATAATACAGAATCAAGCAGGTTCAATGATAAAGGAGACAGTTTGTTATTACCAGCTTCATCAATTATAATCTCCTGATCTGAATTTGAAATATATTCTATTGTAGAAAATTTGATATTGGACTCACAGCTCATATCAAATATCCTTTGGAGAATCTATCCGATCCTCCGATCAATGTCGATCTATCAAGGTTCTGATTGAAGTTGCAGCAGACAAACTCTGGCAGGTAACTACACGCATTGCACGCACCCCCTTCATCAATCATACAGGCAGGATCCTGTGGGCAATCACTCGATAACTCTTTCATACGTTTTAGCCAACTTTCGAGATGATAATCGTAGGTAAATTCAATGCCTCCGATATTAACGCTGCTTGTGGAATAGATTAATACTGAAGCTGTCATCGGATAAATGAGCTCAGAGAGACTTTCAATACTCAGACCGGTATCGGTGGTCGATTGTTGTATGAGCATGTGTGAAAATGTATGCAGCAAAGTTTCCACAGCGTTTTTACAACGTTCATCACGTCGTATGATTTCTCTATAATGTTTTTCGCAATTGTCTACTAAAGGGGGCGAAAGGTCTGTGGAAGGCTTGATCTCACCTCTATTGGCGAAAAGCCACCGTAAAATCTTTCATAATCCAGATGAAAGAGAGCACCCTCTGTCTGGGTCTCTGACAAAAACAGTGGCCTTCCTCCTATCGTTTCGCCCTGTTTCAATTGGCCTGAAGAGAGACCCTTCTTTCCTTGTGGATCCTTCAATTATACCTATCAACGCTTGCACGATGGTTAGATCGCTTATCTGGACAACCTCCTTCAATCCAAAATGTCCAAGCCAGTTACTATAATTGTCCGGAGGTTGTTTTGGAATGTCTCGACTATTAAGGGTATTTGAATCGAGTAGATAGATTCCCTGTAGGTCATTTTCATCAAAATCAATATCTTTTACCGCTGTTAATGCACGCTTAATCTTATCTATTCCATAATTGGCGATTATAGCATCATGATTACTTCCATCAGGTTCAATCCTCTCTTTTGCTATCTTGATCGCACTTTTTATAATTTTTAAGAGTTGATTTCTACTCCAATTTTCTCTATCGCTCAAATCAAGATTTTTATCCTCGCATAGTGTATTTACACGTAGTAATTGCCAAAATGAGATATCATCAGACATTATTTTCTGAAATTCGGGAAGATTGAGCAGAGCACCATCTATCTCGTAGGAGAAGAAATAAGAAAACGCTTCTGACAACATTCTTCCCTGACTGTTCTTTCGCCCGGACTGATCGATTTCATCCTCTTGAGGAATATCAGGAATCGAAATAACATGCGGGTGGATGATCGCACCAGCTCTTGCAGGAACCCCTCTGAATCGCTTCTTTGGTCTGGTGGATATACATTCCCTTGTATTACGGTCCGTGTGATCGCAGGGATAGAAATACAGTCTTTCTTCAGAACCGCATACCGTACATTTCACTCGATAGGAGGACATATCGTCTTTATTCCGTCCCCATCTTAATATAGTGAGGGTATTTTTTCCACCACATTTTTTGCAGTCATTAAAGATATTGGTCATATAATGTAACGGTAAAAGCCGTCCACATTCAACACAGAAGGCAAGGAATGTGAACTGTTCCCATGGATCATCATCTCTATGCCCGCAAGTTCTTCCTCTGTCTATCTCAAAATAACTATTACACCCATCTTTTGTGCAGAGTCCACTACGCGGATACATCTCAAAAATTCCGCAGACATCCTCCCTGTCCACATCATCTATGAGCTTAACTGCGCTTACGATCAGGTCTTCAGGAGTAACCTGGTATAAATTTCCACCACCACTGTTTCGTGCTGCGATCTTCCGGTTTATGATTTTTAGAAATCTTGGCTTATATTTATTTGTGTTAATCTCTTCGAGTTTATTCTGGTCAGAATAGTTTGATTGAATCCTGAAGCTAAAACCAGATTTTGAGAAGAACTGCCCGATATGTCCCTGGAAAAAACTGCTGCTTTCAGGAATTGAATGAATATCCTTACCTGGCATATCTTCCCCCCTCTCTTTCAGCCGCCCAATATCCTGGGGCTTTAATCCAAGAGCCAGTTGTTTCTGTATTCCACGCATACCAGATTGATTGCGGAAGAAGAAATCCCCACTTCTTTTTAGTATATTCGGGAAGAATTCGTTCAGTCCATCGCTGCTTTCCTTGATTTGATTAAGCCTGATACTCACCTCATGAGCCACATCTATATCAAGATATTCTCCACCATATACACTTTCGATAAACGCCACCAAATTCTTCTCATCTTCTTCTGTCATGTCCATAACATCTTTTTTATGGAAGAGCGGTCTTCCCTTTTTATCGGATAGATAGTTCATTATACCTGCACAAAAAAGGGAATTAATGGTCTGGTGCAGCCCGAGCCTTGCGAAGCGATTTATCGGCACTGGTTTAACCTCGTGATCAAGGGAATTGTGATATCTATTGAAGTTGCGATAGAAACTATCATCTCTCACCCGGTTTGGATAAAACCACAAGAATACGACTCCAAGTTGTTTTCTGCCGACACGCGAGAGTGCCTGAACATACTCAGATGTAGCATACGGAAGACCCTGAAACACCATAAAATTAAGCTCATCCAGATCCACGCCATGTGAAACGACCGACGTAGCATAGATCGTTTTAAAGACTAACTCACCTTCCGTTACAGTCTTTGGGTCATAGTTCTCTACATATTTTTTCACTTTGTCGATCGCATCTTTAAGCTCATCAAGATTGCTATCCCCGGTGAGAACAGGGCCGAAAAGATCTGCATTATAGATTTTCCTCAAACGGTCACCCACGACCGCATCCTTCAAACGTCTCATGTCCTCGGCATCCTGCTTCTTTAAGTGATATGTTAGAGGAATGAGGTAATAGTGTCTCAGCAACTTAATTTTTAGACAAAGTTTATAAACCTGTGAGTCCAACCATATTCTATGGAAAAAATAAAACTTACAGAGAAAGAGGTGGAGTATCTCAACGATTTCGTGAAAATGGGGCTAAAGCTAGCGAGAGAATTCGACCTGGCAATACATTTTGCTCTGGTCAATGATGGAAAAAGGAAAATGGAGATAAAGATACGCTGCGGATCAGCAGGGCAACCGTTTCCAACACCAAGAAGAAATACCGCTTAAAGAAAAAGTCTCCAAACTCGCGGAGAAACCACATCCGGTCAGCCTAAAAGTATACAGAGAAACATGAGGCGGAAGTTATATGGCGGCATGCACCGAATCACCTGATGTAGCGCAAGAGATGGACACTTTACACTACTAACAAAAGAAATGCGGAAGAAGAATGGATTTGAAACAATAAACAAGGAAAGCATCGTATTTATTTTAAAAAAGCAAACTAAAACCTTGGTTAAGGCGGATGTGGTGCATACAGACGATCGACACCGAATACAGAGAATGATGTTCTCGATCTGTACGAAGAACCGTACGACCCGGGAAGTCCCATTGTCTGTTTTGACGAGAAACCAAAGCAACTTCTTGGAGATAAAAGGATTTTCATTCCTATGGAGCCCGGAATCCCTGAGAAATATGATTATGAATATATCAGGAACGGTACAGCAAACATTTTCATGGCGGTCGAATTTAAAGCAGGGAAACGTGTGACCCAGATCACCAAAAGAAGAACCATGGTGGATTTTGCACAATTTGTGAGGATGCTTGTCGATGAAGAATACCCAGACGTTGAAAACATCCAACTGGTCATGGATAACCTCAATACTCACAAGGAAAAGTCATTTTACGAGGCATTCAGTGAGGAGGAGGCGGAAAGGATTTTGAGCAAGATCGAGTTTCATTACACGCCAAAACATGCAAGCTGGCTTAATGCCGCTGAAATCGAGATCAATGTAATGGATATCGAATGCACTGACAGACGGATTGGAGATATGGAGATACTGACTCATGAGGTGACAGCGTGGACCAGGAGACGGAATGACGATGAAAAGAAAATCAACTGGGGGTTTACGAGGGGAAAGGCGGATAAGAAACTGTCCAAGTATTATGTATAAGAACTAAATTGTCGAGACACTAGTTTATCAGGCACTGGGCGTCAATAGGTTCTTCGATCAAATATCTACTACAAAAATCGCTGGAATTGCTATTTAAGTCTCTTTGAGCGCCAATTATGAACTCGGCAAAATGTAACAATGTTCTGAGGGCCGCATAATGATTATCCCGCACATTCGGCTTCAAACCATAAACTATGCGTTTAGGACCGTCCAATTTTTCAAAGAAGAAATCATTTGGGCTACCCACACCTTCTGGACACTGTTCCGGAATAACAAAAGAATCTTTATGATAAAGTTCTTTGATCTGATCTTTAGATCCGTTCAATGTTGCACTCATAGCAATGTGTTTTAGTTTGCGTCCAGATGAGGTATCTTCCACTAATGCCTCGACCAACCCTTCAAAGTGAGATGAGATGGTGCCAAAACATTCTCTCAAAAGGTGCATCTCATCCTGGATAGAGAGTCTTGGTCCTGCCGAACTCCTCTCATCTGCCCTAACGTTATCACATTGAAATGCCTCATCAGTCTTTTCTTCACATCGATCTCCTGATGGAATAAACCCATGACCATCTGGACATAAACTGCCACATCCCCCTAACAAGCTGCGTATTCGGCGCTGCTGCGAAAGGGCAGCCCATTTATCAACCGTAGAGACAATAACAGTTGGTCTCCATCTAAAAATCTCCCTGTCGCTTGTGTAGATATAAAATTCACTTTTGCATCTATCACATTTATGAAGAATACGCTTGTGATCCGGGTCGTCATGGAGGCGGATATCGCCTTTTTCTTCTGGTGGGCACAATGGGCATTTTGATAAAACTAATGATATCGGGGGTGGTGTTATCAGTTTACCATCCTTGTGATAGAGTCTTTTCCTAACCTCCTGATATAAAGCTGGAAACTCTTCATCTCTGTTTCCAACATAATAGCCAAGGGTGAAAGGAAAACCTGGAAAAGTAGGAGATCTCCCTCGTACTTTCTCGGCGTGGATGATGATACCAGAAATTCGTTCAAGTTGCTGAATTGAGAGCATACGCAATGGGAACTTAACAATTGCACTTACACCGTCTTTCTTACCAGTAACTCGTTCATAGAATGCAGTGAAGCTTACCAACGCAAAGTAAGCCTCTGATTTACCACCACCTGTATCAACATGGAGAACATCCACAACATCAAGATCCTTTTCTTCCACGATCGATTCGATGCTCGCTAAAAAAAAGACGAGCTGAAACACTCTCCAGCCTGCATAAGAAACGCCCCTGCTTATGTAATAGTTGTTGAATGTTTCATTTGTCTTAAGAAAAACATCTTTGACACGTGATCGTGATTTTACCAGATTGATCCCGCTTTCAATTCGGAGAATCAGGCATTCGAACTGCCTGATGTGTTCAATCCTTTCGTTCCATGTCTTCTCTCTGTTACCTGTTCTCGGTTGAAACTCATCTCTTGAAACTGATGCAGGAACATTATTCCTGTAATATTCAAGGTATTTTTTCATCTCGACAACAAGTTTGTCAAGAGATGGGATAAAATCATCTGGTGACATCAGATCAGAGAATAAGAGATTTAATCCAGAAATAGAACTTCTTGGTCTTATGTTCTCCTGTAGAAATTTACCCCAATGCCCCGTCATAAATTGTTTCTTATTATCTATCCACTCTGCTTGACAGTTTATTGTGCGAAAATCGTAATAATAGCGTTGTTTGTGTCCCTCATATAGATACTCATCACAAAATTCCTCAACCTCTAAATTTCCAAGATCCACGGAAAGCTTGCAATTAAAGATTGTTCGTTCGAAATCACTATCCTTTAGAGGTTCTATTCCACAATTCTCATAATTGAACGAAACTAAAATATGATGTTCATCAAAATCACTTGTTTGAACCGAAATCTTTGCATTCCACACATCATCTGCGGTCTTTTTTCTTATCAGTGGATCGTGATTCGCAATAGTCATTATGTTAGAAAAATCAACATGCTCTTCGATAGTATTATTTGAAGAGGGTGTAAAGTTACGGTTATGATCGAATGCCAAACGTTTCCATTGTGACTTTATATCATCCTGCTCATCCGAAATAGAACCGCTTTCAGATACTTTTGATATCTGATCGGAACCACTATTTTTCTTCACTTTATAATACACATAACCTGTAGCTTTTATCTTGATCTCGGGATTCAACTGAAGTGCAGTCTTTTTTACAAGAACTGAAGCCTTTAACCTGTGTATACGGATTGAAGCTTTAGTGTCATTGTCTTTGATTTTCATTAGATCGGTGCTGGTATCCTTTCTGGCGGCGAGTGTTCCAATTAAAAATTTTCTGCTTGGTTTTCCATCGACAAACTCATCCTGATCATGATCACCAGCCATTCGTGAGAGGATGTAGTTTACCATGTCTTCTACAAACATCTCCTGAGAACTGATACTGATCATTTTTTATTCCACCTTTAAGTATAGAATTAGCACTTCACATATATCTTTTGGCATGTGTTTAGCTGATGTAAAAAACCACGAGAGTTGAACTGTTGCTTACCTACACATAACGTGAGTAGAAATAACGACTCTTGATTCTTGATTACGCAGTAATCACGGTATCAGTAAGTCTTGATTGTGCGAGCACTGCACAACTTCGTTGTGCAGAAAATAATTCTTGATTACGCAGTAATCAAGGTGTTAGACAATTGAATGAATTCGGTTAGATTTAGAGTCTCTGCTCTCCTGTTAAGAAGTGAGATAGGAACTTCTTTTAGGGTTTCTCTGTTTATGGCAAGATTTGCAAGAAGCGAGTTTTTAAGCTTTTTTCTGCGATGTGCAAAGGATGCCCTGACGACATCTAAAAAAAAGTCTTCATCAAGAGCGCCCCGCGGGGTTTTTTTCATACGCATCGACACTACTGCCGAATTGACAGCTGGGGGTGGCTTAAAAACATTTTTTGGTACTTTAAACAATATTCGTGCATCTGCAAAGTATTGTGCAGCAACAGAAAGTCGACTATAATCCCTGGTATTAGCCTGTGCACTGATGCGTTTTGCAAACTCATACTGGTACATCAAGACAGCGAGATCAAAACCATATTTAAAAAACTTGAAAGTTATCGGTGAGGAAATCTGGTAGGGGAGGTTTGAAACGATTTTATTAAAATAAGGGAAATCAACCTCAAGCGCATCAGCGTGAATGATTTTAAGGTTGTCTGCTTCAATATTATTAAGATGGTTGACAAGAACAGGATCTTTTTCAATGGCAATCACTTTGCCTGCATGATTGCAAAGTAGCTCTGTAAGGCTTCCATATCCGGCACCGATTTCGAGTACTACATCATCCGAACACAGTGATGCTGCCTTCACGATACGCTTTAACAGGCGTTGATCTGTAATAAAATGCTGTCCCAGTTTCCTTGCCATAAATGAGCCTATCAAATTACCTCGGAAATTTCGTGTTTCTGATTTGTGTTTGTCTTCTTATTATCCCACGTTTTTCCAAAGTCGGTTTCAAGCAATAGTTTTCAAAGTCTGATTTATCAATATCACTCGCCGAATGAACGTTTGGGAATAATAACTTTAAATATCCGCCGCATAATCTCTTGATACCCGTCACATCGCGTGTATCGGATTTTTTTGGAACTTCCAACAAATCATCAACAATAGCAGCGAAATCCCCGACTTGTCGTAAAGAATTCAGAATTTCCGAAAAATATTCCACGTTTAAAGCATATCCTCTGACTTCTAAGCTCTCGTTTATTCTTGGCAACCGCCAGCCCTTGGTTCGTATTAGAGTTCCCATCGCTCACAACTTCTATGCAACGCCGTTGTTTCGATAGCTTCTACGACACTGCTGAACATCTGTGATTCCCAGTCGCTACTGGTTAATCGAACGGTCCCAATGAATTTAGATGTTTCGTAATCAAATCGAGTGGGGATTGCGTTACGTAACACTCTCCAATAATCAACAATACACTCTTTCCTTTCGATTAGTAAACTGCGGGTAGGAAGTTTGTCTCTTTTATCCCTATTGACAGAGGGAGCTGCAGGTAAAAGATTCCAGAGGTCGTTGTTCCGCCATAATGAAAATGGGATCATATGGTCAACATCAAAATTCTTTTTTAACGATTTACCACTCCACACACATTCTTTTGCACCTAATTGAAGATAAATTTGCCTAGCATCTGCAACATCCCTTTCGGGTATTGGGACTGTCAAAAGCAGATCGACCATTTCGCTTGGTTTGATGCTGTTTTTTGAAATTTTAGACGTTAACTCAGCCCACCGTAAAATAAGCGCATCGTTAATCCAATGTGCCATAAGGACGAATTCACACCAAAGTTCGGCACTTAACATGACCATCCGGTCATGTGGATCGTATTCAAACACTCTTCCAGCCCCTAAAGATCCTCCCGCGTAATAAACTGGCCCTTCAACAATGGCATCCATAGTTTTCCTAAAAACGTCATTTACTATATGTTCCACTTCTTCACTCAGTTTTGAACTTCGATAATCTATTGTAAAACGGCTTAAGCCACCTGAATTTTTGTAATAACCGATCAACTTATCCAACGAATGTCTGAATCGGATTGCTCTACTACTATTTTTAGATTCGCCATGAATTTGTGGGATAAACTTTGAAGATTCAAAAATCGGCCAGTAATAATAGACCCACTTTTCCACAAGATCCTCTATAGGAATGCCCACCGTCTGATCGCTTTTCCATTTAGCCTGTTGATAATTCGTCATAGCAACATCGCATAATGAACGGAATAGGGCAAGTTTATAAGTTGCGGTATTTCTGTCGCGATTGAGAATACCTTCAATTTGGTCAATAGGCCGGAGAGTATGAGAATTTTTCAATTGAAAAAGCAGTACACTCCACGAGTGGTTTTCCCTTTCCAAACTATCATCGTTGTCCCATCTGCCAATCTGTTGAAAACCAATTCGTTCAAAGAGAAGTTGTATATAATCAGGCACCCTCATAATAAATAATCGGCCATATTTGTCTCGGTGTTTATTATCTAAACCGGGGCGAGAAATTGGAATTGATAGTAGTGTCTCAGCAACTTAATTTTTAGACAAAGTTTATAAACCTGTGAGTCCAACCATATTCTATGGAAAAAATAAAACTTACAGAGAAAGAGGTGGAGTATCTCAACGATTTCGTGAAAATGGGGCGTAAAAGCGCGAGAGAATTGACCCGGGCACATATTTTGCTTCTGGTCAATGATGGAAAAAAGGAAATGGAGATAAAAGATACGCTGCGGATCAGCAGGGCAACCGTTTCCAACACCAAGAAGAAATACCGCGAAGAAAGTCTCCAAAACGCCCTCGCGGAGAAACCAAGATCCGGTCAGCCTAAAAAGTATACAGAGAAACATGCGGCGGAAGTTATAGCGCAGGCATGCACCGAATCACCTGATGGGCGCAAGAGATGGACACTTACACTACTAACAGAAGAAATGCGAAAGAAGGATGGGTTTGAAACGATAAACAAAGAGAGTATCAGGCTTATTTTAAAAAAAGCAAAACTAAACCTTGGTTAAGGCGGATGTGGTGCATACAGACGATCGACACCGAATACAGAGAACGGATGTACGATGTTCTCGATCTGTACGAAGAACCGTACGACCCGGGAAGTCCCATTGTCTGTTTTGACGAGAAACCAAAGCAACTTCTTGGAGATAAAAGGATTTCCATCCCTATGAAGCCTGGAATCCCTGTGAAATATGATTATGAATATATCAGGAACGGTACAGCAAACATTTTCATGGCGGTCGAATTTAAAGCAGGGAAACGTGTGACCCAGATCACCAAAAGAAGAACCATGGTGGATTTTGCACAATTTGTGAGGATGCTTGTCGATGAAGAATACCCGGACGTTGAAAACATCCGACTGGTCATGGATAACCTCAATACTCACAAGGAAAAGTCATTTTACGAGGCATTCAGTGAGGAGGAGGCGGAAAGGATTTTGAGCAAGATCGAGTTTCATTACACGCCAAAACATGCAAGCTGGCTTAATGCCGCTGAAATCGAGATCAATGTGATGGATATCGAATGCACTGACAGACGGATTGGAGATATGGAGATACTGACTCATGAGGTGACAGCGTGGACCAGGAGACGGAATGACGATGAAAAGAAAATCAACTGGGGGTTTACGAGGGGGAAGGCGGATAAGAAACTGTCCAAGTATTATGTCTAAGAACTAAATTGTCGAGACAGTAGTAATCTACCGTTATCCTTCAGAACACTACGGATAGCAAATACAGAGTCAAACAGTTGTTCATCAGGTATATGCATCAAAACCGCTGAACAGAGAACACCGTCGAAATTTCCGCCGAAAGGTTTTTCGAGTCTTGGGAGGTTCCCTTCAGTTATCCGTCCAGATAATTCGGGGTATTTAGTAATGGCTAATGACATCATTTCATTGCATGGGTCAACACCATACGCATCATAACCTAACTCCAATAATTGGCGTGCGTCACGTCCAGAACCAGTTCCTATATCTAAAATTTTCGCTTGTGGTGGAAAGGATAAAGTAAAATAACGGGACGCGCCATCGCAACAAGCGCCATATCTGTCAAATATTTCTTTCGCGTTTTTTTGATAGCAATGAGTGGTTTGAGCATCCATATTTCAATCACCAAAACAATGGGAATGATTCAAAATACCTGTCGGACGCACTGCCTCACATACTTCATGATTTCCAGCTAATAATATGTAACCTCGCATAAGCATCCCTTTTACCAGAACAATTCGATACTTCCATATATTGCCTCCTGACTTAACAATTGAGTCTAATGGACTTATTGTATTTACTCACACGAGTATCTCCATCAACTCAACTATTGCAAAGATGTGTTTGTATAAAGAGTGTTTCTTATCGCAGGCTGTCTGTTAACGCTCTTGATAAGTGTGTTAAATTCTCTTGGTGTGATGTATTCGCCATTTACGGCACCTGCACTCTTAGATATTTTCTCTTCCATCAGTGTGCCCCCAAGATCATTGGCACCACAGAGGAGTATGTCCTGTGCATGTTTTATTCCAAGTTTCACCCAGCTTGTCTGGATATTATTGATGTGGGTGTGAAAAATGATTCTTGCGATTGCATGAACTTTCAGATCGTCCAGTTTATCTCTATCTTTGTTTGTAATCTTTCCAAGTGCATTGTTGTGCGGCATAAACAACAGTGGCACAAACTCGGTGAAGCCCCCTGTTTTTTTCTGGAGTTCTCGTATGCACAGCATGTGTTCTATCCGTTCTTCGATGGTCTCAATGTGCCCGTACATCATGGTTGCCGTAGTTGGTATTCCCATTTCATGTGCAGAGCGTACCACTGTTAACCAGTCTTCTGCACTCAGTTTTTCAGGACATATAATACTTCGTACCCGTTTAGAAAATATCTCTGCGGCTGTCCCTGGCATACTATCAAGACCACTTTGTTTAAGTTTTGAGAGTGCAGTTTTAACAGAAATATTAGAGGTGTGCGCAGCATGAAACACTTCCATAGGAGAATATGCATGGAGGTGAAGGTGCGGAAACTCTGATTTTACATTCTTTAGAATCTTGCAGTAATCTTCAATATACATATCATTAAGAAGTCCGCCCTGTATACATATCTCGCTTGCACCAACATCGACTGCTTCTCTTGCTTTAGCTATTATCTCTTCAATAGACAATCGATAGCCATTTTCTCTTCTAAAAGCACAAAACTTGCAGCTTCCGATGCAGATGTTAGTAAAATTAATATTTCTGTTGACAACATAGGTAACCACGTCTCCGCATGTCATCTTACGCAAGTTATCTGCAAGAGCAAACAGGGTTGAAGGCTTACATTCAGTAAACAGGTGTATGGCATCATCATAAGTAATGCTGCCTGCGAGAGCATTTTCAAAAACGTGCCGAATGTGCAGCATTTAATCGCCTGTTGGTTACTCCACACCTTTTATACTTTTCGTATTTGTTTGGCTACTTTTAGGAGACTACCTAAATTCAGCTTTCTGGCTTAAGAGTTACTTATTTTTTAGACAGTCTAAATTTATATCAACTTCAACATCCTGAAGATCCAGTATGTCAGTCAAAGAATGACCTCTGGCTGGTACCAGAAAGTCCCTTTCTTCTCTAAGAATTACCACATTCACTGGCACATCAAACAATCTCACTGATACCATCTTCCAGCGAATACTCTGAACGGAAACCAAGAGCGGCTTTCACCTTTGAGAGGTCAGCTAAAGTGTGAGCTACATAATTTTTTACAGGATTCTCGATATACTGCGGTTTAATATCTGTACCAAGCGCATTGTTCAATAGATTAACAACATCATTGAAACTGTGCGAAACGCCTGTTCCTACATTGAAGATACCTGACACACCCGTTTCCATGGCAAGAATGCACGCCCGGACCACATCGCTCACGAAAATAAAATCCCTTGTTTGCTTACCATCACCATAGATGACTGGAATTTTACCATCCTGCATCTCCCAGAGGAATTGGGAGACAATATTTGCGTAGATCCCTTTTGCATGCTCGTTAGGACCATAGACCGAGAAAAATCTGAGTCCAACCACACTAATTCCATATAACTTATGGTACAACTCTGCAACCCGTTCGATTCCAAACCTCGCCTCGGTGTAATAATCAGCTACCATTACGTCCATATCCTCCTTGTTTGGGGTAGGTAGTCCATTGTAAAGAGAAGAAGAAGACGCAAACACAACCTTTGCACCTGTTTTCTTTGCAAACTCGAAGACGTTGATGGCGTCGTTTATTGCTGACCCGACAAGCATCGGATTTTCCTTGTACATCGGAGAGGAAGACGGTATGCCAAGATGAAAAATAGCGTCAATGTCAATATCAGCGTTTGAGAACCGATCGCCGATATTGCGGGAGGAATCGTTGACAACAGTTATTTTATCCTTTAGATTATCTGCACTACCTGTCTGGAAGTTGTCCAGCACCGTTACGTCATGTTCTTTAGAGAGTTCAGAAACCAGATTGGATCCGATGAATCCAGCACCGCCTGTCACTATTACATTCATACACGTCTCTTGATTATGCTAATATTTAAATGCGTCGGCTTGGAAACAGAGGTTACAATAATAAATATTTAATATTATTAACTAGCCGCTTCTCT
The DNA here is from genome assembly GCA_004193545.1 of Candidatus Argoarchaeum ethanivorans. Taxonomy (GTDB): domain Archaea; phylum Halobacteriota; class Methanosarcinia; order Methanosarcinales; family EX4572-44; genus Argoarchaeum; species Argoarchaeum ethanivorans. The sequence continues at coordinate 166,771 of RPGO01000024.1, read as the reverse complement.
TTCCTTTATTAGTATCTCTCTTTCCTCTATTGTTCCGTATTCTTCATGTATTCGTATTACCAGAGCGAGTGCGACTGCAAGAGTTGCTACTGATACTACTATAGCTGTGAGTATGAGTACATGAGGTAATGGATTTACATACAAGCCTTTATATCCTTCGATTACGATTGGCTCAGTTCCCCCGATCACATCAGCCAGTGATACATAGAAAAGAAATATAGCAGTTTGAAATATACTTAAGCCTATTATCTTCTTGATTAGATTGTCTTTTGCTATCATCCCATAGAAACCGATGAGCATAATAATTATAAAAGTCCAATAATTATACTTTCCAAGTATTTCTGCTATCCATTCCATTTACTCGCTGTCTCCTTCATCTTCTTCTTTCCATGCAAGGTCAAAAAATATAGATGTGACTATTGCCATCACTGTTATTCCTATACCTATTTCTACAAAATCCATACCAAGAGCTCTTCTTTCCTCGAAGTGAAATGGTAGTGGAAGGTACCCATAGTTTAGATATTGTGCAACCCCGAGACTGGAGATTATACATAGAAGCCCAACTACAGCATAGATAGACACACCAAGAGCACTCAGGGCAGTATTCACTCTTTCTGAAACTTTTTTTCGTGCGGCTGTGATGCCAAAAGCGATGATGAACAACACAAAGGAAGAGCCAAATATAACTCCACCCTGGAACCCTCCACCAGGTCCACCTGCTCCATGAATGATCACATACAATGCAAAAAGCTGGATAAACGGTATCATCAATCTTGATACTGTTTCTATGATGACATCCCTTTCCTTGCTCAAAGTTTACCCCTCCTTCTCAAGAGTAATATGACTGATACACCGGCAGTAAAAATAACAGCAGTCTCTCCAAGAGTATCATAACTACGATAATCTGCAAGACCATAAGTTACCATATTTACAACTTCAGTCTCTCTCTCACCTTCTTCTATCCATCGTACGATCAGCGAATATCGGTAAACATCAAGCTTATCACCCTCCTTTTTAATAAAGTAATACTTCTGTTCCTTTGGGTAGAAATGTTGAGTTGTCTCTTCCGGGATAATAAATGCATCCCATTCACCCTTCCGGAGATTTATAACTCCGGTGGGAGCTTGAAAACCTGCCTCTTTAACCCTACCAATAAATTTTTCAGGGACAATACCCTGGTTTAGGTCATTTTCTATTTCATCAGCATCCATGCTGAACAACTTTACATACTTATTGGGGGCAGAATCCGAATCTCCAAACATAGGTATGTCCTCTGCTATGTATACAAAAATGACACCTAACAGGATGATAAAAACCAGTGCTACTGCTGGAAGTCGTTTCGTCTTTTTATCTGTTACCTCCTTTTCATGCCTTGCTGTCCTTGACAATGCTGCAATCAAGAAGGCTGTTGTTGCACCGGCACCAACAGCAGCTTCTGTGAAGCCTACATCCACTGAATGCATCTCTACCCAGACCATTGCCATCAAAAAACTGTAAACACCAAGTACCATCGTTGCAGCGAGGAGGTCTTTAACAGTTATTGCTACTATTGCAAGTACCACAATGATCGATAATAAAGCAATGTCGATGGACGGTATCATTTTTTATCACCACTCCATATATACATCAGCTACTTTTTGCTGCATCGTTCCATCAACGGTAAGCGCCTCAGCAGGCTCTTTTGCAATTGCATGTACAGAAAACCTTCCGTTCGTTATTCCAATTGTTATCGTTCCAGGGGTTAAGGTGATAGAATTAGCAAGTGTGACAAGAGCAAGGTCACTTTGCAATGTCGTGTCAAACTCTATTATAAGAGGGTCTATTGGCATCTTTGGATGCAACACACGATATGCAACATCAAGATTTGCAAGTACTATCTGCCAGAGTTCCCATGGTATATAAATAGCAAGTTTGAATGATTTCGAAAGAATCTTCTCTTCATCCCCTTTTATGATCATGTCATGAGAGATCAAAGCAACAATTGCACTGCATACCAGACCAGCTGTAAGATGGAGTACATCAAAGATTCCAGAGAGAAGAAGCCAGAATAGAAACATCATACAAAAAGTTACAAGTATTCCAAAACCCTTTCCCCTCATTGTCTCTCATCCCCGAGCTTCCATGGTTTTACGCCAGTCTTATAAGCAGATCTCATCAATGCATACGTCGCTGTTGGATTGGTGATGAAGATGAATAGGATCAAAAATAATAGCTTCACACACACAAGAGGCGTTTCTGAGTAATGGAACAGGTGATATAAAAGTAAACCAACAATAATAAGAACTTCCCCGAGAGTATCGCACTTTCCTGTCGCATGCAGTCTCGTGTAAAAGTCGGGAAACCTCAATAATCCAACAGCACCAACCACCATAAAAAATATACCAACTGCAAGGAATGCTACAACGATTATCTCGAGCATAAGTCACCCTTCTGTACATATTTTGCAAAAATTAAAGTAGCGATGAAGTTTAGCATAGCATACAAAAGTGCAATATCAAAGAACATTGGTCTCTCAAAATAATAACCTATGAGAACTAGAAGAACGATTGTTTTTGTTCCTATTACATTTACTGCAATAACCCGATTGAATATTCCTGGGCCAACTACAGCTCTGTATGTACACAATAGTATCGTGAACGCAATTAATAGTCCTACCGCCAGGAACACTTTCAAAAGTATATCCATCTCTATCACTTTTTATTCATTAATTTATTCAGATTAGTCTGTTTGACGCAACTCTCTGCAATGAATTGCGAAGAATCTTATGCAGATTCACTGGAATCCACAACGGGACCGCCATGCTCCAGTTACTGCTACCCGAAGGCTCACAGTTATTATTCTTCGATATTAACGCTGTTAACATTCTACTTAAGCCTTTCGTTTCGCCGCGGAGAGGCGGAGGCTTGGCTTACCCTGCATTGAAGAAATAAACTGACAACTGCACAACTTCGTTGTGCAGAAAATTACCAGTAACTCTTGATTGCGTCAGCAATCAAGTGCAGCAAACATAGTAATAATAGTTATCTCGTCAGGACTTGTGTCTGGTTGCAGCCGGGTAGTTGTAACCTATGTATCTGATTCCATTAGCCACCTCTTCAGTAGATACGTCCTGGATACAGGGGCAGTGCTGTTCATAGGTGGCAGATCACATGCCTTGCTTCAAGCTGTAGAATATTCAAACAAAATTAAACATTTTATCACTGATTATTCACCGATCAACAAGTTTATACAGTGTTGATGCAGTGCAATTCAAGAATACGACGTGGGGAAACGAGCTTCAACATAACAGACGCACAGTATCGCTCTTGACAGACCATACAGTGACAACTCCAAAATATCGCGGTAAAATATTATCTGACGATGTTGCCATGGTTTGCGAAGGTCTTATAAGGAAGACCTGCAAGGAGATGGACATAGAGATCATTGATATGGCAATCAACATCGATCATATTCATCTGTTCATAAAGTATCCGCCAAAGTATTCAGTAAGTTTTATCGCAAAGAAGATAAAAGGTAGGACAAGCAGGATACTGAGGCAACACATCTCACATTTGAGAGAATGGTGTCCAAACCATTTATGAGCACCGGGTTGTTTTCATGGTTCAGTGGGTCATGGGTGGGAAGTTGTGGAAAAGTATGTCTCAACTCAGGGCAATTCACAAAAAGAAGGAAAAGATTTATAACCGCAAAAACAGTAGCAAGCCTGGTACCTGTAAGTACGGGGTATCGTGACAAAATCATATTTAGGTGAAAAGGTAAATTTAATATTATGCCAAGAGATGGAACGATACATAGGGTGCTCATTGCCTCACCATCAGATGTTTTTGAGGAACGCGAAGTTGCTCGCAACATTATTTATGAGTGGAATGCTTCACATTCCATCGATATGTCAATTATGCTTGAACCAGTGCTCTGGGAAACACATGTACACCCTGAACTTGGTGATAGACCACAATCTATCATCAATAAACAAATTGTCAGTGATGCAGATATTTTGATTGGAATGTTTTGGACCAAGATTGGTACATCTACAGGTGCTTTTGAATCAGGCACTATTGAAGAAATCGAACAGTTCATAGAATCTCAAAAACCTGCTATGATTTACTTTTCAAAGAGAGAAGCACCACTTGATCAAGTAGACATAAGCCAACTTAATAAACTTCGCAAATTCCAAAGAAGATGTGAAAGATCAGGTGTTATATCGACATACAAAGATGCGTCAGAGTTTAAATTGAAGCTTATTCAGGACATTAGTAAAATTACTTTTAAATTGGGACAATTTGGTATTAATGGTGGGGAAAGTTTTTCCAAAAAAAATAAGCAGACGGTATCAAGTTATGTATACGAAATTGATAAAAATCGACTTCGTGTACAAGCTGACCTATTGTATGATTTAGACGTAAAAAGTATAGAAAAAGCTATTTCATATATTAGAAGATCAAATCCAATGAAGACTATTAAGATATTAGATGTGGGCTGTGCTGATGGATATATAACTTATACACGATTCTCGAAAGTGGATAATGTTCAGGTGGAGGGTATTGATATCTCTAAAAATGCAATTGAAGAGGCTAATAGAGATTACGATAGCGAAAAATTTAAATTTTCTGTTGCGAATATAGAAGATGTGAGGTATCATCCAGAAGGCTATGATTTGATATTTTGTACTCTTGTTCTTCATCATTTAGAGAATCCTGAAGGCACAATGCATAGGCTTTGGTCGTTCTTGAATCCCAATGGATGTTTAATTGTTAGAGGTAGCGATGATGGAATGAAATTAAATTATCCCCAAGATGATGATCTTGATTTCTTACTTCAATCGACGAACCAGATTAAAGGGAGTTCTGATAGACAATATGGAAGAAAAATCTATACACATGTGATGAGCTTGGAGCCAGAGCCAACGAATGTTGAAATGGATTTCAAAATTGATACAACAGTTAATATGGGTGCGGAAGAGCGACTAAATTATTATATAGACACTTATTCTTTTCGATCTAATTATGCTAATCGTTTGGCTAATGGCCCTAATGCAACAAGTGCAGATATAAAATTAGCAAAAAAATTGCAAAAGATTATCAAAGACCAAAAAGATAAATTTGTTAATGAAAAAAGGCTATTTTCTATCACTGTTCAAAACATAGCTATCGCATATAAAGCCTAATTTTAAATCCTCAAATCAATTGATTGCGCATATGTTATGAATGTGCTGTTGACTTAGGAAAGGGATTTATACTGCTCTACATGCATAACTATGAACTTTTGTGCCGATTGAATGAATAATCGCAGGATTGGTGTGTGAATTACAAAAACAGATAGGGGATTAGTACTGTGAGCTTGTGTCACCTGATACTATCAGGTCTATGATATTTTCTCTGATGAATTTGAGATATTTTAAGGCGGGTTTATATGGAATAAAAGGTGTTCAGAGAATTGTAAATGCTGAACATAAAAGATGTTGGAGAAGAACTTGAGCAAAAAATTGAAGCTGTTAGAGGCTATGTAAGAGAGCGGAGTGAGTCGAGCAAGGAATACCAGCAGGCACTTGAAAAGCTAACAATAGAGCTGTTTGATGCCAACAAGAGGCTTCCGCGCTATAGCGGAGCTCGCATACTTGAAGGCGGGTTCATCAAACCCTTTGTTCAACAATGGAAGAACCATGCTGATGCTCAGGACTGGATGGATCACACCCTGAGTAGTACTACTGTTGGTGCAGTGGATGGAAGCCAGATATATCCTGACAAAACCTACAATCTCCCGGTTGCAGTGATTCAAACAGCAAGTATCTACAACAAACACACAAATGCTAAAAGCTTCAAACAGAAAACAAACGCATTAATAATCACACCAGAAGAATTCGAAGCAGCACACGTCTACGAATACAGCGATGAATTTGTTGATGCACGCAGGTTTAAAGCCGAGTGTGAGCAAATGCAAGAGCTGCTGCATGCACACGATCAGATCTTCGTGTTGCTCGATGGTTCGCTCATTTTATCACACATCAATTCTCTTAACAAAAATATCAGGGATATTTATCTTGAAGCAATCAAAAAACTGCTGCAAACATCAACGAATACAGGAAATACACTCATAGCCTATACTGATAATTCGCACCCACACGATCTAACACAGATGCTTCAAAAGTTATACAACCTCAAAAAAACCAAACTCCAGGATACCTATCTTATTCAGCCGTATATGCCAAACTGGGGAGATCGCACAAGTGCTTTCCTGTGCGATAGAGATGACAGACGTGCAACCAGTGAAAATGCACAAACCAAATCAATACTTGACAGATACGGACAATTCAACGATCAGATAGCTTTTTTCTACATCAATCTTTCAAATAGGGTTGGGCGTGTAGAATATCCACGATGGGCTCACGAACAGGGATTGACTGAAACTATTGCAGACATCCTTAGAGCGGAAAGTATCATCAGGGGGGGCTATCCGGACCTGTTGATCCAGGCTCACAAGGCTGCTCTCATTCGAAACATTGAGCATTCTATTTTCTACACCATACTTGAAAACTTCTGCTACAGAAACCACATACTACTGCCAAAAAGCACAAAAGAATTGCATAAAAGAATAATACGTCCCTGATAGGAGTTGACCATGAAAAAAATCATCACACCACCGATTAAAATAACTATCACCGTCCGGAGGCACATCCACCAATGATTTTATCATTCTGGGGCAAGGGTGGTGTTGGTAAGACCACGTGTGCAGCTTCGGTTGCTGTGCATCTGGCAGCAACGAACAAGAAGACTCTCCTGATTTCAAGCGATCCATCGCCATCCCTGTTTGATATATTTGGCCTCGGGTTCACGCATGCTGGAATCAATAAAGTGCCTGGTCTTGATCTTCTGGATGTTATCGAGCTTGATGAGGAGATCGTTCTTGATATGTGGAAAGAAAAGTACGGCGATGAGGTGTATGAAGTTCTCTCTTCGTTTTTCCCGGTTGATGAATCTATCCTTGATTATATTGCTGGTGCACCAGGAATCGGTGACCAGTTTGTTTTAACGTATCTACTTGACCAGCATCTTGCAGATAATTACGATTTTATCGTGTGGGATACAGCGCCTGCTGGTGGTACTCTCAAGCTTTTAAAACTTGAGGAACAGTTTTATGAGCATCTTGGCGAAGCTGGTAAGCTTTATTTTTCAGTTAAAAGCGTGCTTGATAAGATCAAACGCAAAAAAGGAAGAAACCCGCTTGATATTATTAATGAGTGGAGGATACTGGCTCTGGATGTTCTTGGTTTCATGTCTTCTGGTATTGTGAAGGCGTATATTGTTACGATTCCTGAATGGCTTGGTTATGCTCAGACAAAACGCATCGTCAGAGAATTAACTGATTTTAACGTGAAAATCGGCGGCATACTGATCAATCAGGTAGCAGAGAAGAATTTGTGCCAGGGCGATGTATGGGATAAGAAATCCGAACTCCATAATCACTATACGGAGTTGATACAAACAGAACTTGGAAATATATATAAGGTACAGAGTGTTCCGGTACTTCCTTATGAGATTAAAGGAGTTGACAATTTAATCGCATTTTCAGAGAATGTGATTGATTTGATTGATCTGAATTCGCTGGTGAAATCTTGAAAGCTGACCTTGTTTTAATTCATGCACCAAGTTTATACGATTTTAGAGAAAAGGATGTGCACCACGGCCCTATCAGTGATCTGATCCCTTCAACACCTGTTTTTGAGTTGTACCCGGTCGGTTTTCTCACTCTTCTCACATACCTTGGAAAAAAGGGGTACAAGGTTAGAATCCTGAATATTGCAACCCAAATGCTGATGGATAGCTCCTTTGATGTTGAAAAAGAAATCAGGAAAATTGATGCTGCTGTTTATGGTATTGACCTTCACTGGATGGTTCATGTACAGGGTGCCGTAGAAGTTGCAAAAATTATCAAAAAAATCTGGGATAGACCAGTTGTCTTTGGAGGATTTACATCAACCATTTTCTGGAAGGATATCCTACGGAATTATAAACAGGTAGACTATGTACTTTCAGGTGACACGACAGAAGAGCCTTTTAAAAAGCTCCTGGAGTACTTGATCGAGGGGCAGGGCGTAATAGAGGATATTCCCAACCTGTCGTGGCGAGAGGGTGAGTTAATTAAGACAAATGGCATCACCTTTGTACCGGAAGATATTGGGGGCTATTCCATCGACTATAGTTTTGTTGCAAAAGAAGCGATAAAATCTATGAAACCAAAGGCGTTTCTTCCATTTGCTAAATTTATGCAGGATCCAATAGGCATGTCTCTTGCTTACAAAGGATGTGATTTTAATTGCATCACATGTGGAGGCTCATGTCATACTTTTAAAAATTCATTTCAAAGAACCGGCATCGCATTCAAACCGGCTGAAAAGGTTGCTGAAGAGATTCTATCAATCAACCAGTACATGAAAATTCCAGTCTTTTTGGTAGGAGATTTGCAGTTCAACCTCAAACATGCGGCAGCAATAATAAAAGAGCTAAAAGAAAACAAATTCGATGCCCCGATCTTCTTTGAATTCTTCAAACCACCAAACAAGGAAACACTAACGATACTAGAGCAGGCATCAGACGAGGTAATTCTTCACATCTCACCGGAAAGCCACAGTGAAAAGGTTAGAAACGCATTCGGCAGACCATACCAGAATAGTGAACTTGAAAAGTTCATCTCACACGTAGCAGAACTAAACTTCAAACGAGTTGACCTGTACTTTATGACAGGGCTGCCATTCCAAACATACACAAGTGCAGTTGAAACGCACAAATACATCGAGTCAATAACCAAAAAAATACCAGAGTCAAAAAAAATCCTCGACTGCTTCATCTCACCACTTGCACCATTTGTAGACCCAGGAAGCATTGTATTCAAAAATCCGGACAAGTTCGGATACAAACTGCGATTCAACGATCTTGAAAGTCACAGGCTTGCAATAGAAAATGCAACGAACTGGAAAAATGCACTGAACTATGAAACTGTATGGATGAACAGGGACGAAATAGCAGCATCTTCTTACGAGGCATCAAAAAAATTAATAAAACTGAAGATTGCAAACGGGATCGTGGATGAAGAGAAGGGAGAGCAAACAATCCAGCTAATCAATGTAGCCAAAGAAATAATAGAGGAAAGCGATAAAATCACAAAACCAATAACAATACGAGAAACTGTTCCGGAAGGAGACCTCTATCCATCTAAGAATCTGCTTCTAACACTGAAACCAAAATTCTTCACAACACTGATAAGAACAATCCTTCGACTTTAGGCGGGGCAGTGGCTTTAAATTATACATACATAAACAATAAAGATTTGCGTAAAATAAAAAGCCTGTTAGATTTAATGATGAAGAGTTCGGATATTGAAAAGGATGTTGAAGAAAAATAGGATTAACAGTCAGCTAACATAAGGTATATATAAAGTAAATTTCAGATATAACCCCAGAATGGATGGCATACGACATTGATGTTGGACATACCCAAGTTATACGCAATTTCGCCTATATATTTTAAGGATAAGGTGTGAGGGGGAAAATCTATATGCAAAAAGAAGATAAGGCAAGCAAAATAAATATGAAAGACAGAGATGTGGTGCTTTTAAAGTTTAATTATAAAAATTTACATGAAAGTATCTGGGATAATCATAAACTTTCACGGGTGGTGACCAGTATTTTTATACCTGTCCTCTTCGGTGTGCAAGGGTATTTAGTCAGAGACTTTTATGTTTTTTCGAAACTTCAAGTTATAATGGGAGTTTTTATAACGGAATTATTATTAAGCACTTGGTTATTACTAATGTGGACTTTTCGATATTATAGTATCCCCAGAATTAAAAGATTAAAGGAAATTGAGGATTTATTTAATAAAGAAATAACTAAGGAAATAAGTGATTTTTTCAAAGACAGAAAAGGTTTTAACCAGTATGAACTGGGATATGGAAAGCCAAAACAAAATAATAACAAAGAAATATGTAAGAAAATAAGTGATAAGATTACGCTCTCATTCATGGAAATTTATTTGGTGATTTTTTGGATGGTTACTTCACTAAATGTGATTTTATTGGGTGCTAAAATTTTATTCGCATAATTTTCAAGTCAAGTATCTTCATGAAATCAATCTTGTATTAACCAAAGGAAGATATGTTAAAGAAGGTTAATTAAGAGTGAAGTGAAACAGCGTATAACAGAGCGTATCTGGCTACGTGTCTTCAGCACTGCGCCAAAATTCCCATTCGTGGAACTTCCGTACGTCTACAAAACGTTATATGAAATTGCACCCAATTGAATAAATAAAATGGAGTGAAGTTTCAAATGGAACGCAATGACCAGTTGGAAGGTTCTGCAGGAGAGAACATAGAAGCCTATGTTCTCTGCCTCTCTATAGACCTAATTGGTTCGACAGCCGCCGGGCTAAAACTCACTACGCCTCAACTGAACCGCTTCAATATATCCTTAGCCAACCAAATCCGACCTCATCTCGAAAATCTTGAGTTGAAAGATGCTTTAGTGAAGTTCACTGGTGATGGCTGGCTGGTTATGACCGAAAAGGCGAAGGAATTTAAAGCCTTGTGCTGCCTTGCAACCATCATGGCTAATAAATTTCAGGAGGAAATGAACAAAAGAACGGGAATTGCCATAAATAAAATACCTCAACTTCGTCTCGCCATCTGTTCTGGGTTAGATGTGAGTGTTGAACTGCCAAACGGGCACAAAGATTGGGTGGGAGACAGCGCTCGAAGGGCAACACGAGCATGTGGCTGGTCTCATACCAACGAGGTAGTTATTAACGGAACTGTCCGTGAAATCGCTTTGCGAGACTTTGATATTAAGTCCATAACTGAAAAAGACCACACTAAACCCAAGAAGTGGGAAGAGGACTTTGAAGTATTTTCTTTGGGGGAATTAAATCCAGAAGTATCTGCAGAACCGGAAGCTCCCGAATATTTTATCTACACTCTTAAAACTATCGGAAAAGTAGAAGAAGCCAACAAATTTGGTCTGTGTGTTTCAGAATGTCTGGGATATACTGTTCGAAAGCAGGGCATCGATGAAATGGAACGCCAAGAATTCTTGCGAAACTGGAATCGACTTATGGCAAGCATTCCCGACTATCTAAGCGCGCTTAAGGTGTTTAAGATGATCCAAGACGCAGGGTTATACCCTGACGTTTTCACATACAGCACGCTCATTAACAAAGCTCCTGACTACGATGTTGCCAAAGATTGGGTAGAAACAATGCGTATAGAAGGTATTCAGCCTAACGTTATCACCTACAACACATTCATTAACAAAGCTCCTGACTACGATGTTGCCAAAGATTGGATAGAAACGATGTGTGCAGGGGGCTTCCAGCCTAACGATGTTACATACAGCACGCTATTTAGTAAAGACCTCTCAGGGAAATTGGCCAATGACATTCTTAAGTGGTATTTAGCTCAAAAATACCACCCAGAGGAGCCCATCCAAGCTGCAATAGCTACATATCAAAAGCTTGGTCGCATTGATCAAGTACTGCGTCTTGTGTTAGATTACCCACATCTACAGTCAGCCCGAAAAATTATACAAGAGCACTCCGAGGAAGCGCTCCAATACTTTAAAAAAATCTTCGATGATAATCCTCAACACCCCAACGCTGCCTACGCTTTGGGTGTAGCCTACTTGGAACTTGAGAAAGAACAGGAGGCACAATGGTATTTAAATAAAGCCCTGAAGCTGGCTACAGCATCCCTCAGGAAGTCAGTAATAAAGGAATGGCTTCGCCAAATAGATCACAAACAATCCCAGAAATGATCTGTGAAGAACTCGTAATCTGTGCACTTTATCCCGGCCACTGGCGAAGATTGAGGGGGCTGTCACGTCATTTGGTGTTGACACTGCTTTGAAGTTATTGTTGATTTGAGTCTTGCGGATGCCGCTCCAGGTTTGAATATGAGAGTGATCCCAAAGTTTCAACCGCAACACCACGTAATGTGACAACCTCTGGGAATGGGGAAAGTTGCATAGGAAAAGATCTATCTAAAAAATTCAAAGGATGATAAAAACTATGTCCAAAGAGCATGTCCCTGCTTCTAACACTCAAACCAAAATTCTTTACAACACTGATAAGAACAATCCTTCGACTTTGGGCAGGGTAGTGACTTTAAATAAAGATAATAAAGATTCTCTCCGTCAATGTTTTCATCTTTTCACCTCTATGTAATCTCCAATCTCATCTCTCAAATCTTCTCTTTCAAGGGCAAAATCGATGATTGCTTTGACATAATCTGCTTTGTTTCCTGCATCGTATCGTTTTCCATTGAATGTGTGTGCATAAACCCCTTCTGTGTCAATCAGCATCCTTATTGCATCAGTAAGTTGTATCTCTCCGCCAAACCCGGGTTTTATCTTTTTAATACATGAGAATATCGCAGGCGTGAGAATATATCTGCCAACAGTTCCCATCCTCGATGGTGCATGATAGACATCAGGTTTTTCAACAATATCCTCTACATCATAAATCGTTTCATTAATCTTTTCTCCTTTTATGATTCCATATTTGCTCACATCACCAACTTCTTCTACTGCCAAGACAGAGCATTTATACCTTGTATAAACATCCATCAACTGTTTTATGCAGAGTTCTCCCCTGATAATGTCATCTCCAAGCAAAACAGCAAATGCTTCATCATCAATATGCTTTTCTGCTCGCAGTACTGCATCACCAAGACCTTTTGGCTCTTTCTGCCTGATATAATGGATATCCACCATCGAAGAGATATCTTTCATTTCTTTTAATAATTCATATTTTTTATTATTTAACAGGTGAGTTTCAAGTTCAGGTGAAGTGTCGAAATAATCTTCAACGGCGCGTTTACCTCTTCCAGTGATGATCAAAATGTCATCGATTCCAGAAGCGACAGCTTCTTCCACAACGAACTGGATAATCGGCTTATCGATTATTGGAAGCATTTCTTTTGGCATCGATTTCGTCACAGGAAGGAATCGTGTTCCAAGTCCTGCAGCAGGTATTATTGCTTTTTTAATCATTTGCCTGAAATCCCTCTATACTTCCTTGCCGTCTCATATCACATCACAACCTCGCCAGGGTATGTACTTCGTCCGGCATCCATTAGCACACCAACATTGATGCTTGTATTAATGCCTGTGTGTACACAATCCCCTATGATTACACCAAGTTTTCTTCTTCCGGTATCAATAGACTTATTATTCACCATTACCTGGATATTTTTGCCATCATGCCGCAAGTTTGCAATCTTTGTTCCAGCAGCAATGTTGCAGTTATGTCCTATAATGCTATCTCCAACATAGCTGAGATGTCCTATCTGTGTACCGTCCATCACAATGCTGTTTTTAACCTCGACAGCATTTCCAATGCGTACATTATTTCCTATGGATGTATATGGTCTGATAAAGCAATTCGGACCAATATCACAGTTTTCTGCAATTGCAACAGGACCAAGTATGTAAGAGCCATTTCTGATAATAGTGCCTTTTCCTACACTGATTTTACCGTTTAATGTAGTGTATGGTTCGATCTTACCAAAAACGTCTCTCTTAAGATTTGAAAGTAGATATTCATTTGCATCCAGCAGATTCCATGGTCTTCCGATGTCGATCCATGTATCAAGTATCAAATAGCTAACCTCCACCCTACCTATCAGTGCATTGATGGAATCTGTGATTTCATATTCTCCACGCACTGATTTTTCAGTTGTTCTGATGGCGTCAAAGATAAAATCTGAGAATAGATAGATTCCTGCATTTACCAGATTTCCAATATTATGCTCAGGTTTCTCTATGATCTCAACGATTTTACTGCCTGTTGTTTTTACCACACCGTATCCGGCAGGATTTTTTAGTTTCTTCACTGCTAAAACAATATCTTCTTTGTAGTTTATTAAAGAGCGAAGATCTGCTGATTTGATTATTGCATCCCCGTTTAACACAACAAATCTCCCTTCTACCAGATCCTTAGCTGCATATATCGCATCAGCAGTGCCAAGTTGCTCTTTTTGCTCAACATAATCGATGCGAACACCGAGACTGCTGCCGTCTCCAAAGTAGTTTCTAACAGTGTCTCCCATGTAACCGACAACGCAGACAAAATCAGTGATGCCTGCATCTTTTGCAGATAAGATGATGTGTTCGAGTACTGGTCTGTTTGCAACCGAAAGCATCACTTTAGGGCAAGTTGTTGTTAGTGGATGCATCCTTGTTCCTTCACCTGCTGCAAGTATCACTGCTTTCATTTTTTAACCTTTTATAATTTTATATATTTTATTGTATAATTCATCTACTAATTGTTTTGTTTTTCCTTCCACTGTAATCCTGATCAACGGCTCGGTTCCGGAAGGACGTACAAGTACCCACACATCATCAAATGTGAGCCTGAACCCATCGATTGTGTCAATCCCGGAAAAATTAAGTGCAAGCAGTTCTTCCTCAATCTTATCCATATTTCCACGATGGAGAACTGATCCTCGCTTTATCACGTATTCTGGCATCGATGAAAGCTTATCTGCGAATTTCTCTGTTGTACTACTCAGTAGCTCCACAAGTCTTGAAGCAGCATACACACCGTCAGGACAATAAGAAACCTTTGGAAATATCCATGTTCCACTTGCTTCCCCTCCAAAATCAGCTCCTGTTTTCTTTATCTCCTCTGCAACAAACACATCCCCGACACGGGTTCTAATAATCTCGACATTCGGAAGTACAGCATCAATAAGCATGGATGCATCCACTGGCACAACCATCTTCTTTTCTGCCTCGTATTCGCCAAAGAATGCAAGCAGTTTATCATTGCTGACCATTTCTCCTCTTTCGTCAACAGCAACCATTCGGTCTGCATCCCCATCGTGTGCAATCCCGATATCTGCGTTTGTACTAGAAACGAGCGCCTGAAGTGCAAAAAGATTTTCTTCTTTTGGCTCAACACCACGTCCAGGGAAAAAACCATCTGGCTGGCTATTCAGTGTTATCACATCACAGCCCATCTCTCGCAGCAGATATGGGGTGGTCAGTGAAGCTGCACCACATCCGGAGTCCACCACCACTTTCATCTTCCTTTTGATGCTAACTTTTGAGAGAATCATCGATATATGGTCAGAAACAGCGTTTTTATCAGTTCTAACCTCCTGCATATCTTTCCATGAAGCAAGTTCAGGATTTCTATCTTTAATCAATTCTTCAATCGTTGTCTGCTGCTCTCTGTCAAACGCCATGCCGTCTGGATTGAAGAGTTTCACACCGATGTATTCTGGTGGGTTATGGGAAGCTGTGACCATGATTCCGCAGTCATGG
Source organism: Candidatus Argoarchaeum ethanivorans (assembly GCA_004193545.1). Classification (GTDB taxonomy): domain Archaea; phylum Halobacteriota; class Methanosarcinia; order Methanosarcinales; family EX4572-44; genus Argoarchaeum; species Argoarchaeum ethanivorans. Next base: position 151,461 of record RPGO01000024.1, on the reverse strand, counting down.
TTTCTTGCAGCATAAGCAAGTGTTGGGGTTGTAACCATGTTCACACGTGTGACCCTGCACCCCACCGACAGTAAACCAGAGACTACAGCGTATTCGATCATCTCGGCTGCTCTTCGTGTGTCACATCCAACAACTACTCTGTTGCACACAGCACCAACAGCGCGCCCAATCTGTACTGCCAGTTCAGACGTAATCTCTTGATTTGCAATTCCACGTATTCCACTTGATCCAAATTTCATTAGTTTCATTATTTATCACCTCAATTGCTTCACAATCAAGAGTCACGAATTACCTTCTGCAATCAAGAGTTATTTCTGCACAACTTCGTTGTGCAGTGCTTCCGCAATCGAGAACTACTGGTTACTTTCTGCAAAGCGCAGCTTTGCAGTTTTCATCATTCAAGTGTTATCTCTTCACCATTTCGTATAATGTGCACGGTTTCCCCAAGTACGTATCCGGCAGTCTCTGCCATTTCTACGTAGTTGCTGTGCATATTGATGTTTCCATGGGCTGGTATCACGTGTTCTGGCTGCACCATTCGCAGAAGCTCCCAGTGGTCTTCAGAGGATGCGTGTCCTGATGCGTGTACATCTTTGTAGATGCGTGCACCGCGCATTTGAAGTTTCGTCTCGAGTGCATATCTATTGGCTTGAGTCATCGGGTTTGGTATAGTACTTGCTGAAAAGACCAGCTTGTCACCTGCTTCAATGCTATACGGTGTTTCTTCATTTACCATACGGGTTAAAGTAGCACCAGGCTCCCCTTGATGTCCTGTCACAATCAGTAGATATTTCTCTTTTCCTTCTCGCATGATTTGTTTCAGGGCACGATCTATCGTGTTCCTGTTACCATATATTTTAACATTTCCTGGCAGATCGATGTAGTTTAGTTCCTCTGCGGTTTTAACATATCGCTTCATCGAGCGACCAAGCAGCACAGGAATGCGATCCATCTTTTTTGCTGCCTCAAGTATTGCATTGATGCGAGCTATGTGGGACGAGAAAGTGGTAACGATTACCCCGGTTTCCGTTTCTTCAGTTCCAAGTAGTGCGTCTAAGAGCAGGTCTTTTGCTATTTTTTCCGAAGGCGTTTTTCCGATATTTCCTGCATTCGTGCTCTCGACGATCATGGCTATAACACCCTCTTCTCCGATTTCTTTCAAACGGGCAAAATCAGGAGGTTCGCCAAGAGTTGGGGTGCGATCGAGTTTGAAATCATTGGCATAAAGTATTATGCCATTTGGTGTGTGGATCGCTATAAAAGATGCATCTATAATGCTGTGTTGAACCCTGATAAACTCGATGGTAATATCTTTGGTTACTGTGTACGTTCCACCCTGCGGTACGGAAATCACTTTATTTTTTACCTTGAATTTTTTCTCGCCCTCTATTTCATGCTTGATAAGTTCTGCTGTGTATGGTGTAGCAAGGATTGGAGCATTATACCTGTGAGCAAGTTTTGGTATAGCTCCAATATGGTCAAGGTGCCCGTGTGTGCAGGCAATAGCGCATACATCACTGCTGACCTCTTTTAGTATGGTGTCATCTGGTATAGCGCCCATTTTTATCAGGTCAAGAGAGTGTATCTGATCGATTTCCACATCTTCATGTATCTGTACCATATCAAGACGAAGTCCCATGTCCAGAATTACTACACTGTTGTTGACTCGTACTGCGGTCATATTCCTACCCATTTCATTGTAGCCTCCGACCGCGGTTATTCCAATATTATTCATTATATTATCTCCTTTTATTTTTATTATTTTATATCAAAATCTCTTCCTTCAAGCCATTGACGCGTATTACCAGTAACTACAACAGGGATGTTCTTAACAGACTTAATATCTGCACAACCGCATAGAAACATGGCTACTTTTAATTCTTCAATAACTTGAACTAATATTTCAATAACATGATTTTTGCTTTTCATTGCTGGTTTTAATAACGGCAGTGCAATGCCGCAAAGATTAGCACCAAGACCAAGTGATTTTAGCACATCTATACCATTTCGCACCCCGCCTGTTGCAATTACAGGTACCCGACCTGTGCATTCAATAATGCTTGCAACAGTTGGTATCCCCCAGTTCCAGAAAACATTTCCAAGATGCTCAGACATTACATCCCCCCTATCCTTTGCACGGTATACTTCAACACCAGCCCAGCTGGTTCCACCCATACCACCAACATCGATTGCTGAAACACCGGCATCCACCAGTGCACTGGCGGTTTCATAAGAAATGCCAGCCCCGGTTTCTTTTACAATTACGGGAATGGAAAGCTCGCTGCATACTTTACGTATGGCAGTAAGACAACCCGTTGCATCAGTATCGCCTTCTGGCTGTATAGCTTCCTGTAAAAAATTCAGGTGAATGGAAAGGGCATCGGCATCGATCATGTCAACAACCTTCTGTGCCATTCTTACGCCGTATTTCGTTAACTGAACTGCCCCGATATTCGCCTGAACAAAGACATCAGGTGCCGCATCTCTTACAATTTTAAAAGAGCTTTCCTGTTTCTGGTCCTCGATAGCTGCTCTCTGGCTTCCAACACCAATGCCAACACCAAGCTCGGCTGCTGCAAGTGCGAGTCTGTGGTTGATTTCAAAGGTGTCGGGATGCCCTCCAGTCATTGAAGCAATCATAATCGGGGCACTGAATCTTCGATTGAAAAACCTGGTGGATGTGTCGATATCTTTTTTGTTTATTTCAGGAAGAGCCTGGTGCACAAGATGAACATCTCCAAAACCGGGTAAACCGGATGTTACATTCTTTTTGGCTTCTACATGCTGCTCTGCACACAATTTCAAATGTTCTATTTTTCGGATGGAAGTGTTCATCATTCAGCTCCACTAATACGTGTTGCCTGGATTACTTCACCTGACAGAAACTTAAAAACCATATTACTTAAGTCTGCATTAAATATCACTGACTCTACTCCGGATTCTGCAAGCTTCAATAGTTCTAATACCTTACCCCTCATACCGCCAGTTACATCATCATCAGTGGAACCTCTTATGTAATCCGACACTTCATTAAAATTGGATGGGGTTATACGAGGAATCGTTCTTCCATTTTCATCGAGTACTCCATCAACAGCAGTACCTGCACCAATTACCGCAACATCCAGTTTTTTTGCAAGGTATGTAAGGATTTGATCTCCGGAAATTACCGAGATGCCATTGACCGTATCCATTACAACATCTCCATGGATTACTGGTGTAACCCCAAAATCAACCATTCTTTTTATGATTTCGATTTCCCACTGTTTAACAACACCCCTCTTTGCAAGCAGACAATCCAATGGATGAACACCTGTTGCTGCAACACCTTCCTCCTGCAAAGCTTCCACAAAAACAGTATTTAGTTCTAAAACTGCTCGATGAGTTTTAGCCAGCCCCTCTGTATCCGGATTTTGCTGTATATGATATTTTTTTGCCTGTGGATGTCCAAACGAACCGGCACCGTGTACAATCACTATCGGTACAGAGGCTCTTGCAATCTCTCCTGCAATGCGTTTGATATTTTGCATGTTAAATGTGCACTCCCGCCTCTTGTCTGTAAGCACACTCCCACCAATCTTTAATAATATGGGTTTCACTCTTCCCTTACACCCTCCCTCGCAGGTTTTACAACCATCGCTTTTCCATAACAGCACTCAATACTTTTTATAACATCTTCTGGTTTATCAGTTAAGGCTACCATGCAGCCACCACCACCAGCACCTGTAATCTTGGCTCCAAATGCGCCAGCATCTCGCGCTCTATATACAAGTTGTGAAAGTGAAGATGTGCCAACCCCAAGTGATTCAAGTAATCCATGATTAATATTCATCAGTCTGCCAACTCCCGAATAATCCTTTTTCTCAAGCAAAACAACCCCCATGTGTGCGATAACTCCAATTGATTTAATGATGTGTTCAGTTACTCCGGGATAGGTATTCTTTAACTCTGCAACTTTTGCAACCATTGTTGAGGTTTTCCCTCGCATGCCTGTATCACCAATAACAATGCTGCATTCCAGATGTGAAAGAAATATGCGATCAGGCATCAGTACTATTCCGCCCATGGTAGAGATAAATGTGTCAGTTTGACTTGCCGCGCCCTGCACCGAAAGTTCAACATCGTATGCCATAGATGCAATCTGCAAAATATCAATATCAACACCGAATTCGATGGATAGTGCCTGGAGCAAAGCCACTGTAAGTGCAGCAGATGAACCAATACCTGCACCAGTTGGTATATCTGAGGTAATATGTATCGATACATCCGGTACAGGGTGCACACGTCTAATCTGTTCCAACGCCTCTATTATATAGGTAGCGCTTTCAATTCTGGTTGGAACACCTCCAGAAATAACAGTTGTGGAACTTGCTGGTTCTACGGTGACTTGTGTTCGCAGTTCTACAGCACATGCTACAGCAGGTTCGCCATACACCACGGCATGCTCACCAGACAGGTATATCTTTGCAGGAGCAGAACAGGTAGTCATTATATTCCAGTAGTTCTAAGCATCCCTAATATTCATAAACCCTTGCATTATAGTGCCCGTAATTAAATCAAGGTAACATTTTTATATAGTCGTACTCCCCATTATATATAGTGGATACAGAAGAAATCCGAAGCATATACGAAACGATGCAGCAGCTGGAACCGATCAATATCATAAGAGATAAAATTCATGGGGAGTGGAACTATGCGATCCTTCCGCGCGACAATTGATTTGACACTTTTATTTAATTACAATCCCCTATCGAATTTCAGTAGCAAGAGAACATGGTTGCGTTTATAATTTCCTATACGTTCAAGAAAAGATATTAACAAGCAAAAACACAAAAGGATATTTATGATAGATGTAGCAATTATAATGGGTTCTGAATCGGACCGAAAAATAGCAGATAAAGCCTGCAGAGTACTGGAAGATGCAGGTATCGCTTATGAGACAAAAGTGATTTCAGCACATCGAAATCCTGATAAACTTGACACTTATGTAAAACAGACAGAAGCAAAGATATTTATCGCAATAGCCGGGCTTTCGGCAGCACTTCCAGGTGTTATTGCATCTAAAACTGAAAAACCTGTTATCGGGGTTCCAGTAAATGGAAAACTTGGGGGGTTTGATGCCCTTCTTTCCATCGTCCAGATGCCGCCTGGTGTGCCTGTTGCGTGTGTGGGAATTGACAACAGCGTAAACGCAGCAAAGCTTGCACAGCGAATACTTCATCTCTGCACAACTTCGTTGTACAGAGATTAACCCAACAACTGCACAACTTCGTTGTGCAGAAATACCAGTAACCTTTTAATTCTCGATTACGCAGTAATCGAGTGCACAGAGAAGACGTCAAATTAGCTTTTTGATTTAAAAGGCTATCTCTTTTTTGGGTATGACCTGGTTTTACAGGCATGCTGCACCATACCGTGACCGTTACATTACCTGTTGGTGCTCTTAAGGCAATTGGATAAAATCAAACATCGAATCTGAATTAACTCCTATGGAATGCATTGTATTCTTATCTTTATTTGATCCCGAAGAATAGAAATGGAAATTTTTATAAAACATAATAGTCTTGAAAAAGTTTCCAGCGCCCGTTGAAAAACTCTTTGCGGCATCAATAATCGGTTGAAAAAGGGAAAAAATATGTTCTGCTTGATTGGATGTTTTTGGAATGTCGTAATCAAGATACCAGAACAAACATTCAATCTTACTAACTAATCTGTTCACAACATCTTGAGCCATCGGAGGCAACGTGTGTCTTTTTTCAACTAAAATCGCTAATCTCCGAATTGCTTCATCACTGGTTTCTGCATTGAAAATATCCAAAATCTCTTTTCTAACTTTAACAGCTTCATCTGAAAGTTTCATCAATTTTGTTTCACGAAATGCTTTTTTAATGTTCTTCTTGATATGGAATATGCAATACTGTCTGATAGCATCAGGAAACACTTTGTTAATTACAGCCTGAATTACAGAATCATCTGCAACCAAAAATTCAACATCAACTAATTTCGATAGCAATCGAAGGAATTCCTCTGCTTCTTTTTTCGTAAATGCAGGATAGACTTCTGCAAGAATCATTCTTCCGGTTACTCCATCCAGTGCAATACATCCAAAATGAAAGATTCCATTACCTACAGAAAGCCACCTCTCATCAATGATTATTATGCCTGAAAATGTTAAATCTCCAAGATCGAAAAAGGCATTAAGAGTTTGTTGTCCTGTTTTTTGCATTTGTCTCCACATTGTAACATGGCTGCAGTATTTGATTTTGCCTCTTCTCGATAATCTTCTATAACCTGAGCCGCGACTGCATCTCTGTTCCACCATTTCCTGATAATCTTTATCTCCAAATCGTTTATAGAAAGTAACACCAATGGGCAATACTGTGAATGTTTTTCCACATGTCTTACACCTAAATCGAATCGCTCGAACACGTTCATCCTTAGCATACATGTGCCGGATGTTCCTTCTATAACCACCCCAACCTATCAATTTGTAGCTCCCACATCGTTTACAAAATCCACTTTTTGAGGACTTATTTTTGTATTTAAAATTTCTTATCGTTGTTTCTAAAGATTTAATTGAATTTTCATCTTCAAAATCGCTTAATTGTAGCTGTAGATTATTTTTTCCGCATAATAAATCCCAAAACATGGTATCACATAATATACATAATTTTTATGTATTATAAATATTTTGGTAACAAACGTAAATATTTATGAAATAAAAACAACAGCTACAGATGGTGTCCGAGATCTAATGTCCCAAAACATTTTATCGCACTCAGACACCGATTAACTTATTAAAATTCACCAACACGAATTGAAACGGTCACGATAAAACGTGGTTGTAAAGTTGTTGGGTGTTGGCATTGTTTCGACCTGGTTGTATATTCAGATATAATGTCTAATGTTCTGGGTTTGAACGCATGAAAGAAATTAGAGTTTTGGTATAACACCCAATAAGTTGACAGCCCCGATAAAACGAAACCTTTATATACTAAAAACGCTAACGAGTTCAGTATCCATTAAGTACGGAGTATAGTGACTTTGAAAAATGGGAAGAAGGTGATAAAAAAGATGAAAGTGACAAATATGGTGGGATTAAGGGAAAGTAATGGAAAATTAGGTATAGAAGGGGGAGAAAAGAAATGGTTAGCTTATTAAGTGTTAATGGAAACCTACAATCGCTCTACAAGCAAGCTGGAGTTAACGCGGAGCGGTCAACTGGTTATAAGGCTTTGGATATTGGAGAACCGTTGGTAGTCAGATACCTGTATTTCTTTATCAAACACGAAACGGAGGAGAAGAAAAATGAGCTTATGATCTCCACTTTCGTTAAAACTGCGGAAGAGAAACAAGGGGCAGCAGAGGCTATTAATTGTTACCAACCGGATATAAGATTTGATGATGGAGTGTTTCAACTGACCGACTTTGGTGCGCAGGACTATGGACATGAACTTTGCTACTACACAAAGTCTTATCTTGGAGAGTCATTGCGTCTAACCACAAAGATTATGGAGTTGGACAAGTTAGATGATAGTCTGGTTAAAGCTATTAAAGAAGGGGTTTCAACTATCAGTGGAATGCCGATTTTTGCCGAATTTCTGCCTTATTTTGGTTTAATAGGCACAGGCGTTCCGATTATTGCAAAGGTCATAAACTTTTTAAATAGGGATGATACCATCACACCCGGCCATGACTTAGATCTCTATTTCAAGCGAAACAATGCCAAGCGACTTCAAAGCGGAAGAATTGTATGCATACCGGAGGGAAAAGCCGAATCCGATTTTCTTGGCGAATATAGGCTAAAGCCAAACAATAGACTGGAGAATATTAATAATGGAAAAGAATATAAGGATAGTACTTATTATGTGCTCCAAGTTAACAACGAAAAGAACCGTCTGTACGAAAATTTTGACCATTTTCAGCATACTGCTGAGTTGTTAGGAAAAACGAATCGCAGCATTAATTCAAAAGAGGTTGTGGATAGCATCGTTGATATCGCTAAAGGTTACAGCGATATGGTTGCAATAAGACAAATTGAAGAGTTAGCACTTGATATGGATGACAAAGATTCACAGAAGAAAGTAAAAGCGCTTTATAAGGGGATGAGTTCGGATATGCAAATGTTATATCAGTCACGTGTAAAGGGGATGTTGGCACAAAAAAACGATTAGGTGTTGGCTTGATGAAACATTTATCCATGGTGAAAAGATGCATAAAATGTGAAGATACTTCGTTTAACAGAGCGTATCTGGCATTGCTTCTCCCAACTCTTGCTTCGCAGGACTTCAAAGCTTGGATGTTATATGCAAAAACACTTGAAACAAAAGTAAAAGATGCATGAAAAAAAAATGTACTTCCAACCACCACGGATGCCCCGCTTTTCAAAGTGGGATGACACGGTTGTGGCTTCTACACAACGAAGTTGTGCAAAAAGCAGGATTCACTCCTTCAATTCCTTATACAGGCTCACCACATCTCCAATTACGGTTACGGCAGGTGCTTTTATCTGCTGCTGTTTTGCAATCTCTGCAATGGAAGCAAGAGTGCCTGTGGTAACTCTCTGGTCTGCTCTGGTGCCTTTTTCAATAATAGCTACTGGCGTGTCCTTGTTTCTGCCGTATTTGATTAATTCGCTGACGTTTCGCTCAAGCATCTTTACACCCATGAGTATGACCAGTGTGCCATTGAACTGTGCAAGAAGCTTCCAGTCAAGGGAGGTGTCATTCTTTGTTGGATCTTCGTGTCCGGTGATTATTGTAAGCATCGAGGCATGCTCCCTGTGCGTTACTGGTATGCCAGCGCATGCTGGTGCTGCAATGGCAGAAGTAATCCCTGGTACAACTTCAACATGAATGCCCTCTTCACGTAGTTCTGCTGCCTCCTCGCCACCACGTCCAAACACATACGGGTCGCCGCCTTTTAGACGCACAACCATCCTGCCCTCCTTTGCTTTTTTAACAAGCACTTCATTGATCTTGTCCTGTGAAAGCGTGTGCTGCCCTGCTTTTTTTCCGACATCTATTTTCTCAGCAGAATCAGGCATCATAGCAAGTATCTCTTTTCCTGGTAGCTGATCATAGAGTATAACATCTGCTTTGGTGATGAGCCTCTTTGCTTTTATCGTGAGCAGTTCCGGGTCCCCCGGACCTGATCCAACAAGATACACAACCCCATAATTTTTTCTATCTCTCATGTTTCTCCTCTCACGTGTGAAAAATATTTTTTAGCTTCATTGATCAGTTCATAACCACCTGATTTTTTAAGTTTTTCACCGAGATCTTGTGCATGCACTGCATAGTCTTTTAAGGTAATGTCTTCTTCCACTCTTGTGTATCGTTTTCCATCGATGGATAAAACTTCTGCTGTAACGTGCATGTACCTGTCCATGCTCTTTGCAAAAGCTGCAATAGGAACCACACAACCACCACCGAGCACACTGATTATTATGCGTTCTACCTCGGTTTCGATTCTGGTCTGCTGGTGGTCAAGCACCTTTACCGTAGACTCTGCTTCACTATTCTTCCTGGTTACTGCTGCGATGCTGCCCTGGTTTGCAGATGGGCAAAAATGCTCTGTGTAGAGCCTCTTGCATGGTAAATCCCATTTCATACGATTAAGCCCGGCTTCAGCGAGAATAATACCATCATATTCTCCATCATGCAGTTTCCGAAGGCGAGTATCAATATTGCCGCGTATATCCTTCACAACAATATCCTTGCGGTATCGCAGCAGTTGCGAGCGGCGGCGAAGACTTGCCGTCCCAATAACCGTACCTTCTGGTAACTCTTCGAGTGTGACATTGTCTCTCGTGAGCAGCGCATCATAAGGAGAGTCACGCTTTAGCACTGCTGCTATGGTCAACTCTTCCGGCCGCTCTGTTGGCACATCTTTCATCGAATGTACAGCAATATCAATATTATCTGCAAGCATGTGCTCATCAATTTCACACACAAAAGCGCCAAAACCAGAAACAGCATGTAACGGACGATCGGTGATCTTATCGCCTCTTGTTTTGATAATCTTTAGTGTTGTCTCTGTGCCGAGCGAACGCAGTTTTTTCTGAACAGTTAGTGCCTGTGCAAGAGCAAGCTTACTTCCACGTGTACCGATGATCATCCAGCACGTGTTAGGCTTAGCAATATTTAGCCTTTGTTATTCAGCATAATAATCTGACAGATTTTACATTGTAAAATAGAACAGGAATGTTATTTGACAGATAAGAGATTGCATAAGTATTTGTATAGTAAATGTTATAGAATTAAAAGAGGTGAATCAAAGATGTTGTTTATAACATGTGTGAAAGTTAACCCCGGCATGATGGATAATGCAGGAGACTTTGGTGATAAAATACTTAAAGAACCTCCAGAGTTTGGTAAAGAAAAGCGCACTTTTGTGGGTATTCTTGGTGACAAAATAATAAAAGAAGTACCAAAAGACATCAAGATCCTGCATGTGTATCATACTTTCGGTAGATATGATGCAATATGGATATACGAGGCAGAAAACCCAAAAATAGTAGAAGATTTTCTTCATAAAACAAGAGATGTTTCAACAACTGAAACATGGCTTGCCATCGACCGGAAGATGTAAATAAAAAACCATTCAAAGTTCTCTATATCTAAAGTGAGAATTCCACCTAATTTCCGCTTTGCTTAAATGGGTGGTACCATCGGCGCAAGTTAACAAGTTTGAATTCTCATTCTCTCCTAATTTCTTTTTTCTATTAACCCAGCCCTCAGATAAATAACTCTATCAACGTATTCCTTGTGCCACTCTTCGTGTGTGACCATGACCATTGTCTGACCTAAGCCCTTATTCAGTTCCTTGAATAGCCCCAGAATCTGTCTTGAGGATGCTATGTCCAGGCTTGCGCAAGGCTCGTCTGCAATAGAAATCTTCAAATAATAGGGTATCCTAATAACGAGTCATGCTATCTAGAAAAGTTGAAGATTACCTTGAAGCGATCCTCAATATAACGAATGAACAGGGATATGCCAGAGTAAAGAATGTATCAGTTTTTTAAATGTTAAGCCGCCGAGTGTCGTTGAGATGCTAAAAAAGTTGAATCACATGGGTTTTGTTGAACACAAAAAATATGAGGATATAATACTAACACCAAAAGGATATGAAATAGCTATAGGAGTGAAAGATAAACACGACTTCAATAAAAATTTCTGCAAAATTATAAAGTTCACAAAAGTCATCATTGAACATGAACTTGACCCAATAACCATCACACAGGTTAAATCATTGGTTGAATTTGTAAAAACCTCACCACATCATCCAGAGTGGCTCAAACATTTTGAAATATTCTGTCACACAAGAAAACATGAGTGTGAAAAGAGGGATTATAAAAAACATACTTCGCATGGAGAATAACAGATATATTCAAGCACTTGTTTGGATCGAATCACACACGCAATTGATTGCAGCATGAGTCTACATAGAGAACTGAGCATGCATTAATGTCACCTGCATCCACAACATTTTTGAACTACTAAAACTATAGAATTGTCTTATATAATGGGCTCGTGGCTTAGCCAGGATATAGCGTCGGGCTTCTAACCCGAATGTCGGGGGTTCAACTCCCCCCGAGCCCGCCAGAAATAAAAATAAATCGCAAAGCCTCGGTAGCTTAGAGGTATAGTGCATCCTTGGTAAGGATGAGGTCGAGGGTTCAAATCCCTCCCGGGGCTTTAATTTATTGTTATATCAGTGTTGTGCCTCAGTTTTTCATATTCACAGTGCCAGATCAGCATATAATTTTATAGTGGTTGAGATTATACTTTGGTTTATGTCGGTCAAAAGAACCGGAATTGTGTATCATCCAGACTACCAGCTGCACAACAGGGCTGGTCACCCCGAGCGTGCTGAAAGGGTTGTTGCAATTATGGATAGACTTGAATCACTTGAGGGTCTTGTGAATGTATCGCCACGGAAAGCCACAGAGGCAGAACTGGGATACGTCCATACTTCATCCCATATCCGGCGTGTGCAGGAGCACAGTTGGAAAGGCATTTCACTGGATATGGACACACCTGTTTGCTCTGATTCTTATGCTGTGGCACTACTTGCAGCGGGCGGTGTAATAGCTGGCGTGGATGCTGTTGTGAGTGGCGATGTAAAGAACGTCTTTGCAGTGGTGCGTCCACCAGGGCATCATGCAACATCTGACCATGCAATGGGTTTCTGTCTATTTAATAATGTAGCAATCGCAGCAAGACATGCGCAGAAGAAGGGCCTTTCCCGGGTGCTGATAGTGGATTGGGATGTGCACCATGGCAATGGTACACAGGACATGTTCTATTCTGATTCGAGCGTACTCTATTTTTCCACGCACCAGTACCCGCACTATCCCGGCAGTGGCAGCGTCGGTGAGGTTGGAAATGGTGACGGCGAAGGTTACACTGTTAATGTGCCACTTCCTGCAGGATGCACTGATCCAGACTACAGACACGCTTTTGAACAGATCCTGATCCCGATAGCAGAAGAGTTTAATCCTGATATCATACTGGTATCAAGTGGCCAGGATGCCGCAGAGGGGGATCCTCTTGCAGGCATGAACCTCTCTGTTGGGTGGCTTCGGCATGCTTTCAGATATCGTGGTTGACCTCTCCAGGAGACTGTGTGAAGGAAGAATGGTGGCATCGCTTGAAGGCGGGTACGACCTCGACACACTCGCGGACTCGGTTTATGAGATTGTCAGAGGATTTCAGGGTTATAAGCATGAACAATCATCCGGATCGGCACGTGGTATTGTTAAAGAAAGGATAAAAGAAGTGAAAACAGTGCAGAGAAAGTACTGGGCTGTGGGACAGAATTAAGTTGTGCACAGGTTCAATAAATTATGCCAAACATTTGTACATGTAATCGCTGTATTAACTTTGTCTTCTCTTTTTTGCATTACCTTCCAGCCAAATCGTCTTTTATCTGCTGAAAATCTAAGATTCAGAACGTGTTTTTCACAAATTCTTCCATCGTATTCTTTCATTTCCACGATCCGTGTAAAGTAGCATTTTTCCGGGATATAATGTAGACTTTAGCACCTTTCGAATTTATCCACATGAAAAGGAATGCTGTAATATCTGTCGAGTCTCACGCTTTTCATTTCTACATCGATATATTCCAACATTTTCATCGCTCGGTCAAAAGCCTGTTTTTCACTTTTAAAACTTGTTCCATAAGCTACATACATCTTCGAGTCAAATAGCTGAGGCACTACCCCTTGATCTGCGTGATTCGCTTTTTTAGATCCTGTTCTATTTGTGGATTTAAGCTTCCATTGTGGTAGTCGATGCGTGCTGATATAGCAATTTTTCCAGCAAGTGCTCTTGATGTTTTTCCCCTGAGCTTGTACGGGGCATTCTTTACCAGTGGATGCTGGTATATGATTCCATGCTTGGGGGCTGGTGCATGTTTGCGCAGATGTTTGAACAGAGCCTTGCTTGCACCAGTTACCTGTATGGTACTTGCAGGTTTTTCTGAGAGTTTTTCAAGGCTGCCCACGAGGCTTATCATACGTGCCGCAAGATTTGCTCCTAATATGCATGTCAGGTTTGGTGCAAACTGTGGAAGAGTGTGATTCAGGTAATCTTCGCTCTCTCCTCGCAGTTTGTACAGGTGCAGAATGTTTGCTGCAAGTGCCTGCAGAAGCTGTTCTTCTTGATCTGTAAGATTCATGCCTGTAGAGCTTATAGCTTTTTCATAGAGTGCATGATCGGCTGGAATGTTGTTTCTGCTTCCATAAGTAGTGATTAATTCTGCAAGTTTCAGAGCGTGCATGCCGTGTTCTGGGAAGTGAATACTGTAGCCAGTGTTTAATCGCTCCTGTAGAAGATTTATGATTTTATCGAGTTCATCAATCGTGCTTGCTACCTGTATTATCTGAACATCTTTTGTCCACTGTGTTCTGATTTTGTTTTTTACAACTTCAAGCATAACATCCTGCAGTAAGTTGTAGTATTCCTTTGCTGTATTAACAACACCCTGACTTATGGCAAGATTTACCATATCAATACAACAGGTTTTACTGCCTGAAAATGCTGCAGTTCTTTCTTCCATGAGTTTTGCGAGCTTATGGACATCTTTTGGAAAAAGATTGCAATCAACAACTTTTTCGTTTTTGATGGTAAAAACTCCAAACCATGTGCAGTATTGAATGTCCTCACACATGCTAAAAATTACCTTTTCGCTTTTTGTTCTTCATACATTATCCCTTGCAGTGTTTTTTTACGCGGATAATGTGTAGAATCGATACTACCGTTTGTTCCTATCACTGTTACGATAATCCCAAACCGTCCTGCTGCACCATGATCTTCAGTTGAGAGTAATTCACCATCTCCATGGTGTGAGTGTATTACTTCAATCACACCAACAATATCTGGTTTGTAGACTTCTTGAATTCCAAGGATTCCGCCCTTCTGTCTAAATCCTACATACACTTCAAGCAGTGTTACACCAATCGTTGAATGCTCTCCAGCAATGATAATATCGCTTATGATTCGCTCGTGTTTGTGTTTGTGTAACACAAGAAAACCTGCTTCTCTTTTTTCCTGTTTTGATGTCTGGATAAGGATTTTAAGGCACTCGGCAATGGTTTTACCATCGGTTTGTATGGTTTTATCAAAATCATCTGTGGTGCGGGAAATCTCGTCATCTGAGAATGCACCAACCTTATCCCGATTAATAATATCAAGTATTTTTGCACCCTGTATACTCAGGATATCCGAATCGATGTGGTATTTTTTTTCCTTGTCGATGAGAGTGGAGAGACGGGCTTTGGCATCATCTTTTCTATATTTCCTGCGAATGCGCAGTTCATCTGGCTCAGCAATCAGCTCTATTATTCTGGTGTCTATCCCGTGTTCTTTTGCTATGCTGCTTATTTTGGTTGCAAGTTCGATTTCCCCAAGTTCGAGGATGTCGAATATGTTTTCAATCGTTGCGCGGATGGCATCATAAGCAGTAATTTCTGTGTATAATTGTTGATCTCCTTCATAAATTGGCAGAGGCCGGTGTTCTACCACCAGGTTCTTAAGTTTTTTTACAGCGTCTCTTCGAATCATGATTACTGGTTGTGCGGCACGCACACGTCCTTCAAAGATTGCCCCGGTGTTTTCGTCAAGTGATTCGATTGCAATGGTGGTCTTGCCGCCACCCTGCGGTCCCACAAGTATTAATATTGCAGTTTCAGATAATCTATCCTTGAGTATTTTAGCTGCCTCTTGTTTTGTGTGTCTTGAAGTATTGATAGTCTCGCTTATCTCCATTTTTGTCATCTCTTTATGCAAGTTTGCTTTTCACTTTTTCATAAAATCCATTTCGCCCAATCACGATAAATCTTGCTGGCGTGCTGCAGCGGGTAATTGTCACTGTGTCACTGTGGGTTATTTTTTGCGTGTATTGTCCGTCAACTGCAACAAAAGCATCCTTGTCATGGTTGGACAGGTTTATCGTTATGGTGCTGTCATCTGGTATCACCCATGGTCTTGCTGAGAGCTTAAACGGTGCAATCGGCACAATGTCAATGGCACAAACCCTTGGGTCAATGATAGGTCCACCCGCACTCATGGCATACGCTGTTGAGCCTGTGGGAGTGGCAAGTACAAGCCCATCTGCACGAAGTTCATCTAATTTTTTTTGGTTGATAAGGATGGTATACGATAGAATCTTTGCCGGACTTGCTGTGACGATTACTACCTCGTTGGTTGCTGGCGGCAGATACTGATGATTGATCTGCACATCAATACGAGAGCGTTCATCTATCTCAAATCCTTCGATGATTTCATCGACTGCACCAAATGCTTCATGTGCACCAACATCAACAAGAAACCCGATTGTACCAATATTTATACCAAGCACAGGAAGTGGATCTTCCATTTCCTGTATGCCGCGAAGTACCGTACCATCACCTCCGACTGAGACCAGTCCCACGGCGCCTTGCTCTCTCATATCCCTGACCGGAACACCATCTGTGTTGAGCCTCTTTGCTGTTTCCGGGTCGATTAAGAGTTCAGCCTTTCCTTCAAGGTGTTTCTGCAGGTCTTTGACCATTGTGATTGCATCAGGTCTATCACATCTGGATATTACACCGAGCTTTTTCATAATCTGCACAAGCACCAAGAATCACAGTATTTATTTCATCCTATATAGAGGCTGTCCAACAATTATCTAGCCACCAACAAATCCGCTTGTAAAAACCAGTCTTTTTTCTTTTGTATCCAAATAATCAACTTCAAAACCTCATTACATAATAATAAATCGTTTAATTTATGTATCATTAGTTAAATAACTACAATCGTAGTTTTATCATGATATTTTAGGCGATTTAACAAAATAGCAATACGAGAAGATAAAATTGGACAAACATGGTTATTTCCTCCATATATTAATGATTTTATACCCAAAAATCACATTTGCAATCTAATTGTAACAATAATTGCCTGTATAGATGTTAGTAAAGCAGAAGAAAAATTCAAATCACAACCAGGCAATCCGGCATACCCAAGGCAGATGCTACTGAGATTATTAGTACAAGCTGCTATTGATGGTGTCTGGTCCTCAAGAAAGATTGATAAATTAGCACATGAAAATGTTATTTACATGTACCTTACAGGAAATGAAAAACCAAATTTCAGAACAATCTGCAACTTCAGAAAAGACAATAAAGAGCTGATAGTCGATGGGACCAAAATAAAAGCAAATGCATCAAACAATAATAGTCTGAGCGAAGAACAACTGAAGAGACTACAGGACATCATAGAAAAAGGAATCAAGATAGACGAAGAAAAAGATAAGATATATGGAGATAAGAGAGGTGATGAACTTCCACCAGAACTTGATACTAAAGAAAAAATACGCAAAAAAATAGAAGAAATCGAGCAATCCCGGGGCAAAAGATTGAAGCGTGCTGCTAAAACGATTATAGAAGCACATACAACCGGTGATGAAAATCAAAAAAAGAAGATTGAAGAAAAAATCAAAAAGGCTGAAGAGGAGATTGAAATAAGCGGCCAGAAATCTGTCAGTATTACTGATCCTGAATCACAATTTATGGAGAGTAAGAAGAAGCGAAATGAGTTGTCATACAATCCACAAATAACTGTGGATCATGATTCCGGGATAATAGTTGCAAATGATGTTACACAAGACAAATGAAAGGTAAGAAACAGAAAAACAATCCGTATTCGAAGAATAAATTTGAGTATGATGAAAAAAGAGATTGTTTTATCTGTCCTAATGAGGAGGTTTTGATCAAAAAGGGGGGGAGTATGAATACAATGGCAAGATACAGTATAAATATTACGGGGCAAATTGTGAGGAGTGTCTATTTAGAATGGATTAGTGCAGGGAAAGGAAAAATGAAACAGATCACGAGTGATGAATATGAGGCTGAACGATTGTGGATGGCAGATAAAATGCGGTCAGAGGAGGGAAAGGAAGAATATAAAAAACGCAAGGAAACTGTGGAATGGCCATTTGGAAATATTAAGCAGAATCTTGGATTGAGAGAGTTCTTAACCAGGGGAGTAGAAAATGTGAAAAATGAGTTTAATTTAGTATGCATTTCACATAATCTGACAGTTCTATGGGGTAAAATGGGGAGAAAGTTAGATTGTACCTTTGGTTGTGGAATTTGCTTTTGAGATGAGAGGGTCTCATGGATTTCAAGTTTTTTTGTATATTTGTCATATTATTGTGTTGATTTGTGTATTCACCTGAATTGGATTGGGAGATAGCCTGTATACGTCATAGATAAATACCTTCTTCTTATGATGCCTTACAGAAGCTATATTGGGTATGAAGTCACAACAACTCATGCAGGAGATGTTTTTATGATGAAAGGATTTACAACAAAAGCGGTGCGCTATGGAGAGAACACCTGCCCGGTAACAGGAGCGCTGACAACACCAATATACCAGACCACCACTTATGCCTTTGAAACGGTACAGGAATTACGGGATGTACTTGAAAAGAAGAGCGAGGGGTTTGTGTACACACGTGCAGGAAGCCCCACGCAAAAGGTCTTTGAAGAAAAGGTGGCAGCACTTGAAAACGGTGAGAGTGCCATATCATTTGCAAGCGGTATGGCAGCTGTTAGTGCAGCAGTACTTGCTGTGGCGAAGAAAGGTGATCATGTAATAACAAACAATGCCGTCTACGGCAGCACCTATCACCTGTTTGCAGAGATGCTGCCAGGGTTTGGCATCGAAGTATCGATGATCGATGTATCTAACACCAGGGAACTTGAAGAACATCTCAAGGATAACACCAAGCTGATCTTCTACGAAACCCCTGCAAATCCAACCATGAACTTAATCGACATAAAAAAGATCTCAAAGTACCATCCTCTCTCGATGGTGGATAATACCTACATGACACCGTATCTTCAAAACCCCCTCGATCTTGGGGCAGATGTTGTTATTCACAGTGCCACCAAATACATCTGCGGGCATGGTGATGCTCTTGGTGGTATTATCGTATCGAATGCAGAATTTATCCAGCGTGTACGCCCCATCCTCAGGGATTTTGGAGCAGCTCTGAGCCCTTTTAATGCCTGGCTTCTGATTCGCGGCATCAAAACGCTCTCTCTTCGCATGGACCGCCACTGTGAAAACGCTCAAAAAATTGCAGAGTTCCTGCAAAAACATCCTGCGGTTAAAGAGGTGTATTACCCTGGACTAAAAAACCATCCACAACACAATCTTGCTAACAAACAGATGCGTGGGTTCGGCGGCATGATAGCGTTTGAGATGAATAGCTACAACGATGCTGAAACCTTCATAAATAGTCTTGAACTATGCACTCTTGCAGTAAGCCTTGGAGATATGAAAACCCTCGTCCAGCATCCAGGCACCATGACCCATGCAGTGGTTCCGGGAGAAAAGCGGGAGAAGATTGGAATCACAGACAGACTAATCCGAATCAGTGTTGGGATAGAAGATGTTGAAGATCTGTTATCTGATCTAAAACAGGCACTCGATAAAATAGAGAGTAGCAGAACAACGTAACTATTGTGTCTGGGTATCAGAAAGCTCCGACTCCTCCACACCCGATTAAAATCGGGTACATCCGTGAAAAGGGGTCGCGTATGTGGGATTGAGCGTGGTAGGAAGTGGGGTGGACGAGCATGTGTTTGCCGGCGGCGGCACGAATTTTGCTTATCGGATGGTGGATATGCGAAGTTTGTCCGTTAGGATAAATTTGGATGGAGCAATAGCGGAATCGCATATCCGATTGTTATGTGAAGTAGTATCATAATTATTAACTATATATAATCATATTGATATGAAAATACATCATCATTTTCATCTTCATGGTGTCCCGAAAGGTTGTGAATGTTTCTTTCATTCACCGAAAAAATAATGTATTTCAAAATATCATACGCCATTTCGCTATATTCATTTATCATCTTTTGTTTATCACTTAACAATCCTAAATTAACTTGTACTATCTTCTTTTCCATTTTAAAGGCGTTTAACAACATAGCAATATCAAATGCCCAATCGTTTGGAATTTGTTTAAAATTAAAGTAGTTCTTTCGAAAAAGGTATGTTCCCGATAGAGGAATTTTAATAAAGTCTAATTTGGGATAAAAAAGCCTTAGAGCGGGTTTTGCTACCAAAGTATTGACGGGGAATTGGTCATAATCGGATTCATAATATCCATTTGAAAAGATTGTGTCTTTATCTAAAGAATTATATAGCAAAGATACCCACTCCGTTTTTGGATTTTTGATATCACCATCTAGTGTCTCGACAATTTAGTTCTTATACATAATGCTTGGACAGTTTCTTATCCGCCTTCCCCCTCGTAAACCCCCAGTTGATTTTCTTTTCATCGTCATTCCGTCTCCTGGTCCACGCTGTCACCTCATGAGTCAGTATCTCCATATCTCCAATCCGTCTGTCAGTGCATTCGATATCCATCACATTGATCTCGATTTCAGCGGCATTAAGCCAGCTTGCATGTTTTGGCGTGTAATGAAACTCGATCTTGCTCAAAATCCTTTCCGCCTCTTTTTATCACCTTCTTCCCATTTTTTCGAGTCACTATACTCCGTACTTAATGGATGCTGAACTCGTTAGCGTTTTGTTTTTAGTATATAAAGGTTTCGTTTTATCGGGGCTGTCAACTTATTGGGTGTTATGCAAAACTCTAATTTCTTTCATGCGTTCAAACCAGAACATTAGACATTATATCTGAATATACAACCAGGTCGAAACAATGCCAACACCCAACAACTTTACAGCCACGTTTTATCGTGACCGTTTCAATTCGTGTTGGTGAATTTTAATAAGTTAATCGGTGTCTGAGTTAAATAAAATGTTTTGGGACATTAGATGCTCGGACACCATCTGTAGCTGTTGTTTTTATTTCGCCAAATATTTACGTTTGTTACCAAAATATTTATAATACATAAAATTATGTATATTATGTGATACCATGTTTTGCAGAGTTTATTATGCGGAAAAATCACAGCTACAATTAAACGATTTTGAAGATGAAAATTCAGTAAATCTTTAGAAACAACGATAAAAGAATTTTAAATACAAAAATAAGTCCTCAAAGTGATTTTATGCAAACGATGTGGGGCTTCTACAAATTGATAGGTTGGGGTGGTTATAGAAAGGAACATCCGTACATGTATGCTAAGGATGATGAACGTGTTCGAGCGATTCGATTTGATTGTAAAGACATGTGCCCCATTTTCACGAAATCGTTGAGATACTCCACCTCTTTCTCTGTAAGTTTTATTTTTTCCATAGAATATGGTTGGACTCACAGGTTTATAAACTTTGTCTAAAAATTAAGTTGCTGAGACACTAGCTTCATCACTAAATCCGACTTACACTTTTGGATCCCCAATTTCATCGCATAACCTAACCCCTGTTGTTTACAAGAAAATATTTTTGCACCTGCAGATTTTGCAAAATCATAGGTTCTATCAGTAGAATTATTATCAATAACTATCACTTCAAATACCAGTTTTGATTCTCTTATCATAGAAACTATGTTTTTTACTGTTTTCTCAACGCTAAAAGCAGGAATTACGACTGATATTTCTGGCCTCATCATCTTCTCCGCATTAAAGACTATCTAATGGTTATGTAATTCATCCTAAATTAAGAGAATAATATTTTAAATTTATAGTTTTTGGATAGTTCTTTTGGAAATATTTTATCAATTTGACTATGTTCTTCTGAGATATATGATCAGATTTAATTATAGTTAAGACCATAATAATGCCCTTATTTTTTATTTTGTTAAATAAAGGGTTTATGAGCAATATCAACTGCTCTTGCAGGAACTCCAAGATATAATTTATTTGGTTCTGTTGATTTTGTTACTACTGCTCCGGCACCGACATATGTACCTTTTTCAATGACAATCGGTCCGATTATTATTGCTTTTCTGCCTATAAATGCATTGGGTTTAACGATTGGTGAAGGTTCAGATTTGCCTGGAACAACATTTTTGAACTTATGAATCAAGTCTCCATGTACAATAGTATTTTCTTCAATTATACAATCATTTGAAACAAAACCTGAGATAAGACATTTATCGTGAATTAAAACTCTGTCATATATTCTTGCACCATATTCAATAACACATTTATTTCCAATAATAGTACATTCACCAATATATGAATGATAGTCAAGTCTACACTCTTTGCCAATTCGTGTTCCCTGACATATAACTGTGTTGCCATGAATAATTGTTCCGTCACCAATTTCTAATGGCTTAACTTCATTTTTTTCGATTTTTTCTTTTATTTGATAGCCAAGGAAACCTAAAGTACAATTTGGGCCAATAGATACATTTTTCCCTAATACAACATTATCTGCTATAACGGATGATTCATGAACTTGGGTAGTCATCATTCATTACCTAAAAAACTAATCAATTTACCAAATACTTTATCTATCTCTTCTTCAAGTCCATGAGAGGATCTATATAATTCGATTAATTTAATAGATTTAGATAATTGTTTTTGAACAAATTTTTTTGAATCCTCTATTGAGACTATCTGATCTTTCGTTCCATGAAAAATCGACATAGGAATAGATGGGTCCCAATCGATATTATATGGTTGATAGTAATAAAATTCTAAAGCCATTTCAGGATTGAACTCAAATTTTTTTTCATTATCAATGACAATCTTTTTTTTCTCGAAAACAGAATTCAAACCTTCTTGTGGAAAAAAAGATTTCCCCCAAGGGAGATTAGTTGATGTAAATGTTGTTTCATAATTCGTTACAGGATTTAATAATGCAACTTTTCTAACCTTGGAGAATGTCACTTTCTGACTTAACAACAACAATACACTTGCTCCAAAACTCGCTGCAACAATATAGACCCCATCATATTTTTTATATGAATAATTTAGTATAGTATTTAAATCGATTAACATACCAGCAATGGTTGCATCTTCAGAAGCAATTTTTGAGTCACCATGCCCCCTAAAATCAAACCGAATTGTATTGAATCCATTTTTTTCTAATTCTTCTGATAGTTCTATAAAGAAGCCACCTTCGTCTTTTGATGATGTAATTCCATGGCATAAGAGCGCAATCTTTTTTGAGTTTATTTTGCTCTCTTCGTAAACTATATCATGTCCATCTATTGTCTTTATCATTTTTGACCTCCACAACGTGTATTTATTGTATAGTTATAGTATCTATGAATGTAATGTCAGATACGTCATTTCCAATCATTCTACATTTAACAATGGCTATAAAATTTTTGTTTAAAAGATTATTAAAAAATCCAAATTTCTTTTTAAAATCTTTTTGGACATCTCTAAATTTCTTAGTTTTATTAAATAATATAGAGGCGGCCAAAACTCCGTGTGATCCACAACCTGCAATAATTAATGCTTTGCGTGTTGTAGCAAATGGATTTATCATCCGTATGATTAATCCATAATCTTCATCTATCTCTTCTGATTTACTATGTATTTGACCTTTGTAATTTAGAGCATCATTTTCATCAAAAAACACTATAGATTTTAAATGTTTCATGAGATTTTCTGTGCACACATTGTGAACGGGACCGCCAACACTGACAATATTTTCATCAATATAAATTGATTGATTAGTTGTTGAATATATATGTTTTACCTTTGAATTAGAGTAAATATCTTCTATTGTTTGGTAAAGGTTTGCTGCAGCACTTGCATCTGGACCCATCAGTAACGCAATGCCCTTATTTGTCTCTTCATCAATTGAACCCGATATTACATAAATATCTTCTTTATTTACAAAAGAGAATAATCGTCGAAGACTCCATCTCAATGTCAAAATGTAAGTTATTAAGTTACTTACAACTTTTACAACAGTCTGAAGCAATATTGTTAAGATTGAAGCTATAATACCTAATATAATTACATCTGAGTTATTAACTAAAAAATTAATTATTATCATATTATAGTTATTCTGTAATATATTCTTCTTATTAATTTTTTTGTACTATTTCGTTTAACTTTAGTATACCCAAACCTGATCTATATACACATCCTTCTGGATGAACTCCAATCATCGCATGCCTCTCTTCACTCTTCCTCTGTATTAAGTCTTTCAATCCACCCATGAAATCCCGACCTCCACATAACCTTATGATAGCCTCCCGAAATTGACGACCCCGTTTTGCAAAAACGGGGCATCTCTGTGTGTGAATGCTCGAAGCATTCTATTTATGATATTTTATTCATTTGGAATTTCATAATACTCTTCTAACAAATTTGTTATATCTGGTCCTTCTCCATAAAATACTTTAGTATTAGCATCTTTGGGATATTCCTTAAACATCTTCTCTTCCAAATCACTTCGAATTTGGTTAATCGTATCCAATTCCTTGGACAATTTATCACCATACTTGAGTTTGCCATATTTTCCGACTTTAACAGTTAAATGAGTCATAAAGTCATTAAGTATTTTAAAATCCATTCCTATTTCTTTATATTCATCCATTGTGTGTGGTTCCACACAAATACCCCTGATAATCGTATATCTAAATATGTTTTTAACATATATCCCTTATTGTTTCTTCAAGCGATGCCAATATTTTACTATGAACTATCAAAAGTCATCTCTTCCAGAACTCAGGTATGAACAATATGAGCACTGTAATTACTTCAAGCCGTCCTATCCACATATTCAGGATAAGCACGATTTTGCCAACTGCTGGAATAGCTGCATAGCTCGACATCGGACCTACCAGATTAAGACCTGGCCCAACGTTTCCAAGTGTTGCGGCAGATGCACTGAGACTGCTTATGAAATCAAGGCCAAGACCTGAAAGTATTAATGTGCTGGCAACAAAAGCAAATATGTACAGTGAGATAAAGCCAACTACAGACTGCATTATTTCACTTGGTATTGCTTTTCCTGCGAATCGAACCGGTTTTACTACATGTGGATGCAGGGCTTTGAAAAGTTCTCTGTAGCCATATTTTACAATCAATGATATTCTTACAACTTTTATTGCCCCTCCTGTTGAACCAGCACAGCCGCCAATGAACATGAGAAAAAATAAAACAGTCCTTGAAAAATCTCCCCACTGGTTAAAATCGGTTGTAGCAAACCCGGTGCCAGTCATGATAGATACGACCTGGAACGTGCTTAAACGTATTGACTCGACGATGCCTGATCCCGATGCCTTAAGCTGCATAGCAACAAGGAGTATTGCTGTGACTAAAATGAGAGTGTAAACCTGGAATTCGCGATTCTTGACTAAACTTTTCTTATTTACAAAAAATGTTTTATAGTGTAGTGCGAAGCTTGCGCCTGCTATAAACATAAACAATATGATTATTACTTCAACATAAGGATTATGAAATGCCATTATGCTTCCCTCGTGTGGTAAAAAACCTCCCGTTGCCATGGTGGAAAACGTGGTAGTAACAGCATCGTACACAGTAAGCCCTGCAAGGTACAGCAGTATCATCTCTGCAATTGAGAATACTAAATATACAGACCAGAGTATCTTGGCAGTGGCTTTCAAGTGTGGCGTTAGTTTATCTGATTCAGGACCTGGTGCTTCTGCCTTGAATAGCTGTCTTCCTGCAACCCCAAGCCCTGGTGCTATTGCAAGTACAAGCACTATAATTCCCATGCCGCCAAGCCATTGTGTCAGGCTTCGCCAGAACAGAAAACTTCGCGTATGCCCCTCGATATCAGTAAGTATAGTTGAGCCTGTGGTGGTAAGACCAGCCATTGATTCAAAGAGTGCATCTACAGGGTGCAATCCATAGAGTAGATATGGTATAGCTGCGAAAACAGTTACGACAAACCATCCGACAGCAACGATGGCAAAGCTTTCGCGTCTTCTGAACTCGCCTCTGGACTTTAGTGCAAGTGATAAAATCACTCCAGAGATTGCAGTGATTATAGATGCTGCTACAAAGACATTGATAGATTCCGGTTCTTTGTAATATATCGCTACTATAATTGGCAGGAGCATTGATGCTGCAAGTAATATCAGCAGTTTGCCTATTACATTGAATACTATTTTATAATCCATCGCTACCTATTTGAAGAGTTTTTCTACTTTTTCAATGGCATCCGGAAGGCTAAATATCACCACTTTATCCCCGGGTTCGATGGTATGTCTTCCAGATGGGACGATCACTTTACTATCTTTAACAATAGCACTTATAATTGCATTTCTTGGAAAGTTGATATCACTTAATTGTTTGTTGATGATTTTACTCCCTTTTTTTGCTGTAAGTTCGATAATATTGGCTTTTTCGCCTTCAAGGTTTATCAAATCTTCAACTCCGATTCGCATGGTGAATTTCGCCACTTCGTTTACTGTTGCAATTAACGGGTTGATGGCTACATCAATACCAACCATCTCAAAGAGTGCAGCATATTCCGGATGGTCTGCCCTTGAGATTACTTTTTGTGCTCCAAGCTCTTTTGCGAGTAGTAAGCAAAGTAAGTTTTTTTCGTCTTTGTTGGTCACTGCAACGACTGCTGTCATCGCACCAAGGTTTTCTTCTTTTAGCAATTTCAAATCGGTCCCATCACCGTTTATCACAAGCACGTTTGGAAACAGTTCTGCAAGTTCACTGCATCGCTTTTTATCTGTTTCAATGATTGTAATGTCATGATCTGCTCTTGTCAATTCTTCAAGCAGATAATATCCAACGTTTCCCCCACCAACAATTAATATTTTCTCATCTTTATCTTTTAACTCCCCAAAGCTTGCTCGCATCGTGTCAATTGCCTCTGTTTTACCGACTACGAACACTTTATCATCTGCTCGTATGATATCTTCCCCATGTGGTATCAACAGTTTTCCCCCTCTGAAGATACCGGTTATGATGCAGCAATCAGAAATATCACTGTCTTTGAGTTTTTTTCCTGTTATACTGTTGTTCTTTGCTTCAAACTCCATCATCTCAACCTTACCACCAACCAGATCTTCAATACTCACGGCACAGGGTACCGAGATTACCTTGGCTATCTCACGTGCAAGTGAGAGTTCAGGACAGATCATTGCATCCACACCAAGCTCTTCACGGCTGTCAACTGGCTTGTTAATATAGTCCGGACTGCTCACACGTGCAATTGTCTTTATATTCTTAGAGAGTAATTTCGCAGCCATGCAGGCTAATATATTAATCTCATCCATACCAGTTACTGCCACAATAAGACCTGCCTTTACAACTCCAGCATTCTGTAATACATTAATATCTGCCCCATTCCCATGTATTGCCTGCACATCAAGTTCTTCAACTAACTCATACGCATCCTTTTGTTTCTCAATAACTATAACATCATTTTTTTTAGACAGGTTTTGTGCTATGTGATAGCCAGTTTCACCGGCGCCAATAATTATAATTCGCATGTAAATCAATATCCATAACTCAAAGAACCCTACCCTCCCTTACCTTATACAATATTAGTTTTACGATAAAAAGTTTGATGTTGACAGGAGCTATTAAACTATCTTTAAAATTCCATATTCAAACTTTTTAGGTTCTCTCTGTGATTCGTGTTGCACTCAAAAATGATACAATTCCCTGGTAAATCATTATTTATGAGTTACTTTATTCATGCGTGGTTTTTCATAGTACAGGTTCATGTACCCAGGTCACAGAAACCATAACCGACAAACCTCTGTTTTTCGTCAAGACTGGTAAGGATAAACCTGTCCGATTCGATGTATGCAATATTTTTTGAACCTGAAAGCGTTAAAACGCATTCACTTCCCTGTTCGGCGTAATCCACGACATTGCCGTTTGTAATAATCTTTTCGACACGTACTGGTGCTGACTGGAGTCCTGCAAAGATGTGCAGAATTGCGCCCACAAAAACGCGTTTTGTAAACCGTGAAAGTGTGCAGTTCAATGTGAAATCTGTTGTTACTGTCTCGTTATTTGAAATTACATATCCCCGGTCTACATCCTTTGACTGGATGTTCTTCAGTGCCAGTCCGACCCTTGCACCTGCCGCGGCACTTTTCACATTAACGTCATGCATCTGAATCGACCGAATCTCAACCGGCTTATCGACTGGCATCATCGCAATCTTGTCCTTTGCATGTATCGTGCCCTGTTTGACGACACCAAGAACCACGCAACCGATGCCCGTTACATTGAAGACCTGGTCGATTACAACACGCGGCGGAAGCCCGTTTAATTGTGAGAGTTCGTAATCCACTTTTTCGCCTGTCGAAGCAATCATTGTTTTTAACTCTTCCATTCCTTCAAACGTGGTGGTGGATACCGCGATCTGATCCCAGTTCTCAAGAACAGTGCCTGTTGCAATCTTCCTGATGCGTTTCTTCAACCCATCGAGTGCACCCTGGTATGCGAGATCTGA
This sequence comes from Candidatus Argoarchaeum ethanivorans, assembly GCA_004193545.1. Classification (GTDB taxonomy): domain Archaea; phylum Halobacteriota; class Methanosarcinia; order Methanosarcinales; family EX4572-44; genus Argoarchaeum; species Argoarchaeum ethanivorans. Next base: position 123,628 of record RPGO01000024.1, on the reverse strand, counting down.
TTTTGTCAGAACGACGAGCCCATGCCTGCAGCCTGCTGAGTTCAGGGCAACAATACACTCTCCTGTGTACGTGTCAGGACCTGTTGGAGGAATGCATAAAAGCACGATGTCTGTGAGGTTTAGTGCTGTTATGAGCGGTTTTATTGACTTTGGATAACCAGTGGCATCAACTACTATGAGCACTGTACCGCTTTTGGCAAAGTCATACATGGTAACATCTGAGATGTTTCCTTTTTTGCCAAGTTTTGATGCAAGAGCGGTTCTACCACTCTGTTCACTTCCAATGATTGCAACTTTTGTCATATCTATTCCTTTGCCTTTCTATTTGATTTTTAACTATAAGAGTGTACAGACTTTCACGAGAGAAAAATAAAAAAATTGGAATGCGAGCTTTTTATTTTTATCAATAAGTATAAACATAACTATATAAAGGCTTTTCGTTTTTCAAAAACTGCACAACTTCGTTGTGCAGAAAATAACCATGAACTGCATACAACGTAAGCAGAGCTAACCGGCAACCTTTGATTCTTGATTGCGCTAGCAATCAAGTGCATAGAAAATAACCAGCAAGAGAATGTTCTATGTTTATACTTTCCTATACGTTCAAAAACCTGGCAGGGGCTTAAAATGGATACAAAAAAGGGAAGAAAAAAGGAAACAAAAGAGGAAAACGAAGCTGGTTGTGCTTGTTGGATATGTCGCGCCAAGGAACGTTTTATAAAGTTCCCTCTAACAATTGTTTTACTTTTTTATGAAACTCTGCTATGCTGCCATTGTTTTCAATTACCATGTCAGCGTGTTCAATAGCTGCTTTGATGCCCCAACCAAGCTCGCGCTCCTCACGGGAAAGAAAACCGTCCCTATCTATTATGCGATCTGCTCGTTTCCTTTTTTGTATGCGCTCAAGCCGTTGTTCAGCAAAAGCTTTCACAGCTACAAGAACAAAATCGTCGCCAAATTTCCCCTTGAAATACTCTACTTCATCGACACTTCGCACACCATCCACCACAACAACCGAAGCATCAAAACTCAAAATCCTTGGGGTGCACCGAACTGCTACCACATCGGAACCATGGCGATCACGAAGTTTCATTGCAATAGCACCAGTGTTAGCATCGGACATGTCAGCAGATATCCGCGCAACCTCCTCTCGAATCACATCGCCCATATTCACAACTGGCATACCAAGACCTGATGCGACCTTTGATGCTTCACCTTTGCCAGAGGCAGGCATCCCAACAAACGCAACAATTTTCATCGACACTTTACAGAGTGACCATGCCAAATAAATCTTTTTAACCATCAGGGGCTGTCAACTTACTCAGTTGTTGTATCTTCTCATGTTTTGATGTCCGGTATTCCATTTTTCTTGTTAGAAAGGCGAGTGTTCCTTGATATGTCTTGTATTTCCTTTCTCCATTTTGCCTGGCGCAGTATGCCGCGAGGTGTGATTATTTCTCTTGTTGTTAGTATTGAGCGTCCGATGATGCGTTTTATCATGGGGGGTGTTTTGTCCTGTTTGTGTGGGGGATATCCAGATTTTTTTCATCATTTTGCTGAAGTGGTCGATCAGAAGATTGAATTCGTATTTTGATGCAATCTCGATCTCTGTTGGGTTTTAGGTTGTAGAGTTCGTATAAGATCACAGCAACAAGGTGCACCACCACAATTTAATTTAAAATATTTTTTAATTGTTTTCTTGTAATTTGATGGTATCAGATAGAAAGCTTTTTCAAGGTTCTTTCAATCTATCCAGCATTTTTTCCGCTTTTGTTCTCACCGGTTCATACTCGCTTTCACTCAACTCATTTAAGATTTTTAATGCAAAATCTGGGTCAAGTTTGGGCAGTGCATTGGAGATTAATTCTAATGCTTCTTCTTTAGCATGGTTATGACTGTTTGATAAATCTTCAATAACGTGCTGTAATGGCTTTTGCAGCTTATCAAGTAGATCTCTAACATTATCTGGAAGTTTATCGAAATTATTAGCTACCGCCCTTACAACAGCCCCAGCAGCCATACCCTTTTCTGCGAGTTTGATGAGTAATTTATTCCTAACATCCATAGGGAGTTTATCGAAATTAGCTGCTACCGCCCTTGCAACATCCGAAGCAGCCTCATCATTTTCTGCAAGCTTGAAGAGTAACTTCCTTACCTTTTCAGGAAGTTTATCGAAATTAGCTGCTACCACCCCTGCAACACCCCTAGCAGCCCCATCCTTTTCTGCAAGCTTGAAGAGTAATTTATCCCTCACATCCCCAGGAAGTTTATCGAAATTAGCTGCTATCTCCCATGCAAAAGACAAAGCAGCCTTATCATTTTCTGCAAGCTTGAAGAGTAATTTATTCCTCATATCTTCAGGAAGTTTATCGAAATTATCAGCTACCGCCCATACAACAGCCAGAGCAGCCCCATCCTTTTCTGCAAGCTTGAAGAGTAATTTATTCCTCATATCTTCAGGAAGTTTATCGAAATTATCAGCTACCGCCCATACAACAGCCAAAGCAACCCCATCCTTTTCTGCGAGTTTGATGAGTAGTTTGCTAAAAATCTTTTCATTTATCGGTGTGGGATATCCATCTTCAGCGAGGAGATACGGTAAAGCTTCAGAATAGGAGGGATGAGAAAATCCTATACGGTTGCCACTGATGTCAATTTTATCATCTTTAAACCAGTTAAGAACCCTGTCAAACTGCCAGGCACCTTCTAACTTCAATTCCCTGACCATTTCCCAATAAGTTTTCCTACTAAGATCAACTCCAAAATATTCGGAAATAAAAGGGAATGATAGGAATAATATCTTGTCTTTCGTCATATTTTTTATTTCTTTTGCAAAAGCCTTTGCCGTCTCTTTCGATTTCTCTTTTATTTTCTCTTCCAGACCACTTTTTTCTTCGATGTCGAACGAAGCCGATGCAAAGTCCTTTATACTCAGAGGTGTGGGCAAGGCCTTTTCATCCTCTATAGCTTTAAGAACAAGTTCCTTTAATTCATTATTTCCAAGCCATTTGCAACTTTCCGCTTCAGCCCAGTTGAGAAGAATCTGTTTTCTTCTTTCATAATCATAAGAGGCTTTCTTTATATTCAATTTTTCCTCGAACTCTTCAAGCTCTTTTGCAGATATCTTCTCTCTTTCAAACTCCTTAAAAACCTCCTCGCGTGAGGTTATTATCACATAGACATCCTCAACCTGCCTCACTGCATCTATTGTGGTTCCAATTCCCCTTTCTAAACCCTCTCTTCTCTTGTACTCTGTTTTCCCAAATGGATCCTCAAAATAGATGATATGCCTGGGCTTTAATTCTGTTTTTATATCTTCTAACTTTCTTCTAACCAGAGTTCCCTCTTCACGTTCTCCGCCCTTAATCCATCCTGGCTCGTATCCGCTATTGTAGTACTCCCACATGAGCTTGACAGCGGTGTATGTTTTTCCGTATTCTTGAGTACCAGTGATAAAAACGATTCTCTTTTCTTTTAGTGTCCTTGCAATGTCTTCGTACTCTGAGGGAGGAACATACACCTCACTGACCCTTCCATACAATTTATTACTACCTTCATATCCTATTTTTTTCAAAAAATCAAAAATTCTGGCTTTTTGCCTAATTTTCTCTAAATCTGCAACGAAAAATGCTTTGCTGTTATACGAGATTTGTTCACAGTACTTTTTATTCAATAGGTCTAATTCATCAAAAAATGCCGGTGTGAAAAGGACAAAAGTTTCCTTTATCGTTTTACTATCATTCTCCTTTTTATAGTAACTGCGGTATGGGTTAATAATATCTTCTTTCAAAAAATTTATTATTTCTTTCCTGTTTATAGGAGTTACCTCGATATCCTCATCAATTGTTTCCGTTCCTAAAGCCACCTCAAGAGGAATGAACTTGTGATCTTTATGCGGAATCTTAATCGTTGTGAATTTCTCAACAAGTTCAAATGCTGTATGGATATCATCAACCATCAGCACGCAGTTGTCCGAGCCCTCCATTTTGTCTTCAGGTCTTAGAATTCCTTTTCTCTCCATCTCTTTTATTTTCTTTTCTAAAGGATCTGATAGATATTTTTGTCTAATGTCATCTACATTAAATCCTGTTTTCTTCGCAAGTTCCTCAGGCAATGCTTCAAATCCAAGAATATCCAGATAAATGATATACTTTTTTTCGTTCATCCTACCTCCTCTTTACTTTCATGAGAGACAGACTCGGACAACTCATATTAACCAACGTATATTTGCTATACAAAATACATAGCTGTTTCTGTGGTCTCTATCTGGGAATCTGAGTTGAGCAGTTTCTTGATGTATGGGGGCTGTCAACTTATTCAGGTGTTATACCAAAACTTTAATTTCTTTCATGCGTTCAAACCTAAGAACAGTAGACATTATACCTGGATATACAACCAGGTCAAAACAGTGCCGACACCCAACAACGTTACAACCACAACCATCAGAAAACATTTTATCTAATTAAACGGTTAGCTTATAATTATGAATGTTTTAATTGAGCAAATCAATACCTTGAGAAAAGAGAGGGATGCTGTCATACTCTGCCACAATTATCAGAGGCGCGAGATGCAAGACATAGCAGACTATCTTGGTGATTCTCTCGGGTTAAGCCAGAAAGCTTCAGAACTTGATGCTGAAGTGATTGTGTTCTGTGGTGTTGATTTCATGGCAGAGAGTGCAGCCATCCTGTGTCCGGAAAAAACCGTGTTGCTGCCACAATTGTGTGCACAGTGTCCAATGGCTGCTATGATAACACCTGACAAACTTCGAAGCTTGAAAGCCAAGCACCCTGATGCAGCTGTCGTATGTTATGTTAATACCAGTGCCTCTGTAAAGGCTGAAAGCGACATCTGCTGTACATCTTCTAATGTTATTAATGTTGTAAATTCTGTTGATTCTGATGAGATTATTTTTGTGCCGGATAAGAATCTTGCATTGTATGCAGCAGCACACAGTGATAAAACCATCATCCCCTTTGATGGATATTGCCCAACGCATCACCAGATATTAGAGTCTGATATGCTGCTTGCAAAGGAAAAGTATCCGGAAGCAGAGGTGCTGGTGCATCCGGAGTGTCGTCCCGAAGTAATAGCTCTTGCTGATCATGTGTTTAGTACAGATGGCATGGTAAAATATGTAAAATCCACTGTATGCGATGAGTTTATCGTAGCAACAGAAAACGGGCTCGTCTATCGACTGAACAGGGAGAACCCCGGAAAGATATTTTATTTAGCATCCAGCAACATCGTATGTCCTGCCATGAAAATGATAAGCCTTCAAGACATTGTTGATGCTCTTGAAAAAAATCAGTATGTAGTAAGTGTCCCGGAGGAGATACGTGTTAGGGCTAAGAAGGCACTGGATGCAATGATTAATGTTGGACGTAACGGCTAACGAAGAAGTGCTCCATGATTGCATGCATGAGTGATGATTACTTTCCCTCCAATAGTTTGATTAAGAAATTCTTCAGCAGCTTTTTTCACCTCATCAGGTGTTTTAGTTACAGCATAGATAGTTGGACCAAAGGAGCTTAATCCGACACCTTCGCCTCCCACTTCTGACATGATGTTCATCAGTTTTTTCACCTCATCGATCTGCTGGATTATTTCGTGTTTTTTAAAGCCAATATGCTGTATCCTGCCAATTGCATCCACAAAAGCTTTAAAATCCTTTTCTATTACTGCCGGAAGCATTTTCATAAGTATTATGTGAGAGAGTGTTTGCACTTCACCAAGTGGGATCGGGCATATTTTGTTGAATAGATCAACTTCTCTCTTGCTTGATGCGCCTTTCACGTCTGGTATAGCAAGAACGATATCCCAGTCTGGGAATTCGTATTGTGCGAGTACAGGTGGTGGGTCTGCGCGACTAATCGATGATGGCGAAAAAGCTTTTTTATCACTGAAGTTGTGCCCGCCGTCAAGGATAAAACCACCGTTCTCAAAGGCAGCAATACCGATACCAGACGTGCCGCCGCGTCCTACCATCCTCCCAATTTCAACGACATCAAGCTTGAGGTTATATAATTTGTTTACTGCCATTCCCGCTGCAAGTGCTGCCTGTGTGCCAGATCCAAGCCCGGCATGTGATGGATAAAACTCTTCAATATGGATTCGCGGCGTTGCGCCTGGATGAACCGCTCTAACTGCTGCCTTCATCCGTTCTGCAAGTATGCGATCGCCTGTTATAACTGTACTGTCTGATAACTCTGCTCTGATGCAGATGTTTGGCTCTTCCAGGCTTATGCCAATACCACCGTCCACCCGCCCGAGTGATGCGTTTAGATCAATAAGCGCGAGATGTATGCGTGAAGACGTAGTAACTCGTATCATTCGGTTTTTCTTTATAATTTGATTTAGTACTAATAGATTATGGCACCATCTAAAAAACCAGTGATTTAATCGTTTCATTTAAGTATGGTGCGGTTTGAAATGTACTTACTATGGCAATGTCTAAGAAAGATCTGGTAAGGAGAAACTCTAAGAAAAGAACAATGTTGGAAGAACTCGAAAAACAAGCTGCTTCCGGAAGTGGGGAAGCAAAGAAGAAACTTGCAAAAGCAAAGAAAAAAGTAAAATAATCCATGAGATATCTGGGTGAAAGATTATCTATGCAACAGTTATTTCTGCTCGCGTTGTGTGCAGTGCAGAGGACACGAAATGAGCGATGAAATCCGGGTTGGAATTATTATATGCGACCGCTACCGTGCATGTGCCGGGGGCAAATGTCTGAGGGCGCTCTATAACCGGGAGGGTGCATTCAGCATTTACGAGGGTAAAGAGGTAAAACTGGTTGGATATACTGGATGTGGTGGCTGCCCCGGTGGAAACATCGAATATGCCCCAGGGGAGATGAAGAAGAACGGGGCAGAAGTAATACACCTCGCCACAGGACTTATTGTTGGATACCCGCCATGCCCTCGTGTAACCCGCTTTCGTGACTTTATCAGGGCAAAATATGGGCTTAACGTTGTAATCGGGACGCATCCGATTCCCCAGAACTACTATGAGACGCATACGACACTTGGGACATGGAACTCTCCCGGATGGGCAGAGATCATTCAACCGACACTTGCGGATGAAGAGACCCGTTTGTTGTACGACTGATCCCACAAGGGCAGAGGGGGCAGAATGCTGGAACTAAGAGTTCTTGTGGATAACAATACCCTTATTGATCGTTACTTCCATGGTGAGCCAGGAGTGTCTTACCACCTTCAGGACGGAAGCACCAAAATACTGTTTGATGTGGGTTATTCGGACGTATTCATAAGAAATGCGGAAAAAATGGGCATTCATCTGCTGGACACCGATTTTGTAGTGCTTTCTCACGGGCATCTTGACCACACATGGGGTCTTTATCATCTGATCAAACTCTACACCGAAGCAAGAATAGAAAAGATAGATTGTGATAATCCAACTCTTGTAGCCCACCCTTCTGCGTTTTTAACCAGAACGGTAGGGGGCATCCCCGAGATTGGCTCTTTAATCTCAGAAGATAAGTTATCCTGCCACTTCAATATGAGATTAAAAAGAGATCCCCTGTGGCTGACTGATAACCTGGTTTTTCTTGGTGAGATTAAAAGAACGAATGACTTTGAAGCAGCAGTTCCTATTGGAAAAATCCTGCGAGATGGAACTGAAGAAGACGATTATGTGATCGATGATTCTGCTCTAGTTTATACATCATCGAAAGGGCTTACGATCATTACAGGTTGTTCGCATGCAGGAATCTGCAACATCATCGAATATGCAAAAGGAGTCTGCGGCGATGATCGAGTGGTTGACATAATCGGGGGGTTTCACCTGCTCGAGCCTTCTCACGAGCAGCTGCAGGGGACACTTGAGTACATGAAGGAATTACAACCAGAGACTGTGCATGCTGCCCACTGCACTGACTTGAATTCAAAGATAGCGTTATCTCAAGTTGTAGACATAAGGGAAGTAGGCGTAGGCTTGCGATTGGTGTATGAATAAAAAAGACGAAACCACGGGATTCAATGAGATTGTATAGGATGAAGAATGTTTTAAAGCGGGAACGAACACATTTCGTGGGAAACAATGTCTCCCCAGTCCTTCCAAAATGTTTCGTCAGTTTTTTGATAATCTAGAGATTTTAGCAGGAGTGATATGAACCAGAAAGTTGCAAGATCATCGGTTTTGCAACAACGAAATTCATGATTATAACCATAGATAAATATATCTTTATTAGCACAAATATAGTATGGAAAACAGCGTGGATATTTACTACTGTGTCTGTCTTTGCCCCCCTCCTTTATTTCGGCATAGATACTTTCAACCATGCCTAACACATCATCTGGAGTAAGTTTGGGATCTAACTCATAGGAAAATACGCCATTGAAAAAATTAGGAACCGTTGAAGAATGCAACTTGAAATTGCTAGTGATGAAATTGGCATTATCATTCATATTCCTCAACGCTTTTTTGAAGTCCCATTTTGTTTCATCTTTCAGATTTTCTTTCCATTCATGGATCATTGATTTTACTTCAATGATTCCTCTAACAGAGTCTGGTGGGAGTATAACAAAACCTCGCTCTTTAAAAAATACCGGAAAAGAATTATCGTAAATAATTATATCTATTTGCTTTGTGCGTCCGGTAACTCCTTTTTCATCGATCGAAATGACATAGCCGGTGCCCAGCGAGTAGCTTTTTGGAAGAAAACGAGACAACATATTCATTAGAATAACTTCCTTGTATCGTCCCTCTTCACTCCAACCGCTGGATCCAATTAAATTTCTCACTCTATTTTTTATGCTTTGCAATTCAGAACCCAAACTTGAATAATATTCTTCTTTGGTGTAACATTCATTTTTAATATCATTGCCCATCTATATCCCTTCCTCGCTGGTACTGTATTATACTTTGGCAAGTTCACCGTGTTTAGCCAACAGCGATACCATAAGCCTACCCTGCAGATCGCATCCTCTTTTCATACGTTGTTGCCTATATCAGCCACGTTACATAAATTTAACCGACTGCTGCACCACCAGCCGCCACCAGCCGCTTTCATTGACATACAATTGCTCATCAGCCGCCATGCCGCAGAACGCGAGCCACATCGCAAGCATGCCAATAATCGCTCTGCTCGCAATCATTCGATTCTGTGTTGTGTTATCCCCAGTCATGATCCCACATCCTTTATTCGCTGAATCATTGGAGTTCGATGATCGTATATCATCAGTCCATCCATTAATATTTAAATCTTTGGCAGTGCAGTGGGAGTGGCGGCGAGCATCTCGTTGTCGGGAGCATCAAGTTGGTATGTGCTGCGAAAAGAGGTCTTGCAGCGGCTTGCTGAGATGATCGGGGGGCTTGAGGTCGCTTAGAGCTTTCGTGATCGTTCCGGTATTTGGGGGCTGGCAGCTCGCGGTCTGGAATGCCAGTCAGGCGGTGACATGCTCCCGATCACGAGGTACTCTGAAAAAGCTTGTGATGCCGGAACTGGTGTATCGTCTTCGATCAATCCTTTCACATGCAGTACGATAGCTTCATACATATTTTGCTCAACTTCTTCGCGCGTGCTGCCAGTTGCCACACAGCCAGGCAGGTCTGGCGAATATGATGAATAGTTCCCGTCTGCTTTTTCGATAACAACTAAAAACCTGTGCATAATTATCTCCTTTCAGTTAGTTTCGCCTGTTTTAATATGCTGCCCAATGTTCCGGGAGCCAAATCGTGGCTGGGATGACCTGCGATGGTCACCCTTCCCGGTTTGGTCGAGTGCTTGTACTGCCAATGACTCCCTTTCATCGTAACCGGATACCAGCCATCTGATTCGATCATCTTGATAACATCACGCACTTTCATGGCATTCGACCACCGTGTATTGTATGTTATCGTGCAGGATATATATCAACTCTTCCAGTGGTCATAATTCTATCGCCGCAGCCACATTCAGAGAGCGAGCATTTCAACTATCTCAATCTTTAGCCCTTTCTTAATATCTTCAAAGGTTATTGTGGGCTCATCCCGGCGTTCGGCGATGATCGATAGGTCATGAAGGTCTTCCAACAGTTCCTCATACTCATCAATCGAGATGATCACTGCTGTTTTTTGTCCCTCCCTATCTACAACATACTGTTCCTGAAGCACTCGCACATTTTTCACCTTGTATCTGCTATAACCAGATTGATATTTCACTCTATGGGCGGAAGTTGTGATAAATCCATCGCCCCAGCCGCTGCCTGCAGAATCATCAGTGCATCAAGTGATGTGACCCTACCGTCGCCGCTGACATCTGCGTCAGCGTCATATTTGCCGCGAACAACCACACCAAGCACGATTGCAGCATCTGTCGATGTAACCGCACCGTCATGATTCACGTCTCCGCGGGGACTCGCCACGGCATACCAATCATATAAAAACACATCAGTATAAAATCCTGCCGCGTCTTCATTTTCGACAATCACGCCTGCTTCCCTGTTGTTTGCTGGGCTGTGCTCATTCCAATTGATACTTGAAATCAAAACTTTGCTGCTGTCAACAATCGCGCCTTTGTTGTGTATTTTGTCAAGCCCTGTATTTTCAATGTCAATGAATTTCGCATCCAGATCGAGCCCTTCGTTTGTTGCAATACTCCCGACATAATCAATTGTAGCCTGGTTGGATTCAAAACTATATGTTGGATTTAGCAGTATCTTTACCTCGCAGCCTCTTCTTGATGCGTTAATCACAGCCTCTAAGAATGGATTGGGTTTTGAATCAGCAGGTGAACCCCATTCTTCAATATAAAGCTGCTCGACATAAACAGAACTCTCTGCCCCTTTTATCATGCCAATAATAGATTTCGTCTGCATTAGCGAGGTGTCAGGGGCTAAAACAGGAGAAACATGAAACGTACCGGAAATAATTTCACTGTCAAACGGATGCGAGTAATTGCCAGTCGAAATTGTGCGATCTGGCACAAAATCCGGGGGAGGAGTACCATATTTATTTACAAAGACCGGGTCGTTTGCAGTGAATGAAAAGCTGTCCCTGCTTGCAGGCTTCCAATCCTCAACGAATACCAGGCTGAAATAATTTGTTACATCCGGATTGTTTATAATCATTCCCCAACCTCTATTTCCAAAAGTATTATTGGTGGGGACGCCTGTATTTTTCCAGTTTTCAGACATTATTATCGTTGATTCGTTGTCTATAAGTGCGTATTTCGCATGATTGAACGCATAACGGTCATAAATGCCTTCACTTTTGTTATTTATCATAAACCTTACCGCCCCTCCAGCGGCAACGGTCTCGTTTGCAATATATCTCTCTTCATCGCTAAGCCCACCTACCGGACATCCTTCGAGCATTATTTTAACGTCAACACCTCTGTCTATTGCATTTATTATGTGGTCCATTAGATAGAAATTATGGAACTCGTAAACATTCAGGTAAATTGACTCTTGTGCATTGTCTATTGCATTTGCGATTTCTATAAAGCTGCTGTCAGGGGAAGTGAACACCGTCACATTTCCGTTAAAACTGAATGTCTCGTAAGAAAAGTGCGATTGACCAACGACATATACCCGATAATCATCCCAATCCGCAGAGGTGTTCGTGTCTTCATATTGCCCGGTAGTCTCGTTTCTGTCCCATTCTAAGATTACGCCTTCAGCTACATCTTTTACAGGAACGCCGATCCATCCATCTCCTGCATACACAGAGTTACCATAAACCACGACATCGATTATCTTGTCTTCATCATCTTTCAGGATTACTTCGTCTCCAGCATTAGCTAATTTTAGACTGCCTGATTTTGCCATGTCAGGAGTCTCGTTAGAATCTTCACCATACTCAAAATCTGCTTTCTGCAGCATTTCTTCATAAAATGCAGTTGCGTTGTAAGCGATGTACAGACTACAACCAGCACCTATATCCGTCCATGTCGGAAACGTGATAACACCTTCGAGATCTGTTATCTGCCATCCACTGATGTTGATTGAACTTTTGGCGGGATTGTGTATTCGTATGAATTCGCCACTGGTATCCCCTTTAAGATATGTATCATAATATACCTCAGTAATGATTGGATTTGGGGGGCTCACCGCATCAACAGTAGCAGTTATCGCGGTTGCAAGTAGAACAACAAAAGCCAGTACTATTCCAATTTTTCTTCTGCTTTTCATTTCGCTTTTTATACCTCGTAAACATTTTGCAATATTGAGCGATCTCACTTTGTTATCAGTACATCCCAACGTTAACAAAGTTTTGGTAATGTCCTGATATATGATAGTTTATTGTGGCAATCAGTGCAAATATCCTTCTGCTGAAATACTATGGCGCAACCAGAAGGAAAAATCGATGTTGTTTGTCAGAACCCCGGGTGCCCGTATCACTGAAAAGAAGCTGGGAAAGACGTTATCAAAGACGGTAAGTACAAGAGTACCGGTCACCAGAGATATTACTGCAAACACTGTAGAACCTATCTCATGGAGGCAAAGGGCACACCGTTATACTGGAAACAGCTGCCTGAAAATGAAATAATCAACATTTACAAGCATTTAGTAGGTTTCTCAAAACTGGTGTGAGAGCTGGAATGTTCGTTCCAAGTGTTTCAGGTCTATTGTAATTTCATAAACGGGTTCAAAAGAAGAATTCCCCTGCAATGTTGGGGGGGTTGCTGGAACACCTGTTGGATATAGCACGAATGTTTCTATTTCCAATTAACTATCTTGGATTAAGACATTGCGATTGCTTTGGTACAAAGGCTCAAAGACGACAAAAATATATATGTATATAAGAATAATAGGATGCTGGAAGAATAAAAAGTCCAATGGACTCGATGGCAAAGAATGACAATAAAACTCGAGAAGAACCTCTTGAGAACCAACTGTGGAAAGCGGCGGATAAACTCAGGAAGAATATTGACGCTGCCGAGTACAAACACATAGTCTTAGGTCTGATTTTCCTGAAATATATCTCAGATGCCTTTGAGGGGTTATACCAAAGACTGCAAAAAGGAGAGGGGGAATATGCCAATGCTGACCCTGAAGACAGGAACGAATATAAAGCCGAGAATGTATTTTTCGTTCCTGAAATTGCCCGCTGGTCATACCTTCAGGCGAGAGCCAGACAGCCAGAGATCGGTAAATACGTTGATTTCGCAATGGACACAATCGAAAAAGAGAATCCTTCGCTCAAAGGGGTTTTGCCAAAAGTATATGCAAGAGGCAACCTTGACCCAACAAGTCTCGGCGGTTTGATCGATCTGGTGGGCAACATCGCTCTTGGCGATGCAAAAGTTAGAAGCGCCGATATTCTGGGCCATGTTTTCGAGTATTTTCTTGGCGAGTTCGCGCTTGCGGAAGGAAAAAAGGGAGGGCAGTTCTACACACCCCGAAGCGTTGTTCAATTGCTTGTAGAGATGCTGGAACCCTACAACGGCAGAGTCTTTGACCCTTGTTGCGGCTCTGGCGGCATGTTTGTTCAGTCGGAAAAGTTTGTAGAAGATCATCAGGGAAAAGTAAACGATATTTCCATTTACGGGCAGGAGAGCAACCAGACTACCTGGCGATTGTGCAAGATGAACCTTGCCATTCGCAGTATCGACAGTTCGCAGGTTAAATGGAACAATGAAGGCTCTTTCTTGAACGATTCCCACAAAGACCTGAAAGCGGATTATGTCATCGCCAATCCGCCGTTTAACGACAGCGACTGGAGCGGTGATTTGCTCCGCAAGGACGGCAGATGGAAATACGGCGTACCGCCAACAGGAAATGCCAACTACGCCTGGATACAGCATTTCCTCTACTACCTCAGCCCAAGCGGACAGACCGGTTTTGTTCTGGCAAAAGGGTCGCTCACTTCCAAATCATCCGGGGAGGGTGAAATCAGAAATGAGCTTGTGGAAGCCAGACTGGTTGATTTAATTATTATACCCTGCAGCTCTGCTGCGGTTGAGATAAGCCACAAAGCAATCTTTTTTTAAGCGTGGATATATAAGAACATTAATGGTCGAGTTGAAACATGCGAGCCATTGTGTTTATAAAATACGATAGTGGATTGCGAATAGGCACGTATGAATCCCCATTTTGATTATAAGCTATCATGGTTGCCCAATTCCCACGAAAATTTGTTATTGCCCTTCTTTGGTCAACCATCTGAAAGCACTTGAACTTCTTATCAGATCAGGTCTTCCCACACAAAAAGCAGTTATTGCAGTCAGCAAAGTAGTGATCATTGTAATCAACATATACAATTCTGCCTCACTTCCGCCCCTGTTTGACATTCTCTCACGTCTGTATCCCCACTTATCGTTACTAAACTGCCTCTCGGATTCTGTTCTTCGATTAGCGATTCTCTCTATCACACGCGGATCAGTAATTTCCACGTAATCCGGATGAAATGTTTTTCCTTTCCCAGTTTTAATAAGGTTCTTGTTTCCGAAATCACGAGTTTGGATATATGCACTTATTCCAAATTCACTGCAAAAATCGTTATTTGCTGCACTATCCATACCCTTATCTGTAGATAACATCGAGGGATAAAATCCATAGGTTTGGTAAAACCGGGTAAGGAGTTCTCTCAATAACGGATTTTCATTTGCACTGCCTTTATAGCATTGAACCAGCATAGGAAGACAAAATTCGAGATCCGTCAATTTGAATGCTAAAAAACCAATCCCTTTAATGTAGTGTCTCAACAATTTAGTTCTTATACATAATGCTTGGACAATTTCTCGTTAGCATTCTCACTCGTAAACCCCCAGTTGATTTTCTTTTCATCGTCATTCCGTCTCCTGGTCCACGCTGTCACCTCATGAGTCAGTATCTCCATATCTCCAATCCGTCTGTCAGTGCATTCGATATCCATCACATTGATCTCGATTTCAGCGGCATTAAGCCAGCTTGCATGTTTTGGCGTGTAATGAAACTCGATCTTGCTCAAAATCCTTTCCGCCTCCTCCTCACTGAATGCCTCGTAAAATGACTTTTCCTTGTGAGTATTGAGGTTATCCATGACCAGTTGGATGTTTTCAACGTCTGGGTATTCTTCATCGACAAGCATCCTCACAAATTGTGCAAAATCCACCATGGTTCTTCTTTTGGTGATCTGGGTCACACGTTTCCCTGCTTTGAATTCGACCGCCATGAATATGTTTGCTGTGCCGTTCCTGACGTATTCATAATCATATTTCTCAGGGATTCCGGGCTCCATAGGAATGGAAATCCTTTTATCTCCAAGAAGTTGCTTTGGTTTCTCGTCAAAACAGACAATGGGACTTCCCGGGTCGTACGGTTCTTCGTACAGATCGAGAACATCGTACATCCGTTCTCTGTATTCGGTGTCGATCGTCTGTATGCACCACATCCGCCTTAACCAAGGTTTAGTTTTGCTTTTTTTAAAATAAGCCTGATACTCTCTTTGTTTATCGTTTCAAACCCATCCTTCTTTCGCATTTCTTCTGTTAGTAGTGTAAGTGTCCATCTCTTGCGCCCATCAGGTGATTCGGTGCATGCCTGCGCTATAACTTCCGCCGCATGTTTCTCTGTATACTTTTTAGGCTGACCGGATCTTGGTTTCTCCGCGAGGGCGTTTTGGAGACTTTCTTCGCGGTATTTCTTCTTGGTGTTGGAAACGGTTGCCCTGCTGATCCGCAGCGTATCTTTTATCTCTATTTCCTTTTTTCCATCATTGACCAGAAGCAAAATATGTGCCCGGGTCAATTCTCTCGCGCTTTTTACGCCCCATTTTCACGAAATCGTTGAGATACTCCACCTCTTTCTCTGTAAGTTTTATTTTTTCCATAGAATATGGTTGGACTCACAGGTTTATAAACTTTGTCTAAAAATTAAGTTGCTGATACAGTAGTTACCATGTACATACAATCCAGCATCATTTTGTCGAGTAGAGCCCATAACACACCCTTTTTTTTTGAGGTAATAGCCCCCAGGGTTGCTATGAGCCCCTTCACAGAACCAGACGTGAAGATTTCCCTCATCCGGCCCTTCAGAAGCACATCCTCTATAGATTTAGGTTGTATAGCGAGTGATATATCTTTGGCTTCGGGAGTGGATTAAATAGGATGAAACGAGTAAACTGAACCTAGTTGTAGTTTTTCCGCTGGCTGCGACGGTTAACCCATTTAAAGATGAATCTCACAACCTGGTGGTAAAAGTTCTGTAGCATACGGAAGTTGCCGCTCATTCCGTAGTAACGGTAATGCCCAAGCAACTTTAGCCCCAGCACCTTCCACCATATCTTCAGTTCAACAAGATCTCGGATACGCTTCAGCCATATATTCATTTCCGCCATCTTCTGTCTGAACTTCTTGCATGATGTCTTCCGCCCAAGCTTGAATTTGCCTCTTTGGGATATATCGCAGAAATGCGTGAACCCGATAAAATCAAAGGTTTCACATTTTTTACCCTCCCACTTCGCCTTATTGCATGCGCGCCGTCCGAACTCGATAATCTCACTCTTCTCTTCAGAGATTGTAAGTCCGAATTCGTTCAAACGCCTTCTTAGATCGTCACCGAATACTCTGGCTTCAACTCCATTCTCAAAGCAGACAATAAAATCGTCTGCGTATCGAATTAGTTGAGCATAGCCAGTAAGCTGTGGCTTAACCACATCTTCAAACCATCTGTCTAGTGCATAGTGGAGGTATACATTGGCGAGTACGGGGCTCAGTATGCCACCTTGTGGAGTACCCATTTCCGTCTCGGAGTATTTTCCTTCCTCCATTATGCCAGATTTAAGGAAACGACCGATTAGTTGCAGCAAAGAGGGGTCTACGATCCTCTGCTTCAAGCATTCCATCAATTTCTTGTGGTCCACTGTGTCAAAGAACTTCGAGATGTCCATGTCTACTACGAAGTTGACCAGACCGTTCATGAGGATTTTGTCCAACTTTTTCAGAGCATCGTGGCAGCTGCGATTCGGGCGAAAACCGTACGATGTGTCTATAAAGTCCTGCTCAAAGATAGATTCGAGAATCTTCTTTAGTGCCATCTGAACAATCTTGTCCTCGACGGCGGGGATTCCGAGAGGTCTTTTATCACCGCTTGGCTTCGGAATGTAGACACGCAAGACCGGTTGAGGCTTATAGCGCTTTGCTTTGAGCCTTGCTACCAGGTCTGCAATATTTTTGTCCAGTTTCTTCGCATATTTTCCTATTGTTACTCCGTCAATTCCTGGAGATTTACCTTTCTTTAGTTCCCTAAAACATTCTTTCAGGAATTCCTCATTAAGCAAGTGTGCTAATGACGTAAACTTGCATTTCGGATCTTCCTTAGATTTTAGAGCTATAATTAATATAGCTTTTAGAGTTTTGGACACCAGTTTCATTATCATCTACAACCCACCTCTGGGTGTGGTAGATGTGTCCTTGCTGTCCAGTGCACTCCTGTCAGCCCCTTCCCTCCACAGGCATTACCCTGCTTCAACGGTACTATGAACTGATCCCACTCCCAATATGCCTTTTTGTGGTATCTTGCCGTTTATAGGCTTGATAGCGCATATTCCTTTTCCTTTATGGGAAAAGGGAGAGCATATTGAGTCTCCCGAGTTCCCATAGTCTCAATTTGATACCATGCTACTGTCTGAGACCCCGCCGGACTCACACTACCCCGCACTGTCCTAAAGATTGGACTAACGGTGGTGTGAATGCTGCCCTCCGTCACACAGACAACGTCGGCTTCCAGAATCATCAGAATTTCGGGGCTTATAACAAACACCCTCCGTTGTGGCCTGGTATCTCATCCTCCCAGCTTCACACAGCCGGTTACAAGGCTGGTTGTGGGGTTCAGTTCTGAGGTGGTGGCTGGCCTTTCATAGAGGCTTGGATTTTCACCAGCTGGCGAGTATGAATTTATCTCGGCACACCTGTGTTCTCTGTGGTTTTATTTCTTATGGTTTGTTCAACAAGAAGAAGCTTAACACTCGCACGATCCTACATTACGTCTAAAAATTAAATTGGTATGACAGTAGGTTTGACAGGTCTGTAAATATAAAACACCGTATAATTAATAAGAAATAAATCAGTGTCTACGATAATATGTGTGTTTCGAGCTCATTTTATACAAATCTAAATATTCTCAATAACACTGTCAAGCATTTTCTTAAACTCGTCTGTGTGCTTCCGGCTTATGTTGCCAGAACTCATTCGTGCAGCCGGGTGATAATATCGATCAATCGAGATGCATCGAACGATCGGATCTGTTGCAAAGTTTTTTAGAGCAATCAGGAATTGTGAGGTTGAATAGTAAATACCACCAAGCACTGCTACAAGATCGTACCCACCCGTTTTATCAAAACCCATCCAATCCCTGCTTTCAATGTTATTTGCAAGTTCATGAAGACCTGTCAGGTGGACATTCTCTGTGTACCCTGCATCCACGAAGCCTTTCATGCTGTGTGCTGTTGCTGCTATGGGAATTCCTTTTTTCCCGATGGCAATTGCTTTTTCTATCAAGCTATCATCAAGAATCTCGGAGCCAACAACGAGAAGCGGTCTCTTTGCATTCTTAATCGCTCTTCCAAGAGCTTCTGGTTGTGCTACTCTTGCATTCTCAGGGCCTGAAATATTTCCGATATCAAATGGTATTTCCATCCTAATTACCTCACTCGTTCTTCTTTATGAGTTCTTCAAGGTTTGTTGCGTCAAACCCGACATCCATCTTTCGCACAGGTCCCGAAAGTATCTTCTTTGCTTCAAGATCGATACCCCAGCCATGCTCTTCTTTCAAAATTCTAAGGTACTCCTCTTTTCTTGCAAGCGGGAGATCTGCTTCGCCTCTCACAAAGATGTGCCAATCGTCAGGATACACGCCAAGATACTTCATCGACAGGTCCATGTAATGCGTGAGCTTTACCTGCCTACCCATGCTGTTATCGGTTGGACGGAAGCAGAGTCTTGCAATGAGTGGGATTGCCTCTTGATACGTGTCTGCTGCCACAAGCATGTGTTCCGGTGCAGGCTCAATCTGCACTTTAGAGCCGTCTCTTGCATCATAGACCACCCAATCCTCATCAACATACTTTCGTCCAAGGTATGCTCTTCTGTACTTCCAGCCGTGTGGACCGATAACAACAGGAATACCTATTCGGTTTACACCAGATGCAATCGATGCCGCTTTCTGGGACATTGCACCCCATGCCACACCGCACGCACCAACCCTGTTTAAGATGTAGTCGGCAATCTCTGCATAGTTTCCCCTGATGTTTCGCCTGGCATAGATCGCTGCCACTTTGATAGCTGCACCGTGAATGTGTGCATTTGAAACGCATGAACCGATATTGAGAACGCATCCGCCGTCAAAGTCTCCCGGATATTTCTCATAGAGTGTTTTTCCATCCTTGTCACGGTAGAGTGCAGCATCCATAGCGCCGCACCCGGTCAGGACAACGATGTACTTCCGTTCAGCAAACTCCTTTGCTATTCTGTACACATCTTTTGTTCCGTTGGGGTAGTTGCCGCACCCGACAATGGCAATAATTCCGGGAATTGTTCCGAGAACAAGTGGAGCACCAACCTTTCTGATCTCCGTATCAAGCACAGGACCTCTTCCAACACGTATCATTCCCTTCTCTGATTTTACATAAGGAAGCGATGCTTTCAGGATTACATCAACAATTGGAATGTGTTTCTTACAAACCTGTTCGCACCTTCCGCATCCGACACACGGGTCAAACAGGCTGGCAAGCGGTGCAGTATCCCCTTTCGCAGCAGCTTTATTTGCTTCACCAATCGGAAGCCCCTGCGGGCATGCAACTATGCAGTTTGCATCACAGTTCTGGCACATCGTAACGTACTCTTTGAACTCTTCATCGGTTAGAATATTAACAAGTTCCTTTCGCTTTTCATGCGTGATCTGCACAACTCGTACTGCCACTTCTCCTGCCTTGACCGGATCAAGGATTACTACACCAGGTTCCTTGCCACTTGTGAGTATGGCAACAATATCATCTACCGAATCATTTGTTCGATCAACAAGCCCGTAGAGTGCCTTATCGTTTGTTGCAATCAGTGGAGCATGGATTCGTTTTGCCTGCTCAAGGATGTCTGCACGGATGCACTGTTCATCAACCATAATAACATCTGCAACCCCTGAACGGACAAAACGAAGCTGCCTCCCGATTGAGCCAACAATCTTCGCTTTTTGGGAGTATCGTGTCGTATCAATGGCAGTACAGCAAATTCCCGCAACTTCAATCCGTTCATCAAGTCCATGATCAGACATGTAATCCATAACCGCAACAGACGGCACAACATTGTGACCGATGACAAGTATTACTGGCTTACTTTCATCAACGCAGCCCATCCCGATCTCAACCAGAGGAGCATCAGGATCCCCTTTGGGAAGATCGAATGCAACGATTTGGATGAGGTCTGCAACCTCCTTACCAAGTGAGTCGAGCATTCCAGCGTGGTACGCCTTTGACTCATAGTCAAGATTTGAACCTTCCTGGCCAGTGTGCGTTGAATCCAGCAACTGTGCAATCTGCTCCTCCAGATACTCAAGCACTGGTATAAAATCACTCAATTTTTCTGGTTTAATTCCTGTGATAAGTCTCGTGAGCGGTGCTTCGATATTGATACCTGTGCCCATATTAATCTCACGATCTCCCACAATCTTTAGAACCTTGCGAAGCAGGTGCCTGCCGTGTGCTGTGTGTGCAGAGCACCCAATAAGACATGCAATTGTCACAAACCGTGCTTGCTGGGCAGCCATGCCAAGACCGCATGCACCTTTTTTTCCTCCGGTAAGATCGCACTTCCCGAATGTGCAGAAGCAGCACATCTCACAGTAGGGAGCATAGAACGGTTTGTATCGCTCGAGTAGCTTGTAATCCCAGTTCCTGAGATCGGCTATACCTGGCATCGGTGTTGGGCCCATTGTCTCCCATTCTTCTTCTTCCTCTTCAATCCCGCCTATATTTATTACTACATTTTTTAAAGCTTCTATCTCAATTTTAGAGGGTGCTATATTTAATTCCTCCATTAATTTTCAAATATTTCTTCTATCTTTCGCTTCAGTATCTGGCTGATCTGCTGTCCTCCCACCTTTCCACGCAGTTCTTTCATAACAACTCCCATCAGTGGTCCTGCTGCATCAAGCCCACGCTGTTTTACAAATTCCTCCCGCTCTTTGACTATCTTTCCTATCAGCATTTCAGCGCCTGCAATATCGGCGCCTGCAAGTCTCAGTTCAGTCAGTAAATCTCTTAAAGATACCTGTGAGTGGATTGTAATTGCTTTGAGAACTTCTTTTATTGCCTCGTTTGGAATGCTTCCTTCTGCACTAAAGTTGAACAGGTCAACCAGGTGGTTGAGGGTGATTCCGCCTGTGTTGTATCCTTCTTTTTGCAATTCACCAATCGTTGTGTGAAGTGTTTTTATTACTATTGTGGGTTTTGCTCCAGGAACTGCCGAGATTATTTGTTCAAACAGATAAGCATTTTCTGATTGGCTGATAAGATTTGCAAGCTCATCGTTGAGATTGTATTGGTTCCTGAATCGCTCTTTTTTTATTGTTAGAAGCTCCGGAAGTTTGATTTTTTCAAGGCGTTCCTGTGTGATTGGTACTGGCAGTACATCGGTTTCAGGATACATGCGGGCAGCTCCCGGGAGAGGTCGCATATAAGCTGAAGTTCCGCCCGGAAACATCCTGCGAGTTTCCTCTGGCACACATACGAGAGCCTCTTGTGCTCGTATTATTACCGATTCAAGAGCACTTCGCGCGCGTTTTTTATTACTGTTTGATACAATCACTATACAATCCTCCTCATCTGCGTTCAAGGTCTTCTTTAGGTCATTTACTTCACTATCGGCCAATTTTCGCGCATCAGCTTTAATATACTGGGTTGGCAGTTTATCGGTGTGAAGTATTCCATTCACTCCTAACTTTTTTGCACGATCAGAGAATTCGGTACTAAGCAACATGTCATGTTCATTTCCAACGATTCCTGCAAACCGTTTAAGTTTTACTGCAAGTATAGTAATAGTACCATCAAGTTCAAGTTCACGTTTGAGTACCGGTACATCTGTATTTTTAAATAGATCGGTAACATCTGTGATAGTTCCATCTACCGCAGCCCCCCGCTCGTTGAGTTTATCTTTTATGTCAATAAGATTTATCTGTCTTTGCCTTTCCTTATTCAAGATCGCAGGTAAGAGGACTAATTCTTGCACGCCTTTTATTTCGACACGTGCCCCTCCTATGATAGATATATTAACATCTTGCCGTATCGTGCCAAGTCCCCGTTTAACCCTTCCTGTTGAGCGAAGAAGCATTCCTATATACGCAGCAACATCGCGTGCCTGTTCCGGTGTTTTAATATCCGGTGCAGTACAAATCTCTACTAGTGGTATTCCAAGCCGATCAAGTGAATAAATGACGCTCTCTCCGGAATCTTTGATTTTCTGTGCGGCTTCTTCTTCAAGGCAGATTACACTGATTCCAACCCTACCGCCGCCAACATCAATGTATCCATCGGTTGCAACAAGCCCTGTACGCTGGAATCCGGCAGTATTGGATCCATCAACAACGATTTTTCTCATACTGTAAAGCTCATCCACCGGGTGCATGTGAAGCATCTTGCTCATGGTAAGAGCAATATCAAGGGCATCCATATTCAGCTTCCCGGGTGGCTCCTCATCATTTTCAACCAGGCAGGTGGAATCGTACGCTTTATAGATGTATTTCTTTTGTATCTTTGTTTCCTCAAGTGCTGCTCTATCTATTTCCCCCATTTCACTTGTTGTCGCGCGAAGGAATCGGTGGAATTCAAGATTTGACTCAACCGTATCTCTGCGTCTTGTCGGGCATTTGCAGAATAGCTTTTCTTTTGTATTAAGCTGCTGGTGGATTTCAATCCCACATTTAAGTTCTGGGAAATGATTGTTCATGGCTTCGAGATAAATGAAATACAAGTGTATTAATCTTTGCTCGTACTTGTTTCAAGCTTGTTTGGGATCTTTCGCGAAATTGGGAAGGCGTGCTGTACGTGAGTGTGTGAAAGCACGCTCAGGGGGGGTTATTTTTTTGGGGTTATGATATGGAATGGCTTTAGATACTTTTATTAAAGCCTAACAACGTGGTTAAGTTATGACTACGGATGAAGGCGATTTTGAAAAGAGTCTTTTGGGATGCTTAAACCAGTATCTATGCCAAATCCAAGATTCAGAAGGAAATTGGACAGTCAAGGGATTTATCGATATTTTTAAGAATGTTTACACAATCTCTCTCGATACAAAGGTGATTTCAAAGGTTTTGGAGATTATGCTCTTTCCCAAGATAGAACAATTTGCAATGGAAAACAATTTTGAGATCGTTTTAAGCAAAGAGCAGAACTTTTACCCGGATGTTAGTTTTATCGATAAAAATAGCGGTGAAAAGATTGCACTCGATATAAAGAGCACATACCGAAAGTCGAAAGCGATGGTATCCGGATTTACACTTGGAGCATTTACAGGATATTTTAGGGATAGAACCAGTAAGAAGAATATCACGTTCCCATATCGTGAATATAAAAAAACATTATGTGCTTGGAATTGTATATACAAAACAAGATGAATGTATAGATGAATATAAAATCTATTCTATCGATGATCTCAAAAGAATTATCTCTGTGGTGAAGGATGTTGAATTTATAGTGCAGGAGAAGTATAAAATCGCAAGCGATAAGCCAGGCAGCGGTAATACCAAAAATATAGGTTCTGCAAAAAAGATAGAACAAATAAGGATTGGTGCTGGCATCTTTTCAGAATATGGGATGAGCGTATTCGACGATTATTGGATGTACTACATGACACGTGATATGGCACATCAGCTTGATCTGCCCAAGCCACCTTATCGTAATATAAATGAATATTTTGAGTATAAAAAGAGATAATAATAATGGAACTCAGTTGGAAACCAATGGACAATTTAATCGATATAATTATACTGATAAATAATTATATTAAATAAAATCATTGGAATTGAAATGGGTGGTAAAATGGCTGGAATTCAATTAACTCTTATGGGAGAAACGATTAAGCAACGTAACCTCCCAACAACCCGCTATCAAGGAAGCAAATCAAAGATAGTTGAATGGATTTGGGAAAATATAAAAGACATCAAATTTGAAAGTGTTTTGGATGCGTTTGGTGGAACCGGGGTCGTGGGATATTTCTTAAAAACAAAAGGTAAACAGGTTTTTTACAACGACATATTGAAATCCAATTGCTACATCGGCACAACATTAATAGAAAATAATGATACGAGATTGACGGATGATGAAATCGATTTTTTACTGCACCCCCACCCTGACATTAATTATCCTACTTTTATCCAGGATACTTTTTCTGATATCTATTACACAGATGAGGAGAACAGATGGCTTGATATGATCATTCAGAACATAGAAAGCGAACTCGACGACTTTTACAAAAAAGCGTTGGCTTATTATGCATTGTTTCAATCTTGTATTATAAAACGACCCTATAATTTATTTCATCGAAAAAACCTTTACATGCGGACTTCTGAGGTAAAACGAAGCTTTGGTAACAAAGCAACGTGGGATACGCCATTCGAAAAACATTTCTTAAACTTTGTGGATGAGGCAAATGGATGCGTGTTTTCAAACGGGAAGCATAATAAATCCCTGAATCTTGATGTGTTCGGTGTCGAGGGGGACTTCGACCTTGTTTACATTGATACGCCGTACATATCGAAAAGTGGTGTTGGTGTGGATTATCTGGATTTTTATCATTTTATAGAGGGCATCGTGAATTATCCAAATTGGAAGGATATGGTTGATTATCAGAGTAAACACAGGAAAATAAAGCACGAAAAATCAGTTTGGTGTGATAAAAATAAAATCCATGCCGCTTTTGACCAACTGTTTAAAAAATTTCAGGATACTGCCATTGTGGTTTCGTATAGGTCTGATGGGATTCCATCGATTGGGGAGTTGACACGGCTTTTGGAGAAGTACAAGAATACGGTAAAGGAGGTTCGGTATGGGGAGTATAAATATGTGCTCAGTAATAATAATTCTGATGAGTGTTTACTTATCGGGACTGGGTGAACGGATATCTCTAATTTGTTTATGAGCACGAAACCGTCAGAGGCAGTACACACTCAGACAGCCCGTCCCCACCTCTCGTCTGCACTTCCACGCACCCACCGGCGCGCATCCACCCACACATAACCGCCCCGCCGTCTCCCATCGCGACGAAGCACGCACAGCACGGATGGGTGGCGGGGGCGGTGAGAACTCGATGGTAAGTAACTATATAATATTGAGCATATCCGATTATAGCATTCACTATGGTAAATTATCGTATGTTAGGACAGTACCAATTCACAGGACAATTTGACAGCCTCCTATACACACAGTCAGTTCAATCACAAAAGTTATATGCTGGTAAATTATAGAATTGATCGAAAATCATTTATATAAAAAATTCATGCAGGAGAAAAAAATATGTCAAAGACAAATAAACTTGTAGTTATTGGGTGCGGCGGTTTTGGAGCACCAGCAGCAAAGATGTCAAAGAAAACCGACCCTTCGGTAGACGTGACCTTGATACGAGAAGAGAAAGGCGGTTTGCTGGTAAGATGCGCAACACCTTTTATCTCGGTTGAAAGAGCAACGGTAGAGGCTTCAATCAAAAGTGATGAAATGTTTCATGATGCTGGAGTAACTCTAGTAGATGTGCCGGCAACAAGCATCAACAGAACAGAAAAAACTGTTACGACTGCCGATGGTGCTGTCTATCCTTATGATAAACTTATTTTGGGTACTGGAGGTAAAGCCATTGTCCCATTAATTCACGGTGCAAGTCTTG
The DNA here is from genome assembly GCA_004193545.1 of Candidatus Argoarchaeum ethanivorans. GTDB lineage: Archaea > Halobacteriota > Methanosarcinia > Methanosarcinales > EX4572-44 > Argoarchaeum > Argoarchaeum ethanivorans. Next base: position 97,842 of record RPGO01000024.1, on the reverse strand, counting down.
ATGGTGTTTTTACGATTCGCACAAGTGATAATGCGGTGAGCATACGAGACTGGATAAACGAAAAGAAAGTAAAAAAAGCTGTTGTATATGGTGCAGGAGCAATTGGACTTGAGATGGCTTCGCTTATTGCACAGAAAGGTATTGCAGTTACAATTGTTGTCAGATCGTACATTGGCAGGAAACTTGGTCTGGACATAGATGTGAGCAATGAGCTTGAAAAACATTTTATCCAGAATGGAGTTTCGATCAGGTCAAAAGAAGTGGTAACAAAAATTATAGGAGAAACAGAAGTGGAAGCAGTTGAGCTGTCATCAGGGGACAAAATCGAAACCGATATGGTCATACTGTCCATAGGCGTTCATCCACGTATTGAACTTGCAGCAGCAGCCGGGCTTGAAATTGGAGAGTACGGACTTGAGGTGAATGAGTATCTCCAGACGTCTGATCCGGATATTTATGCTGGTGGTGACATGATTGAGTATGAACACCTGATCACCAAAAAGCCAATTCCTGGGCAGATAAGACCAAATGCAGTTATAGCTGGCAGGATTGCTGCAAAAAATGCCCTTGGCTATCAAATAGAATTTCCAGGATTGTTGAACAGCTTTGCAATAAAGTTATTTAATAAGACTGTTGCATCAATTGGAGTAACAGAAGCAATAGCAGAAGAAGAAGGAATCGATGTCTTTGCTACAACAAAAACCGTAAAAACCAAATACGCGATGATTGAAGGCGGAAAACCGTACAGTCTCAAGTTAATATTTGATAGGAAAACAAAGCGTGTTGTTGGATCACAAATCATTGCAGATGATGAACGCTCGATTAAATCTATTGACGTGATCGCGCTTGCAATAAGGTGCAACTTAACAGCCCTTGATTTAACCACCCTGCGATGTGCAAGTCAGCCAGAGCTGTCTCCGGAAGCAAGCGCAGAGCCAATATCAATGGGTGCGGAAGATGCATTCAAAGAGCTTTATCCACTCACCTGACTTGAGAAAAATTTCTTCTTAAGTTACCTGTGGATTGCCCGTACTTGCTCAATACTGCATGGATCAAAGCCAGGGAATTTAACCGCGGAGCCAAGCAGAAGGGCGCAAAAGAGGAAATACTCTGCGTTCTCCGCGATCTCTGCGGTGAGAGAAGTTATCTCACGATTGCACAAAACGACCGCAACTTATTGAGCATGTTCGATTGCCCTGCCTTAACGGTGGTAGCCTTATGACTGATTTTAGTGAGTTTGCACAGGTGTGTCAAAAGATAGAGAAGATTCCAGGTTCTATTGAGACAACCTCCATAATAAGTGACTTTTTGGCACAGATAGATGATGATGAGCTTTACATTGTTGCACATTTCATCAGAGGAAAAGTGTTTCCACAGTGGAGTGATCTTGAACCTGGAATTGGCCCAAACCTTCTTTACACGGCAATCGCAAGAACAGCAGGCATAAAAGTACTGGATGTTAAAAATATGGTGCGAGACCTTGGCGATATCGGGGCTGCAGCAAGAGATTCACTTAAGAAAAAAACACAGGTCAGTTTTTCAGCGTTTTTTAAAGAGGAGTCTTCAATCAGCATAAAAGAGGTACATTCACGTTTTAGTGATATTGCAACATCCTCTGGCAGGGGCTCGCAATCTGCTAAAATCAGGAATCTGCAGTACCTTTTTAGCAACGTATCGCCCGAGGAAGCAGTGTACATTTCTCGCCTTGCAGTAGAAGAACTTCGAATTGGGGTCGGTGAGGGGCTCGTAAGAGATGCCATTGCAAAAGCGTTTAACGTGGACACAGAACTTGTCGAACGAGGGTACATGCTCACAAACGATCTTGGCACTGTGGCACTTACCGCAAGGAAAGAGGGAGCAAAAGGACTTTCAAACCTTAATATAAAAATTAACAGACCTATTAAGATGATGCTGGCACAGATAGCAGAGAGCATCGAAAGTGCGGTGTCGGATATAGGCGAGGTTGCTGTTGAATGGAAGTTTGATGGTGCACGTGTGCAGATTCATAAAGATTACGATCATATTACTCTTTATTCCAGAAGACTTGAAAACGTGACAAACTCCCTGCCAGAACTTGTTAAGAAGTTGAAACAATCTGTAGGGGCAGAACAAATAATCCTTGATGGTGAGGTTGTAGCAGTCGGAAGGAATGGAAAACCAATGCCTTTCCAGCAGCTATTGCGCCGCTTTCGCCGTAAATACGATATTCAACAGATGCAGGAGGAAATACCACTTACTCTTAACCTTTTTGATATTATGTATATAAACGGCAGAAGCCTGATAGACCTCCCATTAACAGAGAGAAGAAAAATACTTGCAGTACACATTCAAAACCTTGAAGGGTTAACACTTGCAGAGCAAAATATCACAGGTGACACTGGAACAATACAACGGATATACGAAAGTGCTCTCTCGGCAGGACACGAGGGTGTGATGCTGAAAAACCCATCTTCTCTTTACACACCTGGTAAACGAGGTAAAAACTGGCTGAAAATAAAACCGATTATGGAAACACTCGATTTAGTGGTGGTTGGAGGTGAATGGGGCGAGGGAAGGCGTGCACATCTTATAGGCTCGTATACTCTTGCATGCCTCGACACAGAGAATAACACACATCTCTATGTTGGGAAAGTTGGTACAGGGATAGACGACAAACAACTAAAAGAGCTTACTCTGAGCTTCAAACAACTGGTAATAACTGAAAAAGGGAAAGAACTGCAATTTGAACCAAGAATTGTTTTTGAAATAGCATACGAAGAAATACAAAAAAGTTCAAACTACAGCGCTGGTTATGCTCTGCGGTTTCCGCGCTTTCTTGGAGTCAGAGCTGACAAATCGCCACAGGATGCAGACACCATCGAGAGAGTAGAGCAATTATATATTAAGCAGGGCACTGTATATATACCATGAAAAATGAACAGAATGTACATGGTTATGAATTCGGCAGCTGAAGGAAAAATCATCGTTTATTATGGGAAGGGTGAAGGGAAGACATCTGCTTCTATTGGTCATGCTATACGAATGCTTGGCCATAATAAAAAAGTAGTGATATTACAGTTTATGAAGGGGAGACAAACTACTGGAGAATATCAGTTTCTAAAACATGTTGATAACATCCAGATGTATCTTTGTGGACCTCCTGTTTTTTTGGACAGGGAATCAAGAAAAGCACATCTCAAAAATGCTAAAGAGGGTTTGAAAATCGCTAACAGAGTGTTGGATGAAAAACAAACTGACCTTCTGGTCCTGGACGAGATATTATATGCAGTAAAATTCGGGCTTTTAACAGAAGACGATGTTTTGGAATTACTGGAAAAGAGGCTGTACTGCAATCATTCTCAGTGGAAGAGATCGGGGGATAGAATAATAGAAATGGCAGATATAGTAACTCACACAGAACAGATTAAATACCATTGGGATAAAAATAGTAATGCAACTACGATGATGGGATATTAATCATTAAACCAACAGGAACTATGAATGAGTCGGGAATGATACAGCGATGGTTATATGAATAGCAAGTGGGAAGGACGGCACATGAACCACAGATCGTCATTGCAGCTGCCACTTCCCGTACTCGGGTAACCTCGCTGCGAAAGCTTATGTCCCTTTGTGGTCTGTATAGCACCTGTGGTTTTCCAAAATCCAAATTCCGGAAGAATAGAAAAAATCTCTAAATTTGAAATTAACAAACAAACTACATAAGATAAACAAAGGTGAAGAAAAAATGAAAGTATGCATTCCAACTACAGAAAACGGTGGCATCGATGATTTCGTGGGTCAGCATTTCGGCAGAGTTCCAACATACACCATCGTAGATATCGACACAAACGAGGTTACGGTAATTCCAAATACCGGCGAACACATGGGGGGTGCCGGATTGCCGCCAGAGTTTATATCAAAAACGGGCACTCATGTGATGCTCTGCTCCGGGCTAGGACCAAGAGCAGTCCATCTATTCGAAGAGGCCGGCATCGATGTCTTCGTTGGTGCACAAGGCACGGTACGCGATGTAATCGAGGCATGGCGGCAGGGACGGCTTATGGAAGCAACCGATGAGAACGCGTGTAAAGAGCACAGACTTCATTATAGTCACGAACCAAACATTTAAGACATATAGATGCCATACACCGGACCATGGTAAAAACAGAACAAATTCAAATAAAGAGACATCTGACGGTTCAAGAGTTGTCCAAACGCATCAAACATCTTGAGAAGGATACAACGGTGTTGAGGAGGCTATATTTTATCAAGCATAGATACAATGATAAAAGTGTTGAAGTGGCTTCAGATTTTGTTGGTGTCAGCAAGAACACAGGTTATATTTGGCAAGAACGATGGAATGAAGAGGGATATGATGGCATCATACCAAAATTTGCTGGTGGCCGACCATCAAAACTAACAGCTTCTCAGAAGGAGAAATTAAAAAAGATTCTTGAAGATGGTGGCAATTGGACAACGAAAGGTGCACAACTGTTAATTTCCAAGAAATTTGGTGTAGAATATAGTGCAAAACAGATTCGTATAATATTAGGTGGATTTGGAATGAACTATGCTAAGCCATATTCATTCGATTATCGAAAACCAAAAGATGCAGAGTATATTTTAAAAAAAGATTGCCAGAAGTAACTGATAAAGATATAATGGGATTTTTTGACGAATCATCCCCACAAACAACATCCAATACTCAAAAGCGCTGGTCATTTGGAAAACCTATCATCTATAAAAATACCAGTAAACTTAGGGCAAATACCTTTGGTTTTTATCCAATAAATGGACGATCAGTTATTGGTTTTCGTAGGCGTTCAAAAAAGGAGGATATCCGATGTTTCTTAAAACGGATTCGAAAGGCAAATCCAAAAGGAAGGATTATCACAATACTGGATAACTTTAGTTCTCACAAGGCAAAAATAGTACAGGAATGTGCGGAGAATCTGGATATTGTACTTGTGTACCTTCCTACATATTCTCCGGATCTCAATCCAATTGAATATATCCGGAAAGATGCAAAGAGGGAGATTTCAAAAACGTTCATAAAAAAATTGAATGTATTGAAGCGCGTAATATCAAAGATGTTCTTTGAATGTTCAAAGAAATTAAGTTACGCTAAATCATGGATTAATAAATTTGCGCCACACATTCAAAAGTCCTAAAGGTTGGGTGTTTGACTATAATCGGCGCAGCCAGAGGGAAAGCTACAATTGAGATCAGTTTCGCCGTTTTCTCTTATTTAATCTAACTCCTAAAACCGAAGATATATTATTCGTTATACACCCTAAATCCGTAGAGGATGTGCTTCTGAAGAGCCAAATGAGGGAAATCCTCACGTTCGGTTCTGTGAGGGAGCTCATAGCAACTTAGGGGCTTTTCCCCTAATCAAGAGGTGTACTATGGGCTCTACTTAACAGAAGATTGAACTCGAATAAAATATCTGAAAAGATTATTGTGGCAGGGATTACCGGAAAGCGCTTATGAGGCAAGTTTTACCGTTAGGAACTCTCAAAAACGATGCCTTAAAGTCCTGTCACAGGTTGAGTTTCCTGTAGTTTATGACAACTGCTTTCATACCTCAAACTAAGCGGAAAACGCCATGAACTGCTAATTAATCTTAATGTGACGCTCCTTAAGGATGGAATAACACGCAGGATCAATTAAAACTTTCTGTGTACTCTGTGGTTGAATTATACTGACTTTATCGGACTGCAATTTTTGTCTGGAAATTAAATTGCTGCAACAATAGGTATCGCTCGATGTCGATTAGCGTGTATTTTTTGGCGAAATATACTCAAAGGTAGAAGCAGTAGAATATTGAGACAACACTTTCCACATCTGGAGGAATGGTGCCCTGATCACATATTGGGCTAACGGATGTTATCACGGCTCGGTAGAACACTTTTGGGAGGTTGTTGAGAGATATATCTCTGCACAAGACAAAATAAAATGAAACCTTTATACGCCAAAAACGCTAACAAGCCTTGTACCTATAAGTACGGGGTTTAGTGGCTTCGGGAGACTATCACGATGGCATCGCGAATATGAGGGTCGTGTGTGAATTGGGTGATCGAGAGAATTTTATGGGGTGGATTGAAAATGAGAATATACGAAACCTTTTAGACTGAAAAGGCTTATATTCTTTTAATGTAGGGGGTGTAGTTGATGGCAGAAAAAGAATTAGAACCGGTTATACAACAAGTCATGACCGAACAAAATCAAGGCCACGAAACTCGAAAAAGGATTTTTATTGAGTTAGAAAAGGAACTGAAGAGACCGGTCGTGTCATTTTTCACCAGTTTCAGATTTCCAGTTATGATCGAAGATAGCGATGCTGATATGCTGGAAGGGGTTCTTCAAAAGATGGATTTATCAAATGGTTTGGTTTTATTCATAAATTCCCCTGGCGGTGATGGTCTTGCTGCTGAACGGATCGTCAATGTTTGTAGGAGTTATAGCGAAACCGGTGATTATTGGGCTATTGTACCAAGTAAAGCAAAACCTGCTGCTACCATGATATGTTTTGGAGCAAGTAAGATAATCCTTGGTGCAACTTCTGAACTGGGTCCTATTGATCCACAGTTGCCCATGTCTAAAAATGATGATATGCGATGGTTTTCTGCCTATAATGTTGTTGAAAGCTATGACGACTTATTTTCAAAGGCTGTAAAAGAAAAAGGAAATTTGGAGCCATATTTGCAACAGTTAGAACGTTATGATGAGAGGGAAATAAAAGAATTTAGAGCAGCATTGTCCTTATCAGAAGACATTGCAATAAGAACTCTTGCTTCGGGTATGATGAAAGGCAGGTCTAATGAGAATATAAGTGAAAGTATAAAAATATTTCTAACTCCAGAACGTACAAAAACACATGGCAGAGCCATTTGTGGAGAAGAGACATCGAGGTGTGGCCTGAATATAGAACAAAAAGATGTGACCGACGACTTTTGGAAGCTAGTGTCTCGACAATTTAGTTCTTATACATAATGCTTGGACAATTTCTCGTTAGCATTCTCACTCGTAAACCCCCAGTTGATTTTCTTTTCATCGTCATTCCGTCTCCTGGTCCACGCTGTCTTTGAGTATATTTCGCCAAAAATACACGCTAAATCGACATCGAGAGAGCGATACCTATTGTTGCAGCAATTTAATTTCCAGACAAAAATTGCAGTCCGATAAAGTCAGTATAATTCAACCGCGAGTACACAGAAAGTTTTTAATTGATCCTGCGTGTTATTCCATCCTTAAGGAGCGTCACGATTAAGATTAATTAATGAAGTTCATGGCTCCGCTTAGTTTGGTATGAAAGCAGTTGGCGTCATAAACTACAGGAAACTCAACCTGTGACAGGACTTTAAGGCATCGTTTTTGAGAGTTCTAACGGTAAAACTTGCCTCATAAGCGCTTTCCGGTATCCCTGCCACAATAATCTTTTCAGATATTTTATTCGAGTTCAATCTTCTGTTGAAATTCAGAGGCCATAGTACCTCTTGATTAGGGGAAAAGCCCTAAGTTGCTATGAGCTCCCTCTGAAACGAACGTGAGGATTTCCCTCTTTGGCTCTTCGAGCATCCTCTACAGTTTAGGGTGTATAACGAATAATATATATCTTCGGTTTTAGGAGTTAAATTAAATGGAAAACGGCGAAACTGATCTCAATTATGCAGCACCACTGCAGCTTAGCGATTATAGTCAAACACCCAACCTTTAGGACTTTTGAATGTGTGGCGTTATTAATCCATGATTTAGCGTAACTTGAATTTCTTTGAACATTCAAAGAACATCTTTGATATTACGCAGCTCAATACATTCAATTTTTTTATGAACGTTTTTGAAATCTCCCTCTTTGCATCTTTCCGGATATGGTGGATTGAGATCGGAATATGTAGGAAGGAATTTTTCAAATTACAATATCCAGATTCTCCGCACATTCCTGTTACTATTTTTGCCTTGTGAGAACTAAAGTTATCCAGTATTTTGATAATCCTTCCTTTTGGATTTGCCTTTCGAATCCGTTTTTCCCATTTTCACGAAATCGTTGAGATACTCCACCTCTTTCTCTGTAAGTTTTATTTTTTCCATAGAATATGGTTGGACTCACAGGTTTATAAACTTTGTCTAAAAATTAAGTTGCTGAGACACTAGTTTATGAGTTGTATATCCGAACGAGTAACTTTGTGTCAACAAAAGCTGCAAAATGCATTGAGAGCAGGGATCATTCATTTACTGTTGCGGGTAAGGTGGAAAAAAATGAATGAAGAAACAAACCCCCCCCAAAGAAATGCAAAGGCGTTTCCGTGAAGCGAGAGAACATCTTCAGAAGATGCAAGAAGAAATTGCACCATTTATAAAAGTTCGGAAGTTTAAAAAATATTCGAACAAAGACGAATGGCGTGAGACGTCCAGCCTCTATTCACAGGATTATAACTTTGCCCAGTGTGGACTTTGCAAAGCCCGAAAAAGGTAATCAGATACATCCGCCGCCTACAACGCGCGACCCCATCGGTCAATGTGGAGAAACAGAGTTTATTCACACTCCAATTTTTACGCTAAATCTGCATTTAAAATCTTATCAACCAGAGAAATGGCTTTTCCATTGAAAAAATGAGAACTCTCACTTAACGGTTCGAAGTGTAGAGAAAATATTTGATAATGCTGTGAGACGTGCTGGAGTAACAAAAGACGTTTCCATTCACAGTCCCAGACACAGCTTCGCCATGCATCTGTTAGAAAGCGGGGTAGATTCAAGATATATACAGGATCTATTGGGACATAAGAGTAACAAGACGACAGAAATATATATTCACGTCAGTAATAAAGATTTAAGTCGTATACAGAATCCACTTGATTTAATCATGAAAAAGGAAGTAAGAAATGATCAAGACTATTCAGACAATTTATGGTATAGACGCACATAAGTTTGGATATCAACGAGTTATACGCAATATGTTTTGATAATATCAAAATATCCGAAATTTCACGAAAAAGGAAAGTAAACGCGATAAGGGCGGGTAAAAATCTGAGGGATAGAATATGGACATTACAATTGTAACAATTGCGCTATTAATTGGTTTGTTGTTCATAACTTTAGGAATTTACTTCAAAAATGAAGAGTGTTCTACCAAAAAATTGGTCAGTGGGAATATAGTAGCAATCATACTTGTTCTAATATTTATTTTAGCCATAATCATTACGGATAAATTAGTGCTATTATGGCTGGGAGTTTTATTCTCCATCCTTGGTATTTGGATATATTTTTTCGGAATGGTTGAAATTATCGCCGGTTACGAGCTTTGCTATAAAACAATAACGTATGAACAGAAGAAGGAAATCTCGGAATCTTTAGGTTTGCTTATTATATCCTTTGGAGTCCTTTCCTTAGCAATAGCAGGTATCGACTATGTATTTAAACTTAGTGAATATGCTATTACTCTTCTAATGGCAGGAGGAATATTCTTCGGGATTGCCAAGCTTAGTAATGCCAAATTTAGCATGTTGTTTGGAGTATTTTGTGCAACGATGGGTATCCTTATGGCTATAACCCCATTCAATGGCGTTTTTATAGAATTAGTTATTGTCTTTTTTTGTATTACCGGGGTATTTCTTCTATTGATTGAATTGGCTATGAAACAAAGTTAAATGGCAATTTGCAGACTGCGTATAACAGCGGACATACGGCTGCGCTACATTTAAGAGCGTACGCCTTAGCTTTACACTCGCCAGAAAGAGCAAGCTTCGCAAACACACCCAAAAAAACCCAAATACCAGTTAGATGAAATGCACAATTAGAAGGAGAAGCGATCATGTCATCTGAAATTTCTGTCTACGAAAAACAGTTAATTCGTGAAATCAAAGAGACGCCACAAGAATATCTGCCAAATCTGCTTCAGATTGTCCAATTGTTTCGTGAAAGTGTGGTGTTAAAGCCAGCATAGGATAGCTTCCGCCAGGGTTGGAAAGAAACGATGGCAGGCGAAACACGACCTGTACCTGAATTGTGGGATAACATCGATGCCAAGTGAGCCAGCCGAATCGGTGCAGGTTGAGTATACCCAAGAATTCAAGCGTAATTCGCGAGCGCTTGCAAAGAAGTACCGGCACATTCGCTCTGACGTTCAGCCGGCAATTGACCAACTTCAGGCAGGTGAGGTCATGGGTGACCAAGTGCCAAGAACGCGCTATACTATCTTCAAGGTACGTGTTCGCAATAGTGATATCCAAAAAGGTAAACGCTCTGGCTATCGTATGATCTACCACCTCAGGACACCCAAAAACATCATTCTTGTGACGATTTATTCCAAGTTGGATCAATCGGACATTTCGGGGAGCAGATTCGGTGCATTCTGACCCGGGTTTGGTGAACACCTCGCCTAATAGCGCAAATGTGTGAAATGATAAACAAAATTCGAGCTGTATTCCGACACTCGCCCAACCTCCATGCCTCGCCACCAAATCTACTTACACCCCACCCCACCACCTCCTGCGCTAACGCCAATACGCGACCCCCCTCCGCGGATGTCCAGCTCTTCAGAGCTTGTCCCATACTTAATATCGTTCCGATAATTTTATCACTCTTCCAGCCATGTTATGCAATATGGCGTTCATTAGAAGGCTTCACAATCAAAACTGATTATTTTCTCCAAATATTTTGGATTTAATCAATGAAAACCATGTTTGTAGACTTGTTGATGAAGTCATCGAAGGTATAGACTTTAACGAGATTGAGAAACGATATGATGGTCCTGGCAGTCTGGCGTATCATCCAAAGAAGAGCTTGACGAGATGTTTGTCTTGACCCCAGTGAAACAGAACCACTGCCACCTGTCCCCGAGCTTCCAACGATCATTCTTTTCTCGGCTGGTTTGATCGCATTGGCTAGATACATTGGCTTGAGAAGACGGAAGAATGATTGAAAAGAGAAGTTATTGAGAGGTATATTTTTGAAAACCTCTCTTTATTCTTTATTGGGCTATGGTGCTTATACGAAAAGAATGAAGATGGAAAGCCTTTTAAATATCAAAAATATTTCTATTATTAAATGATGGTAAGGAAATGAGATATAAAGTAGTTATCAAGGAAGATTTAGAGGATGGGGGATACAACGTGAGCTGCCCTGCATTACCGGGGTGTCATTCTCAGGGCGATACGATAGAAGATGCGCTAGAAAACATCAAAGAGGCAATAGAGTGTTACTTAGAGAGTTTAGAAAAGGATAAGATACCAATTCCAGTGGAGCCAAGAATAGAGGTTATGGAAGTAACCGTATGACAAAAGTTCCTGTTGTCTCGGTAGAACAAGTGATTAAAGCCTTAAAACGTGCAGGATTTTACGCACATCATCAGAAGGGCAATCATGTCACACTTTGTATGGAAGAACATTCTCAAGTTCGCGTTGTAGTGCCTAATCATCGTGTAGTGAAAAAAAGAACACTCAGAAGCATCATAATGGATGCTGGGTTAACAGTTGAAGAGTTCGTTGAGTTACTACAGGGGAAAAGTAGCATAGACTTAAAAATGCTATGTATAATATTAGTTATGGAACTCAACAAGGATGCCCCGGTTTTAACCAGGGGTGGCGCAGACGTGGCTTAAACCATAATAGATCAACTGGAGACAATGATGATAACAATAAAATCAGATTTTTTAGGCATGAAGTTATCCAATCCGCTTATATTGGCTTCAGGCATAATGGGTATCTCTGTAGGCTCTATGAAGAAGATTGCTGATAATGGTGCTGGCGCTGTAACGATTAAATCAATCTCTAAAGAGGAAAGATTGGGGCATAACAATCCTACCATGTTCTCGTTTGGAGATGTTTTCATGAATGCTGTCGGTTACTCAAATCCAGGGATGATCGAGGCAAAAAAAGAATTCTCAGATATTGATAGAATCGGTGTTCCTGTAATTGGAAGTGTAATAGGGACTAAAGCGGATGATTTTGTCGCGGTTATTGAGGAGTTGGGGGACATCAGGTTTGATGCAATCGAAATTCCTTTATCGTGCCCGCATACACCGGGATTTGGGGTTCTGGCTGGACAGGGAACTCCTGAAGCGGCATACAGAATAACAAAAGCAGTCAGGAAAGCGACCAGACTCCCTATCATAATCAAACTATCTGCCAACGCTCCTGACCTTACTATTGTGGCGAAAGCTGCCGAGAAGGCAGGTGCAGACGCAATAAACATGGGCAACACGCATGGGCCTGGCATGAGGATTGATATCGATTCCGGAAAGCCGATACTGGATTTCAAGGTAGGTGGTATTAGCGGCCCTGCGATAACTCCTGTTACAGTGAGATGCGTCTATGATATCTATGAATCAATAAAGATTCCTATCATTGGTACTGGCGGAATTACAACTGGAAGAGATGCAATCGAGATGATGATGGCTGGAGCATTGGGACTGGGAGTCGGGACTGGCATATATTACCGGGGATTTGATGTTTTCAAGAAGATTGCAAATGAGATAAAGGACTGGATGGAGAAAAAAGGACATTTGTCTCTCAAAGAAATAATTGGTGTTGCACATGAGGGATGATTACCCAAGGTCACTGGAGATACTTGAGATTGAAAAGGAAGCAAAAGACCTTTTCACTGTTTTTGTCAAAAATACTCTTGATGGTTTTGTTCCAGGTCAGTTTGTGATGGTGTGGATTCCAAGCGTTGATGAGAAACCATTTGGAGTAAGCTATCTTGAGAAAGACCGAATAGGCATAACATTTGAGGTTAAGGGCAAGTTCACGAAGAAACTTGCTGGCATGAAGAAAGCAGACATAATTGGCATACGTGGTCCTTATGGAATCGGGTTCCCTGATCCGGATTCCAGTACTATTGTAATTGGGGGCGGGTGTGGTGTGTCTTCGCTTGCTCCATTGATGGAAAAAGTAAAGAAATCAAATAGTATTATTGGTGCAAGATCAAAAGATATGCTCCTTTTCAGGAACCGTTTCAAGGATGCTCATTTCACTACAGACGATGGGACTTTTGGAAAGAAGGGATTTGTCACAGAGATTTTAGAAGAGAAATTATCTGCTCTTGATAAAGTGTCCCAGGTCTTCTGCTGCGGACCTGAAATCATGATGTCAAGGGTGATTGAGATCTGCAAAAAGTACCGAAAAAAATGCTTTATCAGCATGGAGAGATACATGAAATGTGGATTTGGTGTTTGCGGGCAGTGTATGTGTGGAGACAAGGTTGTCTGCAATGAAGGGCCGGTATTTGAATCAAAAGATGTAGAAGGCAATCCAGAGTTCAATCATTTTGCAAGGATTAAGTCAGGTAAGAAAGTTCCTGTTTCAGATTATGTAAGATGGAGAAGCTGTGAATGAAAGCCATTGCAATCTGCACAACTTCGTTGTGCAGAAAATAAGTAGCAAAAGAAGAAAGTGCATTTATACTTTCATATACGTCAAGAAATTGCATAACTTCATTGTGCAGAGAATAAGTAGCAAGAGAAGAAAGTGCATTTATACTTTCATATACGTCAAGAAACAAGTACCCTAAAAGGTGGAGTTGTTTTTGACTGAAGATAATTCAAAAGAACAAATAGCAAAAATCCTGCTGGAAAAAGAAGCAGTCACGCTGAATGCAGAGACGCCGTACACATACGTATCAGGGATGCGAAGCCCTATCTATTGCGATAACAGAAAACTAACATTTTATCCTGAAGAAAGGAGTGCCATTGCTGATTCTCTTGCAGAAAAGATAAAAGAGATTGATCCTGAAATTATTGCAGGTACGGCTTCGTCAGCAATATCATGGGCTGCACTCGTTGCCGAGCGCCTCGATAAGCCCATGGTGTACATCAGAAAAAAATCCAAGGGTTATGGGAAAGATAATCTTATCGAGGGGGGAAACATCTCAGGAAAGAATGTTGTGGTTGTAGAAGATCTTGTAAGCACTGGCGGAAGCAGTTTTAATGCTGTGAAGACATGTCTCGAAGCAGGTGCGGACGTGCAGGCTGTGGTTGCGATATTTACGTATGAATTTGAAAATGCAAAGACGAAATTCAAGGAAGGTAAATGTAATACGGTTTTTTTGACAGATTTCTCTACTTTGATAAGGGTTGCTGCAGAGAATAACTTTGTTGAGAACGATAAGATTACATTGATCCGGGAGTGGAATTCTGACCCCACCGGGTGGGGGCCAAAACATGGATTTTCTGTGGGAGAAAAGAAAAATTAGGTGATATTAATGAGAGAACTTAATGAAAAAGAGGAGGCTGCAAGAAAGATGATATGCCTGCCCCTTGATGGGCTTAAAAGCATGGATGAAATCAAGAGCAGAGTAGAGGAACTAAATCCTGTTGTTGGACTTTTCAAGATAGGAAAAGAGACCTTCACAAGATTTGGGCCAGCGGCTGTGAATCTTGTCCAATCTTATGGTTCAGAAGTTTTTCTGGATCTCAAGTATCACGACATTCCTAACACAGTCAGGGGAGCGGCAGTTGCAGCATCAGAACTGGGTGTTGAAATTTTCGATGTTCATGCTTCCGGGGGGCTAGAGATGATGAAAGCAGCAGTTACAGGAGTTTTAGAAGCAGACGTCAAAAAGAAGCCAAAAGTCATAGGTGTGACAATTCTTACCAGCATAGATAAGGACGTTATGAATAACCAGTTAAACATTCCCGGAGCTGTTGATGAGCAGGTTCTCTGCCTTGCGAAGCTCGCAGAAGAAGCAGGTCTTTCTGGCATAGTATGCAGCGGAGCTGATCTTTTGCATATTAGGTCCGAGCTTTCTGCTGATTTTATGTTTGTCACGCCCGGAATCAAGAGGCAAGGAACCGAGGCAGGGGCAGACCAAAGAAGGGTTACGACTCCTTTAAATGCGGTAAAGGATGGCTCTTCCATACTCGTCATAGGCAGGGCAATAACAGGAGCTCCCGACAGGATCCAGGCATGCCTAAATGTCATCGAGGATATAGCAAGAGTATTGTAACCTAATCTGACAGATGGGATATTAGGAGTGTACTCAGTTGAGTCTGGTTTATGTTTATTCAAACGAGACTGAGGACGTTTTGTATCACTCCAAATGATAATATTTGTTTTCCGGTTGGAACTATTTTCGCTGTTTGTAGGCAGTATGAAAAACCCGGTTTTCCTGCTATCTTTGGTAAATATAAAAAGAGGGGGAGGGATTTAAATTCGTTGATAATGGCTCTTGTGAGCTGTAAGCTTGCTGAGAATTTTAGTATTAGCAGAGCTGGGTGAGTGGATTAATCAAGGGGAAGTCCTTTATATTTTTGGTCTCGAGGGATTGGATTTTCCAGACCTTTCAAAAAGAGTGAAATCTGTCAAACTTGAGATATATGAAAAGGCTCAACAGATTGAGGTTACTGAACCAGAACTTTTATCGATACGTTTTTAACACTTTCTTTGTATCTGTATCTCCTGATTGGCATGAATTTTATTCACGGCAGTGATTTTCATCTTGGGTATGTACAGTATGGTTTGCATGAGCGGTTTGTGGATTTTGCTACAACGTTCAAAGCTTTCATTACGTATGGACTTGAGAATAATGTGGATTTTATTTTGATTGCAGGGGACCTGTTTGAAAAGCGCAATATTAATGCACCCACATATCTCCAGGCATATAAAGTGCTCTCGCAGTTACAGGACGAGTGTAAATCACTTGGACGTGCCCCCATTCCTGTGATTGTGATTGAAGGCAACCATGACCTTGCATACCAGAGAGACCGAAACAGTTGGCTTCAGATTCTGGAATCACAGGGAATGCTTCGGTTGCTTAAATCAACAGAGAATAATAGCTTAAAGTTGGATTACGTGGATGTTGGTGATTGTCGGGTGTTTGGTGTAGGCTATCTTGGTGCAGCTACCATGCAGAGTATCCCACTAATTGCTGGAGACATACAGAAAATCAACCAGGACGTGGATCGGTTTACTGTGCTCACCATGCACTTTGGTATGGAGGAACAGGCTCGAAGCGTTGTTGCAGGTGAGATACCATATAGTGCATTACTTCCCCTTCGCGAGTGTGTGGATTATCTTGCACTCGGGCATTATCACAATCAATACGAGTATGATCACTGGGTGTACAATGGTGGGAGCCTGGAACTTTTTTCGCTTAATGAATATGGACTTAAAAAAGGATTTTACCATGTAACCGATAGCGGTGCAGAGCTTGTAACACTTCCAACACGCCCATTCAAGCGGCTTTCAGGTAATATTAGCAGTGTAAAGACGCCAAGCGAACTATCTTTGCTTGTTCAGTCGATAGTAGAAAGTGAGACGCCTGTTGATTCCAAACTCTCCCCGATTGTTGAACTGACGTTGTGGGGCAATCTCAATTTTCCTAAAAAAGATGTCTCTCTTCCTGAACTAAGAGAGATGGTCAGAAAGAGATTTGGTTGCCTCTATGCTGATGTTCACATCAAACAGACCAATGATTACTATACTATTCACGAAAGTGATATTATTGGTATGAGCAGGGAACAGATAGAAGCAAAGATATTAAGAGAGCAAATAATTCAGGATGGACGCTACAAAGTATATGCAAAGCAGGTTGTCAGTGACACCGTTGAGGCAAAAAAACTTGCTTTGCAGCGAATTAATGAAAAAGAGATTATCCGATGGTTAAAACAGAGCTTTGACCAGATACAACTGCATAAAAAGCACGCCCAAGAAGAAAATAATGCTGGTGTGCTTCCTTTTATGAGAGGCGATGTTACGTGATGCTCACACGGCTTCGACTTAAAAACATTAAATCGTATAGGGATGCTGCAATAGAGTTCAAAGCAGGTATCAATGGTATCGCTGGCGAGAATGGTCACGGCAAAACCACCATTCTCGAAGCAGTCGGTTATGCACTTTTTGATGCGCTACCTTACCCTGAACGCGATTTTCTTCGAAGAGGTGCAAAAACCGGTAGTGTTGAGATTGTTTTTGTCGCAGACGATGAAATCAGCTACATTCTCACACGAAAGGTTGGAGGAAGTGATGTACGACTTGCAACACCACTCGGAAGTATTAGCGGCAAAAAGGATGTGTATGATTGGCTCATTGACCATATATTCCCTCATGTAACTGGTTCAAAGGAACTCCGATCCATTTTTGAAAACACAATCGGGGTTTCCCAGGGCACGTTTACAACTGCCTTTGCACAGACGCCTTCAGCAAGAAAAATGGTATTCGATGAAGTGCTTGGAGTTGATGAGTACAGAAAAGCTTACACGAATCTACTGCCTGCAATAAATGCTGTAAAAGATGGGATTACAGACCTTGAAAAAGAGAAGCTTGTACTTCAAACAGAAACCAGAGACTACAAACAACTAAAAAAAGAACATGCAGACCTTCAAAAGCAGATAAAAGAGCTCTCAAAAGAAATGCAGCAGATAGAGAGCAAACTTGAACAACGTAAAAAAAGAAAAGAGAATCTTGATAAGAAGCAAAAAAGCATTAGGGATCTCGAAGATCGTATCCACAGACTTGAGATATCTATTGCTGCGACAAAAAAACAGCTG
Organism: Candidatus Argoarchaeum ethanivorans; assembly: GCA_004193545.1. GTDB lineage: Archaea > Halobacteriota > Methanosarcinia > Methanosarcinales > EX4572-44 > Argoarchaeum > Argoarchaeum ethanivorans. The sequence goes on along the minus strand of RPGO01000024.1, from coordinate 80,374 downwards.
GTGCGGCTAGATAAAGACATCAAAAACGCAGATGCAGCAGAAAAAATCGTCTTTGAACTTGCTGATAAAAAAAATGAATACGAAGAGAGTGAAAACACTTTAAAACACCTTTATATTCGAAGAGAAGATCGAAACAGGGATGAACAGAAAATACTCTCACTTAAAAACGAGTTTGCAATCCTTCAGGACAAACAGAAAAGAAGACAATTGCTTCTTCAGGAAGTCTCGCGACTGAAAACAGAAAAAGAGCAGTTACTGCCAGGAGTGCAAAAACAACAAACACTGCAGCAAGAAATCGATCTGGTACAGCGGGAATTAAAAGAGCCACTGCAACAGCTCATTTTTGAAAAAACCACTCTGCAAAAAGAACAGAGACGATTTTGTGAATTAAAGAGCAAAATAAACACACTTAGAAAAGAAAAAAGCCTTCTTTTACCGCTCTCACAAAAGCAGGAACACCTGAAAAAAGAGGTTGAAAAGATATCACGTTCCATTGCAATCACAAACTCTGAAGCAAGTGAGCTTAAAAAAAAATCAAAACAGGCAGGGGAAAAAAACCTCTGCCCAATACTACCAGGTGTTAAATGTGAGGCGGTTACAGATTTTCGCACCTATTTTACAGAAGAGATTAATAAGCGGCAAACAATACTAAACACCCTTAAAATAGAATTATCAACGTTTCAGGAAGAACTTAACACACTTCACGATCCAGTTGGGCAAATAACACAAAAAGATGCCCTGGTAACAGGTGCACAGGAAGAAATCGACAAACTGACACAGGTACCTGAAAAAATCAAAGAAAACACATTGAAACTGGGTGAACTATCAATAAAATTCCAGCAATATATCAAAGCATTATCAGGAGAAAAAAGCGAACAGGAAGAAGTGGAACAAATCATCACCAAACTAAAAACACAGCTTGAAGCACTTGGCGATGCTAAAACACAGCTAAAAAGCATTGAAACACTGATAAATGCAAAACAAAGAGAACTTGGAACGCTATCAGATACACAGCAGCAAATAACCGAGAAAGAGCAGGAGTTAAAAGAACACAATACTATTTTCTCAAAAAAATATGCAGGATTGAATGCAATAATAACAGTAATAGAAAATAAAACTAAAAAACTAAAAAGCGCTTACGAGACCTATCTACGAAACAAACCAATCGCGGAAAGAAAAATAGAGCTTACAGAAGAGCGTGACAGCATGCTAAACGCACTCGAAAAAGAAGAAGTGGAGGTTAAAAAAGAGCAAACACGAAATCAAGCTCTCCGCTCAAGTTTCAGTGAAACAGAATTTCAACAGGTAACAAGAGAACTGGATGAACTCGGGAAGAAGCTGAGTGCCCGGAAAAGCACCTGCAATGAAAAAATCAAGCAGTCTGACACAAACCAGCAGAGCCTCCTAAGAATGGAATCAAAACTTAACGAACTGACAAGAAACGAACAAAGACTGAAACAAGAACAAGAGTTCTATTCTTACGTGACCTTTATCAGAGACCTTCTCAACAGTTCGGGTCAGCTCGTAGTCCTTGAACTGATAAACGAAATCGCATCTGAAGCTACAAACGCCTACTGTGAAATCATGAACGACTATTCACTGGAACTTCACTGGAACGAAGAGTACAATATATCGGTTATAGAGAGGGGAGAAGAACGCAATTTTTCGCAGCTTAGCGGCGGAGAACAAATGAGCGCTGCACTTGCAACGCGACTATCGCTTATCAAAGTAATCTCCAAAAGCGATGTGGTATTCCTTGATGAGCCAACCCAGAACCTTGATGTGCAGCGAAGAGAAAACCTCTCAGAACAAATACGAAATATACACGGCTTCAAACAGCTTTTCATCATAAGCCATGATGACACTTTCAACGAACACTGTGACCACATCATACATGTTGAAAAAATAAATGGTGAAAGCCGCATCAACTATTAATCAATCTATTAACATGTTAATACTTTAATATGCAATGTTAATACAGAGACTAATGATGGCGGCAAGCGAAGCGGCATATCCAGGAGGTGTTAGCGCACAAGAGTTAAAAGATACAGAGATATATGCCCATGTAAACAATAAAACTATAGGGAAGATAAAAAGTCCGCTGGATAGCTTACAGATAAAAGGAGGAGAGGATGATGATTGAAGATGTTCGACCAGAAGGATGTATATGCGAACTCTGTTCGGATATATCACCAAATCATAAGGATATACGAACCAAGTTCGGATATAAAACGTTATCGGAAATCCTGATTTTTGGGTAAAATGTTTAAAATGTTTAAAATTTGCTATAATTAAGATTTATTATGAATAAAAAAATAATTATTTTACTTGTTGCAGCAGTCATCCAGATAATAGTGGTATCTTTGATTTATACTACTTACATAACACCACAAGTAGAACAGTTGTCTTATTGGGAATTTGGAAGAACCGAAGAAAGAAATGATTGGCTAAGCTATGTTAAATTTGAAGCAAAATCTGCATTTGTAGCGGGAGAACCAATAAAAGTAAAGATAAATTTTGAAATTTTAAACTCTGATATGTTTGAAATGTACAAGAATTCAAATGTTACCTATTTTTTCGAAAATGCATATGATTTTCCAATAATTAAATATCCTAAACCAAAACCAGCAAAATATCCAAAAGAAATACATGAAAAAAGTTTATCCTTTGAAGAAGAGATTACTTATTTAATGCCTGGAGAGTATAAATATTATATATCAATACCGGGGAGTTACAACTATTTTTTCTGTCATGGTAATATTACTGATAAACCCACCGAACCCAGATACGTTGATAAAGTTGTAGATATATTCAAAACTTGTAAAACTGAAGAGTGTAAACGTGAAAAACCCCCAGTTGATGGAGAATCAATAGGGGCGGTATTTCACAATCAATCAACAGAGTTTCCTCCGCAGAACGTTCATCAAAGTATGGAGGGATTTTTTATTTTATCCAAACCAAGCAAATTACCAGAAAATTGTGAGGGCACCTTATATCCAGTTTCATTGGAGGGAAGACCTCAAATGTATTTCGAATCTGAAGATGTTTTTCATATCGCACCACTTGAAACGAGACTCAATGTTCTTAACAATAAGGTAACTTTTTGGTTGACAATAATTGTCTTGATAATAGCTGAGACACAATTATATTTTCAACTCAGAAAAAAGAAACCATCTGAGAAATAATTGAAAATTTCAAAAAAGAACCCGAAAAAACTCTCCGCGCCCTCTGGTCGCTCGGTGCTATCGCACTCCGATAACACAGCATATACGCTGCAGTCTAACGCCCTTGCCCTTTCCTTCGGTCGCAACTTCGCATGTCCGCAAATCGTTATACGCAATCGTGAGCAAAGGGTTAAAAATAAGTTTTGCGTTTCTGATACCATGAAAATGTTTGATTTAACCATGCCGATAGATACACAGATTCCGGTTTTCCCTGGTGGCCCGGAGCCAGAGATTATTCAAGTAGCTTCAATAAAGGAAAAGGGATGGAATGAAAAACAAATTACTATCGGGTCTCATTTTTCGACACATATAGACGCCCCATTTCATATGATAGAAGATGGAAAGAAACTGGATGATTATCCTATCAATAAATTTATTGGTATAGCAAGTGTAATAGATGTAAGAAATCAAAAACTGATAAATCCAAGTTTAGATGAAATTGAACAGGAAGATATTGTCTTTTTTTATACTGCCCATATAAATAAAATACGCTATAAAGAATATTTTCAACAAAATCCCATTTTAAGCGTAGAAACCGCACAACGGTTGATTGAAAAAAAGGTCAAGATTGTTGGTTTGGACTCATTTTCACCAGATAATGAACCGTTTGAAATTCATAAGTTGCTTTTGAAAAACGATATTCTTATTGTTGAGAATCTTATAAATTTGGATAAATTAGTAAACAGTAGATTTATGTGTTACATCTTGCCATTAAAAATCATGGATGCAGATGGCGCGCCTTGCAGAGTTATTGGAGTTTTGACATGAAGACGAAAATAATTATTAACGCGATAAAACCGAAAGGATATTGACGAAATTGCAAATACGGTCGGGTAAAAATGAAAATCAATTCTGATGATAGTTTTCCATCGGTGTTCTGTTAAGAAGTTTTAGTGATTCATCACTCACGTTTTTGACCACTTGAATGTTCTGGCAAAGGTTGAATCGTCTATGATCTGTTACGATTTTTCAGGCAAATACTGCTTTTCGTACGTCTTCGATGGTTGCGTTTATTTCGATTGGTTTGGGGCATACGTTTAGCACGTGTTCGCTGTCTTTTAGCAGGTGTCCTGTTGCGATGCAAACAATCCGTTCATCAGGATCAATGGTTCCATTTTGAAGCAGTTTTCGCAGCCCTGCAATGGATGATGCACTTGCTGGCTCTACTCCGATTCCTTCCATCTGTGCCAGTTGTTTCTGTGCTGTGATGATTTCTTCGTCAGTTACTGTTTCTGCAGTTCCCCCGGATTCGTACACGGCTTTGAGGGCTTTCCTGGCATTTACCGGGTTCCCGATTCGTATGGCTGTGGCTATAGTTTCTGGTTCCGGTTCTGGTATTATGTTCTGCTGGTTGCTTCGTACTGCAGCTACTACAGGAGGTGCACCTTCTGCTTGTATTCCGGTCATTTTTGGTACAGTATCTGTTATGCCAAGTGTTTTCAGTTCCTTGAATCCTTTATATATGGCTGTGATATTTCCTGCATTCCCAACAGGAAGCACGATTCGATCCGGTACTTCCCAGCCCAGTTGGTCTGCTATTTCAAAACCTATGGTTTTTTGCCCTTCAAGGCGGTAAGGGTTGATCGAGTTTAGTAAATAGAAGTCTTCTTTTGCGCACAGGTCTCGTACGAGCATAAGTGCTTCATCGAAGTTTCCGCGTATGCTCAGTACCTTTGCTCCGTGCATTAATGCCTGTGCAACTTTCCCGAGTGCTACTTTACCTGCTGGTAGTAATACGACTGCTGGTATGCCTGCCTTGGCTCCGTAGATGGAAAGCGATGCTGAGGTATTGCCTGTTGAGGCACAGGCTACTGTACTCATCCCAAGTTCCAGTGCTTTGGTTACGCCAACAGTCATGCCCCGATCTTTAAATGAACCTGTTGGGTTCATACCTTCATGTTTAACATAGACTTCTTTTGCTTCCAGATCTTCTGCAAGCCTGTGTAGTTTGTATAGCTGTGTGCCACCTTCCTGCAATGTAACAGGGTCTCTTGTTATGGGTAGTAGCTTTTTGTATTTCCATACGCTCAATGGTTGTTTTGATAATTCCTTTTTGCTTAGCTCTATTTCGTTGTAGTCGTATATTACATCAAGAAGGCCGCCGCAGTTTCTACACGTGTAGACGACTTCTTCAATAGAATAGATGCTACCGCACTCGATGCATTGTAGATGGTACATATTCTTGAAAGTCTCCTATCAACAACTGTTTAATGCACAACAATATACCTAAACTTATCGGGTGCACAATGTAGAAAAAACAGTTGAGAAGAATTAATATACTACACCAGACTCTAATAAACACAACTATATATGCAATAATAATGCTTTGGTATGTGAGAATTGCAGACTCTTCCACTGGGAAACTCCAGCCCGTTGAAACAGGGAAGCTGGCAATAGAACTTAAGAGGGATTATTATTATTAGAACAAAAACAACTACAAGAAATAAGAATGGAATAAAAAAGAGCGAATCTCAGTCATCTGAGAGCTTGAAAAAAAATGCACAGGGTAATACAATGATTAATGAAGATTTAGTAGAGCAGGGTTTTGCACTTCCTGGAGAACTTATAGGAACAAATGAAGAGTTTACTAAAGGAGAGCAGACATTCGATGAAGGGGGCAATATTTATGCTTCGGTCATGGGGTGTGTTGAGCTACATAAACAAAGCAGAATTATTTCAGTCAAACCAGTAATCAATCCTTTAAATTATATACAAAATCAGGATATTGTTATTGGTCGGGTGACTGCTATAAGAAATTCAGTTGTGCTTGTAGAGATTACTCATATTAAAGGAAAAGGTGAGCGTAAAATTATAAATCTTGGACAGGCGGCAATTCACGTATCAAACATAAGAGACGCCTATGTAGATAACATCTCAAGAGAACTCTGTCCTTTTGATATTGTAAAAGCAAAAGTGATCGATGTTGAAAGTATGAGGCTTACAACTGCAGGGAAGGAACTTGGAGTGATGAAGGCCTTCTGTTCAAAGTGCAGGCAGCAATTACATAAAAATGGCGTCAAACTGGTGTGCAAATCATGCGGCAATAAAGAGACAAGAAAAATATCAGTAAACTACGGAACAGGCATAATATAAGTTAGGAGAAACAAAAAATGGAAGTTAGAATTCTAAGTAAAACAGATACCGACCTGAAACTTCATATCGGTGGAGAAACCCACAGTTTATTAAATCTTCTTAAAAATGAACTTCTTACAAACGAGTGTGTTGATGTGGCAACTTACGACATCAAACACGTAACCATAGGTGATCCGATACTGTTTGTGAGAACAACGGACAATCATGACCCAATCGAGGCTGTTATTGAAGCATTAGAGAACATAAACAATCTTTGTGAAGAGTTCAAAGAAGCATTCAATAAATAGTGCGAGGGACGAGATTCGAACTCGCGGACTCCTATGAGAACAGGTCCTAAGCCTGTCGCCTTTGACCTGGCTAGGCAACCCTCGCTTTATGTTTTATGTGTTTGATTGCTGTGGCACTTGATTGCTTGCGCAACTTGATTACTTCGTAATCAAGAGTTGTTTTCTGCACTTGATTGCTAGCGCAATCAAGAATTATGCAGTTGATAGTTATTTTCTGCACAACGAAGTTGTGCAGTGCTTTACAATCAAGAGTTATTTCTGAATCCCTCAAATTAGCTTTTTGACTTAAAAGTCTATCTCTTTTTGGGTGTGACCTGGCTTGCAGGCATGTTGCCCCCTTCTACCGACAGCATTAAATATTGTGCAATGTCCCTTACTGATGACAAGATCTATAAAAAGTGAACAGGCAAATCGCAACTCAAAGTTCCTTTGGAATTTTGATCCTCAGGGACTCGTCCAACAGCAGACATACGGCTTCACTCAAATTGCCTTCAGCAACTTCTCATATCCTCAATACGTTAAGCGACATATTACTCAGGCGGCGGCTTTAAGAAAAGAATTTAAATACTACTTAATTATAATCAATAATATGAACTATTTTATAGATTTATTTTCACCGGAAACTGCAAAAGCTTTTGCCAATTCTTCTAGAAATATTAGTGGATTTAGAATATCTAGAGAAACCTATGTCCAAAATAAAAATATCAGACCTGGCGATAAATTTATTTGTTATTGCACTAGAATACAGCGATTTATTGGAGTTCTTGAAGTAGAAAGTAAACCTTTTGTTGATAATGAACCTATATTCACAGAGGGAGAAGATCCTTTTGTTTTAAGATTCAAAGTAAAACCAATAGTATGGCTCCCCCTGAAAAAATCAATTCCAATACATGAAGATATTACTTGGAAAAACCTGTCATTTACCAAAGAATTAGAAAAGAATAGCAACAAATGGACCTATATGGTCTTTTCTAGTCCAAGATTATGGCCAAAAGATGATTGTGAATACATAGAAAAGCTATTGCTCGAACAAAATGAAAAACAAGCTGAATATCCTTTCTCTGATTCAGACAAGAAAAAATTAAGAACATCAAAAATAAAAATTGACGGCAAAAAAGAAGTTACTGTAACTGTTCCTGATGACGAAGAAGAACCTGAAACACAAGAAGAACCAACCACTGAAGAAGATATTAGAAACTCAATTAAAGCTCAAGCTAAACTAGCTGAAATTGGAGAAAAATTAGATTTTAAAATTTGGCTCCCCATAAATGATAGAGCTAGGGTTTTAGAAGTCTGGAATCCACGGGAAAAATCATTACTAGAAGATTTACCTCTTGTGTTTGATGAAACTACATTAAAAACAATAAGAAATATTGATGTTCTTTGGATAAAAAGAAGATCAATTGTTCGAGCATTTGAAGTTGAAGATACTACTTCTATTTATTCAGGTATTCTCAGAATGGCCGATCTTTTGGCTTTACAACCAATGTTAGATATTAAAATTCATATAGTTGCTCCAATAAATCGCAAAGATGCTGTTATTAAACAAATAACACGCCCTGTTTTTGCAGTCATGGAAAAAGGTCCTTTATCGGAACTTTGTTCGTTTATTTCTTATGATTCATTGGAAGAATTGGCAAAAGAAAAAAGATTAGAACATATGACAGATACTATTATTGAGGAATATTTAGAATTCTCCGAAGATTAAAAGCCGCCACCTTGTGTCATACGCTGTGGATTTCTTTCAGAAATCCTTGGAGACGCTGCGCTTTCGTCGCTACACTCCTCACCCTCGCTTGACAGGGCTTGAACGGAAAATGCCTCAGCTCGGCATTTTCCCAAATTTTCACTTCGTGAAAACTTCGTTTAAGCCCGATGTTATTTCTACACAACGAGGTTGTACAGGTTGTCCTATCTTATCAATGATAGCAGCAATGCTTTTTGTGTGTGCAGTCGGTTCTCAGCCTGGTCAAGGATTGCCGAGTGCCGTCCATCTGCTACATCGCCAGTGATTTCCTCTCCCCTGTGTGCTGGAAGGCAATGCAGTACTGTGACATTGTTTTTTGCATGCTGTAGCAGCTTATTGTTTATCTGGTATTTTTTTAAGTCATTCAATCGCTTCATGGTTTCTGCTTCATCACCCATTGACACCCACACATCTGTATAAAGTACGTCTGCACCTGCTGCCGCGTCCTCTGGATTATCTGTAAGTGTTATACTTCCTCCAAGTTCTCTTGCCTGCATTACGATGTTCTGGTCTGGCTCATAACCTCTTGGTGTTGCAATATTGATGTGTATGCCTTCAAGACTGCATGCAAGGATGGCGCTGTTGCATACGTTGTTACCGTCACCTATCCATGATAAAGTAAGTCCCTTCAGGTGTCCTTTGTACTCCCTGATGGTCATCAGGTCAGAAAGCAGCTGGCATGGGTGCTCGATGTCTGATAGTGCATTGATAACCGGAATGGTCGAGTGTTCTGCAAGCTCAACGAGTGTGTGGTGGTCATTAACCCGTGCAGCCACAGCATGAGCGTACCTTGATATTACTTTTGCAGTATCTGCGATGCTCTCCCCGCGTCCAAGCTGTGTGTCTGCCAGGTTCAGGTATATGCTGCCCCCTCCAAGTTCACGCATCGCCACCTCAAAGGATATGCGTGTGCGTGTAGAGCTTTTTTCAAAGAGCATGGTGAGAGTCTTATGTTCAAGTTCCCTTGTTATCTTTCCACGCTTTCGTTTTTCTTTGAGATCATCTGCTTTATCAAGTAAACTGTTGATTTCTTCATGTGTCAGGTCATTGATAGAAAGAAGATGTTTCAACTCTTTTACCCCTTCCGTAACACCTTCATGTGGTCAATTCGCTGCTGGATTAACTGCTCTGTACCTATATCGTGCCTGGAATATAGCCGCCCCTGGATGCTATTCACCGCCTTTTCTGCACGTTGCTCTGCTTTTCTTAAATCTTCTGCAATACCAACAACAGCAATTGCACGAGAGCCTGTGGTATAAATCTTACCATCCCTCTCGTATACGCTTGAATAAAACAATAAGGAATCATCAACCGATGTTATTGTTACTTCGCTGTCTTTTAGGGGATGCTCCGGGTATCCTTCTGGCACCATGTATTTACACACAGAGGCTTTTTCTTCGAAAGTTACATCAAGAGTGTTTAGTGTACCAGCTACCACATGCTGCGCAACATCGATGATGTCTGTTTGAAGCAGTGGCAGGGTATTCATCGCTTCAGGGTCTCCAAAGCGAGCGTTGTATTCAATTACCGTTGGGTGATCTGCAAGCATGAACTGTCCATAAAGAACTCCTTTATAGCTCATATTTTCGCTGTTTAAGGCATCTATTGTCTGCTGCATAATTTCTTTTGCGGAATCAAGGTCATCACGGTTCATAAACGGCAGTATATCAGTTGCATCATTGTATGAGCCCATGCCGCCTGTATTTGGCCCCTTGTCTCCTTCATAAGCTCTTTTATGATCCTGCACTGCTGGTGTAAATGCAAGGTGTTTTCCATCACTGAATGCCTGGAGTGTAAATTCCTCACCAATAAGGCGTTCTTCGACAACCACTCTATCCTTTTTAAGCACCTGATCAGTGTATTGTTTTGCTTCTTCAGTGGTATTGAAATGGTCGCCCATCACGCGTACACCTTTGCCGCCGGTAAGCCCTGCTGGTTTTATAACTACATCTTCTATTTCGTCTATAAACCTGTGAGCCTCTACTGCCTGTGTTTGATCAAAGACCTGGAATCTGGGACAACCTTTGATTTTATGTTTTTTCATAAAGTTTCTTGTCCATGCTTTATCAACTTCGATTCGTGCAGCATCCTTCGTTGGCCCAAACACATCGATATTATGTGTGTGCAGTTTGTCAGTTATTCCTGCTGCAAGTGGTGCTTCTGGCCCTATAAATGCAAGCTCAATGTTGTGTTCTGTTGCATAAGCTGTGATTCGGTCAACATTGGTTTCTTTTACCAGCAGTATGTCCTCTGATAGTTTTGCAATCCCTGGGTTTTTTTTAGACATTGCAGTGTATAGTAAGACCTCGTGTCTGCTTTTTTTTATTGCTGCTGCAATGGCGTGTTCTCTTCCTCCGCCACCTACTAATAATACATTCAAATCATATCGCCTCGATTTTTTTTAACGTATAGGAAATTATAAACGCACTTCCTTCTCTTGCTATTGAAATTCGATACATATTTTGCTGCACAACGAAGTTGTGCAGTTTTTGAATTCTAATAATTGTCAAGTATTGTTTTTACAGTTTCTTTATACTCTTCTTTCAAAGAATATATGTTATGGTCGCCCTTTACATCTATGCGAAGGACACCCAGTCTGGTGTTCATGAGTCCTACCATGGCAGAAACGCCGCGGTAATTCATATCAAAATCCTTTGATGTAAGATATTTATAAATAGCTTCTGTAGTAAATGTGTTATCTTCTAAAAATAATTTTAAAACAGTTTTTCGAATGTTAGTGTCATCGTGCATTAGATACCTCTTTGTCCGCTCTTTGATGCGCTCATTACTCTTGCTCAGCATCATCACTCCTTGGTATCCTGTTCTCAAAGTTCATTGAATACCTTACTCATAACTATACAAGGGTTATAAATCTTACTTTTTGGGCTATCAACTTCCAACCGAGTTTATTTGTACGTAATGTCAGTGCTTTTTTCCAGTATCAAAAGAAGTTTTTTTGCCCATTTCAGTTTTTTCTTTTTTATCTCATTGACATTGGAATCTTCAAAGTCGAATCCGATGAGTGTGATACTTGCTGCATTGAAGTGTGCTGCAAGAAATACGCATCGGTCACCATCAGTGAACCCAGCAAAGTTGTAAACATTATAAAGCGGCTTTGTTTGTGTTGTGCCAATCACGTTTTCAAGTTTTGGCACGATACTTGTGATTGCTTCGATGTTATCGCCATGTGCATGCGCTAATACGATTGTGCCTTGTTTACTTGCCTCTATTTCCGCTTCGATATTATCAGCATCAAGGTCAGTTACGATGATTGTTGGCCGTATGTTTTGCTGGAGCAGTACCTCGGTTGCACCGTCTGCTGCAATGATTACATCATAATCAGTTGTATCGCTTTTTTTGAGTTCTGTGGCAAGTGCTGGAGCATTTCCACAGACAAGCACTCGGTTTCTCCCGATTAATTTACTGAGCACTGCTGGATCTGCTGTGTGTTTATGTTTGTAGAGCAGTTGTGATAAAAGGTGGGTCGCACGCTCATCTTCAGCCTGGTCAAAGCCCATATCTTTTATTATTTGTTTATAAAGTAAATCCCATTGTGTGAAGTCCATTTTTCGTTTTTTCCTGTTGTTCCTTCATGTAGTTAAACTTAGCTCTTTTACGTTTTTCACACTTTAGCCGCTGACCACGCCACCACCTGGATAAAAAAAGAATGGCATCTTCTGGACACAAATCTTGGTGCTGATGAAAATGGTGATCTAAAAAAATCGGAAGCGTTTTTTGGTTAATTACATTGTAACCTGGTATAAAGAGCCTTTTTTGTCCAATCCACAATTTTTCAGATCCAAAAGATACAGAAAACCCTCACGTACTATTCTTAGGCGAGGGGGAGAAGGAGTAATTCCCCTCCCATGGTCTACAGTCAAAAAGGAGCCCAGAACAAATACAATTATATTTTATTTAAAAGTAAATGTCCCTCTTGAAAATGCTCTTCGGTATTTCGTATCTTTCATCGCTTCCTTAACTGCAGAGGTCAGATCTAACGCTTCTTCCATAGGAACTCCCCAGAAGTTTCTCCCTATTATTCTTCCTTCAGCGCCGCCTTCCATTACAACTTTTGTTTGCTCTACTAATTCTTCCTTAGCATTTCCTTTAATCTTTGGTCCGCCAGAGACCACCATGAACGATTCGGGTGCAGCATCTGTAAGATATGTTACTCTTTCAACAAGTTGTTCATGTGATAATTGCTCACCCTTTTCAGGCTCAAACTCTAAATATTTTTCTATGCCTTTAACCTTTTTTTCCTGGCTCTGTATGTATGCAAAATACTCATCCCTGTTCTTATCGGTTACTGGAGCCGGGTATTTTGTTTTAATTATATCTGCGCCCATTGAAGCTGCAAGAGTGCATGCCGTGCTTGTCCAGTACAGCGTATCTTTTATATTATCAACTCCCTCCCCCCTGGCATAAGCCCAGACGACTGCTGGAAACCCATTTGCATGAGCTTCGCGTACAACCGTGGCAACTCTTTCCATATCCTTCCTAATCATGTCAGATCCTGGATAAAGAGATGTTCCTATAGCTGTTGCACCAAGATTCACAGCATCTTTTATATCCCCAATAACTGACTGTATTGAGGCAGTATCTGGCTGGTTAAGCCTCCCATCGATCTTGTAAATCAATGGTAAATCTGGTTTCACAAAATTACTGGCATAAGCTGCAACACCTGGATGCAGTACATACGCAGAATAGCCACCCGCATTAGCCAGCTCAGCAACTGCTCTTGGGTCTGCGCAGCCCCGCCCTGTCAGTTCAATCTCTTCTGGGGTTGGGTTTTCTCTCCTCCACTTGAACAGATGTCCAGTTCCATGCTCTATTAGCTGGTCAAATGGCAAACTCAGAAAAGTTCCATGTCCAGGTCCATTCACATAAAGCATACTATAAAGCTTCTTTAATATTGCCTCACTACGGTTATAATTTTTAAAATCCTGAAGTTTTGGTCTACTTGCAAGATTTGCTTCAACATTGACATTCATTTTTCCACACCAAACTCTAATAGGATTCGAGATTTATAAACCTTGCTCTCACAAATCCTGCCGTGCGAGGTTGTCAAACACTACCTGCTTTTGTAGTACGATGGTTTGTAAAAAATAAAGCTTAGGGCTGAGCATACTGATGCGAAACCGCACACGATGCGATAACTCTCTATCTGTGTGAGAAAAAGACCGCCTGCAACATCATAAAGCCCTCCGCCGATAAAAGAGCCAAATACAGCAGCCATGCTTATAACTGCGGTGAGTAACCCAATGGATGTGCCTTTATCGGTATTATGTTTTAGCAGCGTAAGCACTGAACCAACATACATAAATGACCACGAGACCGCAACAGCAATCATGCTGAAGACCACTTGATAGTATGCTGTGACAAAGCACAAGCTTGCAAAGGCAACAGTCGACGCTAAATACCCGATTTTAATAAGCTTTTCACTGTTGTCGGTTTTAAGCCGCTGCATAAAAAAGAACTGTAAAATCGGATTAATAGAATATATTAAACCTATCACAAGTTCCTGTGCACCAAGAGCTTTTAAATACAACGGGAAGATTATCCACACGCTGCAGGCACCTGCATGGCGTGTAAAATAGGTAATGTAAATATTCCAATTTTTTTTAATTGTTTCAATGGAAAAGAGACTTTGTTTTTGTTTGGTGGAATGGATGTCTGGTAGTCGGACTAATAAAATGAAAGACATTAAAAAAAATATTGATGATAAAAAAAATATGCCTTTCAAGTTTGCTATTATTCCAGCAATTAGAGCACCTGCTGTCCAGCCGAGAGCACCAAAAGAAGAAAATTTTCCAATATCTTTTTTTAATGAGTGAACATAACTTATTAGCACCGGGGGAAACATCCCTGCACTAAAACCTGCAAGGGCTCTGATAAATGTAAGATTTTGTGGGGTTGTCGCAAACATTTGAAAAAAGAAAAATAAAGCAGAAGCTGCGAAGCTGATATATAATAACATTCGTTGTGAGTACATATCTGCTGCCCGCCCAAACATATATGAGGAAATAAACAGTGCAATTCCATAAACAGCTCCAATAATTCCTATCTGTGTGTGCGTTGCTCCAAGCTGCTCGGCAAACAATGGTATGTAGATCAAGCACATGAAGGTCGACGAATTTGTAAACAGCTGGATTAGATTTAATCTCATCAAACACCTTTTAGAAACATTAAGAATATTTTGTAGTGGTTAATAAACGTTGACGCTACTGTTTCACACAGCTAACAAAGAAATTCAAATCCTGTGTGAAATGAAATTTATCCATCCACTCCATGACTTGCTGGCAATATAAAACTTGTATCTGTTTTGAGCTCCTTTTTCTATGCAAATACTAAAACTTTTTATCCCAAAACCAACAATATATCACGTCTGGAACAAAATTTAACCTGACAAGTGTATATATTGACAAAAGAGGGTAAATACGTTATGCCAAGTATTTTAGATAAAATCATTGGAACAGGCTCTACAAAAGAACCTGAAGCTGGAGAATACAGCGAAATTGATTTGAGTGAGTTTGAAGCGGACATTGAAGGTGAAGTGCCCTGCATGTATATTAAAATTGCAGAGCTGACCGGGCTTGAACAACTCCCAAAGCTTAAAGAAGAAATCTATAAAGGAAATGCACTACTAATTGATATATCTGCTACAAAACGTGATAAAATGACGTTAGAACGTGTTATTAAAGAGCTAAAACATGTAACTGGTGACGTTCATGGCGACATTGCTGGAATCGGCGAGGATCAACTCATTGCAACACCGCACAATGTTAAGATTGATAGATCAAAAGTAGTTGTGGGAATGTAGTTTGTAAGGTTTGGATCGTGCTTTTCAGAAGACCAAAAGCTGCTGTTGCGTTCTCTATTCGTGTATTGTTGGACTCATGCTATTTTGACATCTGTTGGGTGCCTGGTGTGCATTTATGTCGCTCAAGTACTGCACAACTTCGTTGTGCATAAATGGCTCTCGATTGCGAAGCAATCGAGAGCAAGAGAAAATGGTTGCGTTTATACTTTCCTATACGTTAAAAAAATAGGGATAGAATAATATGGTTAAGCAACATGTAAGAAACAGATAGTAGAAAAAATAATAATAAGTCACATCGAGGACAAAAATGGTAATTAATTTATTTTCATGGGTAAAACGCCTTTTTAAGAAGAAAAAGAAGGCTAAAATAGGTATCTATGGGCCCCCGAATGCAGGAAAGACCACTCTTGCAAACCGTATAGTGCGTGACTGGTCTGGTGATGCTATGGGACCAGTATCACATATACCACACGAAACACGTAGAGCGCGAAGACGTGAGGATGTTATCATAGAAGCAAACGGTACCACGGTTATGCTTGACATCATTGATACTCCAGGGCTTGCAACCAAAATAGACTTCCATGGATTTATGGCATGTGGGATGGAAGAAGAAGAAGCCAAGAGACGAGCAAAGGAAGCAACCGAGGGAGTAATAGAAGCAGTCAAATGGCTTGAGGATCTGGATGGAGTAATACTTGTGATGGACGCAACAGAAGACCCATTCACACAGGTAAATGTCACCGTTATCGGGAATATGGAAGCAAGAAATCTGCCTTTGGTTATTGCAGCAAATAAAATAGATATGCAAACAGCTTCACCAGCCCGTATCAGGGGAGCATTCCCGCAACATCCAACCATACCAATATCAGCTCTTGAAGGGATAAACACAGACCAACTTTATAAAGAAATAGCAAAGCGGTTCGGGTGAATGCAGTATGTCACAAAACAAAAACAATTCCCAAACAAACATACAACTTGACTTCATATCAGAAGGTAAACTTGCACAGATGGCTCCTATGGAAAAGATACGTATGCTACTTGATGAGGTCCGCTCGGGAAAGATTGTCGTGCTTGAGCGCGGACTTGCACCAGATGAGGAAGCAAAGCTCATAGAAATGACAATGACCGAAATAATACCAGATGAGTTCAGTGGCATAGAAATCGAAAGCTACCCAACAGAACAAAACACAAGCTTTCTCAGAAAAATACTGGGCAAAACCACCACCAAAACACGTCTAACAGTTATTGGACCAGCCGATCAGCTCAAAACGATCAAAAAAGATAGGGACATGATCACAGCCATCGTAACAAAATAATAGAATAAAGATGATGTAATCATGCCGCACCAATGCACAAAATGCCATGCCATTTATCAAGAAGGCAGTACCGTGATACTGAACGGCTGCCCAAAATGCGGGAACAACAAATTCGAGTACATCAAAGAGAGAAAAGATAAAGTAGATATTGATAACATCATTCAAGAAGCACCTGCGACCAAGAAAAGAAGAAAAATAACACCCGAGAGTGTAGAATCAGTACGAATAGTCTCGTCAGGTGAATACGAACTCAACCTTGATTCCCTGCTCAAGAGAGATGATATAGTATTTGGACTGAAAAACGAAGGCGAATATATAGTACCACTAACAACAATCTTCGACCAGCACAAAAAGAAAAAAACTATAGAAAAAAAGAAATAAAAATTGAAACTCTGTTGTAGCTCGTGAAGATCTATGCAATCTTGTGATTCATATCATTGTATATTCCTTGCGTTTGATTACGACAAAAAAGATCAGGACTCCCAACAGGAATTGATTGATGCTAAAAATCACGTTCAATCATATAATATGCCCATGCTTTTAAAATATCTTTATAATTACTATCTGGCAAAACATCAAGATAGTTCAATGCACCTTTGATAGACCGGTTGCGGTCCCCTACTATATACGCCTTAGCAAGCTCTTTTGTATAGTCAACTGCACCAAGATCTATAAACAAATCTTCCACTGATTGCAGTTCTTCTGTAGTAGCATGCTGATTTCCAAGAATTGATTCCAAAAATTTTATTTGTTTACTATTAGCTTCCTGGTACGCTTTCCACAAGATAATTGTTCTTTTCCCCTCTTTTATATCTGACCAGCGGGGTTTCCCGACGACCGTTTCATTTCCAACAACACCAATAACATCATCCTGGATCTGAAACGCTATACCACAGTGTTTAGTAAACTCTGATAGGGATTGCACGTACTCGTTCTCAGGTTCATATCGCTTTAAACCTATAACAGCACCAGCCTCCCCGCAAAATTGGTAAAGTACACCTGTTTTTAGATACAGCATCATGATGATATTTTCTTCAGATATTTCGTTTATTGGTTTTTTTGAATAAAGAACGTCTAAGGTCTCTCCCTCTACGATTTGAATGTTGATTTCCAGAGCTAATTTTTTAATTAGATTTAGCGTAATCATTGGATCAACCGAATGTTCAAGGCTGAGATTTGTCATAAATCCGCCAATAGACCAGCCCTGCTGAACATCACCAGTTAACATGGAAATAGTTCCACCGTAATGTTCTGCCTCATCCTGATCAAACTTATATGTTTCCAGAGCTTTTTCCTTCATCAGGGAATGTACAGTTGGTACGCCGCGCCTGAAAGAATCCCGATCAATCCAATCATCATGAACAAGAGTCCATGTATGAAACAGCTCCACTGCTGCGGCTGCTGGCAGAGCAGTTTTCTCGTCCCCGCCAACAGCACCACAACAAAGTAGAAGTACAGACGGTCTCAATGATTTTCCAGAACTTCCCGGATACAACATTACAGATTCATAAATATCATCTGGTCTGAATTTTTGAATGTTTTCAAAAATGTAATCATAGATAATCTTTCTACGATCTCCAATTTCCTTTGTTATTATTTCTTTGTTTGAATGATAGTTTACCATATTTTACCACCAGAGTACACTTTGTGAACTCTTCTCCTGTCGGTGCCTCGTAATTTCTCACTTAAATGTGTAAAGAAAGTATAAACTTTCCCATG
Source organism: Candidatus Argoarchaeum ethanivorans (assembly GCA_004193545.1). Classification (GTDB taxonomy): domain Archaea; phylum Halobacteriota; class Methanosarcinia; order Methanosarcinales; family EX4572-44; genus Argoarchaeum; species Argoarchaeum ethanivorans. The sequence continues at coordinate 62,168 of RPGO01000024.1, read as the reverse complement.
ACTGCCAGTCAACTATAGTGAAAGCAGCAGCTATTTTTCATACAGAACTGTGCTGTTTTTACAGGTTTTGATAAATCTGCAAAGTGTGCCTCGTGTAATTTTTAGTACCAGGCACGCCTGATGGCATCAATAGTAATGTCTATATTGAGGAACACCACTTGAAACATATATGTTCATAGGAGTTGAGCACGGCACAACTGCCATCCGATTTGCAACAAAATATGATTATTTTGAATTATCTCGCGAAGCAGCAGCAGCTCTTGATTGCGAAACACTGTTTGCGCACATAGAAGAAAAACTCAATGTGGAGCGAAATGAAATTAAAATGTTCGCTTTGACATATTCCATGGGGGATGGCATTAACAGCATTACACCGATCGAAAAAACCACCAATCGCGCTCTTATAAATAGAGGGGGTGCAGGACTGCATGTAGGAGGCGGCACCCGTGTTTTTGACCTGATACGGTCGTCCGGGCTGCGTGCAGTGGTAATACCCGGAGTCCACAGGGGCAGTGGCTGTGACATGCGGCTCGATGTCTATTCTCACGGGACAAGCCCTGAAAAAATTGGAATCGTATACCATATTTATAAAAAAGGAACAAACGATTTTATTGTGTGCGATATTAGCTCCAATACAGTAACCATTGCAGTAGCCAACGGAAGGATAATCGGGGCAATTGATGCCTGTATCTTTGCACCAGGCATCCGGCATGGACCGCTCGATGTTGAAGCCATTCGAAAAATAGATGCCAGAGAGTGCACAGCAAACGAGGCATTCACACGAGCGGGCGTGATCAAGCACACACCATATAAGAATCTCTACGAGCTTACACAGGCATACAATCAACGTAAAGCAGACGCAATACTATCTTTTGACAGTCTCTCCCTTCTTTGTGCCATGGAGATTGCCGCCATGAAGGTTTTTATGCGCGACTATAACATATCACCTGACCACTGTCAGGTATATCTTTCAGGTTCAGTCAGCGAAATAGAATATGTGAAAAAGCAGATTGAAAAACACCTTCACGCGCAGACCATCTCAGTAGGGAAAAGGAGTGCAGCAGTGGGATTGGCAGAAATCGCAGAGGATATCTACAATGGAGCAACAAACATTACTGGCATTAAGGTAGAGAAACGTTGAGTTCGGTTGGGCTAAGGGGGAGGGTGCAAAAATGGAAGTATCTATTCCGTTGGTGATATTATCAATCTTCTTTGGATACTTTCTTGGCATAATAACCGGGATGGTTCCTGGTTTCCATGTTAACAACATCGCAGTAATCCTTCTTGCCATAACGCCTTTATTATCTCAATACAACGTATTACCGCTTTATATTGTAATAGTAATCCTCTCTAACTCTATAACCCACACTTTTATCGATATCATACCAGCAGTGCTCATTGGAGTTCCGGAGTCGGACACTGCTCTCGCGGTTCTCCCGGGTCATGCATTGACAATGGAAGGGCGTGGAATCGAAGCCATACGTTTGTCTGCTATTGGAAGTGCAGGAGCAATCCTTACCTCGTTATTGCTCGCACTGCCCATGATCTGGATATTTAAAAATTATTATACTGTATTGCAGGAATACACGGCGTGGCTGCTCATCACATTGATTCTTATGATGGTTTTAACTGAAAAAGGCGAGCAGATACAAGGAGGGGGGAGCCTCGTACACCTGAAATATAAATCTTATGCAGTGATCGTATTTTTATTGTCAGGCCTTCTCGGACTCTTTGCTTTTGAAAAAGAAGCATTGATGAACTCAATAATTCCAACTGTTGGGGAGACTGTTTTTCTGCCGTTATTAAGCGGTCTTTTTGGGGCTTCCGTACTCCTCATAAGCATGCTCTCGAAAACTACTCTCCCGGAACAGCAGGATACAAAATACAATCTTCCTGCTGCAAACCTCCTCAGAGGAATCTTTTTCGGGAGCACCGCGGGTTCGCTTGTAGCATGGTTTCCCGGGGTATCCTCGGCAGTTGCAACGATCATAGCACGCATTGCACTTCCCAGAAACAATGAACACTCTCACAATGAATTCATTGTCTCTTTGAGTGGTGCTAATACGTCAAATGCACTATTTAGCCTGATAGCACTCTATGTGATCGGCAAAAGCCGTAGTGGTGCAGTCTCTGCCATAAACCAGATTATTCAATTGAACCTTGACCTGATGGTACTACTATTTGTGGTCATAGTTGTTACAGCACTATTATCTTATCCTACAACCATTTTTATTGGAAAACAAGCCGTTAAACTCTTTAAAAAAATAAACTATACAAAATTGTCCACCGTAATTCTGTCCGGACTTTTATTAATTGTTGTAATATTTACTGGTGTGTTTGGACTTGTTATTTTTGCAATTGCTATTCCAATTGGAATGCTTCCGCATTATCTTAATGTTCGAAAGAGTCATTTGATGGGCTGTATACTTCTGCCAGTAACGCTGTACTTTTTGTAGCGTGTTATTTTAGATCGAGTGTGCATCCTGCTCCCTGCCCAATGCCTTCATCCAGTTGCACCATGATGCTTTTGATGTTATCCCTATCTTCAAGTTGTGCTGCAATCATTGAATTAATGTACTGGCAGAGCTCTTCCGCACTAACTGATGGAATTGGCAGAAGGATTGCATCTTCTACTGGAAACACACATCTTTTGTCAGATTGCAAAACCACCATTTCAACACTCTCCACTTAGTATAATAAAACCCAGCATGCTGGGTTATATTGGCGACCTTCGCCATAGTCAGGATATTTTCGCGATGTTGGTTGAGTCTGATCGGGTCGTCGGGTTTTTTTCCAGCGGAAGGTCGCGTGACTTACATCGGGATAATTCCCAATACAAATTATATGCTTGTCGGCGATTCTGCCGGTAACCTTTCAATTTTGAAGTATGAAAAGATTGGTGGTAAATAAAAGAGAACTGTTTATGTTTCATCCAAACAACTGTGGGTGCCTATACAGTTTATTCGGGAGTGTAGTGGTTGAAACTTGTGGATGGCAGTTGCATGGAAACATAGAAATTAGTATACTATGCAGGCGTTTACACTGCTTATGGAACTCATAAATAATAATTTACCTTGTTGTGGTGTTGAGTGATTGTATTTGGATAACAGGATAAGGTGAAATTACAGAAAAATTGGTACACATCCTCGCTTAACAGACAAAACAGAGAAAAGCCATAAATAACAACCATCACAATCTCCTCAAACGAACCAGTTGAAGGAAATCCAATATGGGACACATTTTCATCTCATACGCACGTGCCGATGATGAGTCATTCGTCAAGCAGCTCCACGACGATCTAATCGAGCATGGTTTCGATGTCTGGTGGGATCAACAGACCATGCAGAGCCGCGGTCGGACCTTCTTGCAGGAACTCCGTGACGCGGTCGAGGGGTCGGACCGCCTGATTGCCGTCATCGGTCCGAATGCGGTCAGATCAGATTATGTCCGGGCAGAATGGGAGCATGCTCTCCTCTTCAGCAGGGGCGTGGTTCCGATTTTGCGTGAGGGCGACTACAGCCTGATCCCGGATGAACTCTCGAAGTTCCACTGCCCGGACTTTCAGAGAGAGCGCCCTTACAACGAAGCCCTTGACGAGCTGCTCCGCATCCTCGCCGAGCCAGTTCCGCCACCCGGTCCCTTGCTCACTGCGGTTCCATCCCTGCCGCCGCATTTCCTGCCACGCAGCGACGAGATTACCCGCCTTGGGGAAACAGTGCTTGCAGACGTACAGCGACCAACAGCGATCACATCGGCAAGACAGACAACCGCACTCCAGGGAATGGGCGGTGTCGGAAAATCGGTTATTGCGGCTGCGTTTGCACGGGCTACCGAGACGCGTCGTGCATTTACTGACGGTGTTATCTGGCTTACGATCGGACTGAAACCAGACCTGCTTTCGAACCTTAAACTTGTGGGCACGGCTTTTGATGATGATCCTGCAAATTACGTTGATCTCGATAGCGCAAGGGCGCGTCTGCCTGGGGTTCTTTCAGACAAGGTCTATCTGATCGTGCTGGATGATGTCTGGAATGTCGCTCATGCCACCCCCTTCGTCAATGCTCTTGGTCCGCGCTGTCGGCTGCTCGTAACCACGCGTGATGGCAGTCTGGTAACCGCACTGGGTGCAGAGGAGCATAGCATGGATGTGCTGACCGACGCTGCCGCTCTTCAGCTTCTTGCGAACTGGTGTGATCAGGATGTGGGATCGTTGCCTCCTGAAGCAGTGTTAGTTGCCAGTGAGTGCGGAAACCTGCCGCTTGCACTTTCCCTCTGTGGTGCGATGGCACGCGACGGCATACCATGGTCTGACATGCTTGAGGCTCTGGAGGAGGCTGATCTCACGTTCATCGAGGGGAAGATTCCGAATTACCCTTATCCGGATGTCTTGAAGGCACTGAAAGTGAGCGTCGATGCGCTGGCTAAAGAGAATACTGCCGCAGCACAACATTACCATGAACTGGCGGTCTTCCCTGTAGACGAGGCAGTACCAGAGGCGGCTGTGCTGACATTCTGGCTTCATACAGATGGATTGAAGGAGCGTGATGCACGCAGACTGCTCACCACACTGGAACGAAAAGCACTGCTGCGGCTCGAAGGCGAAGCGCCTCATCGTCTTGTCTCGCTGCACGACTTGCAGCATGATTACCTGCGTGCGGTTGTGGGCGATCTGAGCAGTCTTCACGATCGGCTGCTGGATGCGTATCAAGAGAGGTGTGTAGATGGCTGGAAGAGCGGTCCAAATGACGATTACTTCTTTGAGCATCTGGCGTACCACTTGGTCGAGGCTGGAAGAAAAGAGGATCTACACGAGCTTTTACTTGATTTTAACTGGCTGCAGGCGAAACTTGTTGCAACCGACGTCAACTCCCTCGTCAGCGATTATGATCATCTGCCTGATGACTCTGATCTGCACCTCGTGCAGGGCGCAATCCGGCTGTCTGCGCATGTGTTAGCCCGGGATAAGACACAGCTTGCCGGACAGCTTTTGGGTCGCTTGCAAACCTTTAAGGAATCCGGGATTCAATCGATGCTTGAGCAGGCTCGTGGATGGAGTGGTGGTATGTGGCTCTGCCCGCGTACAGCCAGTCTGATACCGCCCGGAGGACCATTGATACGTGTGCTGGAAGGTCATATCGGCGGGGTCAAGGCGGTTGCTGTTACGCCAGATGGAAGACACGCAATCTCAGGATCAAGTGACAAGACCCTCAGGGTCTGGGATATCGAGAGTGGAGAAGAAATACAGACACTCGAAGGTCATATCGGCGGGGTCAAGGCGGTTGCTGTTACGCCAGATGGAAGACACGCAATCTCAGGATCAAGTGACAAGACCCTCAGGGTCTGGGATATCGAGAGTGGAGAAGAAATACAGACACTCGAAGGTCATATCGGCGGGGTCAAGGCGGTTGCTGTTACGCCAGATGGAAGACACGCAATCTCAGGATCAAGTGACAAGACCCTCAGGGTCTGGGATATCGAGAGTGGAGAAGAAACACAGAGACTCGAAGGTCACACCAGATCGGTCAGGGCGGTTGCTGTTACACCGGATGGAAGATACGCAATCTCAGGAGCATGGGACAACACCCTCAGGGTCTGGGATATCGAGAGTGGAGAAAAACTGCTAACACTTAGCGGCCATACTGGGGAGATAAATGCTGTTGCTGTTACACCAGATGGAAAGTATGCGATATCAGCATCAGACGACCGCACCCTCAAGGTCTGGGACATTGAGCGTGGAGAAGAAACACAGAGATTCAAAGGTCACACCAGATCGGTCAGGGCGGTTGCTGTTACACCAGATGGAAAGTATGCGATATCAGCATCAGACGACCGCACCCTCAAGGTCTGGGACATTGAGCGTGGAGAAGAAACACAGAGATTCAAAGGTCACACCAGATCGGTCAGGGCGGTTGCTGTTACACCAGATGGAAGCCGTGCCATATCAGCCTCGCGCGATGAGACATTTAAGGTCTGGAATATTGAGAGCGGGGAAGAACTGCGAACATTGGAAGGTCACACCAGCTGGGTCGATGCGATTGCTGTTACATCAGATGGGGAGTATGCGATATCAGCATCAGACGACCGAACACTCAAGGTCTGGGACTGGGACATAAAAACCGGAGAAATCATCGCTTCGTTCAGCGGGGACGCCCCTCTTCGCGCCTGCGCCATATCGCCAGACGGCAGAACCATCGTCGCAGGCGATGCATCAGGCGCGGTGCATTTCCTGCGTTTGCGGGGGGCAGGATAAGACGTTGCATCACCCAGCAAAATCCACAAGAATAACAACCGCCCGCGTCTTCATCTCCTCGACATTCAGCGATATGCATGCGGAGCGGGACTACATCAACCGGTTCGCATTCCCGGAGCTGCGCAGCCGCTGCATACAACATGGGGTTGAGTTCGTCGGGTTGACCTGCGCTGGGGGGTCACAGAGAAGGAGATCGAACAGCGCGGGGTTCTATCGGTCTGTCTGGATGAGATTAGGCTGTGCAACTTCTTTGTCTCATTGATTGGGGATCGATACGGCTGGATACCCGTCCCTGAAGATATCCCGCAGGAGATAAATGAAGGTGCATTTGAACCATCTCGATCTGACACCCGCGTATTCTTGAGCAGGATCATACCAGTGACCGCACCGAATCAATCCTGCGATTGTTTGCAGTACCCAGGTTGGATCTTCTTGAGTCGGAGATACTTGGTTTGCTTGGGAGGAGGAGTTATCGCGCATCCACTGGACGCAGTTCTACCGCTCACTTGAGCCGTATCTGCGTCCCGTTGATAAGACAAGAGGCATGGGGCTGATCGACTTCTTCCACGACCAGCTGCGCTTTGCTGTCTGCCACCGCTACTTGGGTATGGCGTCGCCAGAGGCAGACTTGTCTGGGGCTTATTGTAAGTCGCATAGCCAGCTTGCAGACTATTTACGGCGGAGTTGTGTCTGATAAGGGTTATCCTGTCGCATGGCATAGCGGCCCCAGGGTTTGGCTGAGCTTCCGCATTATCTTAATGTTCGAAAGAGTCATTTGATGGGGTGTATACTTCTGCCAGTGACACTGTACTTTTTGTAGCGTGTTATTTCAGTTCGAGTGTGCACCCTGCTCCCTGCCCAATGCCTTCATCCAGCTGCACCATGATGCTTTTGATGTTATCCCTATCTTCAAGTTGTGATGCAATCAGTGAATTAATGTACTGGCAGAGCTCTTCCGCACTGACCGATGGAATTGGCAGAAGGACTACATCTTCTACTGGAAACACATATCTTTTGTTAGATTGCAAAACCACCATTTCAACACTCTTGTTATCTTCGTGTATTCTGATGCGATTATCATCTCTTGCAAGGATAACTCTGTGATCAAGTGTGTCGCAGATGTTTGTTACCATCTGTTTTAATTCCTCGAAGTCGATGATGAATTCATTTTTTTGTTCACCTTCTATATGTACAGTTACTGCATAGGTGTGACCGTGCAGCCTTCCACATTTATGATGATTTGGTATGAGATGGCATGCAGAGAATCGAAGTTTTGCCATCCATCCATCAATTTTGATGAACATGTATTACCTCACCAGTGGACGTATGAGATTTTAGATACATTTAAGTGTTTGCACATGCAGTACTTCCTAAAAGGGTTTAGTTCCTGATGAAGATTGTCGTGTAAATGTGGTATAAAAGACGATATCTTGGAGAAATAAGGCAAAAGCTGAAGATAATGATCAAAATCACTGGTTTTCTGGATAGTACCCTGCAAGCCTTTTAATCATCTCATCTTTCTCAGTGCTGCTAACAGCCACGTAACCTACATCTTCAACAAGCGGTTTACTACTTTCAAGATAATATTCAACAAAAGCAGAAACTTCTGGACGTTTCAATGACTCTGCGTTTACATAGATAAAAAGAGGTCGGGATAACGGATACTCGCCACTTGTAATATTTTCTATAGAAGGAGTTATGCACCCTCCACCGTTATCGATTGGCACCACTTTAAGCTTATTTTTGTTCTCAGTATAATATGCATATCCAAAATATGCAAGTGCTCCCTTCTGCCCGCTTACAGCCTGCACCAGCACGTTATCGTCAGCACTTGCAGTGTAATCGGAACGGCTTGCACCGCTTTCTCCGGTAACTGTTTCAGTAAAGTAATCAAAGCTCCCGGAATCAGTGTCAGCTCCAGCAAGAAATATCTTTTCATCAGGCCATTCCGGTCGCACATCACTCCACTTTGAAACAGTGCTTTCTGGCTCCCATATTTGCCTGAGTTCTTCAATAGCTAGACAATCAACAAAATAATCCCCTGGGTTTACTACTACAGATAAGCCATCATAAGCTGTGACAAACTCAATATATTCAATACCCTCCTTGTCGCATGCTTCAATCTCACTCTGCTTAATCGGTCTTGAAGCATCAGCAATGTCAATTTCACCAGCACAGAATTTTTTAAATCCACCACCTGTGCCGCTTACGCCAACAGTAACGATAATACCTGGATTTGCCAGTTGGAACTCCTCTGCCACTGCCTCTGATATTGGAAACACCGTACTTGAGCCATCAATAGAAACTGACGTTCTTTCAGTACACCCAAGTGCAAAGACGAATGCAGCCATCAAAACTATAGCCACCACTATTTTCTTGTACATCATTTACACTTAAAATTGTCAAATTGATACTTAATTCTTCCCGTATACAATCATAGATTAACAAGCTTTAAGAGATATAATTTTAATAAAAGGAAATAACGTGAAACAAGTATTAATTGACTTCATAAAAAAATATGGCATGGATGCGTATATGATATATGCTGATAGTGCAGCAGACTCCGATCTGTATTATACGACAAAGTTTCTCGCTTATGATCCTTTTTTATATGTGCATACCAGGGAAAAGGATGTCCTGCTGATATCCAACATGGAAGCAGGAAGAGCGGAAAAACAGGCAGACGTTGACGAAATAGCCCCTCTTTCAAGGCATGGAAAGGAATATCCTGATGTTGTTGCAGATTTTGTAAGTGACCTTGGGGTTCAAAAGATAGCAGTGCCGCGAAGCTTCGGGCTGTACCTTGCAGACGGGTTGCGATCAAAAAATATTGAGGTTACGCCTGTGAGTAGCCCTGTTCAACGATCAAGAGCACAGAAGAGCAGCACCGAAATCTCATTTATACGAAGTGCCCAGGGTGCAGCTGAGAAAGCTATAAAAAAAGCAGAGAACACACTAAAACAATCAACAGTAAGAGAGGGCACCCTGTATATTAACAGGGAAGTTCTCACCTGTGAAAAACTTAGAAGTATCATAGAAGTAAGCCTTCTCTACGATGGTTATGCTACAGAAACAACCATCGTTGCAGCAGGTGCATCGAGTGCTGATCCGCACAACACAGGTTCAGGCTCTATAAAATATGGCGAACCGATTGTAATCGATGTATTTCCACAGAGCAAACTCAACAGGTATCATGGTGACATGACCAGAACCTTCGTGTATGGGAAGCCGCGGCAGGAGCTTATCAATATGCATGAGATGGTACTTGCTGCCCAAGAAGCCGCAATTGAGATGGTGAAGCCTGGAATTGCTGCGAGTGAGATTCATAATCTTGTGTGTGAGGTCTTTGAATCAGGTGGCTATGATGTCGGTAAAAGAGAGGGGTTCATTCACTCCACTGGTCATGGTGTTGGATTGGATGTTCACGAACTGCCAGCGATTGGAGCCGGGAGTGAACCTCTAAAAGTAGGAAACGTTATCACTATTGAACCTGGGTTGTATTACCAGGATACAGGAGGAGTGCGGATCGAAGATATCGTTGTTGTAACTGAAAAGGGCTGCAAAAGTTTAAATTCATATCATAAAAAATTAATAATAGAGGGAACCGAATGAATCAACTAAAAGGATTGCCAGAGGATGAAACTGCAAAAGAGATTCTAACAAAGTATGTTAAAGCTGGAAAGGTAGCCTCAATGGTTCGCAGTGAAGCGGTAAAGAAAGTACGGATTGGGGCAAGCTTGCTTGAGGTTGCAACCTTTGTTGAGCAGAGAATCGTTGAAGAAGGCTGCAAACCTGCTTTTCCAGTGAATATATCGCTCAATAGCGATGCAGCTCATGCAACTCCTAAAAAAGATGATACGTCAGTGTTTGGTGAGGATGTTGTAAAGATTGATATTGGTACACATTTCGACGGGTACATTGGAGATACTGCTGTAACAGTTGACCTTGCTGGTAAAGGCGATCTTGTAAAATCATCAAAAGACGCTCTGGAGAGTGCCATTAAAATACTGCATGCTGGCATAAACACAAAAGAGATTGGAGAGGTCATCGAAGAGATAATTCTGAGTTATGGGTACAAGCCAGTCTCAAATCTTACAGGACATGGGCTCATGCAGTACTTCGCACACACTCCGCCATCTATACCTAATGTGAAAGTTGAACATGGGGTGGTGCTTGAAGAAGGAGATATTATAGCAATCGAACCTTTTGCAAGTGATGGTGCAGGAAAGGTGACAGATGGACACCTTAAAGAAATATATCATCTGGTTGGGGAAAAACCGATACGCCACCCGGTAGTAAGGAAGGTGTTTTCACAGATAGCTGAATATAAAACACTGCCTTTTGCAAAACGGTGGCTTACTGGCACACGAATTGATTTTGCACTGCTGCAACTTGAAAAAGCAGGTATCGTCTCCGGATACCCGGTATTAAGGGATGTAAGCGGCGGATTGGTATCACAAGCAGAACACACAGTAATAATCACAGAGAACGGGTGTGAGGTTCTAACTAAATAGATATCATGTTACTAAAAATCGTCATCTTCTTAACATTACTATTGTTGACGAACACTGCCACAGCCTGCATAACACAGGACACCACCATAACCATCAATTCCCAGAACATAACCAGTACTAACACGGTCTATTACACCGGCAACGATTCAACACGCCTGCAAACGATGATTGACGTACAGGGAGATAACAACAGCTATGTCAATGCATGGGAACTACTAAAATACGAAAACACAAAGAGAAAACAGCTAGCTTCAATACCATACACGATAGAAAACATCTCTCTGCAACGAACAAACAAAGATGTGGCGATAAACCATGAAATAATAGGGAAAACTAGTACAACACGGCAGATAAATATAAGCACGACGATAGAGAGCGTTTATACATGTAAAAATAAAACAATCATTACAATAACACCCCTCGATAATAAAACAACCATCTTTATCCATGAGAATGTCAAAATTGAGCAGACAATACCACTTCTTAAAACAAAAGAAGTTGGCTGCTACCACCAGGCAACATTACAAAACAACAACACAACAATGTTCAAGCTTGCCATAGAGAAAGAAGCACCGATTGTTCAAAACACTACCGAATGTATAAATACAAGCGAAGTGGAAACAACTACCAGCCAGAAAAGCAAAACAGACAATATATACTTTATAGTATTTGCCATTCCGGTATTATTGATAATCATTCTAATCATACTTTACCGGAGAAAATAACATAAAATATAGAGTAGCAATGAAAGAAATAAACAAAGACGATGTCTGCATTTTTATACCAACCCTGAATGAAGCTAAGAATATTAAAAAATTAATAACACAGTTCAAGGAGCAGGGGTATAGCAACATCCTTGTTGTCGATGGGCACAGCAGCGATAAAACTCCAGAAATCGCGCAGGATGCAGGAGCAACCGTAATCACACAACATGGAAAAGGAAAAGGTCAGGCTATAAAACAGGCTTTTAAACACATACGGACACCGTACACCATCATGATCGATGGAGATGCCACCTACAAACCAGAAGAGGTGTCTACACTCCTAAAGCCACTTCAGGAAGGAATCGATCATGTAATGGGGAATCGGTTCGCAAACTATAAAGAGGGTGCTTTCACGCATTTAAACATGGTTGGAAACAAAATATTGAATAAGATGTTTGGATTCGCTTATGGAGTATGGTTTAATGACATCCTCACCGGATACCGTGGATTTAATAATAAAGCGATTAAAACGTTTGAACTTAATGAGACAGGTTTTGAAATAGAAACTGAAATGACCATAGAAACCATTAAAAAACATCTTACCGTAACAGAAGTGCCTATCACATACCTCCGGCGGAGGGGTGACCCAACAAAACTGCATCCATTCAAAGATGGCATCAAGATTATGAGTACCATATTCAAACTTACAAAGCTACACAACCCGCTCTTCTACTTTGGAATAATTGGAATACTGATGACAATTACAGGTTTGGCGGTTGGCATCTACATCGTGCTTGAATGGTTAAAAAATGTCGACCACATACCACTGACTATCCTTGCAACACTTCTTATCATGGGTGGAATACAGATATTTATGTTTGGATTGCTGGGCGACCTATTGGTAACGCTGCATCGTGAAGTTTTAAGAGGCATACAAAAGAAAAAATAACGCCATAACCCGGATAATATTAATCTTATGCCTCCAAACGCACACAAAGATGATATTGGCAGTGCGTTTCAGATAAGAATTCCAGAGCAGGCAAAAATCGATAAGAACGCACGGAAGAGTTTTCAAACTTACATTTTGATTTTTGTTTGTTGTTTATCTCCACACAACGATGCAATATAAATTGGTTGAAACAGTTGGAGGATGCCTGGTGTCTGTAATAAGTATCCGTTCATCGGAATAAGTAAGTTTTTCGCATACTGCCATCGTGGCTTCGATGTCATGCCTGGTCAATAGATTGGCAAGCTCAACTGTGCCAAATGTTTTGGGATCTGGCAGCAAGAACAACGTTCTTCCTTGCTCTATTGCTTCGATGATTCTGTTTTGTTGTGTGGTGTAATCCCTGCCATGTACAGTAACGATCTCCACGGTTTCTTCCACAATCCCAAGTCTGGCACAGGCTATCTGCATGCTGGATATTCCTGGTATTACAATATCTGTTGGTTTTTTGTATTTTCCAAGTCCGGAGAGCATGGGGTCACCTGTCGAGAGCACCACAGTTTCGTCCGGAAGAAACGGTATCTCTGAGTAGTCCTTAATGAGGTTGGCTTTAACATGTATGTGATCCTGTGCAATCTCTATTGCCCGCTTTGAACCATAAATGATCGTTGCATTTTCTATTGTTCTGATTGCTTCTTTGGTAATTTGCATTGGTCCTATACCGACCCCGACAATATTCATTTTGTTCCTCCTGTATCATATATCTGTGTACCGTTTCCATCAACTATTACGATTCTAATGTCGTATTTTTTTGAAGCGACATTGATGCTCTCGCTGATGACAGGATGGGATGGATCTTTTTCAATTAATTCTGTTACTGTGTGGTATTCTGTCTGGGTTAATATCTGCGGGTTTGCCCATTTTAGTATGAGAGCCGGAAGCCCGCAGAGAATGGTTTTTTTGCCGTATTCCCTTGAGGTTTCAACCGCTTGTTCTATGCCGCTTCCAATGAGTATTACAACGCAATCAGGAAATAACATGTGAGCATATCGCATGCCCCTCCTTCCTGTAGTTAATACCGGTCTCTCAGCGTTTTTGATCTGCTCTTTATTGGAGGCTTGCAGGTGCTCATTCCATGGTTCAACAAAGCCAGTGGTTCCAAGTATGGAGATGCCTCCCTGTATTCCAAGCTTTCCATTAATGGTGTGCTCTGCTATTTGTCTGCCATAAGGTACCGTTAGCAGAACTTCTACGCCGTGCATATCAATCTCTTTTAATGCTTCTTTTATAGCTGTTAGTATCTGCTTTCGCGGGGCCGGGTTTATGGCAGCTTCTCCCTTTTTCAGATAGAACACGTCACGACTTGCAGTACCGATACCTTCTCCTGCTGCAAGTGTGGTTGCTGCTGCTGTTTTCGCCTCGGCAATGATGTCGATGCCACTAGTCACATCTTCACCATGATCGCCAGAGTATTTGATTGCAACGGCTTTTCCATTTTCAGCGCGTACTGGCACGCTGATTGTAATGCCTGCAGGGGTCATTATATTAACCTCGCTGGTATGGTATTTTTTGAGGGATAATACTGCTGCCTTTGATGCAGCAGCAGCAGTGGTTCCTGTGGTATACCCACGATGAAGTACCTCACCTGTTGAGAGCAGTACCAGTTTTCCAGAGTGTATGCCCTCTTCAAGCTCTCTTCCTTGAATGCGTGAGCGTTCTATCCACTCAGGTGGTATTTCAAAGTTATTAACAGGGTCCTTCATTGTATTGATTCTTCTATTTCTCGACTACTTCGTAGTCGAGAGTTAATGGTTACCGGTATTATATTTCTACACTCGATTGCTTGCGGCACTTGATTGCTGACGCAATCAAGAATTATTTTCTGCACAACGAAGTTATGCAGTGCTTGAAGATAACCTATGTTTATGTTTTAATAAAGGAAAGTACTTAGTATAACATAGGCTATAATGATTATAAGAGTTACCATGGCTGATGAGGATGAAGAGATCTTACACGACCTTGTAATTCCAGATCGTACACAGATGGAAGAGCACACCATTGCAACAGTTGGCGATGCTATCATTGGAAACCGTGTAAGCATTGGTTATGGTATTATTGCAGACAGCATCACTATTGGAGAGCACTCCAGTATAGAGGGAAATATAATAGCACGTTCTGATCTGCGAGTAGATCTCTGGACAAAGATTAACGGCAGCGTACAAACTGATGATGATGCATACTTTGGGGAATTCGTTAACGTAAGCGGGAAGCTTACAGTAGATGGCAGCCTTGATGTAGGAAACAATGTCCAAATCAAAGAGGGCTACACTGCCAAAGGCTGGATAATAGTACGAAATCCACTGCCTGTATTTACCTACATATTTCTCTATCTGATAACCCTGTTTCAACTTGACAGGGGGGGTGAAGAAATAGAAAAAGCACTAAATCACCTGTTCAGTGAAGAGGAGCAGTTGCTGTCTACGAACATGCTAACAATACCGGATCATGCTATTATCAGCTTAACAGATATAATAGTACACGAGGCAGCAATTATATGCAGCGACTGTCGCCTTTTTGGGAATGTAAAGGCAAGATCGCTGTGTATGGGCGATCGAAACAATCTTTTTGGAAGTATCCGTACAGATCAGGACATGCACATTGGTACCGGCTGCATTATCCATGGAGCACTCGAATCAAAGACAGAAATTAACATTCTTCGCGGCACTCGTATCATGGGTGATGTCGATGCAAACAAGGTTACTTTTCATGAAACTGCATATATAGACGGCGCGATCCATGCACCGGGGGGTGTGATTACAATCAAGGATGATGTGGATGGGCTTGCTAACGATATGCTCAACACGTATTACTGTTTTAGTCTGCTGTTTCCACACTCGATATAATGTGTTTTACTTTAAAAAACATAAGGCTGAAAAGCATTCAACTACACACAACGTAAGTAGAATGTATCTGCCAGAATACTGTGTGGGTAGTATCCTAACACCAAAAGGCATTGGATTAAAGCCAGGGAATTTAACAGCGGATCCAGGCAGGGGGGTAAGAGGAAGTGGGTGCTTTTCCAGTTCTCCACACCCCCCCATCAGTTGAAAAAAATTATCTCACAAACAGCTTAACTTAAGCATGTTCCTAACTATTATGGGAGGTTGCCCCCGCCCATCAGCTCTTTCTGTTTTTCGATATTAATCCGGATTAAAATTTCAAAAATCTTTTTTATTTCGCCAACATCAAGACCCAGCTCTGTGGCATTCTCAGTAGCACGGTTGAGTACAATCTTACTCTGCAGTTCATCATTGATCTGCATGTCTTCTATTCGTTTTTCCCTGAGTACATCTTCTGCAAGTTTTGTTCGTTTAGCTATAAGCGATATAATATCCCAATCGAGCTTTGATATCTCATCACGAGCATGTTGAAGTGTCATGGCTTAATCCTCTATCCTGTATGCACCCTTATTATTAATCTTCGTATTTATGACTTTTCCGTCCAGACCACTCCATGCTTCTGCAACTTTTTTAGTATTATCACCGTGTGTGATTGCTACATAAGAGGGTCCTGTTCCGCTGAGACTTGCAGACACTGCCCCAGCTTCAAGAGCAGTAAGTATTGGCTCAGGACTAAAACCAAGAGCAGCAGAGTATATTATGCCGTTTAGGGTCATAGCATGCCAGTAATTTCCACTTTCAGCCATTGTATTTGCATCAACAATCCAGGGCGACACAAGTCTGCACCTTGAGACATTCACATCCTTACTGAATGCCTGCACTGTTGGAGCGTACACAACTGCTTCAGCCTCGATCTGCTCATGTCTGATGATCGATCGCTTTTTATTATCAGTTACAACAACACCACCAAGATAAGAAGCAGCGGCATCATCGAAGGCACCGGTGATGGTAACGCCTGCTTCAACTGAAGCATCAACACCAATATTTATCGCATCCATCGGCTGGAGTTCCTCTTCTATTGCAAAAAGTGTTGCCAGAACGGTGGCATTTGCTGCAGCACTACTGCTTTTTAGTCCGCTTGCCTGTGGGATATTACTGATCGTTTTCACAATGCCTCCGCAGTTTAGATTGAAATGCGATAATGTGTGTTTTACTGCAAGTTCGATCAGACGCGTGTCTCCACCGCCTTCGATGATTCCTTTTATGCCGCTTCGATGAGAAGTTAGTGTTACTTCCGCTATGGTGTGTAGGTCAAGAGCGAAGGCAGCGCCTTTCCATGTTGAAATCGCATTTATTATGCTTCCTGCACCACAGGCGGCTGCTTTGCCATAATATGTCATAGTTTTTATCTTATCTGTTGTAAAATCATCAGTGCATCAAGGGATGTTACCTTGCCGTCCCCACTAACATCAGCAACAGCGAGGGTTTTGGAATCACAGAGACTGCTGCCAACTGCTATTTGAAGCACGATTGCAGCATCTGCTGAAGTGATTTGGGTATCGCTATTTACATCACCTCTAAGCTTGTTATAAGAGGAAATAACGATACTGTCTGTTACTGTAACCCCTCTGCTGTCGGTTACTCTTGCCGTGATTGTGTGAGAACCATTTGACAGATTTCTGCTGAAGGTATCAGTACTTCCGATGTGGTTGTTGATAGTTGAGGTCCAGTTGTAGCTGTATGGTGGTGTGCCGCCGATTACACTGCTTGCAAAGGCAATCGGGTTTCTCTGTAGTCTATGAATAGGAGATGTGATTGATATTTTCAGTGATCGAGGTGATATCGTAAGAGTTTTCTTGGAATAACCAGCTTTTAATATAACATTTGTCAGATTGAGTACTTCTATATCACCATAATATTGTGTAACATTATGTGAGTCAAGGCTTCCACTCACTGTTATTTGATTGCCACTGTCTTCCAGCATAAATGTGTCAGAGAAAATTCCCTCGTCGATTATTCGGTTGTTTTTTGAGAGTTGTAAAGCGATGGTGCACCAATTGATCTGTTTGGCTGCAATGTCATATCCGTATGTTAGATGTACTGGATACCAGGCTGGAAGATCTGCAAATTCTCTTTCATCAAGCTCTGAATACTGCTTGATCTCTCTGAGTTGCACCATGTCAGTGGTGGCTCCTGCAAACACAGAATCTATTTTAGCAGTGAATACTTTCATGGAACCGTTATAGTAGGTATACACTTGTTTGCTTCTCATCACGGTATCATATACAGGCGTGCCGTTTTTGAGGAGTGTGAACCAGACCTGTCTCGTATATGCACCAATCTCTCTTGGGTTGAGGGCGTAGTTCTCGTGCAGCGCCCATATCTCTCCATTTGGATACTGATCAGCGAGTAGCATGGACTGGTTTAAGATCAGGGTGCCGTTCGCAGAGTGCTGTCTTACGCTGCTTAAAAGTACCAGGTTTGTTGATTTCCTTCCATAGAACACAGAACCGATAACAATCTCCAGAGCGCCATCAGTGTATCTCTCACCATCATAAACTATTGCATTGCTCCTGTGAGTGCCATTGGAAATCTGTAGCCACGCCTCCCTGGGTGTAGCCCTTGCATCGATTTCCATCAAAGAGAGAGTATAATTTTCTTCAAGCTCTGATGTTTCAAGGGGCGCAGCTTCCTCTGGCATGAATAAATAGGTTGCATTGTTTATCAAAACACTTCCATTTATCTCAGAATATTGATAAACATCCTCAAGTGTAACCAGCTTGCTGCTTGTTGCATTGTTAATGCCCCAGAAAATATCACCTACACATGCCCTGAAGATGGTTGTGTTTGGTCTGTACGAGAAGCAATCGTCTGATACAACCACGCTATCCATAACTGTTACATTGTTCTTTGAAAGCTGCAGCCACGCCTGCCTTGGTGTTACTCTTGCATCGATATCCACAAGGGAAAAATTATGGTTTTCATATATCTCCCAGTCCTGTCTATCAGGAGAACCGTGTATGAATGAGTAAGTATTATTGTTTATGAGAAGACTTCCATTTGTCTCCGAGTACTGGTAGACATCTGTCAGCCTCACCAGGTCAGTAGTGGTTCCTTTGAAAACAGCTTCTATTTTAGCGCTGAATATCTCGCATTGTGTCCCGTTATACCTGTAGATATTTCCCTGCCTCACAACAATATCCTCTACAACATAGTCATCTTTTGATAACTGCAGCCACGCCTGACGCGGGGATGATTTCGCATCAATGGCTATCAGGGCAAGGGTATAATTTTCATAGAGATTCCACTTGGCTATACCTGGCCATGCAGCAAGGGGAGGAGGGGGGAAGCTGTTTATAGCTATAAATGGATAAAATCTCAACTCATCAGAATCTGCAATTTTAAAATTGATCTTGCCAATTATGTGTTTATTACTTCCTCGATCAAGGGAAAAATTATAGTTGTTATCTAGAATAAGTTTCTTCTGTGTGGCATTGACAACTTCCAGTTTACCAAATTTATCCCCGCTTTTTATAATAGTTACATCAGTGGAAATCGCCCATGTGTATCTTAGCTGCACCATATCAGTGGTTGCACCTGCAAACACGCTGTCTACATAAGTTACAAAGAGAGGGACATCACTTTCACCACTGAGATCCTCTTGGTAGGTAACCACATCTCCATCAGCTACAACTTCATCTTCAAGCTTTACGCCATCCTTGCTTAGGACAAGCCATGCCTGTCTTGGAGTTGCTCTGGCATCGATCCCCTGAGCCGTCAAACTCCAGCCATCTCCAATATCCCATGTCTCGCCAATCGTCAAGGTTTTTTTATCACTTGGAGTATTATCCTGCTCAACAACTATCCTGGCAATCTTATTTGCCTTTTCGTTGATGGCTGCATACTGCTCTCCTTTCCAGCCAATAACTGAATAATTAGCTTCTCCATTCACTAAAAGTCCTTTATATGTATAAACATTGAAATATTTATGAGTACTATGGGTCTGATACGTCAGATTTCCTTTTTCTATCGTTCTGCCAGAAATTCCTGAAATCTCCAATTTTTCAGTTTTAATATCCTGATCCAAATCGTAATAAAGCCCTGCAAAAGAATACGGATCCCATGTTTGAGCTTCTGTACCGCTTGCCAACATTCCTCTGATCTCACAATACCCGGAGCAGTCTATAAATGGATAAAATCTCAACTCATCAGAATCTGCTACCTTAAAACGAACTTCTCCCATCACATCGATCGTGTCACCAGCATATAGAGATATTGTTTCTGTGTTCTTCATTGTGATGCCATTGCTTAGATTCATTACTTCCATTATCCTGTACTCATTACCAGTTTCGAGTTTTATGGGGTTCTCTGAAATTTGGAATACTCCATGAATGAAGGCTGCATCCGTTTCTCTGCCATGAAAAACAGTTTCAACATACACGATTATTATTGGAATATCGCTGACATTCCCAATCTTTTTCTCGTATACGTAGTTTTTACCTTTATCGACAATTTCATCACTGTTGGAGACTTCTTCACCATCTTTTAGTAGTACAAAGCGTACCAGTGTATCTTTTACGCTGATGTCAATAGCTTTTAGTGCATACCCTTCCTTGAGGGACAGAGTGCTTCCAATGGTGATGGTGTGTTTTTCGTCTTCATCGATTAACACTTTAGAAAGGTACCCTTTCGAAACCATATCTTTTTTTTCCACAACGCCATTGTCGGTGTATCCTGCAAAATATTTCGCAGCCAGAAAGCCAATCGCAGTGTAGTTACCCCATGCCTTGTGTTCGTATTTTATATTCACAGGCTTAGATTCATAGACTAAATCATTTTCATCGATACTGCGGCCAGATACATTTTCAACCGTCAACGTCTCGCTCCAAAAATCATTATCAAAATCATAGAAAAAACCGGCAAAGTTGTATGAATTCCAGCTTGCTATACCTTTACCAGTGACATTGGGTTTATGGTTAGTAAGGTTATCATACACGTCACCACGTATTTCCACTTTATCCACCTCTACTTTATCCACCTCTTCTCCAGTGACGAGCTTATAACTCCAGCGTTCTGGAAATGATATGGTTACTCTGGCACTATCTCTACTAACGTCTCTTGTATTAGTTATAGATATTATTGGGTTATCAGTAGTTGGATAATGAATTGTCTGGTTTTTACGACCGTAGACCTCTCGCGGCTCGTATAAACAACCATCACAGCTAATATTAAGCAGTGCCCAACCAAACTGCCATTCAGTACCGACAAGTGTTACCTTGTAGTAGCCATCTTCAAAATATATACTATCTCCAGTTTCAAGTGGAAATTCAAGACTTATTTTATCATCAGCAGAAGCGACCGGACAGGCACACATAACAGATATGAAAAATAACGTTATTAATAACAGATAGCTGCGTTCGGTAGTCAAGTGCTTCACCTTAATCGTTCGTTTAATCTTATTTTCCACATCATATAAAAACTCATCATTATTTTTGGTAAAGTATATGTTTCGAGCTGAGGCGGAAAAACCACGAGATTCCACGAGACTAATACAAGAAGATGATACTTAGGCATACGATATTAGTTAGATTTGCATTTTATATCTTGCATGTTCATATTTTCTCGTGAAAATCTGTGTAATCTCGTGGTTACAAAAAGGAGCTAAACAAATACCAATATTATATTTCAAGCTCGTGATAGGCAGCGTTAATCAGGTCTGACACGTCAACATCATTTTCCATAGCTATTATCAAAGCGCTTACATTTATATCAACCAATCTAGATAATTTTTCCTGGTTCTGGTTGATAGCTGCTATGACCTTCCGTTTATCCTCTCCAGTGTTAACGATGATCCGCTCAATTATTTTTTCAAACAAGCTTTCTTCTGCTGTAGTTATTATATCGGTGGTTGGCTTGAAATCAAATGGGGGGTTTACCTGTGTAAGATCAAAGTTTACTGTTACAAAATCTCCTTCTTGTTGCAGCAGTCCGTTGTTTACAGCAGTTGAGAGCACAGTTTTTGCTTCATCCGGTTTAAACCATTTTAAATCCAGTACAAGGCTGAGGATGAATTCTTTTGTCTTAATGCTGCGTTCACCTTTTATTTTGAAAGGTTGCACAACGGTGTAAATCAAATCATTCATACGATTTTAAATTGTTTTTCATATCTTTAAGATTATAGAGTAGGTATTAAACTATAAATGTGTGTTTATTTCACGGCATGTTATCCAACCGATATTGCTTTGTTTCTCTTTCTATCTGGAGTATCTCTCGTGAAGCAGTCGCTATACGATTCCTGTACTCCGGCAGCGTATATATCCCAAGCCTCCAGTTATCGTGCTGTGATTTTTCAAGGGAAGCTACTATTGGTGAGGCCCTGTCCAACGGTAGTGTAGTGTCATTGATTATAATCTGTGCTTTACTTTCACATATCTCTGGCTGTGGTGGTATGTCAACAATTACATAGTCCGGATTGATATTTGCTGTTTCTGCTATTTCATGTTCAAGTCGTTTGGAATGCCCAATGTATGTTAAAATGTTTGCAGGAAGATTGGCAAATCCTGTGTATATGGCTCGTTTGAAGAGGTTTCTGTTATTCAACCGATTTGCTATTTCTTTTGTGTATTTATCTGATTGTTGCAGGGTTGTGATAAGAGTTGTATCATCCATTGAGCGTAGCTCTAAAGGTTGCAGTTTTTGTTTATCCAGCAGGTGTTCAATGGCTTTCTGGCACATGCTTTCTGCTATACGACTTACATGATGATAATATACTGTTGGATGCATAAAGAATCGTGATATAAGTAAAGCTTCTACCGCCTGCAACCCACCCGTTTCTACTGCAAGTTTGTTTCCATGAAAATGTATTTCGTGAAGGAGTCTCAGATGGTCAATGAGCCCATAAGCAACACCTGTATAGTGAGAATCCCTGATCAGATAATCCATACGGTCAACATCAATTTCGCTTGTAAGTATCTGGCTTTCATAAGTCTGGCCTTTTATATGTTTTACTATCTGTTTTGGCGAGATTTCGTATGCTTCAAGTATGCTTGCAATAACCGTATGTTCAACAATATCTTCCACATCAATATGAGTTTTTCTGGTGTATCTGTGAATTAGTTCTTCAGTGGTGTGAGATAGCGGCCCATGTCCAATATCATGAAGCAAGGCTGCTATCTGTATTTCTTTTTTTGCCTGTGGATCCTCTATAAGGTGTGTGAGCTGGCATGCAAGATAATAACTCCCAAGACTGTGTTCGAATCTTGTATGATTTGCACCAGGGTATACAAGATACGACAATCCAAGCTGCCGTATCCGCCTCAGCCTCTGGAAGTATGGCGTATCGATGATTTGAACAGCAAGATCGTCAAGCTGAATATGTCCATGCACTGGATCGCGAATGATCTTCATACGTAGTACCAGAGTGTCGTTGTTCCTGCTTATTTATATTATTTCCGAAAAGTTTTACTTAAACCTGAGCGATGATGATTGACCTGAAACTTGATTAAGGAAAAAGCCCAGAAGTTACTATGAGCCCCCAAAATGACTAAATTGTCTATGATTTCACAAGCCTGACATGATACTATTGGTGGAAACACATATATTATTAGAATTAGGTTACTATGTTTTGTAATGTCTAAACATGCTGCTGTGGTGTTTGATAGTGCTGGCACTCTGCTTTCTATGTATCGAATAGCCAAAGACATAAATAAAAATTTGATGCTGTGTGATGTGTCTACTGTTGCAATGGCTAGTAAAAAAAAGGAATGTGTGATTGCAGTAATCCACATGGAAGATGTTGAAGATATACAACAACTCCCATCTTCAATGCCAATCCGTGATTTTCTTGACACCTATAACATTGATATTGGTATTACCTGCACATCGCAGCCTATAACAAAAGATGCGGTCATCAAAGCTGTTAAAAAGGATAATAAGGCAACAGTAAGAGACCTTCAAGAGGTACTGGATGAGGTATTGTCCGGTTACAATAATCGTTATTATGTTGGAATCGGTATCATGGTAGATATGGAAGCCCAGAACATCCCATACGCTTTAAGCAGCAGGGGGAGTTTATTTCCTCATGTAAAAAAGATTATCGCAGCCCTGCACCAGCTTGGAGTTGATGTGTACATAGCTTCTGGCGATCGACAACTGGATATTGAGCACTTGGCTGACTGTATTGGAATTACGCAAGAGAAATCCTTTGGTTTATCCACTCCTCTTCGTAAAAGGGAGATAGTCAATCGACTTAAAAAGGAATATAATCCAGTAATCATGGTAGGAGATGCTATAAATGATTTACTTGCCTTTGAGGCTTCAGACATGGCGATACTAACTTTGCAGCAGTATAATATGCGTCCAGCTAGGCTTCTTGAGAGTGTGGATAAAACCATCAATCGGTTAGATGAACTCGTGCCGATTGTAAAAGAACTGATAGACTGATTACTGCATGGATTTGAGATGGTAAACAAATATTATTCACTTGGCTATTCAACGTGCCCTAATGATACCTTTATATTTCATGCTTTAGCCCACAACCTTGTCGATACATGCAACGTCAGATTTAACCAACACCCACATACAACGCAAGCAGAAACAAATTTACCTGTTGATATATGCAACGTCAGATTCAACCCGCACCTGCATGATATTGAGACATTGAACCGGCAGGCATTTTCAGGATGCTATGATGTAAGCAAGCTTTCCTACCATGCACTTGGATTCCTGCTTGATGAATACTCTCTTCTGCGAAGTGGAAGTGCACTTGGAAGAGGGTGTGGGCCAATTATTGTTGCACAAGAGAGTTTCAAACAGGCAGAGCTTACTGGAAAAACAATTGCTGTGCCAGGAAAATTTACCACTGCATACCTGTTGTTGCAATTGTTTGAGCCAAAAATAAAAAACATAGTCGCCATGCCATTTGACAAAATAATGCCTGCGGTAGCAGATGGAATTGTTGATGCGGGAGCAATCATTCATGAAAGCCGCTTTACCTATCCACACTATGGGCTAAAGAAAGTGGTGGATCTTGGAGAATGGTGGGAAGATGAGACTGGGAAGTTAATTCCCCTCGGTTGTGTTGCTGCAAAGCGAAGTTCATTCATGAAAGCCGCTTTACCTATCCACACTATGGGCTAAAGAAAGTGGTGGATCTTGGAGAATGGTGGGAAGATGAGACTGGGAAGTTAATTCCCCTCGGTTGTGTTGCTGCAAAGCGAAGTATTGGCAAAAAAGCCATAGATACTATCGACACAGCTCTTTGTGAGAGCATCAAGTATGCAAATAAAAACCCTGGTGCAGCAATGCAATATGTAAAACAGTATGCACAGGAAATGGCAGACGATGTGATACAAGCCCATATCGGCATGTACGTTAATGATTACACCATCGACATAGGAGTAGATGGTAAAGCAGCGGTCGAAACACTCTTTCAGCTTGCGCGAGAACAACAGATTCTGCCACAAACCGATAAACCATTGTTTTAAAAAGATGTTACACTTGTTTACACTTTTTGCCACAAAGAATATGTATGATGGTGTATTGATGTAAAAAAAAGCAGTCCTGTAGGGTAGTGGTCAATCCTGCCGGCCTTTGGAGCCGGCGACGGCGGTTCGAATCCGCCCGGGACTACTGGGAAATGCTTCAGCGCTCCGATAGTGTAGCGGCCAATCATTTCGGCCTTTCGAGCCGAGGACTCGGGTTCAAATCCCGATCGGAGCACTTAAAATATTTTTGTATTTCCATAATTCCAGGTATTGCATATCTAATAATTTATTGTGTTCCCCTGACTTAGCATGATTTGTCTCTTAACCGAACACGCATGATGATTTATCAGATTGTTCAACGCGAGTTATCAGAGAAGCCATATTTTCTAAGGCGGGCGAGAGTTCCAAACTCCGTTCATTTCTCTCCATCTGTCCACCTTTCAAGATGGTTCTTCAACTTCTGAACAAAATTCCGGGCGGTTTCTAACCGAACTTTAACAAAATTTCGACCAAAAAACTCACGTAATCAACATCGGTTAGCATCTTATCCATCGAACACACGCCGGAATTTATGGGTACAACCTCCTTCGCATCAAATAGCGGCATCTTGATGTCAATTCCTTTTTTAATATACTCATAGTTATTAATATTTTGTCCACGATTGCATATAACGTTCTGCAAGTATACAAAGTTGCCAGTAAGGCCAATTTTGGTGAAGGTGATAGCCAAAGCCAGATACGCTCTGTTATGCGCCGGCCCCATCAAGGTGTGTGGTGCGAAAGGAATTCTCATAGATTAGTTTTAGAATCTCTTTTCCAGGGGGTTGTGGTATATTTCTCCCTTCTTTTTTCGCAGTCTCTATCCATAGTTCCATAGCTATTTTTATCTCTTCCAATGCCTTTTCTTCGTTTTCTCCGAACGCTGTGCATCCCGGTAATTCTGGTACCACCGCGATAGACCCCTCGTCTTCTTCGCTGTGGAATATCTCTATTGCGTACTTATACATCTCTTTCATCTTCCTTTAAGAGGTTATACTTTTCAATAATCTTTATAAGCTGTTTTACTTGATAAGGTTTTACCTTACCACTTATATTTTGAAAATTTAACATTTCATCTATTCCATCTCGCACATAAATACGATGGCTGCCCATTCCGCCTTTAAATCTAAACCCAAAAGCCCCAGCGACCGTGCATAGCCTCTTAAAACGAATCTTCTTTGGGTTCCTTTTCAACTCTTCAAGTATACGACCCTTATCCATACAGCAACCTCAGCCACCATCACATTAAAATCTTTTACACGCGTCAGCATTTGGGCGTTAGCCACAGGTGCCGTGTTATCTGACGTTCGGCGGTCGTTCGATAGAGGTTCTCCCTAAACTCGTCAGGTGTTATCATGGCTTACCGTAGACTGCCCCTTAACGTGCCTATCGCCAGCTCACGATGTAGAAGAACCACGCATCCGAAGCGCCATCTGGCGTTTGCTTCTTGAGCACCCCGTGGCTGCCGCGTTGCCGTACTCTCTCGAAGCCCAAGCGTCAGTGCACGCACGGCTTCTTTTCCTGATATCCTGCGCAACTTAGGCATACACTATGGCATCAAAAGTGGTCATCAATGGCCTGGCAACTTCAGGCAGGGGAAACTCTTCCAGATAGAGTTCTGTCGCTTCTTTCAGATTGGCGATGGCTTCCTCGATAGTGTATCCCTGGCTAACCATCCCAACTTCAGGGCATTCTGCTACGTATATATCTTCTTCCTTGTGGAGAACCGCGGTAAAGGTTCGTATTGCCATTTCAAACACCTCCTAGTGTCTCGACAATTTAGTTCTTAGACATAATACTTGGACAGTTTCTTATCCGCCTTCCCCCTCGTAAACCCCCAGTTGATTTTCTTTTCATCGTCATTCCGTCTCCTGGTCCACGCTGTCACCTCATGAGTCAGTATCTCCATATCTCCAATCCGTCTGTCAGTGCATTCGATATCCATCACATTGATCTCGATTTCAGCGGCATTAAGCCAGCTTGCATGTTTTGGCGTGTAATGAAACTCGATCTTGCTCAAAATCCTTTCCGCCTCCTCCTCACTGAATGCCTCGTAAAATGACTTTTCCTTGTGAGTATTGAGGTTATCCATGACCAGTTGGATGTTTTCAACGTCTGGGTATTCTTCATCGACAAGCATCCTCACAAATTGTGTAAAATCCACCATGGTTCTTCTTTTGGTGATCTGGGTCACACGTTTCCCTGCTTTGAATTCGACCGCCATGAAAATGTTTGCTGTGCCGTTCCTGACGTATTCATAATCATATTTCACAGGGATTCCAGGCTTCATAGGGATGGAAATCCTTTTATCTCCAAGAAGTTGCTTTGGTTTCTCGTCAAAACAGACAATGGGACTTCCCGGGTCGTACGGTTCTTCGTACAGATCGAGAACATCGTACATCCGTTCTCTGTATTCGGTGTCGATCGTCTGTATGCACCACATCCGCCTTAACCAAGGTTTAGTTTTGCTTTTTTTAAAATAAGCCTGATACTCTCTTTGTTTATCGTTTCAAACCCATCCTTCTTTCGCATTTCTTCTGTTAGTAGTGTAAGTGTCCATCTCTTGCGCCCATCAGGTGATTCGGTGCATGCCTGCGCTATAACTTCCGCCGCATGTTTCTCTGTATACTTTTTAGGCTGACCGGATCTTGGTTTCTCCGCGAGGGCGTTTTGGAGACTTTCTTCGCGGTATTTCTTCTTGGTGTTGGAAACGGTTGCCCTGCTGATCCGCAGCGTATCTTTTATCTCCATTTCCTTTTTTCCATCATTGACCAGAAGCAAAATATGTGCCCGGGTCAATTCTCTCGCGCTTTTACGCCCCATTTTCACGAAATCGTTGAGATACTCCACCTCTTTCTCTGTAAGTTTTATTTTTTCCATAGAATATGGTTGGACTCACAGGTTTATAAACTTTGTCTAAAAATTAAGTTGCTGAGACACTAGTATTGCTCTTAAAGATGTTATCTACCAAGGCGAATATCAGATAACGTTTCGGGCATATACGACGTTGCGACCGATGGGGGCAATTTGGGTGAGGGCGCAAGCCCGAACCGCACACACCATGTTATACGATGCTGCTGATGCCCCTCCAATCTCCGTGAACCGTTCCATCATAAATCCAACATCTCCGTCATCTTTAGAACTAAATCCCGGGCAGATGCTGTAACAAGTGAAGCCCCTTCCTTCTTTGCACTTTTACCGAATCGTTCAACTGCTTGGATGCTGGAGAAAATCAAGATGGGGGGAGGACTCCCAAGATGGCGGTTGATCTCACGAATC
Source organism: Candidatus Argoarchaeum ethanivorans (assembly GCA_004193545.1). Classification (GTDB taxonomy): domain Archaea; phylum Halobacteriota; class Methanosarcinia; order Methanosarcinales; family EX4572-44; genus Argoarchaeum; species Argoarchaeum ethanivorans. The sequence continues at coordinate 34,052 of RPGO01000024.1, read as the reverse complement.
ATCCGCACCCCAGCGTCTGCTTCAGAACCCCTTCCAATGTCAGAAATGACAAGATCATATTCTCCTTTAGCTAGGCAATCCAAAGCCTGTGCTGTGTTAAGTGCAAGATCAAATTCCACGCCCTGCTGGCGGTAAAGATCGATTATTGCCTCATTGTTGGAAGGATAATCGTCAACCCATAGGCATTTTCTTTTGACTAGTTTCGGCTTCTTTTCTTTAGGCTCTTCAGTTATTACACGCTCTTTCTGTAAATCTTGTAGCAACTGCACAATTTTGTCGAGCTTGCTACGATAGTTAGTTTCCATGTCCTCTATGCGTTGTTGATAATCATTACGAGTCTGAGTTCCTAGAAAGTCGATTGCTGGACTATCTGCAGGTTGGTCAACCTCAATTTTCTCAATAAAGCTTCGTAACTTCTCTTCAAAGTCGGATGCACCTGCAATTGTGTCTTCATACTTGATGACACCATATTGGCTTATATCAAAGGGGTAGTTTTTGTCCTTCTTCAATCATCATAATAGTGCCCTTCCGTAAAGCGTGTCGGCTTCCTAACTCATACCAAACATTCGCGTTGAAGTCCGTCAAAACTGCTAAAACTAAATCTGCATCTAGGAGTTCTTTGAGAATGTCCTTGATTATGTTTGATGGTTGGGCATTAGACCGACTACAGGAGTACCCAAGTTTTTCAATTGAGGGCTTCACGAACTTAAAAAAGAAGTTATTCCAGTATGACTCCGTATGTTTCTCTGTCGTCGCCGAGAAAGGCATGATTACAAAACAGCGTTTAACCATAAGATTCAACTCCTATTCGTTTTTCCATAGCCAGCAGTTTTGTATAACTTTGGTATATCTGAAGTCAAGTTCGTATATCCACTCAAATTGGCGTTATATCCAAACTCACTTCGCATATAAATCCATTAACTTCACATCATTGAAGATTAAGTCCAGAGGATTTCTTATTTTCCTCCAACATTCTGAAAGCTGACAAGCACTCTATTTCTCTATAATAGTCTCTTCTATCTGCATTCCAAAGTGTCGTGCAGTGTCTTCAAAGTGTACCAGTACTTCATCTCCTTCTTTGATGTCTGCTACTGATAGTGGTGTGCCGTCTGGTTTCACGAGTTTGATGGTTTCTGCGTTTTGCAGTAGTGTTTTGATCGTGGTGTTGTTTACTGTTGCTTCGATTAACATCAGTGGTCGTTTTTCGATTTTGACTCTTCCTACCACTGCTTTTTTCTGTTCGCCGTCCTTGTTTACGATCAGCACATCATCTCCTGCTTCCATTTCTGATAGGTATCTGGTTTTTTCTCCGATTTTTATGTAGGCGTGTACTGCTCCAGCGTTCACCCGAAATGGTCGTGCTGCGACATAAGGGCTCTCTTCGCTTTCTGCGTGCACGAGGAATAACCCGTTGGATTGGCTTCCGATGAGCATGCCTTCGCCGAGTTTCATCAGGCTGCATGTGTCTATGCAGACGCGGTCTCCCATGCTTACCGGTTTTACTTTTGTGATGGTTGCTGCTGTAAGTTCCACTGGTTTCATTTCGCTTTTTTCGCGTGCGTCTGCTATTCTTTTTATCTCGCTTGCGTCATCAGTGTCAACAAGTACGCCGTCTGAGCCGTGTTCCAGTGTTTCAAGCGCGAGTTTTGTTTCTGCTGCATCGGTTATGCCTGCGATTATTTCAACATCCAGTGACTGGAGGTCCGCTATAAGGTTTTCAAGTGGTATGACTTTCCAGTCAGTTCCCATGACGATCAGGTACTTACAGTGTTGTGCTATTTTGGATGCGAACGCTTCATATTCCTTGTTGTGTATTACTACGTATCCTGCAACTGTTTTTCCGCTTTTTGTAAGTTTTTCTGCGGTTTTTATATCCTCTGAGCTTTCACTGAGTGGAATAGTTCCGTCTCCTTCGCTGTTTTTCCCGATTACAAGGACGTCTGCGTTGCTGTATTCGCTCGTGGTGTGGGCTGCTATTTTGATATTGCCGAGTGCTTGTACTTTTCCAATATCGTCCTCGCTTACAAGAGTGAAGTCAAATCCCGATTCAAGAGCAGTTGTGATCCTTTCTTTGTCGTTGTCCCAGACGTTACTGTCTGCTTTTATCCAAAGGTATTTCACTTAAAGTCCCTCCATTGCTTTGCATCTCAGCATCGCAAAGCGATACTGGTTTGAATTTATCCAAAGGTGTTTTACTCTGATGAATGTATGTTTCACTTAAAGTTCCTCCATTGCTTTGTCCACCGTGGTGTTTTTGTGAACTATTTTTGTAAGAGCACGGGTCATTGCGGCGGGGTTTTTATGCTGGAACACGTTTCTCCCGATGGCGACACCGCGTGCACCACCTTTCATTGCACCTGCTACCATTTCAAGAAACTCTCTGTCAGTGTTCGCCTTTGGTCCTCCAGCCATTACCACTGGCACCGGGCATCCAGCAACAACGTCTTTGAAGCTGTCAGGGTCGCCTGTGTAGTTTGTTTTGATGATGTCTGCCCCAAGCTCTGCCCCGGCACGTGAAACATGTGCTACAAGTTCGGGATCGTTCTGGTTTGTGACGTTTTTCCCGCGAGGATACATCATGGCAATTAAAGGCATTCCCCATGCATCACAGCTTTCTGCAACCACCCCGAGTTTCCGAAGCTGTTTGGATTCTGTTTCAGAGCCAATGTTAATATGAACGCTAACAGCATCTGCTCCGAGTTTTATTGCTTCTTCAACAGTGCACACCTGTACTTTGTCATTAGGATCTGGTGCACGACTTGTTGAGGCACTCATGTGGATAATGAGTCCTATGTCCTGCCCGTATCCACGGTGCCCATGTTTTGCCATTCCTTTCTGCATGAGAACAGCATTGGCGCCGCCTTCTGCTGCCTTGTTAACAGCTTCTGGCAGGTTCACAATACCAGCAACAGGACCTATGGAAATACCGTGGTCCATCGGGATGATTACCATATTTCTGCTCTCTCGATCCATTATTCTCTCAAGTCTAATATTTTTTCCAATTTCTGACATGCTTAACTCCAACAGTGATATAGTGTGTCACTGTAGCACGGTTAGTATATAAAAATATCGGTCACCAGGTATTTCCAGTAAGAATGGATTCGGTTTTGTCGTTGGTTCGCTGGTTGATTTTTTGTATTTTTACCAAGTATTCGTTATTGATCTTTTCCGGTCTGTGGAATATGGCATCTATGCCAAGTATGCGAAGATGTTCCTTGAATTTCTCAGCGGTATTGAGGCTTTTTACCAGTATTTGCACGTTTTCGCTAATTTTCTCTTCCTCCTGTATTTTTTTGATCGTTGTAATCATCGGCTGGAGGATGCCTTCCCCGAGTTGGATACATCGACTTTGTATCTCTTCCGGAGTCTCATTCCATTCCACTGACTGGAAAGCTTCTCTTGCAATTCGTGAGTAGAAGAAACTTTTTGCGTAATCATGGTAGTATGTGAAGGCATGTTGCAGATCTGAGCAGTTGCTCTGTGAACTGGTGTACTTAAGTGGTGGTTGTTTCATCGCTGGGTCTTTTATGACTACGCCTTCTCGCCCGCATGCTCCAAGATTTTTTATTATTCTGGTGATTTTATTGTATGCTTCAGTTAGAGGATACACTCCAAAGAGTTTCGTGCAGGTTATGTTGTATTGCTCTGCAATGTTGTATTTGGCTGCCACTGATAACGGCATTCCGGTGTTTTTCTCTCTTATGTCAAAGAGAAAAAATTCGAGGGATTTAACGTTGTAGATGTTTTTTGGAACATAAGGGCTATCAGGTCCTGCCATTTCACCGCACAACACAATACCAGGGTGATCAGTAAATATTTCTTTAGGTATCAAGGTCTGTGCTTTTTCTGTGGTGTAGGGGCAAGTGTGACCCCCTCTTGTGAGTGCAATTATTTTATTGTCAATATACGCTACTCTTGTATTATAACCATTCATTTTTTCTTCCACTGCAACGCTCTTGCAGCTAAAGTGTGCAGCCAGTGCAGATTGTAACATCATTGCCCTCTGGATTTTTGGAAAACCACACACCACTTCATAGTTTTTTAAAAATACATTGGTTCCACTTTCAACACCTGATATGCTTTTGTCTAAGATTAAATTTCCATCTGGTGTTTTGTGTAGAGTTCTCCTGTTCAGTAAGCCTCTTACTCGCTGTTTTGTTGTATGAAACAACTCTGCAATTTTATCTATATCTATGTCGGCTGGAATTTCATTCATCTTTACCTTCTTTAATGGTATTTCTTTTTAGTCCACTTCCCTTTAGAAGGTTTTGCTTTGTGTAGTGATCTGTTCTCGTGGTGTCGATAGTTTAATTAGTAGGAAGGATGTGATAATGTCTGTTGAAGCCCGGTAGTGTAGGGGTCAATCATGCAAGGCCCTGGACCTTGCGACACAGGTTCGAATCCTGTCCGGGCTATACAAATCAAATTCTTCAGGTTTTAAACCATGCCAACTGTGAGTGAGAAGATATTATCAAGAGCAGCAGGTGAAAAAGCATCTGCTGATGATTTTATTGAGGCAGGAGTTGATTTTGCCATGGCACATGATGGAACCAGCGTGCTTGCTGTAAAGGCATTAAGAGAAATGAATGTTTCAAAGGTTTTTGACCCGGAGAAAATTATCATCCCTTTTGATCATCTCGCTCCTGCCAATAATGAGACAGCAGCAAACCTCCAGCATGATATTAGAAGCTGGATTGAAGAGCAGGGTATCGTGAACTATTATGATGTTGGTGAAGGGGTGTGTCATCAGGTTCTACCAGAACGCGGGTTTGCACTTCCCGGGAAGCTCATTATTGGAGCAGATTCTCACACCTGCACTTACGGTGCATTTGGTGCGTTTGCAACAGGTGTTGGTGCAACTGATATGGCAGAGATCTTTGCGACTGGTAGAATATGGCTTAGAGTTCCAAAAACAATCAAAGTCGTGATCAATGGCAAACTGCCAGCAGGAACATCGGCTAAGGATCTGGCACTCATGGTAGTTGGAAGAATAGGATCTGACGGTGCGACCTATCAGGCAATCGAATACTATGGTGAAGCAATAGAACACCTCAACATGGATGGCAGAATGACACTCTGCAATATGGCTATTGAGATGGGAGCAAAAAACAGCGTCATAACTCCTGATAAGAAAACCTTTGAATTCATAAAAAAGTGTGCAGTGGAAAACTACACCGCGGTATATGCTGACCAAAATGCTGACTACACTGTCGAATATAACATGGATGTTTCAGATCTTGAGCCACTGGTTGCATGCCCCCATCAAGTGGATAATGTCTGCCCGGTAAGTGAGGTGGTTGGTACACCTGTTGACCAAGTGTTCATCGGGACATGCACAAACGGCAGGTTAGAAGACATTGAAGCAGCAGCAAAAATCACGAAAAACAATAAGTTTTGTGTTCGCACCATTGTGATACCAGCTTCAAGACAGATACTTCTTGATGCTATGGAGAAGGGCTATATCCAGGCACTCGTAAGAGCGGGAGCAATGATTGCACCACCCGGGTGCGGGCCATGTCTTGGCGCTCATCTGGGTGTGATAGGGGATGGGGAAGTATGCCTCTCAACAGCCAATCGCAACTTCAAAGGACGCATGGGAAAGGGCGGACTGATCTACCTCGCATCACCAGAAACTGCTGCTGCAAGCGCAATAAAAGGAGAGATTGCAGACCCGCGCGAAGTAAGATTGGAATCTTGCTGATTTTTGGAGATAGACCATGGCAAAAACCAAGCCTTTTGACGAACATGTATCCAAATACGAAGATTGGTTTGAAAAAAACGAATTTGTTTTTGAATCTGAGCTTCTGGCAATAGGGGGGCAATTGCCAAAAAGTAACAATGGCGTTGAGATTGGTGTAGGAAGCGGTAGATTTGCAATACCATTAGGCATTAAAATTGGGGTTGATCCATCAACAAAGATGAGTGAGATTGCTCGAAAGGGGGGCATTGGGGTCATCGATGCTGTAGCTGAAAATCTTCCTTTTGATGATTCACAGTTTGACTTTGCATTAATGGTAACTACTATCTGCTTTGTAGACGACATAGAAGCAGCTTTTGAGGAAGCATATCGGGTGCTAAAACCTGATGGGTTTCTGATAATTGGATTTGTCGATAAGAACAGCCCTGTTGGAAGATTATATCAGCAACATAAAAAAGAGAGTGTGTTTTACAGGATAGCTACTTTTTATACAGTAGATGAAGTTGTCTTTAACCTGAAAAAGGCAGGTTTCAAGAGTTTCAATTTTACTCAAACAATTTTCCATAATTTGGCTGAGATAAAAGATATTGAGCAAGTGAAGGAAGGCTGCGGTGAAGGGTCGTTTGTTGTAATCAGGGCAACAAAATGAGGGCACAATCGAAAATTCCAGTGAAATAACTATATCCTTAAGTTTTACCGCAGAGTACGCGGAGAACGCGGAGGCATCAGAAAACCCAGCGAGGATTGGAACGGTCTCAAAACTCTGCGCCCTCTGCGATCTCCGCGGTGATAAATCACTTGATTTTCAGACAGTGTCCAAAATGAGTAAGGAAAAAGCATGACAAAAATTGGAGGAAAACGTGAAAAACGAACATCTTCTAAATAGTTGCAACTCCTGATTCGAGACTGTTTAGATATTGTTGAACCTCTCCTTTTTTATATCCATTCTTTCTTGCGATTCTAACCAGTGCCTTGTACACACCGCTGCTGTATTGTGCTGCTTTTTTATGAGCCCATACAAGCTCTTCTGGCAGTCCAAGTGATTGTGCAGTCTTTCTGAGGATATACTTTCGAATGTTGTTTTTTATCTTTAATTCAACTGGTATTTTGCAAACAAAGTCTGTAAGCTCGCAATCAATAAAGGGCAGTCTAAGTTCAACTCTATTTGCCATTGAAGATTTATAGTCTCTATTGAGACTCACATGCGACATTTGATAAAAGTCCTTCATCAAGTTTCTTTCAAGCTCTGCACTATCCATTGATTCGTAGCGTTTATATCCGGCAAAGAGCTCATCAGCACCCTGGCCACTACACATCACCTCGTAGCCTTTATAATGGGCTTCCCTTGCTGCAATATATAACGGAAAGGCGATACTCACATCAAAGAGATCAGTAGACCCAATAACTGATAGCAATTCTGGCAGTGTACGTTCAATCTCACTTTCGCTGAGATGGTGTGTGTGCAGTCGTTCGCTCATCTGGAGTGCTGCTGCTGCATTTGGGGCTGCTGTTCTGTCGTGTGAAGATTTTATGCTTGTAGTGAAGAGTTCGACAGTACACTCCTTGTCAAGCAGATAAGCAACGAGGCTGCTGTCAACCCCCCCGGAGAATGCAATTGCAGTTTTTGGAAAGCTCAGCTTCTTTACACTTTGAACAAGAAGTTTTGACAGTATTTCAATCGTTTCTTCTTCAGTTAGATTATTCTTTTCTGGAACTCTGGCGATCTGGCACATATTTTGTGATCTATGATCTGTAAGATATTATAATTGTTTACCCCGAGCTTTCTTCGATTTGTTTTATCTGGTCGATGATGCTTCGGTATCTCTCGTTGATCCTCTCGATTACATCGATGTTTTTCTGATGCGTTGGTATCTGTATTAAAGTGCCAGTTGTAGTATCGATTTCATCTGTTGTGATGCTGTAGTCCGGGGCTAATTTTTTGCCTTTTGCCGAGATTGGGAGACGAAGCTCTTTTGCAATCTCCACCGCCATATTCGTAGAGGGTGAAACAGCAGTCGTGAGACCTATTGTCTTATCAATGTATTGTTCCTTCATCTCAGTTATCTCAGTTATTTTTTTATTAATTGTTTTTTCTTTCGCAAAATTTTTTAGTTTTTTCATTGATTCGATTAAATCTTTGAATGTTGAAGCGCTGACCTCTATTATCTCGCCTGTAAAATGTTCTCTTATGCGCTCAGCATATCCCCTGCTGATTACTACTACCGTTGCATCACCCAGTTCTGCCACACCCACTGGACTGGTGTAGAGTTTGTCTGAAACCTGGAATTGTTTAATACCACAGTACGTGAGGAGACTTTCATACATAGGAGTTGTTATAATGGATGGTTTTTTGCGAAGCCACCGATCCAGTCCAACATTTTGCTCCTTTGCAAGCTCGATAATTTTCTCCCTTATTTCTTGTTGATTATTGATTTTAAGGTTAAAGTAATCTGCAAAAGCTTCACCTGTGGTTAATATAAATGTTCTGCCATGACGTTTTGGTGTGATAAGATTTTTTTGTTTTAGTTCAGATAAATGGTCATAAATGGCGTTTCCCCTGATTTGTACAAGTTTTGATTGTGTTACAGGCTGATGGTAGGCGATCATGGCGAGTGTTCTTAGTGCAGGCGATGATATCTCCTTTGGCGATACGGTTTTAACATGCTTTGAATATTCTGGTTTTAGCTGCATTACATATTTTTTGTCAAGCTCCACGATCTCGAGAGCTGTGGCACGCTGCTGATACTCGAAGATGAGATTTTCTACTGCCCTCCTGGCTCTTGTGAGACTACCTACAATTTTTTTAAGTGCTGCATCGCTAACAGGTCTTCCAGCCACGAAAAGTGCTGCTTCAACCAGTTTTTCATCCTGCATCTCTTTACACCTGCACAACTTCGTTGTGCAGAAAATAACGTGTGATGGCTTCAACCAGTTTTTCATCCTGCATTTCGTTACACCCTGTACATATTTGTCTATATCCTGTACCTGATTGTTTTCTGTAAACGTAGTTTACAGTTCTTTACACTTTTGCACACTTATAAATCCAGAGCTCTCCAAATAGTTCTGGCTGTTCAAGCCATATTTTTCTCTCTCCTGCAAGAAATAACAATGCAATAAAAGTCATTATTTTATCATCACCGCTTTGTAATAAAAGCTCGTTGAAGTTGACATTGCCCCCGGTCTTGAACAGTTCGTCCAGCTTTTTGTAGATCTGGGCTACTTTTTTTTCAATACTTTCTTCATGAGCTATACCGATTACCTCATCGGTATCTATTTTTTTTATATTTGTTTTTTTGTCAGGTACACGTCCTTGTCTGCGTCTCTCCACCACCTCAGCTTTTTTAAGTTCTGCTATCAGTTCATCCAGTGTGGCAGGCCTTACTGATTTATGGCGCATTGGGGGTGTTGGAACTGGGAAGTCTGCTGCATCAGCGAACTCTGCTCCATCGAAGAAATCATCATCTTCATCTTCTGGCAGGTCTGGCTCAATTAAGGTGTTTGACTTCATTTTCAAAAGCACTGAAGCATAAAAAAGTGTTCTGCCAGATATTCTAAGATCCAGCAGTTCAAGCTGTTCAATTCTTTTTAAAAATCGATCAGTAACTTCTACGATATCAATATGCCATGGATCTATTTCATCATTTTTTGCCATGTTGACAAGAATTTCAGTAGGATCCTGTTGCACATCTAACATAAAATTATGAATTCCTAAATATGTTATACATTGTTTTATCATTTCATTATATAAACCTATCGGATATCACGGCTGTGGGACATAATTAAGCGGGCTACAAGTTTAACAAATTATGCCATACGCTGGTGCAGGTTAAAGCGGTTTCAACCCCATCTTCTCTTTTTTGCATTACCTTCCAGCCAAATCGTCTTTTATCTGCTGAAAATCCAGATTCAGAATTATTTCTTAGATAATACTGTTCAAGGTAAGAAAGCGTGTTTTTCACAAATTCTTCCATTTCCACGATCCGTGTAAAGTAGCATTTTTCCGTGGGATGACATAAACCTTAGCATCTCCAAATCTATCCACATAAGAAGGAAAGCTGTAATACCTGTCGAGTCTCACTCTTTTTACTTCTACATCGATACATTCCAACATTTCCATTGCCCTGTCAAAGGCTTCTTTTTCACTTTTTGTGCTCATCCCATAAGCTACGTACATCTTTGATTCGAGGTCGAGCAATTTAAAGGAATAAAGTGGTTGTAAAGTTGTCGGGTGTTGGCATTGTTTCGACCTGGTTGTATATTCAGGTATAATGTCTACTGTTCTGGGTTTGAACGTATGAAAGAAATTAGAGTTCTGGTATAACACCCAACAAGTTGACAGCCCCGACTTTTTGTTTAATCTTGAGGTTCGGTTTTCTCCCTTGCTTTCTATAAGTCTCGAAGTTTGTTGCTTTGTCTATCAAAGGTTCAAGATTCTTGATCGCTCCTTTCACCTGATTCATTAATCGTTGTTCATACGTCCGCCAATCCCGTTTCTTTTCCTCTCTGTTCTCCTTATACTGCTCCATGAGAAATTCTTCTATGTCTTTTAACCTGTCTTGAATATCTTTGCTTTGCATCATACCAGTTCTTGTATCGCAAAGTATTTAAGTGTTTACATGTATATACGAAATGTATGAGAGAAATTAAAGCCGTTGCCGGTGGAAAAGTGACAATTAAGGATACTGTCGAAGAGATTTATGAGAAAAGAATAACACCCTACGGAAATGGCGCTAAGATTGATGCCCCAAAAAGATACATGAGAAAAAGAGTGTTTGTAATTGTACTAAAAGATTGAAGTTTTGCAGGTCCAAAGGCATCTTCTATTTTTGTCCCACAGCCGTAAATAACAGTATCTCCGAATGAGGCTGTCAAATTACCCCGTGAATTTCGTGTTTCTAATTTGATGGATCTCTCTGTTCTCTTGAGGTTTCCTTGGTTTTTATCCTGAGAAAATATCTTGTTAAGCAGACCTGAAATTTTTATCTGGTTTTTATGGTTGTATGAGTTTAATTTAGTCAAAAAGGTTGATAGCTGTGGCTATCTTGTTTTTTCAGGCTTGTTTTTGCTTTGGCTTAGGTTAAGTATAGCTTTCGAAGGAGTTTGCAGGTTTAATGTGGTTTTGCAGGTTGGTTAGTAACAGTAACCGGTATGTTACGAGGTTAATCTTTGAGTAGAGTTCCCGGCTTTCTTTTCTTACTCTGCGAACGTCAAATTTCACTGTGTTTTTCATATGTCCGTGTATTCTCTCGCATTCACTCCTGAGTTTGCATGAGTCTCTAAAATGTTTTGTCTTTCAGGTTCTGGTTTCGTAGATACATGCCTACCTGCCCCTGCCTTCTGTTTTTATAGAGAAATTTTAACTTTTTATTGATTTTTGTGTGTTTTGATCCTCTGGATTTCCACATCTTGTTTGCCCAGTGGTTGATTCTCTTTAACTCGCCAACTTTTGCTGATTACAGCGTCTACCGGCAGAGAAATCAAGGGCTCAGAGAACTTTCAACCTGTACTAGTGTATCGATTCCAAAATAATATAACAATATTTATTAACAATGGCTGCTAATTAATCTTGATACCATTTATAAGCAAACGTCCAAAATTAGAGTTGGCTGATAAAGAACTTGAATACTTAATTTCATCGACTCGTTCAAGAACCGAACCCGTAAGAACAGTTGAAAGGGCAAAAATTCTGCTTTTGTGTTATCAGGGAATGAATGATTCACAAATAGCTAATGAATTAAACACAAATCGTCAAAAAGTAATCCGATGTATAAAAAAGGCTCTCGCCTATGGGATTTATGAAGCGATCGATGATTTACCGAGAAATGGTAGACCAAAAAAACTCACTCCCGAAGGACGTGCGTGGATTATCTCTCTTGCCTGTATGAAACCAAAAGATTTTGGATATCCACATGAACTTTGGACACAACGACTATTGGCAGAATATATTCGCGATAACTGTATAGATAAAGGATATCCCGAGGCAGTGAAGATATCTTCAGGAACAATTTTCAAAAATTCTTAGTGCAAGCAACATAAAACCACATAAAATCTCATCATATATTAACCAAATCGATCCGGATTTCGAGTCGAAGAGTGCTGTTGTTTTGCATACATATAAGCAGGTAGAAAAACTTCCGGAAGTGAGGAAAAATGGCAAAGATGTGGATGTAGCAATTGTTTCGTATGATGAAAAACCAGGTATGCAAGCAGTTGGGAACAAATATCCGGATTTAATGCCAGTAGTTGATAAATATCCTACTATTTCGCGTGATTATGAATATGTAAGGAACAGAACTCTTTCTTTGTTGGCAGGAATCGACTTGTTAACCGGAACAATTCATTATCAAGTTTATGAAAAACACCGGAGTGCTGAATTCATTGATTTTTTGAAGATAATGGATTTATACTATCCACAAAAACTTAAAATCGTAGTCATCCTTGACAATCTGAGGGTTCATACGTCAAAGGAAACTCAAAAATATCTTGAAAGTGTTCCACAACGGTTTCAATTCGTCTTTACTCCGAAACACGCTTCGTGGCTGAATATTATTGAAAGTTTGTTCAGTAAAATGACAAGAAGTTTGTTGAGGGGGATGAGGGTATCTTCAAAAGAGAAACTGATTGATCGCATAAGTCAATATTTTGATGATATAAACGAAACTCCAGTGATATTTAAGTGGAAATACAAAATGGATGATATGCCTGGCAGAATTGTGGTATGATTATTGTAAGATTAATTTGGAATCGTTATACTAGTTCAGCATGCAAGGCAAGATCTTCAATTAGATTTCCTATTGTATCCCTGTGGTGGCCTGTTATTCGTTCAATCGATCTGATACCATTTTTCTCCACAAGGTGTTTGCAGATGTTGATTGTGTAGAAATATAATACCGGTTAACTCTCGACTACGAAGTAGTCGAGAAATAGAAGAATCAATACAATGAGCGACCCTGTTAATAACTTTGAAATACCACCTGAGTGGATAGAACGCTCACACATTCCAAAAGAGAGCTTGAAGAGGGCATACACTCTGGAAGGCTGTCAACTTGTTGGGTGTTATACCAGAACCCTAATTTCTTTCATGCGTTCAAACCCAGAACAGTAGACATTATACCTGAATACACAAGCAAGTCGAAAAACAAAGTTATAATATTTAAAGACTTTGCTACAAGGGGGCTGTCAACTTGTTGGGTGTTGTATCTTCCCATGTTTTGATGTCCAGTATTCCATTTTTCTTGTTAGAAAGGCGAGTATTCCTTGATATGTCTTGTATTTCCTTTTTATTTGGTTGGGATCGGTCTGTCGGTAGTAATTTTCAACTTGATTATTCGTTTTGGGGATTGACCTATTCTCTCATGAAGATATTAAGTCGTTCAAAGTCGGGGATGATCTTTTTTCGTATCCACTTTTGTAAAACGCGTGGAATATCGTCATATTTATCTAATAATTTATTTAATCTTTTTATTGCAATATTAAGGTCGTATGTCCTGAATATTTCCTTAATTTTAGTGAAGTATATGCATAATTTGATTTTATTCCGATATGAGACAGCTTTAGACTTCAAACGATCATACACATCCTTTCCTATCATTTTGAATAGGTGGAATATGCATAATTGATGTAAAGCTCCCAGTTTCTCGATTATGCTATTGTACATCCTCTTGTGATCCGTTGTTATTGTAATAAGCGGTTTATCTGCAAGTACTGATTTTAAAAAGTTGTAAACTGTCGTGTAATCTATTTTCTTGGCTATCTCTTCAGCGATTGGGATATTCAATAAAGCGTCAAATAATGTCAGACGATAGCTTTTTCTACCATCAATCTTGATATATTGCTCATCATAGCAGTAATATCCAGAATAATCTGGTATATGGTTATTGATTCTCTTTTCATCCCCGATTTTTAACCAGTTCTTTATCGATTGGTGAGAGGGCGAGATTCCGAAGAACGTATGGAGATCCTCCCCCAGTTTTCGCAAGGAACGGTAGCCTGTTTTGACTAAACCATCTATTTTCTCCTTGAATATCGATGCATATCGATGATTCGGCTCTATTATTAAGTTTAACTGGGTTACAAACCGTTTACCACACTTTTTGCAGAGATATCTCCTCACAGAGATTCTACAATCTCCAAACTCACCCAGTATCGGATTTCGCTCCCGGAACTCCTGCCGAATCACATGATAAGATCCACAATATGGACAAATCGGATTAACAAGTTCAAAATGGTTATTTAATAGAAGAACCACCCCTTTATTCACATGATACGGTTTATTATCCATCAAAAATCGTTCTACTATGATCTTCCCCGGTTCAGGGACGCCGTTGGAAAAATCAGACAAGAGAAGCTGAATCTGCGAGATGTTTGTTTTCAAAGTAGATAACATTGTAACACTCATTGTACATACTCTGTTTTCCTTATGCATAGATTTTTCGATTTATTTTTGGATAGAAACTTGAATTATAAGACAAAATCAGATTTAAAAAGAAGATACAGGTGTTTCAGCATGGATCTTTCTATAATGAGCGCCAACACCCGGAGAGTTTACAACCTCGTTTTATTTGTCTTGTGTATGGATATATTTCTCAACTACCTCCCAGCCGTGTCCTACCGAGCCGTGATAGCACCCTGGAGCCCATAGGTGATTGGGACACCATTCCTTCAGATGTGGGAAGTGTTGTCTCAATATTCTACTGCTTCTACTTTTTAGCTCTCTTGGCTTATACAGCTTACAGAATGCTTTGGTGGATATTCTATGAAGAGGTGGACGCGATCCACATTCACAGCCATATCTATGATTTGAATATCCATTTCAATGCACGTTTTTCAGATGATACCTTCCGTAACAAGGGCAACATCCCCAACCAATATTCTACCGCGATATTGCAGCAGTAAAACGCATATAGTAAAAGCGTGTAAGTACTACAAATTTGAGATGATCCAATATGGAAATGCAATTTCGTCTTACTGGCTATTTTAGAACAAGCGGTGATCTGTCTGCTGCAGCAGATGATGTGGAAACGTTCTTTCGAACAACTGCTGTTGAATTGATGAAAAGGGGGGTACCAGATGGAAGGGGTGCCGTTGTAGACAGTGTTGAGTGTGTGAATGACTGCATCCACTTTACCGTTGTATCTGACCGATACGCACGTGCCCATGATGCTGTACTGCGTCTTAGAAAACCGCTTGCGGCTCTTATTGGAAAAAAATATCGAATAGGCATACGTAAAATTGAAATTGACAGCTATATCATATCTTTCCCATCGAAAAAACCATTAAAAAATAAAATACCTTATGTGAAGAATATTGAGTATACGAATGAGCAACTGATATTGTCACTAAATGTCGGCGAAGCTGAGATTGAAAACCGCGTGCCTGATAGAATTATATCGCTTATAGAAGATAAAATACGTTCACAGGAATATGGTGGAAAAGCAGAACATTGGAACTTGTTATGGCAGAGCGAGAAAAAACAGCATGAAAATGATATAGATCCTACGAAGCAGCTTTTAGATGCTCGCTGGATCAAACGCGGTGCAAGCAGGGGCCAGTGGATACATGGGCCACAGATAACAAAACTTTTCAGGGTGTTTGAGCAAATAGTTCTGGATGAGATCATCGCACCGCTTGATTACAAAGAGATGATTTTTCCAAAACTTGTAACCTGGGAAGTCTGGGAGCATTCGGGTCATGCGAAGGGTGTGTATCCGGAGATATACTATGTATGCCCCCCGAAGACACGGGATCCTGAATTCTGGGAAGAAGTGATAGATCACTACAAAGTAACGCTTGAAGTGCCGATTGATATGATTGCAGGGAAAATCGATAAGCCAATCGGTGGAATGTGCTATGCCCAGTGTCCACCGTTCTGGATGTTCTTAAAGGGCGAAACGATTGCAGACAGCTCGTTTCCTATTAAAGTGTTTGACCGCTCAGGCACATCTCACAGGTACGAAAGTGGTGGCATTCATGGCATAGAGCGGGTGGACGAATTTCATCGCATAGAACTCGTATGGTGCGGCACGATACAACAGGTGCTTGACGAGTCAAAAAAGCTTCAGGAATGCTATAAACGGATTTTCAATGACATGCTTGAACTTGAATGGCGCACAGCATGGGTAACGCCATGGTTTATGGCACAGGAAGGACTTACAGGTCTTTCTGAGCAAAAAGAAGTTGGAACCATTGATTATGAAGCCGTGATGCCGTATCGGGACGATTGGCTTGAATTCCAAAATCTTAGTGTTAATGGAGATAAGTATCCAGGCGGATTCAATGTTAAATCACAATCAAGAGAGCAACTCTGGAGCGGATGTTCGGGCATCGGGCTTGAGCGGTGGGCAAGTGCCTTGCTTGCACAAAAGGGATTAAACATTAAGGATTGGCCAGATGTTATTCAAGATATGTATGGGGAAATGCCTGAAGGCATAAAATTCCTCTGAACCTTTTGAAAATTCTGCTGTATTATAATAAATGCGGGGGCAGGCGTTGTTTTACAAGCAAATCATCAATGTTTTCGCGCTCCCTGACAATGCATGTTTTTCTTTGCGTTATCAAAACTTCTGGTGCGCGTGGCCTCCCATTGTACTGTGAGCTCATACTGAAACCATAAGCACCGGTGTCAAGCACAGCAATAACATCACCTTTTTCAACCACTGGAAGCTCTCGGTCGCTTGCAAGAATGTCACCAGATTCGCACACCGGTCCTGCAATAGTGTAGAGTCCTTCTGATTTCAGATCTGCTTTGTTTGCCACAAGCACGTGGTGATACGAATCGTACATTGCCGGTCTAACCAGCAGGTTAAAGCCTGCATCCACTCCAACAAAATTTTTATACGCTTCTTTTACCATGTTGACGGTTGTCAGCAGTACTGTGGCATCAGCTGTAATATATCGTCCAGGTTCAAGTATGATGCGAGGATGTAAACCCATCGCATTTGCACGTTCATTAAATACTGGCAGTATGGCATCTGCAAGATCCTGTGGTGTTGGTGCAGGCTCATCCTTTTTATAAGGTATGCCAAGCCCTGAGCCAAGATCAACAAACTCAAATTTGATCCCAAGCCGATCAATCTGTTCTACCAGATCCATCATTTTATTTGTCATCTCCACAAAAGGCGTAGTCTCAAGAATCTGGCTTCCAATGTGACAGTGTATTCCGACAGGTTCAATCGTGTCCAGTTTTTGTGCCATGTCATAAGCTTCGATAATCTTTTCTAAAGGTATCCCGAATTTGCTGGTAGCAAGCCCTGTTGCAATCTTTGGATGCGTTTTTGGTGACACGTCAGGATTTACTCGAAAAGCGATCGGTATGGTTTTGCCACTCTCTTTTGCAAAAGCAGCAAGTGTTTTTAGTTCGTCAACAGAGTCTACTGATACCTTAACACCTGTTTCTACTGCATATTTAAGTTCATGATCTGTTTTGGAATTGCCATTAAAGAGTATCTTATCCTTGCGTATGCCTGCAAGCAGTGCCAGGTATAATTCGCCTTCGCTGAACACATCTGCACCAGCACCTTCACGCGCAAGTATTCGAAGTATCGAAAAATTGCTATTTGCCTTTACTGCATAGTATATATCAGCATCTGGGAAGGCACTCTGGTATCGTCTGTAGTTATCACGGATACGCTGTTCGTTTATCACAAAAAGAGGTGAGCCGTATTCTTTTATGAGTTCAAGGGAGTCAACTCCTCCGACAAACAGATGGTGATTGTAAACTTCAAGATGTCCATCAATTTTAAACATATTATCATTAGAGTATCAACTATTATTTTAAGTTGTTGTGTTTTTACCCACAGCATCACGCCAGGCTTGTGAACATGCTAAATAACTGTTTGCGAGATAACTTCTCTCAACCACAGAGATCACAGAGAACTATAGAGGCACCTCATTTCTTTCCCACTCTCTGCACCCTCTGCTTGGTTTCGCGGTTGAATTCCCTGGGATGTTGTCCACACCATATTCTGGCAAGTACAAATCTATGTCTTAAAAATTCAACAAAAATGATACAGTTCCCTGGTAAATCATTATTTGTGATTTGCCTTACATGAAACACGCAAACGTGACAATAACAATCTTGGAAGAGTTAACAAATAACAGACTATTCCAGACACAATTTTTCTGTTAAGTACCAATAAAGTTTGCGATGGTCTTTTACTACGATGTCTGCACACGTCAAGTACTGTGCATCAAGAGTGGTTGTTATTGCAATGCAGAAGCTTCCTGCTCGTTTGGCAGCAGCAACCCCTCGTGGTGCATTTTCAACTACGATGCACTCTGAAGGCATCAGTTGCAGTTGATCAATTGCAAGAAGATACGCATCCGGGGATGGTTTGCAGTTTATCACATCATCTCCTGTTACTACTGCCTCAAAGGTATTGGCGCCAAAACATCTGTTTATTATCCCATGCACTGTCGAACTGTTTGAACCTGACGCCACTGCTAATCTGAAACCATTGGACTTTAGTGTAGATAAAATGGTTCTCACTTTGTCAAATATTGCAGGCGCGTACAGGGAGTTGAACATTTTGAGCTTTTGTGAGGATAAATTACTTATCATTTCTTCGCTGCATTCTCGTTGGTTCCTGTCAAGTATTATTTTTATGATACTGCTGTGGTTTGAGCCTTCGAGCAGGTATATATCTATCAGATCTATGTGAATACCTATTTCATAGAAGATTTTCTGCCATGCTGTGGCATGTGCAGGCATGCTGTCTGAAAGCACGCCATCCATATCAAAAATCACTGCCTTTATGGTCATTTTGCGCGTTCCTATAATTTTATTCTCATAATTTCAAGATAGGTGATGCTGTCACCACTTATTACTGCATATATGATGTGCTTTCTCACGCTGTGTGCAAGCCGTGAAGCTCTGCTGAAATCAGAGAGCGAGAACTGGTGAGACTTTGGTATCGAGTGAACAAGATACTCTGCGTGTGTTGTTTTGTCTTCCCTGTTATATTTTACATACACCCGGAAGTGAGCTCCGAATTTAAAGCCTGTTTTCGGTACGAGGTTTCTCTGTCTCAAATCTTCATAAGTTCTGTATTTTAGTTGGAAGTCTGGCTCAATTGTGCCTGCAAGCGTTATGAACTCGCTGTAGGTGATCGGTTCATTGTTTGCACGCTGCAGTCTGATGACATGTTCTTTTAACAGGTAAGCGGTCTCTACAAGTGATAATTGAAGGTGTGTTTTGTCAAGGAATTTTCCGTAAAATCCCTGTTGATGGAGCTGCTTTGAGGTTTTACTGTTCCATATAATTGTTCGATCTCCAAGAAATGTCGCTTCTTCTTCAAGCTGTGGCAGACTGGTCGTTGTAACTTCACCCAAGACCGATTTTTTAAGTTCGTAGAAGGTTATATCGCTCTCTTCATCTACAATTGCTAACACGACTCGCTTTTTCAGGTTGTTTGCTGTTTCAACGCATTCGATTAATTCACACACTGGCGTTATTTTTCGCTCAGAGAGAATGTGCAGAAGATATTTGGATGGTGTTTTGCCGGGGTGCCCGCCTCGTGGGTAAACTCTGAAATCCATCACCGACGGCTGCACATAATAACCCCTCTCTCGAAGGTCTTCATACACGATGTATTTTACTTCAAAATTTTCATCGTTGGACGATGCTAATTTGAAAAAATCAACAAAGTCCAGTTTTTTCGTGCCAGAAACAATCTCGATTTTTTGTTTATGCAGCAGGTATGCTGCCTCCGATAATGTTAACTTGATACCCTGTTTTACTATCCTTCCATAAAAGCTCTGGTTATGTATCTCTTCAATAAAATCACTCGGTAGTATCACTGATTCTGTTTTTAGTTGTCCTTGAATCTCATGCATTGTAATCTTTAGATATATTTATTCTATTATGTATATGCTTTGGAGCGTTAACACATTCTTCCCTCCAAGCTGCATATCGGTCGAGTTTCACATAAGTTAGATTTTTTTCATTATATAAAAAATCAAAATTAATAATATTAATGCAGAGGCTGCCAGTATGTATGAAGGTGCCGATGGAGGGCTATCAACGATAGTAGTATCAGTTGGCACTGGTGTTGCGTTTAAAAATACCGGGGCGCTTGCAGGCAGTGTTGGATCAACATACTGGATTACAGGTGATAATGTCACAAGATATCCCGAAGGATTGACATAAATACCTTCTATCACAATATAAAAAATGGTCATACTTTCATTATTTATACTTCGATTATATATAAAAACTGAGCCACTGCTGACAATAGTATCTTTTACAGATACATTACCATGTGACAGATCAAGCCATGCATAATCATCATGCACATCCCTCAAGGTTATGCTGTACCCCTGGTGAAAGCTCCAGGTCTCACCTGCTCTTAAAAAAATACCAGAATCATGTACCAGAATTTCAGATTCATTCTCTATCGTCTTGCTTGAATTAGTCCCACCTGATACTGCAACACATAGAAAAAATATGATCGATAACATGATGTAACTTGCTGCTGTGCTTCGCATAACAATCCTCTATATGAACTACATGGTTTTGTTTATTTATTGCACAACTCTCGATTACTGCGTAATCGAGTGCTGAGTTCATTTTGTCGAGACTATTTTTATAACATCCCCATTTTTTAATTGATGCTTGTCAGATATTCGCATCTTGCTTTTGGCATCAATTCCAAACAGGAAACTCTCGCCAATATCAGTGTGCACCATGTAGGCAAGCTCTCTTGCAGTACAATTACTACCAGCCACAAAAGCATCTGGAAGCACTTTCCCATTCTTATCTGAGTATTTGTTCTCATCTTCCACCGGATATACCACGATTTGACCAAGAACATCAAAGACTGCATTATTAATACATTCCTGTACTCCAGTTCCGTTATTTTGTCTAATGAATTTTTTTAACTGTTCAAGTCCTTTTTCCTGTGCTTTATTCAGGTTTGTGCTATTTATTGTAAAATCTTTATCCCCGGGAAGATAGGTAATGACATCTTTTTTGGCTGCCATTCGCAAGGCAAGTTCTGCTGCACTGCTGACAAAGAACACCCGAGAGTCCACATCCTTGAGTTGTTTTATATTCTCTTCTGGTGCAACATCTGTTTTGTTGGCAGCTATTATTATCGGTTTGTTTATCTTTCGAATCTCTGTAATTAGCTCTTTAAGTTCATCATCGCTCCAGTTGCTGGGTTTATTTGCTTGAATGTCCAGCTTGGATAAAGCGGCTTTGACCTGCCGATCATTGACTTTGATACCTCCGAGCTGTTCTGCGATGGCCTGTTCGATGGCAAGGTTTTCTATCTCTGTCTTTCTTGATATGCGATGCCAGTTGCGATGTAGAATATTTAAATATCCACATATCGATTTCCCGCTCCAAGAATGTGATATCTTCAACAGGATTATGTTCTCCAATATTAATCGGGTTGCCAACTATATCGGTTCCGCCACTTGCATCAACAACGTGGATAATCAGGTCAACACGGCTTAGCTCGTCTAAGAATTCGTTTCCAAGTCCCTTCCCAAGATGGGCATCTGGCACCAGTCCTGCCACATCAACGAGTTGTACAGGAACAAATCTTATGCCATTTACACAGGAGGTACAATGCTGGATATGCAGCTTCTGGCATGGGCATTCGACACGCAGGTAAGCTATGCCATGATTGGCGTCAATAGTTGTGAATGGATAGTTTGCTATCTCAACATCCGAGAGGGTAGCAGCCTTGAAAAAAGTGGATTTGCCAGAGTTCGGTTTTCCAGCAAGAGCGATAGATATCATTACACTATTGTTGTGTTGTTTCAGGATTTAATGTTTGCCATTTTAGACCCAAAGACTGTCGGACTTCGTTCCGTTCAACTCCGGGGCATCGACAGGGCTGAAAGCCTCATGTGTTGGGGTGAGTGTGGACAACTGCGGGGGTCATTCACGTCTTGGAACATAAAGTGTAACATTGAGGAGTTTCTGATTTTCCTTTTATCCGCTGTCCAGCGTAGTTATTTCATTGCAATTACCAGAATAGCTCCTTCTCTATCAATTTCATGTATCTGTTCAGATAAAACATATCGGGCTCTTGTTTGAGTGGTCGAACCCTAATTTCAAAGTGGGGATCATTTGCATTATTGGCGTCAAACAAAACCAAACCCATCCCAAAAATCAAACATAAAGAATCCAGTTTTGAGATATCGTCTTGCGATGAATTTTTTGGTATTACGATGTACGATTTATGGCTAAATAGCTTGTATGAACAAGCCTGTCCAAATGCTGTAATTAACTCGCGAGTATTCGTTTTTATCTCCGTCGAAACAATTTCAGTGGGTGCTACAACAATATCGCTTCTACGAGATTCACGCTTTCCTATCACATCAGGTGTTCCCCATTTATCTCTAAATCGATTTCCACCCAACGGTATTGCTTCGGTGCATTCTTCCAATTCATTGACAAGCCAATCTGCAAAAGGGCTGTAAAAATCCTCTTCTTTTATTTTTTCGATTTCTGGGAGATGTATTTCCTCTTCTTCGCTGATTTCTTCCTCTCTAAATGAAACGTGACGAAAGAGCCCTCGTGCAGGTTTGTAGATCTCGTCAGGCACCAGTACGTCTAACTGCCAAACCGTTCCATGGATCGTACCATTGGGAAACTCTGGAAATTCCTCGTGTATTTTTTTTCCAATGTCTGAGTAACGGACTCCGTCGGGATTTGATTTGAGAACCTCTATTGCCTTTGATATAATTTTTTCTCTTCTTGTTGTCATATAGTCACCTTGTTTTAGTGATTGCGTCTAAACATTTTCAGTGCCATTCGAAGGTGTAGATCACATACAACAGGTTGTCCAACCCAAAAAGGCAAGGTTGTAAGGTAACCGCGCAGAGTCGTATGCAAAACACTCATTCCATAGGGCATTGAACATTCCGTTTCTGCCCATCTTCACATTCTTTCAATTATCACCTTTTCACCTGCATTTCCTTGTTTTTTACTAATATATTTCTCCTATTCATTGTTTGGACGAAATTCACGTACGCCCCTGCTCAAAGCCGCTCTGTTGTTACCGCTTGTATCCTACCTTTTTTAAAAATTCTATGCGCTCTTTAATATGCTCAGCAGTTTCAATCCCTTTTGGGACTTCACCATCGATTACCCCAAGAATACCCCGTCCCTGTTCGCTTTGTGCCACAATGACCTCGAGTGGGTTCGCAGTGGCACAGAATATCCTGCACACTTCAGGCACGTTTTGAATCGTATTGAGTACGTTTATGGGATACGCATTTTTTAGAATTATTATAAAGCTGTGTCCACAGCCGATGTTTTGTGCATAACTAATTGCCAGCTTTTTTAACTCATCATCGTTTCCATCGTATCTGATAAGGCAGGGACCACTTGCTTCAGAGAAGGCAAATCCAAATTTAGCCTGCGGCACAGTGCTTGTAATTGCTTCGTAAATGTCTTCCACGCTTTTTATGAAATGAGACTGCCCGATTATCACATTCGCATCCTGTGGGATTTCTATTTTAACGGTTGATAATTCCATGGTTGATAATTCCATATTATTTCACCTCTTGATTACTTCGTAATCAAGAATCATTTTCTGCACTTGATTGCTAACGCACTCGACTACTTCGTAGTCGAGAATTAAGGGTTGCCGGTATTATATAGTTAAAGGCTACCAGTTGTCTCTGTACACGAAGTGTACAGTTCTGCACAACGAAGTTGTACAATGCCTATGGTCACTCATGCTGCCATCTGTAGAATGATGAGAGCGTCAAGTGATGAAACCCTACCGTCTCCGTTCATATCAGCAATAGCAAGGGTTTCAGGATCGCAAGGGCTGCTGCCGACTACGATTTGAAGCACGATTGCAGCATCTGTTGAAGTGATTTGGGAATCGCCGTCAAGGTCGCCTTTCAGTGGTGGTTTTCCCCATGGATGCATGAGTGGGAAGTAATCAATGTTGCTTCCACCCGGAATCTGATACGAAGTGTCGCCGATACCATCGCTGTTGTTGTCGCTTCCTGTGTAGTCTGAGTAATAGTTGCCAACGGTTGAGGTGTTCCACTGGTTGGTGCTTGTATCATAAGCGTTGTTGTTGGTGTTGTTGATGAGATTGTTGTTCGCTATGTTGTTGTTGCTTGAAAACCATTGTAGGTGGATTCCATCGTCGTTGTTCGAGTTAGCGGTGTTGTTCGTGAGCATATTGTTGCTCGAAGAATACAGGTAGATGCCGTTGTCGTTGTACGATGCAGTGTTACTCGTGAGCATATTGTTGCTCGAATAATGCAGGAAAATGCCGTAGTCGTTGTTCGATGCAGTGTTGTTCGTGAGCGTGTTGCTGCTCGACTGATACAGGCGGATGCCGTAGCTGTTCGAGCTTGCGTTGTTGTCCGTGAGCGTGTTGTTGCTCGAAGCCCACAGGCGGATGCCAAGTACATTGTTCGAGTTAGCGGTGTTGTTCGTGATATTGTTGTTGCTCGAAGAATACAGGCGGATGCCGTCGTAGCTGTTCATTACGTTATTAGCAGAAATGTTGCAGTGCTGCGTGCTGTTAAGATATATTCCAGCCTTGTCAGTTCCAGTCGCATTTTCCACCGTGAACCCAGTAATGTTCACGTAATTTTGCTGCACATCAAAGACATGGTCATTTGAATTCGATGCGTTCACGATGCAGCTTGCAGAGCCGTTCTCTGACTGAATCGTCAAATAAGCTACAGTCACATCAATATTCTCTTTCGTTCCGGTGTATGCGTCGCGGACGGTGATGATGTCACCTTCTGAGGCGTTATTAACTGCCTGCTGGATCGTCAGATTTCCGCCTTCAGGCACGTAAATCGTATCAGCGGATGCGCATCCAATGCTTATAACTGCCAGTACTGCGAAAAGAAGTGCAAACACCGATATCTTCCAAGATATGTTTCTTTTGCTTTTCATTTCTTTCTTCTCCATTTTTATATTTGTATAGCTAAATATCCTTTTAAAAGGGTTTCAATTTTTATGCGGAAAATTTTTATGCGCACCTCAAACAAAGTTCATTGGTGAGCAATTCTTTGAGTTCATCATAGACATCTTTTCCTTGTAATCGCCATGTGGAGAAGACTGAAGCGATGTACTGATAATATTCAGCGCCTTTCTTGGACCTAAAAGCACCTATGATCTTCCGCATGAGTACATGCTCTCTGATAACCTGCTTGCTGAGATTGTTTGTTGGCTTCATACCAGGATAGAGCCCATGTTATCCATCACATTTTGGTATTTGTTTTTAATAAAAAATAAAAAAGAGGGGGGATTATTTATTATTCTCACTTCTCTTCAATGTTGCTACTGCAAGAACGATGCTCAATATGCCAATCAAAGCAAGCAATCCAATTACGCTGAATGCAGGCGCTGGTATTGGCGCTGGTATTGGCGCTGGTTGTCGGTAACCGGGTGCGCACGGAGATGGCCCGTCGAGATAGCCGCTGTAGTCCACACTTCCGGTATCCTCGTTGATGCTTGCTGCTATCTCTGAAGGAACAACAGTTCCCCACCAGTTGTATTTTGCACTCACATTATCTGATTGATCGTTGTAGAAGTTCCATTCCCAGCCACCGCTCGTCCCGTTGTACGCGCCGTTCTCGACAATGTTGTTGCGCTCAATCGTGTTACCAGTGCTTCCATCAATTAAGTAGAATCCCGCTTCTGTATTGTTATACACCAGATTGCAGGAGATGCTGTTGTTGCTCGAAGATCGCAGGTAGACGCCATAATGGTTCGAGTTCGCAGTGTTCTCTGTGAGGTTGTTGTTGCTCGAAGACCACGGGTAGATGCCATAGGAATTGTTGTAGGCGTTGTTACTCAAAAGATTGTTGTAGTTGCTCGAATCCAGGCGGATGCCGTAGTTGTTGCTCGAAGCGTTGTTACTCGTGAGCGTGTTGTTGTTGCTCGAAGAATACAGGTAGATGCCACAACCGTTTGAGTTAGCGGTGTTCTCTGTGAGCGTGTTGTTGTTGCTCGAATACCACAGGCAGATGCCGTGCTGTGTGTTCGAGTTAGCGGTGTTGCTCGTGAGTGTGTTGTTGCTTGAAGACTCCAGGGAGATGCCGTGCTGTGTGTTCGAGTTAACGGTGTTGCTCGTGAGGTTGTTGTTGCTCGAAGAATACAGCAAGATGCCGTGCTGTGTGTTCGAGTTCGCAGTGTTGTTTATGAGCGTGTTGCTGCTCGAAGATTCCAGGTAGATGCCGTAGTCGTTGTTCGAGCTTGCGTTGTTGTCCGTGAGCGTGTTGTTGCTCGAAGAATACAGGTAGATGCCGAAGTAGTTGTTCATTACGTTATTAGCAGAAATGTTGCAGTGCTGCGTGCTGTTAAGATATATTCCTGCCTTGTCAGTTCCAGTCGCATTTTCCACCGTGAACCCAGTGATGTTGACATAATTTGCAGTTACATTAAAGACGTGATCGCCTGAATCCGCTGCGTTTACGATGCAATTTACACTGCCGTTCTCAGAGCGGATGGTTAAATACGACTTGTTCACATCCACGTTTTCGTTGTGTGTGCCATCTCTAACGATGATGATATCGCCTGAAGAAGCGTTATTAACTGCCTGCTGGATCGTCGTGTGGTTGTCAGGCACATAAATCGTATCAGCGGATGCGCATCCAATGCTTATAACTGCCAGTACTGCGAAAAGAAGTGCAAACACCGATATCTTCCAAGATATGTTTCTTTTGCTTTTCATTTTTTTCTTCTCCATTTTATTTATCTCACTTTACTATTTTCCTATTTATAAAACTTTCGATAACGTTCGTTATTTCTGCACTTGATTACTTCGTAATCAAGAATCAAAGGGTACTGGTATTTCTGCGAAAGCGAAGTTGTGCAGTGCTTGTGAGAGTCAAGAATCAAAGGGTACTGGTATTTCTGCGAAAGCGAAGTTGTGCAGTTTTTAAAGTTTCTTCGTGCATTCAAGTGTATGTTGTAACATCTGTTTGATATTAAGATTTTCTTCGGCTTCAAGCACATCACTTATTTTGGCTGCGGTTGCCGGATGGTCAGGTACCACGCTGCATTCTTTGGCAGGTATTATTGAAGGTTCGTATGTCCCGATTCTTTGTGCGATTGCGATAATCTCTTTTTTATCCAGTCCAATTAATGGGTGGTAGATTGGGTAATTAAAAGTATATATTTCAGTCATCAAATTCTCTGATGTTTGTGATGCCACCTGTCCCAGTGACGAACCTGTGATGATGCCATACGCCCCTTCTTTTTTCATAATCTCGCCTGCAATCCGATACATCATGCGTCTACACAGCACACACAACAAACTCTCTTTACATGTATCTAAAAAAGCTTCAAGGTTTTTACCATTCGCTGCTTCGTATACCTTGAGTTTCCGGGGAGACCATGCCTGTAGTGCTTCGATGCATTCCATTGCACGCTCTCGATTGCTTTCATCTGAAAACGGCTCATTATTGCAGTACACAAAAACAATCTCACACCCACGCTTCATCATTAACCATGCTGCAACCGGCGAGTCAATTCCGCCCGAGATAAGGGCTACCATCTTTCCCTGCGTACCGACAGGAAGCCCCCCCATGCCCTGGACAACTTCAGTGTGCACATAGGAATGGCGCTGGCGAACCTCAACAAAGATCTGTTTATCTGGCGAGGAAAGATTAACGTGTGCATGTTTATCCCCAACCTTTTCAATAACTGCACCACCACATTGCCGGGCTATATCTATTGATGTAAATTCGTGGACTCCAGCACGCCGTGCACGTATTGCAAAGCTTTCACCATGTCTAATGATTTGCTCTCCAACCTTTGCAGCAAGCTTGGTGATGTCATCCAACCTGGACGTAGTTGTAACCGCCGGGCTCACCGAAACCACTCCCAGTACCTTAGAAGTAACGTCTACAGCAACCTCATCTGTTGTATGAATAAAAATGCGCCCCTGGTCACGAGTAACTTCGCTATAGTCCACATTGTTTAAGTCGAGCATCTTTTTTATATTGCTAATCAGGATATGTTCATATCGATTTCGAGTTCTCTGGCTTTTAAGAGCGATCTCACCATATCTGACAATTACAACATCAGATTTTAGTTGCATTAAAGCTGGTTGTAATCAATTGTAACACATAAGGATTTCTACAAACAGCTTTAATAATACTTGTTACAAGTAAGATGTGGTGATTGTTTGTCAAGGACGGCTAAAATAACCCGTAAAACAAACGAAACAGATGTTATGGTTTATTTCTCTCTTGATGGTAACGGGACTGCTGATGTAGCTACAGGTATTGGTTTTTTTGACCATATACTTACCAGTTTTGCAACACATGGGCGATTTGATCTAACAGTGAAAGCATCTGGCGATCTTGAAGTGGACGAGCATCACACCATAGAGGATGTCGGGATTGTGCTTGGTTCTGCTATTGCTAAGAGCTTTGGAAATAAAAAGGGCATTGCACGGTTTGGTGAGGCTCGCATACCAATGGATGAAGCAATTGCATCGGCGGCAATCGATGTGAGTGGCCGAAGCTTCCTTGTTTATAGCTCTGCCTTTAAAACAAGTTTTGTTGGCAGCATGAACACACAGATGGTAGAGCATTTCTTTCTGTCGTTGGTATCGCATGCCGAAATCACTCTTCACATCGAAGCTAAGGGGGATAATGACCATCACATTTGTGAAGCATTGTTTAAGGCATTCGGTGTAGCGCTTCGGCGAAGCTGCGTGATAGAAGGAGCCAGTGTGCCAAGTACGAAAGGGGTTCTGTAAATACGAGCGGAGGGGAGCATCTGTTGTTTGAGCGCATCGAACATGAACTGGAGTTACTTCAACGACACACGATTGTGTTACAAAAAGTAATTGATGGCATGCCGATTGGCATACGAAAAATAGCAGATGAGACTAACATTCCGGAGCATAAAATCCGCTATTCTCTGCGTGTGCTTGAACAGAAAGGAATGATAACCCCAACACAATACGGTGCAAGCCCTACAGAAAAAGCTATCAAATTCAAGCAGCAACTTGGTGAAAGAATAAAAAACATCACTGATCAACTGCAACAATTAAGTGAATAAGTAACGAATAAAGCAACAGCTTGAGTGAATAAAGACATGAAACCACACCAAGATTCGTTATTTCCACACACGTTGTGTGCAGACACGAGACCACGGACACCCTCCCTCACAGTGGATATTATAATTTTCTATCACAATCAGATTGTCTTAATCAAACGAAAAAACCAACCATATCAAAATTGTTATGCTTTTCCAGGCGGGTTTGTTGAAATCGGCGAAACCGTGGAGCAAGCTGCCGTGCGTGAGGCAAAAGAGGAAACTGGACTTGATGTGACGCTTATAAAACTGGTTGGTGTATACTCAGACCCGGGGCGCGATCCACGTGGCCATACCGTATCCATTACCTATCTCGCAAAGGGGGCAGGTGAGCTAAAAGCTGCCACTGATGCAAAAGACGCTTCTACATTTGCACTGGGGCAGTTACCAGATAATCTTGCCTTTGACCATAACAAAATGCTTCAAGATGCAAAAAAAGAAATATAAAACTACCCAAAAATCGAGTTGGGTAGATATATAATCAAGGAGGTGGGCAAGTGAGCAAGTTAGGGGATGGAAGTGGGGGTTAGAGTATCGAAAAAGAGCTTATCTTGCTCACTTGCATACCTTACTATAGCTTAATAGTACATATACCTTTCGATTCCATTCTGGAGATTAAAACTCATAAATCTCAGGTCCGTATGAACTAAAAATAATAACTCGTTTTGGCAATGCTGTATCTGTTTTATTATATAATGATTGGTGAATAAGAGAGAGCTCTATCTCTCTTTTTCTTCGTACAGTTTCTCTTTCTCCTTGTTCATATTTTTTAGACATGTGTGTTCCTTTATTGAGCAGCATACTTCTAAGACATAAAGCAATAAGCATTATGATCTGTCTATCACTCCAGTTAATGCTGGATGAACCATTCTGGGCATAAACAAAACTGTTGTTGTTCAATTTTCCATAAAGCCACATGTCCCCATTTATATATCCTTTAGCATGCCGTAGAACCACATTTGCTTCAGGCAGTGTTTTAAAAACTTTTCCCCCTTCTTCTGCTGCCCATCGTGTAGAATAATTAATCATAAAATGCACAGTATGTTCCCTGTTTTTTGCAGTCATCTCTTCGAGCTGTTTAAGGTCTTCTCTTAGATCGTAGTCAGTACCATCTGGCTTGATGTGAGCGTCATAATTGCCGATGGGCCTTAATCTTACACGATTGCTCTTAGCATATTCTCTGTACACTTCGACATGTCGCCGCATGCCTTCATATATCTCTTTATAATTTATTCTCTTTTTGTGTCCCTCATGTATAACATTTATATAACTATTTTTTGCACCCAATACTTTTAGACAATGGACGAATCTCATCACAAAAAGTCCACCATCAAAATAAGCTTCAGATCCTTCAAGAGTGGTGGAGGTCCTGTTTCCGTCAGTCATATCATATATAACCAACTGTTTCATGTTCTTTTTGGAACCGTCAATCCCAATGCTTGCGCAGTAATCATCAAACATCGCGTGTATATCTTCATCTGCTGGCAGAGTAACCATATTTGTCCTCCTATTTATATGTAAGAAAGTATAAACTTTTCTATACTGCCAGTCAACACCAACAGAGGCTGTCAAATTAGAATCAAATCTCGCATTGATTAATCACAGCCGCAAACCACGCTTTTTATTGTGTCCATTTGAAAAGGTTTATGATTTATGTATGCATGCTTAACGATCATGTCTCTTAGAAGTTCAAGTGTTACAGATGGTTTTGAACGGGCTCCTCACCGCTCGCTACTTAAAGCCGTGGGAATCATAGATGAAGAAATTAATCGACCATTTATAGCAGTGGTAAACTCGTGGAATGAAATTGTTCCAGGGCATATTCATCTGAATAAAGTTGCAGAGGCAGTTAAAGCTGGCATTCGCCTATCCGGAGGAGTGCCTTTTGAATTCAACACCATTGGAGTCTGTGATGGCATCTGCATGGGGCATGAAGGCATGAAATACTCACTGCCAAGCCGTGAGATTATTGCTGACAGCATCGAAGTGATGGTGGAGGGACAGAGATTCGATGCCATGGTGATGATTCCGAGTTGTGATAAAATCATACCAGGTCATTTAATGGCTGCCGGACGGTTGGACATTCCCACAGTTGTTGTTACTGGAGGTGCAATGCTCCCGGGGTTTGTCGAAGATAAAGAGTGCGATGTAATCTCAGTATTCGAAGCAGTGGGAGCTTATCAAAGTGGTTCTATTACAGAGCAAGAGCTCTACGAACTTGAAGAGTGCGCCTGTTGTGGTGCTGGTTCCTGCGCTGGACTTTTTACTGCTAATACGATGTCAATCATGGCAGAAGCACTCGGTTTAAGCCTTCCCGGGTGTGCTACCGATCATGCCACTGATGCCAGAAAAATACGGCTTGCCAAGAAAAGCGGAATGCAAATAATTGCGCTTCTTGAAAAAGACCTGTGTGCTCGACGAATCGTTAATGAGCAGTCGTTTGATAATGCCATCATGGTAGATATGGCAATTGGTGGCAGTACCAATACCACACTGCACCTTATAGCAATTGCCAGGGAATTCGGAATCGATCTGAAACTGTCGAGATTTGATGACTTAAGTCGCAGCACACCACATCTAACAAGCCTTCGACCAGGGGGTAACAAATTTATCCTTGATTTTAAAAGGGCGGGTGGAGTGCAGGCAGTGATGCAGCGACTAACTTCAAAACTCAACACCGATGTTCTGACAGTAACCGGCAAAACGCTAAAACAAAACCTCGAAGATTTTATCATTCTTAACCCAAAAGCAAACAGGGAGATAATTGCAACCATCGAAAAACCACTGCACAGCGAAGGTGGTATTGCAATACTAAAAGGCAATCTTGCACCGTCCGGTGCTGTTGTAAAGCAGTCTGCCGTAAATGAGAAGATGTTAACCCACACTGGACCAGCACGTGTATTTGACAGTGAAGAAGACTGTATGCGGTCCATAATAAAAAAAGAAATACGAGAGGGCGATGTGGTAATCATCCGCTACGAAGGACCGCGTGGCGGTCCTGGCATGCGTGAGATGCTCTCACCAACTTCAGCCATTGCTGGTGCCGGACTAATTGATTCAGTGGCACTGATAACTGATGGGCGATTCTCTGGTGGCACACGCGGTCCATGTATTGGACATGTAACACCAGAGGCAGCAGATGGTGGACCAATTGCTCTCATTGAAAACGGCGATTTGATCGAAATCGACATTCCAAAACGCATTTTAAACACATTGGTGAATTCATCAGTTCTTGGTGAGCGAAGGAAAAACTGGAAGCCACCACAAAGAGAAGTCAAGGGATATTTGAGCCGATACCAGAAAATAGTAAGTGGTGCAGATAATGGTGCCGTACTCGATAATACATTGATTGCAAAATAATCAAAATTTGTTTTTTGCACTCGATTGCTAGCGAGAATCAAGAACTAATTCTGCACAACGAAGTTGTGCAGCTCTGGAAAATGATACAGTGCCAGTCTAATTTATATAACATTAACCAGCTTAGAGTTTAACACTGAAAGACTGTTTGTAAGGTGATGAATAAGTATGGTACAGATGTATTATGATGAAGATGCCAATCTCGATCTGCTGAAGGATAAGACGATTGCAGTTATTGGATATGGAAGCCAGGGTGCTGCCCAGGCTCAAAACCTTGTTGACTCTGGTTTAAATGTGGTTGTAGGTTTACGGGAGGGGGGAAACTCATGGAATGCAGCTCTGTCGGATGGAATGGATGTATTAAGCATTGAACAAGCTGCAAAGAAGGCAGATATTATTCACCTCCTTCTGCCTGATGAGGTGCAGTCAATGGTATACCAGCAGGAGATTGCATCCAATATTTCCAAAGGCAGTGCCATTTCGTTCTCTCATGGTTTTAATATTCATTATCATCAGATCATCCCACCGGATGATGTGGATGTGTTCATGGTAGCACCAAAGGGCCCAGGTTACCTGGTGCGCAGAACATATACTGAAGGTGCTGGTGTGCCGTGCCTTCTGGCAGTATACCAGGATGCAAGTGGAAAAGCAAAAGAGCTTGGTCTTGCCTTTGCCCGGGGAATTGGTGGCACGCGGGCTGGTGTAATCGAAACAAGCTTTGCAGAAGAAACCGAAACCGATCTGTTTGGTGAACAGGTGGATCTCTGCGGGGGTGTAACCGAGCTTATAAAAGCCTCCTTTGAGACACTTGTTGAGGCTGGATACAAGCCAGAAATCGCATACTTTGAGACGCTTCACGAACTAAAGCTCATCGTTGATCTTATTCATGAAGGAGGTCTCAGTAAGATGTGGTACTACGTCTCAAATACAGCAGAATATGGCGGGCTTACTGTTGGGCCAAAGATTATTAATGCCGAGTCACGCAAAGCTATGAAGGAGGCGCTGCAACGAATTCAAAGCGGCGAATTTGCACGCGAGTTCGTGCTTGAAGGAAAAACCAATAAGCCTGTTCTGAATGCTCTGGAGAAAAAAGAGCACAATCATCCAGTCGAGCAAATCGGAAAAGAACTACGAAGCAGGATGACATGGCTTAAACAATAATTTTATGACTTTCGCAGTCTGGTTCACAGGACTTCCTGGAAGTGGAAAAACCGTTATCGCAGAAAAAACTGCTGCGATACTTAACCAACACAACTATCAAATCAAGATACTTCAGCTCGACAAGATACGAAAAATAATAACACCAGACCCAACATACTCTGATGAAGAACGAAATATTGTGTATGCTTCACTTGCTTACATGGCATATCTGTTGACAGAATCCGGCATCAATGTGTTTATCGATGCAACTGCCAACAAACAGCAATACCGTGATATTGCGCGTGGGCTTATCCCAAACTTTGCAGAAGCATACATAGAATGCCCGCTTGAACTGTGTATGGAGCGAGAAGTGAGAAGAAAAAATACTTATGCGCCGCCAGACATCTATAAAAAGTCAACTACTAAAAATGCAACCGTTCCAGGAGTGAACATTGCTTATGAAGCACCGCGAAACCCGGGGATACATCTTAACAGTAGAGAGAACAGTATCGAGGAATGCGCAAAACAGGCAGCGAGTCGAATAAGTGAATTATTTTCTGCGCAACGAAGTTGTGCAGAAATTAGTTCTTGATTGCGCTAGCAATCAAGGGGTGAAGCATTTAATGAATCTTAATACACTATGTGAAATCACTCAGGAAATACGAAAGGTAGTCATCGAGACTATGTCAAACAGCGATGATTATGGTGAACTGGTAAAGGTGCGACCGCGTGACATTACACGAAAAATAGATCTGGTTGCAGAGGATGCACTCGATACTGCCCTTGAAAACCGAAGCATCTCTGCACGAA
>RPGO01000023.1 GCA_004193545.1 Candidatus Argoarchaeum ethanivorans | reverse complement strand
ATAAATTGCCGTCAAAAAAGGGTGTCTGGCAATGGTTTTATGCTGCTTGCAATATGCGACGTTCCATATTTCTTTGTGAGTCATTTTTCAAGCAGCAGCTTCGATGCGGATTGGTCGGTGTCTATCAATGGTTTACAGATGGACATCTGCTTCCATATACCGGCAATCAGAAGGTTCATTCCGGTTTTAATACACAGCGCAAAATGATGATGCCGGGACAAACAAACATGGTTACATGCGATATAAGTGGGCGCATTGTTGATTTTCAGATTCAAGAAGGAAAAGGCGACCTTAAAACGCATATTGTCGAACTGAAAAAAAACTGGGAGCAGGAGCTGACAGAGATTCCCTTCATGGTATTTGATCGGGAAGGGTATGGCGCCCCATTTTTCAACACTCTTATACTTAAGATTTGCGTGAAAAAAGGAGGAATTCCCATCAGCACCCATCAATATTGAAGTTACGGTATCATGCAACTGCAAGGGCCTGTTGCAGTTCGCTCTTATAAACATCGACTCCGTTAAACCTTGTTAATAGCTGCCTGACACGGGATTTTTTCCGCAGCCTGACGATGTGGCTTATCACTTCTTGCTTTTGCGCTATTGAACCGTTTTTATCAACACCCCTGATCGGACATAAATTCATCAGGATGTAAGCACAATAAACCCAGTGGACATGTGACTCAACTGCCGCAAACCATTTTGTGGCTACATCTTCGAACCCTAAAAACATTTTGATATGTTTATGGAAGATTTCTATAGCCCATCTCAGCCGATACCCCATAAGGATTTGTCGTGGGGCTGCTTTAAAATCGTTGCACGCCAAGTATTTTTTGCGTCCTTGAGGACGCTTCTTAAATTCCGAACAAATCAGTTGAGTTTTGCCCACATTGCGCAAGTAACCTGTGATTTGTCTGACGCGAAATTCCATTCGCTTTTTTCTGGTACTGTTCACTGGTACACGAACAGTGCTCCACTTGAGGCAACGATATTTTTTAAACAGAATGGCAACTTGAAGCCACCCTTTAGATTTGGTCGTGTTATCATATAGTTTTAAGGTTTTGACGGTTCTTTTTTTCTTTAAGGCGATAATATAGTGCCACTTTTTTAATGCGATGGTTTTTTCTATATCTTTTGTGTCATAACCGCTGTCAGCAAGAACAACGACACGTTTGGGATCATGAGATCCTATGTACTCTTCAAGGTTCAGTTCCCGAAGGTATTTGCATACCAGTACGTTTTCTGTTTCGTATTGGATTTTGTTTGAACGACAATACCGTTTGCTGTGAAAAGCGATTGGCGGCAAAGGAATCACTTGGTCATTGATCATTAAAACAATATTGGTCCACTGGTGGCCAATAACAAATCCGGCACCATGGTTAAATCGTTTTACATTATCGCTATGTCGGCTAAATCGTGTCTGCAAAGTACTGTCAATGATGATCGCTATTTTCCAGGGCAGCTTGTTGTTTGCTAAAAATCGCATTCTTTTTGCCAGAACTTTTGACTGCTTACGTGATAGCTGAGACAAAGATGCTATTGCCAGATTTCGATGGTTCAACAGAAAGCGGCTGAATTGCGAAATGTGTAAACCTGAAAACTGACTTGCTGCTTTCAATGAGTGCTTTCGAGTCGACATCATCAAGAACAATATCAATCCGAAACATACGGTTTGAAGCCTTTTTGGTATTGGTATTTGTCGCTTTATCCAATGGTTAAGCTCACTGTAGGTCATAATCACCTCAATAACTGTATGTAAAAAGAAAAGTTAGGTGATTTTACCTTATAAGTTAATCTTCCTTTCGTCCAGAACTTTCTGAAATAATATTGTTTTTTGTTTACAGATGCGGTTCGCTATGGTACGTTTTCCATCAGACCTTCCTGTGATCCTAAATAATTGTTGGTTCCGATCCAACAATCTGCGATCTAAGCGTGGATGCGCTGCAGGAAGGTCTTTTTCTGTAAAACCTTGATTACCAGGCTTTGACAACTGCTCTAATCCCTAAAGGGACAATATATAAGGCTTTCAAATAAAATACTCTGTTTTTGGCGCAAGATTTAAGTTATAGAAAATAAGGTCCCCTTTGTTACCTGGGAAAAACACGTTGATTCAAAAAAGCTCAAGGAGTTAGATGACGATCGTTTTACTAAATCATTTGAGATGAACAACAAAAACTACCGCATTTTCGA
>RPGO01000022.1 GCA_004193545.1 Candidatus Argoarchaeum ethanivorans | reverse complement strand
CTATCGCCTCTAGCGTATAGAGTTTTCCGTCCCGATAGAAATCGCCAAGATGCTCCTTTTTCTTTGTATCCATGCTAACAATAGGATTACCTGTCTGTTCATATATCTGTTTAATGCGTGTAATATTGTATCCTCTCAAAAATATCAGGGTGATGTATAAAAAATTTGGGTATTGAAATTAACATTTATTAAACACTGCATAAGTCCCTATATCTGTCAATCTATTTTGTGATGGATCCATAGACTTTATCACCCTTTCCTCTATTACTTTTGTTCTAATTGTTTGCGCAAGTGAGGGTAGCTTAAATGATTTACTTACTCTATCAAAGATATAATCATAAGCATTTATTCCTAATTTTTTGCAGGTTTGTGTAATTGTTAAAAAAGTATCATTTGCTTTTGTGCCCTCTTCAGTCATAGTATGCAGACTCACGTCTCTTTTTCGTACTGCTACCCTTGCCCCCAACTCCGAATCATTATTGTGCAATGGAAGTTCCGGGTACTTTAAAACCAGAAGCAAACACTCCTCTTTTGCCTTTGTTTTGGAAATTCTATCATCTAACTGCCCGTATCTTGTTTTGCTTGAAAACAATTTATCAAACTCATCAGATAATAATTCAGCTTTTTCCTGTGTTGGGTCTGATTTATACTCTAATAACTTATGATAATATGCCCAGAACCTGGTGCGAAATTCTTCCAATTTTTTGGCATAATAAGGCACAACCGGCTGCAACTTTTTATAGTGCCTGCCGTCATGAACCCAGCATAATGCCAATTCTTTAGCCAGTAATTTAAACTGGGGCGCATTATCACACACAAAGATTTTTACGACAGGATAATCTGTAAGACTGTGATAGTATGAAATAGCCAATGCTTCCAATATCCTGGTTTTTGGCCGTTCTTTCAATTTTGGTATATGTTCTAACAATAATTTCTCAACTTCCGGTTTCCATAATTCTTTATCCACCTCTAGCTCTTTTAATTTTTCAATATATTTTTTGGACACCCTCAACCGCTCCAAAAGTCCAAATGTCCCCTCATTAATACTGTATTTCAATTCTTTACCGCCGAGTAAGATTTTAAGTATCGTTAACCTGTCTTTCTTTTCGGTAGTGAAATATGCAGTATAGAAAGGATTATTTAGTATGTGGGTTTTATAGTTTTTGCCCCTTACCCTGGCGGATGTATCATCTATCTGTTGATAATCGGTGGATTCTAAACCTGCTCTAAACAACTCGTCTTTTTCCTGGTGAAACCGCTCTATATTTTTGATTAAAATATTGGATAGCCCTCCTGCTGATATAGGAATATTGACATTATGAAGAAAATCTAAAATATTTGGTTCAGACATGTTACAGACATTCTTCATGATAATTGATAGTGCTTTGACTGTTGGTCCATGACCACCACCATAACCCTGCGGAAGTTTTGCCGCATATGTCTTCTTTTGCGATGGTGAATAGAACACTTCTTTTTGAAATTCAATGTTGTCGGTTTCTATTTTTAAATCCCGGACAATCACTTTCTCATATCCCTTGAATTCAGCATCGGGGGGTAGTATATCCCTATCCACCCTGCATTTTTCCGTTCTGTCTATCTTAATCTTATCTTTCTTTGATTTTCTCTTTTGTTTTGATTGGTTCTTTTTCCGTTCTTTTTCAGATGAGAAATCATAAGTGGGTTTCTTTTTATTGGGTTTAATGTCTGGTTTTCCCTGCTCACCTTTCAATCTATTAATCTCATCTCGCAGTCGCTGGTTTTCCTGTTGAAGTTTCCGATTTGTCCCTGCTTGTTGCTCAATTATATTGAAAAGACCCAGGATGGCTTCTTTTATCTTTTTATCTGCTATCCCTTCAAGATTGATGTTTAACTGTTCCAATGCGCTTTTTTGTTTCAGGTTGACTTTATTCTCTTCCTGGAGTTGTTTGATACGAACTTCAAGTTGTTCAATATGCTTTTCTAATTGTTCTGTGTGTGTTTTGTCAAACATAAATATAATTTAGTATAAACTCATATTTCTGTTTATCGGTTTTTAGCATAGAATCGAATATCTAAACAGTTACAATAAGGGTATAAAAACGTGATGTTTGGGGTGAGTAGTTAATGGATTTGTTGTATATTGAATTTGTTCCCTTGGTTTTTTGAGAGGATACGTTATTATTGTTATTTAGTAAAGGGTATCCAACACGATATTATCCGTCGCCATTTACTGCTTTTTTCAATGATTGGATGGGGCTATTAATATCGCATTTTTCAATAATCACAATCGCTTGTATGTGTATTGGATACATACTGTCAAGAAACTATTCGCTAAAATTAAAGATACTTATTCCATCGATGTTTGGAGTTTTAGCATTTTGGATAATTCTTATCATTGGTATAGCCATATATGGCTAATAGGAGGTATGTTAAAGGACTTTAGTATAAAAAGGAAGAAAATGAAAAACATTTTGAATAACTTGTGGATGAGACGCACAAAAATTTTATTGATTCTGCTATTAATCTCCATTATA
>RPGO01000021.1 GCA_004193545.1 Candidatus Argoarchaeum ethanivorans | reverse complement strand
TATCTGCGAAGATTGAATTAAAATCGATTACGGCACAACGAATAGCACTCGTTTTTTCTCTAATAGCTCATGACTTGGCAAAGTGTATTTTAAAGAAAGTACTTTCTCAAAAAAGCTTTATTGATAAGGGTGCAGTTTTTCCCCTCTCCCACTTTGTTTGACTGATATCATTAATTAAGTCCATATGTTGGAAGCTCCATTGCTTCTTTGCTTTTTAAGAAAAAGTTTTCATTCAAACGTTGCGCTTGCCGACTTGTTTTATCATGCACAAAGTCGATAAATGCATCCCAGTCATCGTTTACCTCTATGCATCGTAACTGGAGCAACGCTTCTGCCCGTTCTTTGATCCATCTCATGCCACCGCTATCAAACCTTTTGGCAATGACATAATTTACAGCGCCCTCAACAGCTCCGGAAGAAATCTCTAAATCCTTCTCCTGTAAAGTTTTATAATCCATCTTATCAATGCGTTTATTAAGATAGTTTCTTATCTTTTCCAAGCGTTCCCGGCGGCTTTTATTACCAGGACCTCGCCGGGGAAGTAATCCAAGACGTTTATCAAGTTCATCGACAATTGCTGAAGCACGTCCATCATAAAGAAAATCCTTTTGGGCCTCGACCCATTCAATAAGTTCATCACTCCCTTCTTTATAAAGACAAGCACCTGCTTTCCAGAGATATTCCGTAACATGGAAAATATCTATGGTATGGATGGCTTCAGAGAAAAAATCCTCCACATAGCAGTCCAAATCGTTATCCCCATCTGTAACAATCTGGACCAATTTCCCGCTTTTTTTTGTAAAACCACGTTTATCAGCTTCGCAACGGGCGATGGCAACAGCATGACGTTTTGGGGCATATGAAGCATAGACCTTCTTGTTGATAGGGCCTTCCAATAAACCGTCATCCGTGCGTTTCAGCGTATACATGACCACTATTGTGGACATCTTTGCATTTTTGGATTTATCTCCCTTCTTCTTGCGCTTCTTGGATCCTCGACGCTTACGAGCAGCTTTGCCCCGGTGCCGCTGTGATCCCGGATGTAGATTCTTGACTCTTTTACCACGTCTCTTTTTTAACTCCTCTTCCGTGGCTGTAGGGGTGCCTTTACTGTCTATCTGAATGATAAGAACATCCCCATCATTTTTAGGAGCTGGAGCTGATTCAAACCACTGACAAGTATGTTTGCCCAAGCCCAAGACCATCTCTTCAATGGTTTTCTGGCATGGGGACCATTGAAGAAATGTGCTCAATACCAGAACGGTCTGCGCATAGCTCATTTTTGTTGCAAGCCTGACCGCATAACTGCGTACCAGCATGCTGAAACCATCCCAAGGTAAGCCCAGTTCAATATCTAACGGATAGTATCCACCACCAAATTTACCCCGATAAATGTAAGTACGCCAATACCGAACCTTGCCAAATACCGTGCCAATAAGACGATCCTTTAAACCTTGACGCTTACATCCACTCTCTGTATGTGTGAGCTTACAATGATCCTCACGCATACATAAAAACAAGGAAATAAACAGCCTGCCCAATTCATAAACTTTGGAAACTAACTGTTTCTCAAATTTCAAAAAGTAGATGGACTTGCACGTCAATACCCAGACGACTACATCTTCAATTTGTTGATCTATTTCCTCCTTTATCTCTTGGATAGATTCTGAAACCGTTATGTCCGGTGCTGATTCTGTAACATGACAAGCACTGTAATGTTTTTAACCATATGATATCACTCCATATAAATAGTTGTTCATGCGGGTTTTCCATAACGCAGAGTTTTTGCATAATAACATACACAATTTAGATAACTTTGTCCCGAAAAAAATGAATTTAGCCAGTTTTTTTGAAAAAACCGTCATATAATTCCATTATCGTCTTCTTGGGCTACCACAATGTTCACAAGGAAGTGTTACTCCATAAGTGCATTTATTACATTCTTTACAGTGCCACTCCCTCCAATCTCTGCATGTTCCACAAATTTTACAATGCCATGTACAACTATCTTGTACTACTTCATCCCAACAAAAAGAATACCAGTATACTTCACCACATTTTGAACAACTGTAATCCCCCATGAGCTTTTTTAATGGCACTTCTTCACAACCACAGGGAAGTTCATATTTCTCTTCCAGTTCATCTTTCGACAACTCTGTGTATTCTTCAATATTTTGCAGAGCGCAAATTGAAAGATCTTCTATGTCCACTCCATTGAACGGATTATTACAATCAGTACATCCGCAGTTCTCATCACAAGGTTCATTATTTCTAAAACAAATACAGCGCCGATTACGACAACCTGTTTTGCATCTGCAATGTACGGCCTTTTCCATTAATTATCTGCCTATTACTTTAAAACGTATCTCTTAAAATAAAAATTGAACTATGGGAGATGAGAGTATCTGCGCCCAACTCATACCGTTATCTTTTTGACGATTTGAAACAAGTAGATCGTTCATCTTTTCCCCAATATTACTCGAATTCCGAAGACCAAGCCTTTTGCGTAATTCATAATTTGGGATACGCGGTTTATTGCGTTTCAAATACTCTATTAATTTAACAATACGAAATTCAGCCTTGATATTTGAGGGATCAATACTTT